>JAZUSL010000023.1:0-79357 GCA_045606705.1 Bacteroidales bacterium
TATGAAATCTGAATTATTATATTTGCAGAAGTTTTCTGATATGGATGATTTTAAAAAACAATTAAAAAAATATATTCATTATTACAATAACGAACGTATTAAATTAAGATTAAACGGAAAGAGTCCGGTGAAATACCGAACCCTTTGTATGTAAATATTTTATTAACCTGTCCAACTTTTTGGGGTCAGATCAACATTGATGCGTCTTTTTAATTAACAGTTGACAATTAACAATTTACAATTAGAGGTCGGAAAATTTTTCCGACCTCTTTTTTTATTTATAAACATTTTTGGCGTAATGGACAAAAATGATAAAATAATCTTATAATTCCCTTTTATTGGGAATTTTTTAGTATTTTTGCAATAGAATTAAAAACACTTTTATGAAGTCTTATGTTAAAAATAGAGATATTGGATGAAGATCTTAAAGAGTTAATTCTGAAAGGTAAGAATAGTAGAGGGAAATATAAGAAACTTGCTCGTGATAAGAGATTTGTAAGTAGATTGTCTGATATATACAATCTGATGCGTTCGCTCGAACATGTATCTCGATTAAAAGAATATAGTTTTTTGCATTACGAACAATTGAAACATATTTCTCTTAGCTCAGTAAGAATAATCAACGGAAGGGTTGAGAGGTTGCTATTCAAAGAGATAGACGATGGGATAAAGATTTCACTGATTGAAATAAACGAAAATCATTATGGAAACAAGAAATGAAAATAGTACGCCATGGATTGCCACACTTCCAGGCACCATATTGAAATATGAATTGGATGACAGAGGCTTGTCGCAGAAGGATTTTGCTGTAATGATTGGTATGCAGAAGTCGCATGTATGTGAACTCATAAAAGGCAAGCGTGTCATGACCAAGGCGATAGCTGATAGGATTGAAGAGGTGTTAGGTATCTCTGCCATCTCGTTGGTCAATTTGCAGACGCAATACGAGCATGATGTGAGAATTATCGAACGGAAAGGTGTCGAGGAAAGAAAAGCTATCAATATGTTAAAGTTATATGATGAAATCTTTGACGTAAGGACTATATTCAAACGTGCTTCATTATCAACAGAATCGGCCGTTGTTAAATTAAAATATCTGAAAGAAATCTGTCATCTGCCTAAACCAGCGGAGTTGCAATTGGAAGTGAATGGAATGTTCAAGAAATCTGCCAATACAGGTCAAGATGTCCGTATGTTGATGACATGGAAGATCTTAGCGGAGACCAAAGCGAAAACACTTGTTGCAGAAGGTGTTTTCGTAAGAGAGCAGGAATCTGAGGTCGTGGATGAGCTGACAACTGTATTACATGAAAATCGAGATACAATGACAAATGTAACAAAGATTCTTTCGAAATATGGCATAGCGTTTTGTGTTGAGGAAAAAATTGAGAAGGCTTCCGTTGACGGTTATTCTTTTATTGAAAATGGAAGGCCATATATCATTCTTACAAAAAGATACGACAGGATTGACAATTTCGCATTCACGCTGATGCATGAAGTCGGACATATCTATAAACATTATGTTAATGATTCAAAACACAATTACAGACTAAGTATTTTTAGTTATGATCATGAAAGTCATGAAGAACGTGAGGCAAATGAATATGCATCTAACGCATTGATTCCTAATCGTGAATGGAGAAATACTCCGCAAGTTCGTATGAATCCTAAGATAATTCAGGAAAGGTATTCGGAATGGGCAGCAGACAAAGGTCTGAACAAATGGATTGTTTTGGGAAGAATCTCCTATGAAACAGGAATGTATAAATTCAAATCGGACGAGAGCAGGAAGATTGGCTGAACACTTATTCTTCTGATTACACCAAACTTCACTGATTCATAATCGCATAGTCCATTAATTAACGTGAGTTCGATATAAGGAACTATCATATAATCAAACAATAAAATACTTCAGATGAATCTGAACCCTGAAAGGGTGACAGATAAAAGTCAGGCGATGAAGCGTTAGCGGAATCCCTGCTCAAAATGCGCCGAGACCAACCAAAGCACTGTAGGTGCGACAGAGTTCTGTCGTCCCTACGGGACTTGTATGATGGTCTGTTATTGTTTGGAAGGTGTTCCGTTTCACTACACACCTGCCTATTATCTTACGTCCCTACGGGACTATTTGACGAAATTTTTATTTATAAACATTTCTAGTTGTCTCAGAGACTTGGCAGCTTGGTGACTTAATATTCTGACATATTCAATGTGCCCCTACATTATGAATTATGCATTATGAATTATTTACAGTGTCTTATTTAGGGACAGTTTTATGGCTTATTTAGGGATAGCGTAAGTTATTGATGAATAGGAAAAATGGATAATATTGCATATCCATTTTTTATGAAAAATGGTAACGAAAAGTTCATATAAGTAGTAACTAAAAATGACATTATCATGGAAAACAAAAAAGAAAGAAATGAAGAAATTCAATCGAGGCGTGAGTTCTTCAAAAAAGCAGCAAAAGGCGCATTGCCGATTTTAGGAGCAGTAGCATTAGGTCCACTATTGAACAGCTGCAATCCTCTTGATGATGATATTGCTCCATCTGGTTGTGGAAACTCATGTTCTGGTAGTTGTGATTCTGGATGTACTAACAATTGTGATAGTTTGTGCGGTGGCGATTGCTGGTCATATTGTGAATCTAAAGTAAAAATTTGATTGTAATGAGGAACTTGTCGGATTTTTAGATTCACGACAGGTTCTTCTTTGTTAAGCGTATGAAGAAAACTATAACATTTATAGTCACGAAAGATTGTCAACTCGCCTGCAAGTATTGTTATCTTGTTGGAAAAAATAGCAAGGAAAGGATGACATGGGATGTAGCGAAAAAGGCAATAGATTATATTTTGGAAAACGAATCCGATTTTGCAGAGGAGGGTGTAGTTTGGGATTTTATTGGTGGCGAACCACTTTTAGAGGTCGAACTGATTGATAAGATTTGCGACTACATAAAAAATGAATTGTATAGAAGAAATCATCATTGGTTTGCTAATTACCAATTTGCATTAACTACCAATGGGTTAAAATATGACAATGACAAGGTCCAGAAATTTATAAAGAAAAATCAGAAGCACCTATATATTGGACTTACAATTGATGGAACTGAACGAAAACATGATCTAAACAGAATATTCAAGACATCAGGAAAAGGATCATATCAAGAGGTCGTAAAGAATATTCCATTATGGTTAGAGCAGATTGCTGGTGCAGCTACAAAAGTGACAATTAGCAGTGAAGATATTCCATATATATGTGAAAGTGTATTGCATATATATTCATTGGGCATTAAAGAAATTCATATTAATGTGGTTTTTGAGAATGTATGGGTAGATGGTGATGACATAACTTTTGAGAATCAGCTCATAGAATTAGCTGATGTAATTATTGAAAAGGGATTGTATAAAGAACATGAATGTTCCTTTTTTGATGAATCAATAGGAAAACCATTAGACCCTATTAAACGGAATAATAACTGGTGCGGCGCAGGTCGTATGCTCTCGATTGATGCAGCTGGAAACTTCTATCCTTGCACTCGCTTCGCTCAATATTCTCTTCGCGACAAAAAGGCTTGGATGATCGGCAATATTAATAAAGGTATCGACAAGAACAAACTGCGTCCTTTCCACACCCTCGACCGTTGTACTCAAAGCCGACAGGAATGCATCGACTGTGAGGTTGCAAGTGGTTGCGCTTGGTGTCAGGGCGAGAATTATGATGCTGCCGAATCGAGTACTGTTTATCAACGTGCCACGGCTATCTGCAAGATGCACAAGGCTCGCGTACGTGCTAACAATTATTATTGGAATAAATTGTACCGCAAGTTGGAACTCGAAGGTATCGCTAAGGAAGAAGCTGAGAAACAAATGAAACAATCGTCTAACAATATAAATTGCTAAGTCATGTTACAATATTTAATTATTCAGTTGGACGATACAAGCACTTCGTATTGTCATTATTCAAACGATAAGAAAGAAAGTCGCCTGATTTCTGTCGAGAATTTGAAAAAAGGAATCCTATTCGCGATGAAGGAAAATCTTATGATTCAATTCGTCTATCCGAATTTTGAGTTGTCGCAAGAATATAAGGATGCGATAAACACAATAGATCATAGCGATATTGTTCCTTCCGATTGCGAAGATGAGAGATTAAGGGATAATGCCGACATAATTATTTTTAACAATTGGAAAGAATTGGAATCATATAAAATCAACGAGAACGGCATTTATGTGATTCGCACTTCCAAATCTGAATTGTTTGAAAATCATTTGTCGCTGAACAAGGTTTTTCCTATAGCAAAGCGTATCAATGTAGTGATAACTGATATTGACAGTTTTGATGAAAATGATTTCGAGAAATACAAAGTGATTCTGTCTTCTTTATCAAAGGAAATAGAGAAACTTTATGTTGAAGGAAAGACTCCTCAACTCAATCTTCTTACCGACAGAATGATGCTCGACAAGATGAACAACTGCAACGCCGGTGACGAAAACATCACTCTTGCTCCTGACGGAAAGTTTTATGTCTGTCCTGCTTTTTATCTTACAGACGAAAATGAAGATTATGGTTTAGGAAAATCCAAATTCTCAATTGGTGATTTAGAGAACGGCTTGGAAGTCAAGAATCCGCAGCTTTATAAATTGTCGTACGCTCCAATCTGCCGTAACTGCGATGCTTATCAATGTAAGAGATGCGTCTATTTGAATAGAAAGACTACTTACGAACTCAACACTCCAGGTCACGAGCAATGTGTGGTTTCACATTTGGAACGTAACGAAAGCCGTGAGTTGTTAGCTAATATCCGCAAGCACGTAATGTTTCTCCCTGATAAAGAAATCAAGGAAATCAGCTATTTAGATCCTTTTGATGTAAGAAAAGAATGGTAAATAAAAAATATAGATATGAGTAAAAAATTAATCGGTTCTGTAACAGAACAAGAAAAGAATGAGATTCAGAATTTGTTTGAACGTCGTAACGGATTGAATGAATTAGCTATGATATTGACAGCTGAAAATGAAGCTTTGTATGAGAAGCTCGTAAAAGACATGGGCGAGACTGGAACAAAATTCCAAAACTGGTGGAACACCATGTCTGCTAAATATCAATGGGAAAGCAGTCCTAACGGTAACTGGGAAATCAACTTCGAGACCTGCGAAATTTATTTAGTAACTAACGAATAGTCAATGTTATGAAACTCTTGATGATTGGCGGTACAGAGATAATATTTATTATCGTCTTGGTTTTATTACTTTTCGGAGGCAAGAAAATTCCGGAGCTGATGCGCGGATTGGGACAAGGTGTCAAAAGTTTTAAAGACGGAATGAATGATATGTCGGGTTCTCAGGGCAATGATGATAATAATATTGTAGATGACAAAAAAGAAAAACAAGACAAATAATGAAGAAAAGATGACTTTCTGGGAACACGTAGAGGTTTTCAGAAAAGTCGTTTTTCGTTGTTTGGCAATATGGTTACTTTGTGCTATTGCAGCCTTTGTTTTTAAAGATGAAGTCTTTAGCATATTGTTTGCCCCATCAAAATCCGATTTCATTTTGTATGATATTTTGTGTTTGATATCAAGCAAAATAAATGTGGAAGTCTTATGTCCTGGAAGTTTTGAAATAGACTTTATTAATACACAATTAGCGTCTCAATTCATGACGCATTTGTCGGTCTCGATGTGGTTGGGCGTGGTGGCAGCAATGCCGTATCTCATTTATCAACTATATGGATTCGTCAGTCCGGCTTTGTACGACAACGAAAGACGTTATTCGTATTATCTTATTTTTTGTTCTGTGATACTTTTCGCTTGCGGGGTATTGTTAAATTATTTTGTGATATTTCCGTTTTCTTTCAGATTTTTAAGCACATATCAAGTATCGTCGGAGGTAGTAAATCAAATTGCTTTGTCGTCGTATATTTCAACATTTTTCATGTTGTCTCTAATGATAGGTATAATATTCGAGATTCCTATTATGGCTTATTTCCTCGCCAAGTTGGATTTGATAAGCGCTGAGATAATGCGCAAATACAGGAAACACGCATTTGTTGTAATCTGCATAATAGCTGCGATAATTACTCCGACAGCAGACATATTTACATTGATGTTGGTTGCCTTGCCGATAGCGTTACTTTATGAGTTAAGTATAGCCATAGTCAAAAAAGTTCAAAGAAGAAGTTAATTTTATTTTGTCGTACGACAATTGTCATTTTTTCATTAACTTTGCTTCGTTAACATCTAAAAATAATTTTATAGAAAAGAAGTAAGAAAAATAAAATATAACATATTATAAACATAGCGTTTAAAGCATTTTCTTTGATTACTCGAAATCGCCAAATTTCAAATTTTCCACAAAGAAAGCATGAACGCTTGCGGGTTATATCCGTGAGCTTTCTTGTTTGTGGAAATAGGTTTTGGCGAGCCTTGAGTAATCAACAAGTACTCACGGTTTTTTTTATGCAGTCCGAAATTATAGATATACATATAGGAAAACTGATACGTCAGAAACTCAGGGAGCAAGGCAGAACGGTGACATGGTTCGCAGCACAGATACCATGTACCAGAAAACATGCGTACAGAATCTTCAACAATCCCAATATCAACACTGAACTTCTGATAAGGATAAACGAAATATTAGGATGTAATTTCTTTGAATATTACGTAGAATAACAATTAATCTTTCAAGCATCCAATAGGGACTACATAAACCCCATCTTCTCTACGATAAGCATAAGATCCAACAGCTGTCAACACCATTAAAAATGAAGGATGTTTCATACGCTCTGTATCAATCTTGCATGAAAGAGATTTAAGTGTCTTGACACCCTCATTTATCAAATCATCACCTCCTAATTTTATCTCCACAAGACCATACGAGCCATCTCTTAAATGTATAACAGCATCACATTCCAAACCGTTTCTATCTCTGAAATGGTAAACCTTTCCGTTCAATGCTTCAGCATATACTCTTAAATCTCTTATACATAAAGTTTCAAATATAAGTCCGAAAGTATTTAAGTCGTTTATAAGGTCAGAAGGTCCCAATCCTAATGCAGCTGTTGCTATTGATGGATCTGTAAAATATTTAGTATCAGAAGTTCTTATTGCTGACTTTGATCTAAGGTTAGGATTCCATGCCTCCGAATCCTCTATAACAAATATCTTTTTCAATGCGTTTATATATGAAGCTATTGTATCTTCACTAATAGTATCAGATTCATTTGCAATCATATCTGCTCTTATTGTACCGTATGATGCCTGTGAACCCTGATGACGGGCGTATGAACGTAATAATCTGTGAGTTCTAATAGGATCTCTGTTTACACCATCTGACATAGAAATATCTCGTTTCTCTATTGCTTCGATATAGTCAAAAGCTTGGTCTAAAGCTATCTCATCATCCATATTAACAGCCAAGGGCCAACCTCCGCGACAAGATAAAAACGCAATTTTTTCAAGATCAATTAAAGAAATTCCGCTTATGACATCTGGTGTTGTAAAAAGTTCTGACAGTGACACTTCTCCTGTTGAATCGCCAGATTCCCACAAGCTCATAGTACGCATCTTTAACCAACCTATACGTCCAGTGCCGCTGTGAATAACTTCATTCATATCAGCTGGCACAGAAGAACCTGTCAAGATAAACAACCCCAACTCATCTCTGTGGTCTGATTCAAATCTTATATTATCCCACAAAATAGGTGCGACCTGCCACTCATCTATCAGTCGAGGATTTTCACCTTTAAGTAGTAATGACGGATTTATTCTTGCCAATTGTTTATTTTGTTCAATCTTACCAGTCTCAGACATATACAACACGCTTTTTGCAATCTGCTCGGCTGTAGTTGTCTTTCCGCACCATTTTGCACCTTCAATCACAACAGCACCTTTCCCTGCTAACTTACGAACAAGGAGCCTGTCAGCTATTCTTTGTCTGTAGTTTGTCTTCATAAAAAATCGTTATATACTCTTGCAAAGATAAAATTAATCTTGTAATGAAACTATGGCATAATAAAATATTTCCTTTATTTGACGATTATTTAATCTGCCATTTGACGGTTATTTAACCAGTCATTTGACGGAATTCAATTTAGAACAATATCAACACTGAACTTCTGATAAGGATAAACGAAATATTAGGATGTAATTTTTTTGAATATTACGTAGAATAACAATTGACAATTAACAGTTGACAATTAAAAATTGAGGTCGGAAAAATTTTTCCGACCTCTTTTCTTATTTGAACACCTTCAATGTGCCCCTACATTATGCATTATGAATTATGAATTATGCATTATAAATTATTCAATCACCGTCATTTCATCGATGAGGTTTTGAGCCTTGCCGACTTTCTCGATGCACCATAAGAGGTAACGTGCATCCATGCAGATTGTACGTTGTACCTTCTGTTCAAATGAGAGGTCGCCGCTCATCGCTTCCCAGTTGCCGTCGAAAGCGAGACCGATGAGTTCGCCTTTGCCGTTGATGACAGGGCTTCCTGAGTTACCGCCGGTGATGTCGTTTGTTGTGATGAAGTTGACAATCAAATCGCCGTTTTCGTCAGCGTAACGACCGTAGTCTCTTGCTTCATATAAATCTCTAACATCTTGAGGGATGTCGAATTCCCAGTTGCCCGGTTTATATTTTGCCATCACGCCGTCCATTGTTGTGACGTAGTTGTAGTTGACAGCGTCAGCACCTTTGTAAGGTTCAACGCTACCGTAAGTGAGACGCATTGTGAAGTTGGCATCTGGGTAGAAGTTACGGTCAGACTGCATTTCCATCAAACCTTTCATGTAGAGACGTTCTGCTTCGTCGCCAGCCTCAGCAGCTGCGAAATATTTAGGAAGAACTACGTCGTTATACATTTCAATGATATTCATTGTCAATGCGAAGATAGGATCTTTATCTAATGACTTAGGATTTGCCAGCCATTCTTCAAGTCTTGCTTGATCGACGAAGATTGATTTCTCAAAAGCTGCGTTAACCCATGCAGTGAAGTCGCCGTTGTTTTTGTCGCCTATTTCTGTTATCATAGAAGGGACATATCTGTCGATGTCATTATATAAAAGATTTAACAGAGCGATAGTAACGTCTTTGTCTAATGCCATGTCATAATCTTTATAGAATGATTCAGCACTGGTTTTCATTGCTTCTGCTATAGCAGAGATTTCTTCTTTGTCAGCTTTGTCGTTGATTAGATTGTTGAGTCTCATGAATCTGCGTGAGAAAGAAATAGCTTCGCCGCCATTCCATCCGGCTTCACGGAGATATGTCATAGGTTTTTGGATGTCGTCTAAGATGTCCCATTTTGCTTCGACACCTTCGAAAATCTTACCATATTCAGCTTTGCGGCTTTCATTTGAAAACACCCATGCTCCGAATTGATATTCTTGAACGAGACGTTTGTCGTGTACGCGGTTACGTTGCAACTGTTTCACCTGACCGATATAATATTTCCAATAGTTAGAAACGCTTGCCTGTTTTGAAGCGTATTTGATAAACACCTCTTGGTCGGCGTCCATGTGTTTACGATATTCATTTAATTTTGTTGTACGGCAGTCGATGATAGCAGGACCTTCTTCATTGATGATGTTGCTGATAGTACGACTTGTTGAATAGCGGTCTGTACTTCCAGGATAACCCATAATCATGGCGTAGTCGCCTTGTTCTACACCTTTTATATTAATAGGCAAGTAATGTTTCGATTGCATTGGGACGTTTTCCTCGCTATATTTAGCAGGTTTTCCATCCGGTGAGGTATAAACTCTGAAGATACAGAAGTCGCCTTTATGACGAGGCCATGTCCAGTTGTCGGTGTCAGCGCCATATTTGCCTATTCCCCATGGAGGACAAGCTGCAAGACGTACGTCGCGATATACATCATATTCAAACATGATGTATTGGTTTCCGCTGTAGAAAGGAACGATTTCGATTCTTACGTCTCTGTCGCCTTTGACTTCTTCTTTTAACGCTTTGATGTTAGCGTTGATGACTTCTTCTCTGTTTTCTTTTGTTACGTTAGCGAGGACTTTATCTGTAACGTCTTCAACATTAGCGAGGAAAGAAACGTAGAGACCTTCGCAAGGAAGTTCCTCTTTCATATCCAAAGCCCAGAAACCATCTGTGAGGTAGTCGTGTTCAACAGAAGCGAGAGCTTGTACATATCCCAAACCGCAGTGGTGGTTTGTAAGAAGCAAACCTTTGGGAGAGATGAGCTCGCCTGTACAACCGTTAGCGAATTGGACGATAGCATCCTTCAAACTAGGTTGGTTTAAATTAAAGATTTGTTCTGCTGTAAGTTGACAACCGAGTTGTTGCATCTCATACAAACTTTGGTTGCTTAAATTGTATGGCAACCACATACCTTCGTCAGCTTTCAACTGTGTGCTAAATACAGCTAAAAACATAAAAATTGATAATAGATACTTTTTCATACTTAAATTTTATTGATAATAAATGATTTGCTATTTAACCATACTTTTGCAAATATACGATAAAAAACATAAAATTTCTATATGTATTTTTTTAAAAAAATATATATTTTTGTTGTCTGATTTCAAACAATATAAATAAAGAAAAAATGGGTGGTTTTTTTGGAGTAGTATCAAAGAGAACATGTATCTCTGATTTATTTTATGGTACTGACTATCATTCACATCTTGGCACAAAACGTGCTGGTCTTGCAACAGTTCATGACGGAACATTCTATCGTTCGATTCACAATATCGAGGGTGCGTATTTCAGAACAAAATTCGATTCCGACTTAGCGAAGTTCCATGGTAACATGGGTATCGGCGTTATTAGCGACACTGATGCGCAACCTATCATCGTTAATTCGCACCTCGGACGATTCGCCATCGTAACGGTAGCGAGAATCAACAATCTCAAGGAGTTGGAACAAGAATGTCTTGACAACAAACAGCATTTTGCAGAACTCAGCGGCGGCAGCACAAATCCTACAGAGTTAGTAGCTCTTCTCATCACTCAGGGCAAGGACTTCGTCGATGGTATTCAGAACGTCTTCAATAAAATCAAAGGTTCATGTTCGATGTTGATTCTAACTCCGGAAGGTATCATCGCTGCCCGCGACAAATTCGGTCGTACTCCTATCGCTATAGGCAAAGATGAGGATGGCTATGTACTCGCAACAGAAAGTCACAGCTACGTCAACATGGATTATAAGACCGACAGATGGATTGGTCCTGGTGAGATTATGAAAATCACTCCGGAAGGTTACATTCAGCTTCTCGCTCCAAACAAGAAATGTCAGATGTGTTCTTTCATGTGGATTTATTATGGTTATCCGGCAGCGGCATACGATGACATTTTTGTAGAGAACATGAGATATAACGGTGGCTACGCAATGGGTAAAATGGATGACGTTGAAGTCGATTATGTAGCTCCTATTCCAGATTCTGGTATAGGTATGGCTATAGGTTATTCCAACGGCAAGCAGATACCTTACGTCAGAAGCGTAGTGAAATATACTCCGACATGGTCGCGTAGTTTCATGCCTGTTACACAAGAAGAAAGAGAACATGTCGCTAAGATGAAACTCATTACCAACGCCTCATTGTTAAAAGACAAGAAAGTGGTTTTCTGCGACGACTCTATCGTTCGTGGCACACAACTTCGCGACAACGTTAAAATGCTTTATGAATGCGGTGCCAAAGAAGTACATATCAGAATCAGCTGTCCTCCATTGATTTGGGGTTGCCCATTCCTCAACTTCTCCAATTCAAAGACCGACATGGAACTTATCACACGTCGTTGCATCAAAGAGTTGGAAGGCGATGCTTATAAAAACTTAGAATATTACTGCGACCATACCACAAAACAATATGCGAACCTCGTCGAGATGTTACGCAAACATATCGGTGTCGACTCACTGAAGTTCAACACTATAGATATTATCAGAGACGCCATCGGATTACCAAAGGACGAGATCTGTATGCACTGTTTCGACGGCAGCAGCTACGGACATAAATAAGATATAAGCTATTAGCAATCAGTAATCAGCAGTTTGGTAAATTATACTGACTGCTGATTTTTTTAGTGTCAGCCTTCAGCAATATGTTACTTCAGATTTCAATTTTCAATTTGAAAGACACACGTCCATGTGCCTCTACGGGAGATGCCTCAATGTTCATTTATATTTAGCAGGAATCATTGAAACATCTCTACCAAAATTCTCAGGTTTTCAGTTTCTCAGATTTTCAGATTCCTATAGACGCCAATCGCAATCGGTATCGCAAGCAGGAATGTCATGACATCGGCTATGGCTTGCGTCATCTCAACGCCTTTCAAACCAAGGAACAATGGCGCGATGTATAAAATAGGGAGGAAGAATATTCCTTGACGGCACATCGATAATATCGTCGCTGGCAGTGTCTTTCTTATTGTTTGTAAAAGCATATTCGTCGATGTTGATACACCGATGAGTGGGAAAGCGATACATTGCCATCTCAAGACTCTGCTTCCTATTGCGATGAGTTCGGGGTCTTCACTTCGGAAGAAACTGATGATATGTGGCGCGAAGATATATCCTAAGGTTCCGGATATTAATAAGAATAATGTCATGATGCTCATGGTGAAGGTGTATGATTCTCTCACGCGTCCGTATAGTTTCGCTCCGTAGTTGAACCCGCATATCGGCTGGAATCCTTGTCCGATGCCGAGTACTATTGAGAAGGCGAACATCATGCATCTCGACACTATGGAAAACGCCGCTATGGTTGATGCTTCGTTGCCGTCGAGGGCGTAAATCGCTGCCGAGTGATTTAAACAAATCGTTGCTACACATGCCAATGCCTGACGACATAAGGATGGAAGTCCGCCGTCTAATATCTTTTTGTAATGTGCGAAATTAGGGGAGAAGTTTCTCAATCTGATATGTACGTTGCCGCTTCTGAAGGTACCTATCAACAATATAAGCCAACTCACGATCTGACTTATTAATGTCGCCAATGAAGCTCCTTTCACGCCCATGCCCATGTCTAAGATAAATATCGAGTCTAAGATGATGTTGAGCACTGCTCCAGATATGATTCCAATCATGGCGTAGTTGGCGTTGCCCTGAAGTCGTAGTTGGCTGTTCAAAGCGAGTGCCGACATCATAAACGGCGTTCCTATCAGGATGAAAAACAGATATTCGTTTGACAGGGATAAAATATCCGGCGTAGCGCCGATGGCTTTAGATAATGGAGTTATGAAGATAAGTCCTAACAATCCTGTGATGGCTCCTAAGATGAAAGGCGACAAGAATCCTGTCGCTGCCATCTTCTCGGCATCGGAATATTTACGTGCGCCGAGTGCCTGCGAGATGAAGTTGCCCGAACCATGACCGAAGAAAAATCCGAAGGCGTTGATGAAAGTCATATATGCGAACGACACGCCGACAGCTGCTGCTGCTTCTGTGCTGATATGTCCGACAAAGGCAGCGTCAATGATGTTGTAAAGCGAAGTGACCAACATGCTGACAATAGTAGGTCCCGACATCTTGAGAACGAGTTTCTTGACAGGATCCTGTGTCATCATGGCGTAACGCTCGTCTCGCTTACGCTCGTCGTCTTCAATACTATGACTTCTTATATGTGCCACTGATGTTATTATTTTTTAACAATCGGCATTTCTCTCATTGCAAAAGGCTTAGGCGAAATCGCCAAGACAGGTGCGAGTTGGAAACGCTTGAAGTCGTTACGGTAAACCATCTTCACGACCTTATTAACAACAAACTCATCGTAACCTTGTTCAATGATTTCTTCTGCGCTTTTTGATAGTTCAACATATTGATATAAAATAGCGTCCAATATTGGATAATCTGGCAGACTGTCGGTGTCTTTCTGGTCGGGACGCAACTCTGCTGATGGTGGTTTGTTGATGGTATGCCAAGGGATAATCTCTTTATCACGATTTATGTAACGGCATAATTCAAAGGCTTCTGTCTTATAAAGGTCGCCGATGACGGAGAGACTTCCGCAGAGGTCGCCATATAAAGTTCCGTAGCCGACGGATGCCTCGCTTTTATTGCTTGTGTTCAATAAGATGTTTCCGAATTTATTTGAAATCGCCATCACGATGAGACCTCGGCTTCTCGCCTGGATGTTTTCTTCCGTCACATCGAAAGGAAGGTCTTTGAATATCGGTTTCAACGTTTCTTCAAAAGCGTCGTATGCGGTTTTTATCGGCACGATGTGATAAGGACAACCGAGGTTTTCCGCTGATGCGATGGCGTCGGTGACAGAATGGTCTGACGAATATTGTGAAGGCATCAAGATTCCCATTACGTTTTCTGCGCCTAAAGCTTTTGCTGCCAATGCAATGACGAGAGCCGAGTCTAATCCTCCTGATAATCCTAAGACAGCTTTCTTGAAACCTTGTTTTTGGAAGAAATCGCGGATACCGAGAACTAAAGCGTCGTGGATGAGTTCCATCTTTGGAGGAATGACCTGATTGTCTTCTCTCTTCATCGAGATGAAAAGTTCGCAGTCGAATGTCGATACTTCTTCTTTAAAGAAAGGAAGACTCTTGATGACGTAGCCCATATAACCGAAAACCATAGAGCCGCCATCGTAAATGAGATTTGCGTTCCCACCTACTTGATTGACGTAAATCAATGGTATCTCATGTTTTAATGCTGTCATTCGGAGAATCTCTCTTCTCTTTGCTGCACGCTGATAGTCGAAGCGGTCGGCGGCGAGGTTGACGATGATTTCCGGTTTTTCCTCGAAATCGTCGATGCGGTTTGTCATGAGGAATTCGTCATCGCCTATATTATAAAGGTCTTCGCCGATGGTGACTGCTACTTTCATGCATCCGAGTTGAAGGATGTTGGTTTCATCGGCAGGTTCAAAATAATCGGATTCAAACGTAGAGACGTCACCCCTGTGGCGTCTCATATTAAAATATTTCTTTTTAAAGATTTGGCGTTTGCCTTGATGTAAGAATATGGCGGCGTTGAAGAGAGGTTTTCCTTTGCCTGAAGTGTTTCTTACTGGTGCGCCTATTAATAAAGGTATGGTGTCACATTGTTCAGCAATTTCGTCGATGGCTTTCTCGCATCGCTCTATAAAGTCGTTATAACCTAATAAGTTATATGGAGGGAAACCACAGAGAGATAATTCAGAGAACACCACTAAAGAAGAACCTTTCGACTGTTGAGCGGCGGCGATAATTCTCTCCTTGTTGCCTTCAATATCACCAACGATAAAGTTTATCTGAGCTAATGTGATTTTCATTTCCCCTTAATATTTTTGTTAGAACATAAATCCAATTTCCAGACTGATACTGTTAAGTAAAACATTTTGTTGGTATTCTTTAGCATAAATATTAGATACATTATTGTTGAATACCAATGCTGCAGTGAGACAACTAGAGTCGAGTATTTCATATTCTAAACCTAGTTTTACAATAAGTGTATGACGTGATTTGTTATAATCAGTAAGCATGTTTACCTCGTCACCTGCTGCATTATAGTTTCTTTCTTTGCTGTTCCATAAGAATCCAAGTCCATAACTGACGTTGCCCATAATTCTAATGCCGCTCATTTCTTCAGTGCGCATAGTCAAACCAAAAGGTATTTCAAAATATTGGTTTTTAATGATGCGTGTTATTTCTCCATCAGTATGGGTGTTGAATTTATATTCGCTGTTCATGAATCTTACGTTAAAACCAGTGGAGATGCCGTAGTTTTCAACGAAATAGATATTTCCGACGAAACCCCATCCGAAATCCATCTTTGTAACCCCATCATAAAGATGGTCGGTGTTGAGTTTTGCCCAGCCTATGCCAGGTTCTATCTTTAATCCAAGTTGAAATGGTTTGAATTGTGCTGACGCACTGATTGTCATAGCGATGACAAATGCAATTGTTAATAATACTTTTTTCATGTCTTGATAAATTTTAAAGTTACGAAATTACAATTTTTTTTTTAAACGGTAGATGATACTTTTCTAATATTTTTTTTGCTACCTTTGTGGAAAATTAAAAATTGTTCAAACATGAAAAAAGTATTTTTATTATTCGCTGCGCTTTTCATAGCGACAATCGCTAATGCGCAAATTTCTCCTATCACATTCGGACCTAAAGTAGGTTATCAGACAACAAAATTGTCGGTAGATAAGGCTAACATCAAATCAGATTTCAAAGGCAATATGACATTTGGTGTTTTCGCACGTCTTACAATTAAGAACATCGTAATTCAACCTGAGTTGTTATATTTTAAATCAGGAAAAGTATTTGAAGTAAATGTTTTAGGTAATGACTGGGGCTTTGATAATTTTATTCCAAATCCAACATTTACAATTAACCAAAGCAATTTGGCTCTCCCAATTATGATTGGTTATCAATTTATAGATATACCTATTATTAAGATGAGAGCTAATGTGGGTCCAGTTTTCTATTTTGCAGTAGGCAAGACTGAATATTCTTCAAATTTTATGGGCGATACAAAAACCAAGGTGCAGGAATCACCAAACGAAGACATGACAATGGGTGCCGCTTTGAACCTCGGTATCGACATCTGGAAACTTACCTTAGATGTAAACTATAGCCTTGGTTTGACCGATGCATTCGATGATGAAATTAATGTGCCAGGCTTAGGCGAGGTAGAAATCGGCGATAACACAAAACAAAACATCTTCACCGTCACATTAGGTTTCAAAATTCTTTAATTAAATATGGATTAAATAATAGAAAGGCGTCACTTCAAATCGAAATGACGCCTTTTATTTTAGTCCTTAGTCTTTTGTCCTTAGTCCTTGTCAACAAACTTTAAACTGTAAAGGATACTTTCTTGTTGACGGAGCAAATCTCTCTTGTCTTTGTTAGGATAATAGATCCAACCTTCGGCGGTGACAATCTTATTGCTTTCTGGATTTACTATAGAATAAGAAACGAAAGGTCCTGCCATGAAGTCGCCGACTACATTCCATAATCCGCGTGTCTCAACGGCGTAACCTGCCGGGAAGTCAGGTAATGTCTTGAAGACTGGCTTTATGAATTCTTTGTCTGTTGTCATATATGAACCGTCGATAGGTCCTGGGATATATTTATGGACGATGGAGTCTCTCACTCTTATGATGTTGTCAGGGTTTAAGTCGGCAGTATCTTTATAAGGTAACTCATAAATCAAAAACGCCATGCTCATGTCGGATGTCTCCTTACGAATCCACATGAAGTCGTCTTTGTCGATGCCGATGAAATAACCTTCAGGGACGTTCATCGTTACGCCGAACTGTTTCTTTAGCTGCGCTATAATCTTATGGTCTCTCGTAGGACGGAAGAACTCCTGGAAACGTTCTCTTTCGTTTTCATCGAATAAAAGTTTAAGTCCGTCTTTTTGTGTCTCAAAAGTCCTTACCCAAGACTCCGGTGATGATGCCGTTATTCTTATCACGAATTGTGGTTCCGACATCCAGTTTTTCTGTGTCTCAACCAAAGGATTCTTTATGTTCTCGTCAATCTTGGCGATGATGAGGTTACGATGTTTCTTGAACATATCGCTGAGAGCGTCGATGTTGAGATGCGCCACCTTGAAGTTTTTCTCCGGCTGCGGAAGTCCGTATTGTTCTTGTTCAAAGAAATCACGTACTGCCTGACCCATCTGTCCGTTCCATTGTTCGTCGTTCTGTGTCACTAAGAGAATCTCCGATGTGCCGCCTACGGAACGAGCCTTGGTACTTTCTTTTGGTTTATCTTCATCAACACAAGAGAACAATGAGGTTAACAGAACCAACATTATTGCAATTAAAGTCGTTTTTTTCATAGTTTATATTTTTATGTTTGTTAATATTTTTTAAGTCAACAGTCTATCTTCTCAGTTTCTCAGGTTTTCAGATTCTCAGATTTTTATTTTATCTTCAACTTCTGTCCTACCTTAAGCACTGCTTTCGAACTTAAACCATTGAGATTTCTAATCTGTTCAACGGTGACGCCATATTTTCTTGATATATCCCATAGGTTGTCTCCCGATTTTACGGTGTGAACTACCGACGCGTTGCTGCTGTCGGCTGGAGGATAAACCTTTAGTTTCTGACCTATTTGCAAGGTGTTGGATTTAAGGTTGTTCCATCTTTTAAGGTCGGTGACGGTGCATTTGTATTTATTTGCGATGACGCTGAGACTCTCTCCCGACTTCACGGTATGTATCTTCTGCTCTGTAGAGCGTTCCACTGGGTTGCTGTTACCTGCTTGTGCCATAGGTGCTCCTGAACTATATACGATAAGTTTCTGTCCCGGATATATCGTGGTGCCTTTCAGTTTATTCCATGATTTAAGTTGATTTACGCTGACGCGGTATTTCTTCGCGATGCTGCCGAGGTTTTCGCCGCTTTTCACGATATGGACACTTCTGTCGCTCACCTTCTTCATCTCCTCTTCAAGTTTCGCCTTGTCGATGCCTCTCTTGGTCTTGAAGTTATAAAGTTCTTTCTCATGGACGATGAAGCTGTCGATATATTTTTCTGGGAGTCGTAACGACATAGGATTTTTTGCGTTAGCAGGGATTATGTTGGCTTTATATTGCGGGTTGAAAAATTTGATGTCTTCCATCGGGATGTTGAGCATCTCATTGAGTTGTTCGAAATGCAAAGGCTCGTGAACCGTCACACTGTCGACACCATCGACTATGATGCCGGGGTCGGTAGGGTAGAGATTATGTTCTTGAGAATAGTTCATCACATAATTGACTGCGATGAAAGCAGGTACATAGCCTCTTGTCTCTTTTGGAAGGAAAGGCCATACCGCCCAATAGTTCTTCAAACCTCCGGCGCGACGGATAGCCTTGTTTACATTGCCTGCTCCTGAGTTGTAAGCCGCCAACGCCAAGAACCAATCGTCATATTTGTTATATAAATCAAGGAGATGCTGGCAAGCTGCTTCTGTTGCCTTGACAGGATCCATGCGGTCGTCAACCAAAGAGGTGACATTTAATTTATATGTCTTTCCGGTGGCATACATAAACTGCCACAGTCCTTTTGCTCCAGCGTGAGAACCTGCGCGAGGATTTAATGCCGACTCGACAACAGCTAGGTATTTTATCTCTAACGGAATATTGTATTTGTCCAATGCTTGTTCGAACATCGGGAAATAAATGTCGGCGAGACCCAAGATTCTGCAAGTATGATCGCGTTTTTTTACAGCATAAACATCAATGAACGACTTGACATGTTTGTTGTATACCAACTCTATTGTTGTCTGTCTTCTCAACATATCGATACGTTCCGCATAAACACTGTCGGCAAATGTCGGGACGTAACCTTCAGGATAATTATATATGTTCTCAGACTTTGAACTGGATTCCAATTTGTTCTGTTCGAAATATGGAATGTCGGCTAAGTCTTCTATCATTCCCAACATCACATTCGACTCCTCGACGATAGCCTCTCCAGAGTTTTCAGAATCTATACGTTCTTGTAATGCTAAAGTCAGACTATCGAGTGTGACAGGGTCTGTGATGGAATCGGGAATCATCGAGTTTATGTCGTAAGAGGTAATTGATGTGCTGTCGTGAAATGCGACCTCATCTTCATATAATGTTTCTCCGTAAATGTCTTCATCATCATAAACGATAGTATCATTAATCTCTGTTTCAATATTGGCGATACTGTCAGTATGATTATCGGTATTTGTAATATTTAAAAACGGCACATTATCAAGTAATGAGCAAGAAGAAAATATAAATAGAAATAACGATGTGATAGATAATTGATATATATGTCTTTTCATCGATGAATAATGATTTTTGAAATAAGTGATATTAATGTTTGCAAAGATAACGTAATAATGGGAAAATTTGGTATTTTTGCGTAACAAAATTAATTAAAAAATGAGAAAAAAATTTACTTTCGTAGGACTATTTTTAAGTTTAATTATTGGTCTTAATTTCAACGCTTTTTCACAACAAGAAAATCTTCCTGAATGGAGATTGAAGAAATATCTCTCAGAAGAAGAGATGAATATGCCGATAACAAATCGCAGTTTCGTTGAGACTCCTCCTCCAACGGGCGAGGTGCGTTTCCCTGGTGAATATGAACCTATGCAGGCTGTTATGATTGTCTATCCTCTCGGAATTCCGGTAGAATTAGTTAAGGAGATGGCTGAAGATTGCAAAGTCATTGTTATAGTCGAAAGCTATGAACAGAGTTATGCTCAAAGCGACTTCCAATCGGCTGGTGTCAATATGGCAAATATCGAATATTTGAATGCTCCAACAAACTCGTATTGGATTCGCGACTTCGGTCCTTGGTATATCTTCAACGGCAAAGAGCCTGCTATCGTTGATAACAAATACAACCGTCCTCGTCCTTACGATGATGACATCCCAGGTCATTTCGCAGAATATTGGGATATCGAGATGTTCGGAATGAACGTGGTTCACACCGGCGGTAATATGATGGAAGACGGTCGCGGTCATGGCGTTTCCGACGACATCGTCATCACAGAAAGCGTTGCTGAAGGCATTACTGAAGATCAGGTTTATGAAAGAATGAAGGCTTATCTCGGCATCGACCCTTATCACGTTACTATCGACCCTCAAGGCGACTATATCGCTCACGTCGACTGTTGGGGAAAATATCTCGCTCCCGACAAAATCATGCTCGCTCGCGTTCCTGAAACAAATCCTCGTTATCCTTATTACGAAGAAGTGGCAGAATATTTCGAGACGACAAACTGCTGCTGGGGTTATCCTTATAAAGTTTATCGCATCGACATTCCTGGTGGAAGCGTCATATCTCCTTATACAAACAGCTTGATTCTTAACAAAAAAGTCCTCGTCCCGATGGGATCTAATAATGCATATAACGAAGCAGCTCTTAACCTCTACCGTGAAGCTATGCCGGGTTATGAAGTCATCGGCATTGAAAACAACAGCTATTGGGACGGTTGGCTCAACACCGACGCTCTTCATTGCCGTACTCGCGGTGTCATGGACTTCAATATGTTCTATGTAGATCATCGTAACGTCGTCTTCGGCGAACAACAATGGCAAGATTCTATCGCCATCACTTCTAAGTTCATCGCTTACAGCGGCGCTGACTTGAAACAAGATTCTCTCCTTGTTTATTATAGCATTGACGGTGGCGAATATCAGACAGCTAAGATGACAGCAACAGGAAACCCTGACGAATATGTTGGTTATATCAAAGGTTATAACGGCGGATCAAAAGTTGATTATTATGTCTTCGGTGCTGATGAGTCAAACCGCAGATACCAACAACCAGTCTTCGGCGAACTCGACCCTCATACTTTCACAATGGAAGCTCACGCTGAAACATTGTTGACTTTAAATCCTGAAGAGATTAATTTGGATGACACATACGAAGGCGGAATGGAAACTTTGACAATAACAAATAATACCGCTTCTGATGTTGTTTTAAACGATATTATGTTTAGAGGTGATAATGCATTAATGTTTGATACAGAATATGAATTTACATTGCCTTATACAATTGCTGTCGGAGAGTCTGTTGAAGTTGAAGTATATATGAATGAAGTGTGGAAAAGAGAACTTGTAATAGAAACAGAATTGGTGATCAACTCTTCTGTCGGAGAGCAAACAATTCCTGTTACATGGACAGGTGAAGTCGGTCTTGAAGAAAAGAACTTCGCATCGACTGAGATTTATCCTAACCCGATGAACAACGTTCTTTATATCGAATCTGAAAATATTACAAGCGTGACTGTCTTCAATGCGGTAGGACAACAAGTCATGTTCGTTGAAAACAGAAATGAAATAGACGTCACTTCATTAAATAGCGGACTTTATTTCGTAAGACTTGTTGACAACAAAGGAAATACATTAACAAAGAAAATTGTTAAGCAATAATAATTATTGGGGACGTTTTTTCATACGTCCCTTTTTTTTTACTATAATGAAACGTATCATACTAATATCATCTATATTAAGTCTCTTAACTTTTTTGGGAGGATGTACATCCAAGGCATTATATAAGGATGTATCCGACATCTCAGAAAAGAATATCGGCATACTTCATTCTAATGTTGAGAAGGATGTTGTGGAAGCTCTCTTTCCTCATGCTTCGGTTACGGAATATGACAAAGTGATTTCACTATTTTTGGATATGGAATCTAATCGTTGTGATGTTGCGGTGATGACGCAGGAAATCGCCGATATGGTTGTAAAACGTAATCAGGATTATGTGTTGCTTGGTTCTGTCGCAACGCCGGATAGCGAGGAATTTTTTGTTGTCGTACCACGTAAAGATGTTGCGGTTGGCGAGGATTCTTCAATCAGAGAAATGTCTCTTTTCGAGAAGATAAAAGGTAGCTTAAGTCGTAACTTATTTAACGAAAAGGCGATGCATCTGATATGGGGCGGTTTCAAGACCACCGTCATCATATTTTTTTTCGGAGCCATAGTCGCTGTGATATTAGGTGCGTTTCTGACATATCTTTCAATAACTCATAAATGCCTCTGGTTATATAAGCCTCTCAGCTGGT
This sequence comes from Bacteroidales bacterium, assembly GCA_045606705.1. Classification (GTDB taxonomy): domain Bacteria; phylum Bacteroidota; class Bacteroidia; order Bacteroidales; family F082; genus Limimorpha. Next base: position 22,469 of record JAZUSL010000023.1, read on the forward strand.
TCGTGATGACGATACACGACATCCCGTCTGTAGTGTTGATGATGTTTTTCTTCTATGTCGTCTTCGGCGGCGCGATGAACGGAATATTGGTTTCTATCATCGCTCTCGGCATCTATACTTCAGGAGCCTTATATAAAATCTTCAAGATACATATCATGCAAGTGGGGAAGGAGCAATTGGAAGCTGGACAGATGTTAGGTGTCAGCACCTTCAAATGTTATCGTTACATTATATTGCCTCAGGCTGTTAAGACGATGCTTCCTTTGGTTGGAGGCGAACTGAAACTCTTGTTACGAGCCACTTCTTACGCTGGCTACATAGCGCAGAAAGACTTAGTGAAAGCCGTCGATGCCATCAGAGGATTCACTTACGATGCTTTCGTGCCGCTTTTGTTAGTGTCGCTTTTGTATCTGCTTCTGTCATGGCTTATAGTAAAGGCATTGGATTGTATATCGAAAAAATATTTTTACAATGATTGAGTTCTTGCATATCAGTAAATCGTTTCAAGGTAAGGAGATACTTCACGATGTGTCGTTGTCTGTAGATGAACGTCAGACGGTATGTATCATTGGTGAGTCGGGATGTGGCAAGACTACATTGTTACGTTGCATCGCAGGATTGGAGAGCAATCATCGCAGTCAGCTGTCGGCTGTCAGCTGTCAGCTAAAAGCTAAAATCGGTATGGTATTTCAGAAGTTCAACCTTTTTGAGAATATGAATGTGTTGCAGAATCTCACGTTCGCGCCTATTCATGTCTTGAATATGAAGAAGGAAGAAGCGGAGCGTCATGCGATGGAATATCTTAAGATGGTTGGCATGTCGGGAAGGGCGTCTTATTATCCTGATCAGTTGTCGGCAGGTCAGCAGCAGCGTGTTGCTATAGCTCGATGTTTGGTGATGAAACCGCAGCTCTTGCTTCTTGATGAGCCTCTGTCGTCTCTCGACCCGATATCTCGCAGCGAGGTGATGGATGTCTTGCGTAAAATAAAGAAAGATATAACTATGATAATGGTGTCGCACGACCTCGATGCCGTCGCGGAACTTGCCGATCGTGTCATCTTTATGAAAGACGGTTCGATATGTGAAGACGGAAAACCGGGACGGATATTGTCGTCGCCGCTCAAAGAAGAGACGTGTCATTTCATAAGCCGTCAGAAAAACCTCTTCTATACAATCAGTTCTCAGGACTTCGACCGTCCGGAACTTAACGCACGCATCGAAAATTATTGCAGCAGATTCGGACTCGGCGGACAAGCTCATCGTTTCGTACAGCTCGCAGTGGAAGAACTGCTCAACATAATTCCTTTAAATGACAGAATCGAACTCGTATTGTCGAAAAATGAAAACGAGGTGAGGATGTCGTTAGATGTTGATTTCGAAGGTGACGACAAAGAATATCTCTCGGAAGAAAATATCTCGGAAGAGAATATGTTAAGTTTTAATATACTCCAAGGTCTGTGCGACGTTATTCAAGAAAATGTCGAAACAGATAGTCATCATATACACCTTGAATTAAATCAAGATAGATTATTGTTGAGATGAGTTGACGATTAACAAATGACAGTTGATGAGAAGATTATTACTACCGATACTAATGTTACTTTCCCTATCTGATGTTGATGCGCAGCAGATTGTGTTCACTCCGCAATGGCTGCCACAGAGTCAGTTTGCCGGCTATTACGTCGCTCTGGAAAAAGGCTTCTATAAAGAGGCTGGACTCGATGTCGTCATAGAACATACATCGTCATCCGACAATGCACCAGATCGTCTTAGAGCAGGAAAGTGCAACGCTATTACAATGAACTTGTTCGACGCCATACTTAATATCTATAACGGAATGGATGTCGTAAATGTCTTGCAGACATCTTTGCATACAGGTCTTGTCGTAGTGCCTCGCAGTAACGATGTGGAGACTCTCACAGACTTGAGAGGAAAAAGAGTGGGAATATGGCGGACGCATTATAACGAACTTTTACGGATCGTCGACGAAGACAAAGGTCTTAATATTGAATGGATACCTTTTGTACAAAACATAAACCTGTATATCTCAGGAGCTGTCGATGCTACGATGGCAATGGTTTATAACGAGGCGTATCAGATCTATTCGTCAGGCTTTGAAGATATGAATTTCATCTCGCTCGCCGACTACGGTTATGACTTCCCTGAAGAAGGCGTTTATTTCTCTAAGGATTATTATGAAAAATATCCTGATAAGGCTAAGGCTTTCGCTGAAGCATCACGACGCGGCTGGGAGTGGGCGCACGAACATTATGATGAGACTCTTGACATAGTGATGAAAGTCATAAAGGAAAACAATCTGCCGGCAGGACGACAACATCAGAAGTGGATCTTGAAGGAAGTGCTACAACTGCAATGTGATTTAATATCGGGGAAGCCAACCTTCGAACTCGATGAAAATAAAGTCATGCAGATAAACGAGCTGCTTATCAGATACAATCGTATCAACGATGTCGTAACAAAATCACGAATAACAGGAGGTCGGCAATGAAAGTCAATCGTAAAATATTATTTAGTTCCTTGTCGACTCATCTCAGTCTGTTCATCTTGGCTGTGACGACGACATTGCTGATAATCATCGTAGCCCTGAATTATCGTTCTTCACGCGACTTGGTGAAAGAAGAGTCGATAGAACACGCTCAGTCGGTTCTCGACAATACTATTCTGCGTATCGACAATGTCTTGAATTCTGTTGAGACGGCGGTGCAGAATATCTCGTTGATGGTTGTAGATAATATCGATAACCCTGACTATATGTACGAGGTGACGAGACTTCTGTTAGAGAACAATTCTTACATTAGTGGTAGTGCGGTGGCTTTCGAACCGAATTATTATCAGGAGAAAGGTCTTTTCTATTCGCCTTACTCTTATCGTGATGACGATAAGATTCTGAGTAAACAGTTGGGAACAAAAGACTACGACTATCATTATATGGACTGGTATCAGATTCCGAAGCTGCTCGATAAGCCTTATTGGAGCGAGCCATATTTCGATCAAGGAGGAGCCGACATTATCATGACGACATATTCTTTCCCTTTATATCATGATGGAAAGTTGTTCGCGATATTGACTGCCGACTTGTCGTTGGAATGGTTTGCCGAGCAGGTCAATTCCATCAAGACCTATCCTAACTCGTTTAACCTGATGATTGGTCGCGGCGGAACGTATCTCGTTCATGAAGACACCGATGCCATCCTTAACAGGACTATGTTTGAAGCTGCGATGGCCAATGATGACGAGGTTATTTTTAAGACTGCGCACGAAATGGTTGATGGGAAACGCGGAATTTCGGAATATGATTATGTAGAGAAAACATATCTCTTCTATGCACCTGTCGCCGCTACGGGCTGGTCGGTGGCTGTCAGCTGTCTGCATTCCGACATATTCGCTAAGGTGGATGATATGAGAAATAAAGTCATGATGGTGGCGTTGCCCGGACTGCTGCTGCTTGTGATATTATGTTATCTCCTTATCAAATATACCATGCGTCCGCTTACCGACTTCGCCAATTCCGCCATGGAGATAGCGAGAGGTAATTTCAGAGCGGAGCTTCCGAGAAACAAGAAGAATTATGAGATGCGGATGCTACATAACTCATTCAGTCATATGCAGAGGTCGTTGCAGAACTATATCGATGAGTTGCAAGTGACGACAGCCAACAAAGAACGTATAGAGAGTGAATTGCGTATCGCACGCGACATACAGATGGGCATGGTGCCTAAGATTTTCCCGCCGTTCCCAGAGCGTGACGACATAGACTTATATGCGAAACTGATTCCCGCCAAAGAAGTAGGAGGCGACTTGTACGATTTCTTTATAGAGAATAACAAACTATATATCATCATAGGCGACGTCTCCGGTAAGGGCGTGCCAGCCTCGTTGGTGATGGCTGTTACATGCCGTTTGTTCAGGACCGTGGCATCGAATGTCATCGACCCTTCTGCGATAGTGAAATCATTGAATGATGCGCTCTCAGAATCAAATGAATCAAATATGTTCTGCACAGCCTTTGTCGGGATTTTAGATTTTGAGACGGGGATCATGAGATATTGCAATGCAGGACATAATCCTCCAGTCATCATCAGCAATGACGGAAAAGCATCCTTGTTACCTGTAATATCCAATTTAGCTCTCGGAATATGGAAAGACTTCGACTTTAAAGACCAAGAAATCAAGATAGAAAGAGGAACGAATATCTTCCTATATACCGACGGCGTCAACGAGGCTGAAAGCTCAAACAAAGAACTGTATGGCGAAGAAAGAATGCTGCAATGTTTGTCGAAACATTATACAGAATCTCCGAAAGATATTGTGGAAGGGATTCTTAATGAGATAAAGAATCACGCAAAAAACGCTGAACAAAATGATGACATCACAATGTTGTGTTGTACATTAATCGATATGGATAGTCAGGCTGTATGTTCCGACAGGAAACTCGTGATGCGTAATAACATTGCCGACATTGCATTGCTGACGGAGTATGTCGAGAAGTTAAGTGAAGATTTTCAACTGCCGCTGGATGCAGGATTCAAGCTCAACTTAGCTTTGGAAGAAGCAGTTTCAAATGTTATGAAATATGCCTATCCTGAAGGAGAAGAACATGAGATTACGCTCACAGTCGAGGTTAACGCCGGAAAAATGACATTTGAGTTGTCGGATACCGGAGAACCTTTTGATCCTACCGCAGTCGATGATGCAGATGTCACGCTCTCGGCAGAAGAACGTTCTATAGGAGGACTTGGGATTTTCTTGGTTAAAAACATCATGCAGTCGGTGGAATATCATCGTGAAGACGACAGAAACATACTTATTATGAATTATAAATTGTAAATAACACTATAAAGACAAACTATAAATAATATGGAAATAAACATCATCAAAGAGAATGAAACATCAGTAGTTGCTATCGCTGGTCGTTTGGATACAGTGACGGCACCAGAATTAGAAGCAGCCGTAAAACCTTATATCAACAATGGCGCATCAATAGTTTTCGATTGCGACAAGTTGGAATACATTAGCAGTGCCGGACTCAGAGTGGTATTGTCGACTCATAAATTATTGGCAGCTTGCGCTGGACAATTCGCCATACGAAATCTCAACACAGAGGTGAAATCCGTCTTCGACATCACAGGATTTTCCAAGATTCTGAATATCTGTTAACGGGGACGGGATTTGGGTTCGGGAGCGGGATTGACGCCTCTCCCGTAGAGACACACGGACGTGTATCTTAAATTGAAAATTCAGGTAGAGACGTGTCAATGACACCTTAAAAAAATAAACAAGATGTCATTGACACGTCTCAACTTATTTCCCGCTCCCCCGCTCCCAATGGTTATGAATTTGGCGGTGTAAATCTTCAATTTGGCGGTGTAAAAATAAAAAAATGGCGGTGTAAATAAATTCGTATGACAAAAAGTATTATCTTTGTTATTGAATAACCAACTATTACCATCGAATGATTATGAATGACATACAGGATAAATTAACTCAATGTGAGATTAATCAGCAGGAGTTGTGGTCATATCGTCCGTTATCGCCAGAGACATTACAATCTTTGAAGGAATATTATCGTGTAGGGACCACCTTTACAAGCAACGCGCTGGAAGGCAACAGTCTTACAGAATCAGAAACAAAAGTAATTATTGAAGATGGATTGACGATAGAAGGGAAACCCTTACGTGATGTTTATGAGGCTGTCGGACATGCGAAGGCATACGATTATATGTACGAATTGAGTCATAACGAACCTCTTACGGAAGAAGTCATCTGTAATCTTCATAAGTTGTTTTATCAGCAAATGGATTCGGAACGAGCGGGTCAATATCGTAAAGTGCCTGTTTTTATCAGCGGAAGTCGTTATTCTGTTTCCCCTGTTGCTGAAATAGATAAACGCATGAAGCAATTAGTTCAATGGTATAACAATAATGAAAACAAATTACATCCTGTTGTTTTAGCAGCAGAATTACACAAACGCTTTGTCTTTATACATCCGTTTATTGATGGAAACGGCAGAATGGCGCGCCTGCTGATGAATTTGTCGTTGATGAGAAACGATTACAATATCGCCATCATTCCTGCAGTCACTCGTGCGGAATACATTTCTGCTTTAGAGCAAGCTCACAATGACGGGAATGTCTTTGTCTCATTCATTGCCGACAGAGTGATAATGACACAATTGGATATACTCCGACTTTTCAGAGAGTCGGAACCAAAACCAAATAAAGTTCCTTTTGAAGAAATATTGTTAGATACAATAAAACAAAATCCGGGTTTGAACGCCCCCTCTTTATCAAAAAGATTGGGACGTAGTCTCAGAACCACTCAAAGATATTTGAAGAAACTAAGTGATAGCAAACAAATAGTTTTCAAAGGTGTCGCCAAGAACGGAGGATACGAATCACTTTAAAACAATCTCAGACTTTATGAAGAAAATACTTCTCCATATCACAATGATTCTGCTCGTGACTATCATGTCGTCGTGCAGAGCGGTTTGGGATATGGCGGTAATGCCTTTCGTGGAATATGATATGGAAGAGACCGATATCAAATGGTCTAAATATTATCCCGATTGCGATTATCTTTCATTTAAAGTCGATTCATCGTTGCGAGACGTTCTGTTAAATGACGAAAGATTTCGCACCTACAGATGGAAATTGAAATACGACGAACCGGCATCACCGATTCAGACCATCATGTTCGATAAAGACAAGAAGTGCTGCGGAGGATACGAATTCTGTTATGGAAACGCAAAAGTGCTCAATGTCTATGACGATGTTCCAATCTTTAAAAAGAACATTTACAACGACACCATTTTTGAGATTATCAGATTTGAAAACTACATCGAGTTGTTCGTTACAGACAAAGAGGACAAAGACGAAATCGTAAAGTCGTATCATGATTACGATTATCACATCATTGTCGTCTGGAGTTATTACGGTGGCTATTACATGAAACGCCATCTTCGTCAGGTAAGAAATTACGTCAAAAAGTTCAATGAAGAATATGATTTCAGGGTGATATATTTGGAAGTTTAGCAAACAGCTGTCAGTATCTAAAGTCACATATTGCTGAAAGCTGATAGCTAAAAGCCAAAAGCTAAAAAAAATCTGTTTTCCGTTGTCTGTAGTCCGTTGACTTTTTGTATATTTGCAACTTCCCGAAATGTAGATAAACAATTCAATATATTATGTTAAGCGAACAAGAACAAATAAGAAGAAACTCCTTAAACGAGTTATACAAATTAGGTATTAATCCTTATCCACAGGCAGCTTTTGAAGTCAATGTTAACACTGCTCAGATTGCTGAAGAATTTGATGACAACGACCTCGCTAAATTCGAGAACGTAAGCATAGGCGGCCGTATCATGAGCCGTCGTATCATGGGCGCAGCTTCATTCTGCGAACTTCAAGACGCTCACGGTCGTGTACAGATCTATATCAAACGCGACGAGATCTGTCCTGGCGAAGATAAGACTTTATATAACGTAGTTTTCAAACGTCTCTTAGACATAGGCGACTTCATCGGTGTTAAAGGTTTTGTTTTCCGTACACAAGCCGGCGAGGTTTCAATCCACGTAAAAGAATTGACCGTGCTCAGTAAGTCGTTGCGTCCGCTTCCTATCGTAAAAGAAAAAGACGGCGTTATCTATGACGCTTTCACCGATCCGGAACAACGCTATCGTATGCGTTACGTCGACTTGGTGGTTAACGAAAACGTGAAGAACATCTTCATCGCTCGTACCAAGATCATCAACTCGATGCGTAACTTCTTCAACGAAAACGGCTACTTAGAAGTAGAAACTCCGATATTACAATCTATCCCTGGCGGTGCAACAGCTCGTCCTTTCATCACTCACCACAACGCTCTCGACATCCCGATGTATATGCGTATCGCTAACGAGCTTTACCTCAAACGTCTCATTGTCGGAGGCTTCGACGGCGTCTATGAGTTCTCACGCAACTTCCGTAACGAAGGTATGGACCGCACTCACAACCCTGAGTTCACATGTATGGAAATATACGTCGCCTACAAAGATTATCTCTGGATGATGGACTTCACAGAAAGAATGATAGAACGCGTCGTGACAGAAGTGTTCGGCACAGATACAGTGAAAGTCGGCGACAACGAAATCTGCTTCAAACGTCCTTTCAAACGTATCTCAATGATTGACTCTATCAAGGAAAAGACAGGCGTCGATATCACAGGCATGGACGAAGCTCAACTTCGCGAAGTATGTAAGAATCTCGATATTGAAATCGACGACACAATGGGTAAAGGCAAGTTGATCGATGAGATCTTCGGCGCAAAATGCGAAGGCACATATATCCAGCCAACTTTCATCACCGACTATCCTGTCGAGATGTCGCCATTATGTAAACGTCATCGCGAGAATCCAGAACTCACAGAACGCTTCGAGTTGATGGTCAACGGCAAGGAACTCGCTAACGCATATACAGAGTTGAACGACCCTATCGACCAACGCGCTCGTTTCGAAGAACAGATGAAACTCTCAGAGCGTGGCGACAACGAAGCTATGTTCATCGACCAAGACTTCTTACGCGCTATGGAATACGGTATGCCTCCAACATCAGGAATGGGCATCGGCATCGACCGTCTCGTGATGTTGCTCACAGGTCAGCTCGCGATACAGGAAGTTCTCTTCTTCCCGACGATGCGTCCTGAAAAAGTCAAGAAAGTGGCAACAGAACAAGACTTCATGGCTATCGGTGTTCCAGAAGTATGGGCAGGCGTTTTGATTAAAGCAGGTTATACATCAGTCGATATGATGAAAGCTGAGAAACCTGCTGCACTTCGTGAGAAACTGAACGGACTCCGCAAGAAAAACAAGATGGATGTTCCGGCACTTCAACTCGAAGAAGTGACACAATGGATTGAAGGTAACGAATAATTTATAATTAAGACGTGTCAATGTGTTTTAATTTCATGATACATTGACGCGTCTTTACACAATAAAAAAATTACACTATGAAGAAAATTTTACTAACATTAAGTTTGATGTTAATGATGGTCTTTTCACTTTCTGCACAGATGATAGAGAAGACTTTCTTTTTTAACAACCCACAATTTGAACAATATCAAAATTACGAACAAATTACTTTGGATTGCTCTGCGGATTCAAAATTGGTTGCTTCGGTACAGGGTGCTGAAGTCGGCAATCCAAACCTTCCATGGTATTCGGTCTCGTTGCTTCTGCCTCAGAATACGGAAGCAAAGGATGTTGAATTTGAATTCTCCGACTTCATTGAGATTGAAGGTTCACATCTCTTGTATCCTTATCAAGCTCCGCGTCCGCTTTCTGTAACAGAGGAAATTCCGTTTGCAAAGAATGAGAATGTTTATGCTTCTGAAGAAGTATATCCTACAAAATATTCTTCAGGCGTTAAGACACAATATCTTAACGGACATTCTTTCGCTTTTTCTGGATTTACTCCAGTGAGATATATTCCTGCAACAGGAAAATTGTCGTATGCACAAAAAGTTACGGTGAGAGTGAAATATTCTGCATCGAGAGTTGACAAGAGCAAGATGTTAAACACATCACCTGAAGTGAAAGCACGTGTTGAGCGTTTGGCACAAAATCCGGAGTCGTTGAATCTATATTCCCAATGTAGAGACGTCACCCCTGTGGCGTCTCAGAATGTCACCCCTGTGGCGTCTATCGACGGTTATGAATTGTTGGTTATCACTCCAGAAGAATGGGTCTCACATTTTGATGATTATAAGTCACATTATGATGCTCGCGGTTTAAGAACGAAAGTAGTTGCATTGGAAGATATTTATGCAGTTTCTGAAGGTAGAGACGAACAAGAGAAGATCCGTACTTTCATTTCTCAGGAATATGAAAATGAAGGTGTTATGATGGTGCTTCTCGGTGGAGACTCTGATTTGGTTCCTTATCGCGGATTATATTGTTACGTGATGGAAGATTATGAAGATCCGGGACTTCCTGCCGATATGTATTACGTATGTTTAGACGGAACATGGAATGATGACAATGACGAACTTTGGGGTGAGATAGGAGAAGATGACTTGCTTCCTGAACTTGCTATTGGTCGTATGCCATTTAACAATGAAACGCAATTCAACAATATGATGCATAAGACGTTAGAATATCAGACAAATCCTGTTCTTGGAGAATTTAATGATATAGTCTTAGGCGCAGAACACCTCGGTGATGGCTATTATGGCAGCAATGACTTGGAACTCTTGATTGGTGAACAAAATGAAGATTATTATACAACTGTTGGTATTCCAGAAGATTACACATTCCATTGTGTTTATGCTGATGGTCCAACAGGCTGGAGTGGCAGTATCTTTAGAAATAAGATTAACGAAGTTGGCGGTGGTTATGTACATCACGTCGGTCATGCCAATACCGACTACGTTGCCGGTTGGTATGTTAATACAACAAACGACAATTCTTTTGCGAAACTAGATGGAGTAACACATAATTACAATTTCTTTCATTCACATGGATGTATATGTGGTGACTTCACAAAGACCTGTATGTTAGAGCGTTTAGTGAATATCTCAACAGGTTTCGTTGCAACTACAGGCAACTCTCGTTATGGTTGGTATATTCCATGGGGTGACGGTCCGGCTCGTCACTTACACCGCGAATTCATCGATTCATATTATCACGACAGACTTCCTTACATAGGAACAGCTTTCGTTGAGATGAAGTTAATGACAGCTCCATATGTCACAGATATGTGGGGCGAAAATGGTGCTTTGCGTTGGAATATGTATTGTATCAATATCTTAGGTGATGTCGCAGTATGTCCATGGCTAGATGAACCTTTCATTCCTGAAGTGTCTTACGAATTGGCTCTTAACCAAGGAATAACATCTACAAATGTTATTGTTAATAAAAATAGTGCTCCTCAAAATAACTTCAGATGTAGTTTGTTTTATGGTGATGAATTGTTGGCATTCGGAATGACAGATGAAAACGGTGAAGCACAACTTCAATTCGCTGAAGCATTAAATGTTACTGATACAATGCAACTTATAGTTACAGGTCCAAATGCATGGTATCAGACTTACGATGTGGTCGGTTTGAGTAATAACATGGCATTTATCTATGTTGACGAAATTGAAATAGATGACGAAAATAATAATGAATTATTGGATTATGATGAAAATATTAGTTTCAATATGAACTTCTATAATCCAGGATTAGCAAATGCTGATAATGTAACTGCAACATTGACAACTAATTCTCCGGAATATGTTGAGTTAACTAATTCAGAAGCAAACATAGGTTCATTAAACGCCGGTTCTGAAAAGAATATCAATGACGCATTTTCATTTAAAGTTAAAGACAATGTGCCTGATCAAGAATATGCTTTCTTTACAATGACAATCACAGATGGAAACAATACATGGAATCAAGAATTGGTATATAGAATACAAGCTCCTGTATTTGAATTCTTTGATGTTTCATATAGCGACCATCTAAGTGATAACAATGGTTTTGTTGATGCAGGTGAAACAATTACTGTAGAATTTAAAATCAGGAATGTCGGTAACAGCAAGACGGACGAAATCAGCATAGAAGCTAGTTCTTCAAATAGTTATGTGACTTTCGAAGATAATATTCTGGAATTAGGTAGTCTTGAAGTAAATCAAGTTCTTGAATCTAGTTTCATCCTTCATATAGCAGATGAAACTCCTGATGGAGAACAATTTACCATTGATATGAATATGACTTCTTCGGGATATGAAGCAAATGATGAGTTGAAATTTACTGTTGGTACTCTTAAAGAAGACTTCGAAACAGGCGACCTCTCACATCTTAATTGGTATTTCGATTATGACTTGCCATGGACTGTGACAAAAGATCTTTCTTATACAGGTAATTATTGCGCACAATCAGGACTTATTGGTAACAATGAAATAACGTCTTTACTCATTGAGGTAGAGAATACGACAGAAGGTACGATATCTTTCTATTACAAAATATCAGCCGACAAGAGCGATTATTTGGTATTCTATATCGATGGTGAGTTGCAAGATAGATGGAGCGATGAAATAGACTGGAACAAAGCAACTTACAATGTACCTGCCGGTAAACATGTCTTTGAATGGCGTTACGATAAGAGTCCTAATGGTTCTGCCGGCGAAGACCGTTGCTGGATCGATGACATCGCATTCCCTGGAAACAGTATTGTATTAGGTGTGGAATCTTTCACAGAAAAGAAAGACACTAACATATATCCTAACCCTGCAAATAACTATGTAATCGTTGAGGGTGAAGATATTCAAGAAGTTGAGATTCTTGACATGATGGGAAGAAAATTGATTTCTCACAATGTGGAAAATTCTTCAATGATTGATATTAGCGGTCTCACAAGCGGAATGTATTTAATCCGTACAATAGATGTTAATAATAATATATCAATACAAAAAATTATTAAGAAATAATATTGTAGAGACGTATCAAATTACTCCTTTGATAATAAACAATATGTAATTGATGCGTCTCTCTTCTAATATGCTTTGGAGTTATGTTGTTTTCTCAAATAATTGGTCACGAAGATATTAAGGCGAAGCTGATTCAGAGCGTAAAAGAAAATCGTGTGGCTCATGCGCAACTGTTTCTCGGTCAGGAAGGAACAGGAAAACTGGCTTTGGCGATAGCTTACGCACAATATATCAATTGTACCAATAGGGGAGAGCATGATAGTTGCGGCGTCTGTCCTTCTTGTAAGAAATTCAATGCGTTAGCACATCCCGACTTGCATTTTATATTTCCAACTACAACAAATAAGAACGTAAAGAAAGATCCTGAGTCTGATTTGTTTCTTGCCGAATGGCGCGAATATCTTGAAAAATGTGAGACTTATGCCGACTTGTCATCTTGGTACAATGCCCTTGACGTTGAGAATAAACAAGGTGCGATAAATGTTCGCGATGCCGCTACGATAATGAGAAAACTTAACCTCAAAGCTTACGAGGCAGAATATAAAGTGGCGATAATTTGGATGGCTGAGAAACTTAATATACAGGCAGCCAATAAATTATTGAAACTATTGGAAGAACCTCTAGAGAAAACATTATTTATTCTCATTTCTGAAAATCAAGAGGAACTGCTTACTACTGTAAGGTCGCGAACAGTTTTGATGAAGATACCGAAACTTACTCTCGACGAAGTACAAAATGCTCTCGTCAACAAGTTTGGTTGCGATTACAATGTCGCACGTAATGCCGCTGTATTGGCCAATGGTAACTGGATCCTCGCACAATCATATATCAACGATCAAGAAGATGAGAAAATATATTTTCAAAGTTTCCAGAAGTGGATGCGTTACTGCTTCCGATTCAGCGCATCAGAACTAATCGACTTTATCGCTAACGATATAAAATCTTTAGGAAGAGAGAAACAGAAGGAATTCCTTGCCTACGGACTCAATTTCTTCCATAACGCTTTGTTGATAAACAATGGATTGATTGATAGTGTATTATTGCCCGAAGATGAAAAAGCATTCTTGAAAAATTTCGCACCTTTCATCTCCAATAATAATATAGATCTGATAACAGAACTCTTTGAAGAGAGTATCAACCAAATCGAACGTAACGGAAATGCTTCTTTGATTTTCCTTGATGATAGCTTTAAGATTTTTAACTATTTTAAAATGAAATGATGAAGAAAATTGTTAAGATTTCACTAGCTATACTCAGCGGACTTCTGATTGCATCGTCATGGCCTACTAAAGGATTTACTCCACTGATATTCATAGCTTTTGTTCCGTTGTTGTTTCTTCAGGATTATATCGGTGACGATAATAATAATGTAAAAGGAAACATCTTTGGACTTTCATTTCTGACTTTTTTAATATGGAATTCTCTGACCACATGGTGGGTCTGGAACAGTACAGCTGCTGGAGCGATAGCTATGTTGTTGCTTAACAGTTGCTTCATGGCGACAACATTCTGGCTATATCATATTACAAGAAAGATAATCTTTAATAATAAGAAAGGATATTTTCTCCTTATATTGTTTTTCTTGGCTTTTGAAAATCTGCATCTTAACTGGCAATTGAATTGGCCTTGGCTCAATATCGGAAACGTCTTCTCGCATAATCATACCTGGGTGCAATGGTATGAATTCACAGGAATAGCTGGCGGAACAATCTGGGTGCTCCTTGCTAACATCTTGGCATATAAGATTATAAAAAGACAACAGACAACAGACAACAGACAACAGATTTTGTCTCAGATATTCGTATTTATTGCTGTAGTTCTTGCACCTATAATTGTAAGTAAGGTTATTTATAATTCATACGACCCCCGTAGAGACGTCACCCCTGTGGCGTCTTCAAACGAACATATTCCTGCAAAATGTAGAGACGTCACCCCTGTGGCGTCTTCAAACGAACATATTCCTGCAGAAAGTAGAGACGTCACCCCTGTGGCGTCTCAAAATGTCACCCCTGAGGCGTCTCAAAACGTCACCCCTGTGGCGTCTCAAAATGTCACCACTGATGAAGTTGAAATAGTTGTCGTTCAACCTAATATTGATCCGTGGAATGAAGAATTTAGTTTGTCGGCTCGTGAAATATTGATACGTAATTTCGATCAGGCAGAACCTTTGATGACTGAGAATACTTGTTTTGTGGTAGGTCCTGAGTCATCTATTCATGAGAATATCTGGTTGGATAATCTGGATTATTATTATTCTATAAAGAACTTGAGATTGTTTTCTAAAAATTATAATGGAGTTGCTTTTGTTATAGGAGCTAGTACTTTAGGAATGGTACCTGATGGAGAAGAAGATGATTTTGCAGCACGAAAGTTCTATGATGCAGACGAATATTATTATTCATATAATACAGCCTTTTTAATTACTGATACCGCTGATATTCAATATCATCAGAAGTCGCGTCTTACACCTGGTGTTGAGATGATGCCTTCATGGTGGTTCTTGCGTCCATTGAAAAATCTCGCCATTGACTTAGGTGGTACAGTGGGTACTTTAAAATCTGAAGATAAGGCGACTGTGTTAACTCATCAGGAATATAAGATAGCACCTTTGATTTGTTATGAATCTGTATTTGGCGGTTATGTGACAGAATTTGTACGTAATGGAGCGAATCTGATTTTCGTTATCACCAACGACGGATGGTGGGGCGACACTCCTGGTCATCGTCAGCATTTTGAAATGTCGAAACTCAGGGCAATAGAAAATCGTCGTTCCATAGCACGTTCTGCAAATACCGGAATATCTGGTTTCATTAATTTAAGAGGCGATGTTGTTGAGCAGACAAACTATTGGGAACCTGCTGCTTTACGTAATACAATGGCTGTCAATGATGAAATGACTTTCTATTCACAACATGGCGACTATCTTTATAGAATCGCATCATTCCTTGCAGTAATCATTATGTGTTTCACCTTTGTAATTTCCATTATAAGAAAGAGATGACATCACTAAGCTTAGCTCCTTTTCAGGGCATAACGGATTCGGTTTATCGTAATCTTTACAAGAAATATTTCAGTGGTATAGATAAATTTTATACACCTTTTTTTACGGGTATCCATAAAGACAATAGCAGAAGTCTTAGAGGGGAGGAGATAGATATTAACTTTAATGATGTAAATACTCTTACTCCGCAGATTCTTGGTAACGATGCTGATGAGATTATCCGTTTTGCAAATCAGTGTCAGGCAATGGGTTATAAGGAGATAAACCTTAATATGGGTTGTCCTTTCCCAAGAGTCGCCAATAAGGTTAGAGGCTGCGGACTTATGGCAGAACCTCAGAAAGTAAGAGAGATTTTTGATAAGGTCTTTAATAATATTGAGATAAAATTCAGTCTGAAATGTCGTCTCGGATATTATAAAGATACTGAAATCGATGAACTTATAGATAGCTTCAACACATATCCTTTTAGTGAGATTATTATTCATCCTCGCATAGGAAAACAACTGTATACCGGTAGTGCCGACGTCGACCGATTCGCAGAGATAGCTCCTTTAATCAAAAGACCGTTGGTTTATAATGGTGATATTTTCTCTGTTGATGATTATAATAAAATAAGCGAGAAACTAAATTCATTTTCTCCAGTAGAGACATACGGACGTATGTCTTTTATGCTTGGAAGAGGTCTGTTAACCAATCCGTTCCTCGCAGATGAGATAAAAGGCGTGACTTACGATTACGAAGAACGAAAAAAGATTCTTCATCATTTCGTGGTGTCGCTCTATCTTGAACGATTGCGTCACGCGGGTGGAAGTCCGAAGATTATCGGATGTATGAAGGAACTTTGGTCTTATATGATGAATTCTTTCGAAGATTCTCAGAATATTTGGCGTAAGGTTAAAAAGATTAATAACTTGGATGTTTATGAAGAGACCGTTGAACTTATCTTCAGAGATGAGAAACTTAAGATTAATTCATAATTATTATGAAAAAGATACTTGTAATTCGGTTTAGTTCTATAGGCGACATTGTTTTGACGACGCCTGTGATACGTTGTCTGAAAATTCAACTTCAGGATGTTGAGATTCATGTCTTGACGAAAAAGAAATTCAGCGGTCTTTATAAGACAAACCCATATATTAATAAGGTGTATGAATATTATGATTCTTTGAAAGAAAATATCGCTGAACTGAAATCGGAAAATTACGATTATATTGTTGATTTACAGAAGAACAAACGTAGTGTGAGAGTGACGCGTTCTTTGCGTCGTCCTCATTCTTCATTTCCGAAACTTAATTTCAGAAAATTCTTGCTATCTTCTTTCAAGATTAACATAATGCCAGATATTCATATCGTTGACAGATATTTTAAAGCTGTCGAGAATTTGGGCGTGAAGAACGATTATCAAGGATTGGATTTCTTTATTTCAGAAAAAAACAATTATCCTGTCACAGAACTTCCTGAATATTTTCAAAACGGATATTATGCTTTCGTCATTGGCGGAACATATAAAACCAAGATTTTACCTCCTGTCAAGATTGTAGAAGTCTTAAAAAGAATTAATAAACCTGTCATACTTCTTGGCGGACCTGATGATGTGGAACGTGCGGAAGAGATTTTATCAGCGGTCAGCGGTCAGCAGTCAGCTAATAGCTATTGCTCACAGCACCATAACTCAAATTCTCAGATTCAAAAAGATTCTCAGATTTTCAGATTTTCAGATTTTCAGATTCTGAATCTCGTTGGTAAGATAAATCTCGAACAGTCGGCGTCTATTGTGAAGAATGCTGATTCTGTTTTGACTAATGATACCGGATTGATGCATGTTGCTGCGGCTTTTCATAAGAATATAGTATCAGTTTGGGGCAATACCGTTCCCGAATTAGGTATGTATCCATATCTTCCAAAGGAACCGGAGAAGTGCCACATTGTTGAATGTAAAGACGTAAAATGTCGTCCTTGCAGTAAGTTAGGATTTAAGGAATGTCCTAAAAAGCATTTTAAGTGTATGATGAATATTGATGTGGATAATATCGTTTTAGGATTAAAAGCTTAAAGATAGCGTTATTATGAAAAAACTCCAGATCTCTTTAGAAATCTGGAGTTTTTTTTCTGTTCGTTTTATTTGTAACGATTATTCTGTAATTTCAGCATTTACTGGGATAACTGAAACGTAAGAACGATCGTCTCTTCTTCTACGGAATTCTACGATACCGTCTGTGAGTGCGTAAAGAGTGTGATCTTTACCGCAACCTACGTTTTCACCTGGATTGTGTTTTGTACCACGTTGACGGACGATGATGTTACCGGCGATAACAGCTTGACCACCGAAAACCTTTACGCCCAAACGTTTGCTATGGGATTCACGACCGTTTGATGAACTACCAACACCTTTTTTATGTGCCATAACTAATAAATTTTTTCGGGTTTGTTATTCAGTAATATTTTCAATGATGATCTTTGTCAAATCTTGACGATGACCATTTAATGTTTGATAACCTTTTCTTCTTTTCTTTTTGAAAATAAGAACTTTGTCACCTCTGAGATGCTCAACAATCTTAGCATCAACTTTAGCACCTTCGAGGACGGGGGTGCCAACCCTTGTGTTGCCTTCATTTTCGATCAACAACACCTTGTCGAAAGTGATTGTGCCTTCGACTTCACCATTCAAGCGATTGCAGTAGATTTGACTACCTTTGCTAACTTTGAATTGTTGCCCTGCGATTTCTACAATTGCGTACATTCTTTAAATTTAAGTTGAAATTAATTTCTATTTTTTTGGACTGCAAAAGTACGATTTTTTTTTATACGAAAAACATAAGTTGGAAAATTAATTTTCATACATAAATACATGTTAATGAGGTGGTATTATCTGGCATTTAAAGAAATATCTTCCATCTTCTCGATGGATTTGTTTGCTGTGAGGAATGATGCCAGACTTCCTATGACAGTAATAGTGATGAAAACCAAAAATACATCAGCAATTTTCAATGCCACAGGATATGCTTCAATGATATAGTTTCCGTCTCCGTTGCCAAGACGTATGATGCCGAAATGCTGCTGTATTAATACGGCGATGATTCCAACAATAAGTCCTAATATTCCGCCAACGACGGAGATAAGAAGTCCTTCATTGACAAATATTTTCTTGACCAGATTAATGTCGGCACCCATAGCCTTAAGTAAAGAAATATCTTTCCTCTTGTCTATTATCAACATGCTCAAGGCTCCTATCATATTAAAAGTCGCCATTATTAAGATAAAGGTAAGTATCAGATAAACAGCAAGCTTTTCTGCCGTCATCATTTTATATAATGATTCTTGCTGTTCATATTGATCGTGAACCTTATAATCCTTGCCGAGAATATTCTTTATTTCTTTCTTGATTTTATTTAAACTCTTGGATGTTGCCTTTTGACTGTTGACGAAAACTTCTATATCGGTGCATAAGTTATCATATTCTATTAAATCTGATAACCAGGAAAATGGAGCAAGTACCATTTTTTCATCTACTTCCTGTTGGGTGGAAAATACTTTCGTAACTAATAAATTTCCCCTGTTGAAACTGTTTTCTAAATTGAATGTGGAGGCGTTGCTTCTTTTCGGTACGTAAACTTGTATTGGAGAATACGGCTGATATACATTGATTCCTAAGAAGTAAGCCATCCCGGCACCAGGTATGCCGAAATTATAATTGTCGTTGCTGACGACAAATGTAGTGTCGTTTAATATTGTTCCTCTGATGCGAGAGATTTTGTTGTAATCGTCGGGGACACCCTTGACTTGCCCGATTTGCTGCTTGTTGGAATTTTTAAATAAGACGTCTTCTGTTATTGTTGTAAAAACGTAATCAACGCCGTCAATGTCTTTTATTTTTTCGAAAGGAAATTCATCAATATTAATTGTCTTGCCTTTTACAGCGCTGATGTTAAGGTCGGGAGAGAATTGGTGAATCATGTCGGAAATCACCACGTTGAAACCATTGAAAACCGACAAAACAAAAATCATGGCGAAAGTGGCGACACAAATGCTTATTATCGAAATCCATGTGACGATATTAATAAGATTGTGACTTTTCTTCGCCAGAAGATAACGTTGCGCTATGAATGACGGAAGGTTCATTTTTTTGAACTATGACTATGAACTATGACTATGACTATGAACTATGACTATGACTATGAACATTTAGTCTTTTAACAAACTGTCGATTCTCTCAACATAATCCAATGAGTCGTCTTCAAAGAATTGAAGTTCAGGTATTATTCTGAGTTGATGTCTCACTCTGTCGCCCAATATTTTACGTATCGCCTTCGACATACCATTGACTTCCTCAACAACTTTTTTCTTGTCTTCTTGTTTTGGTCCGAATATGCTGAGATAGACGCGGGCATACGACATATCAGTTGTTACATTAACTTTGGTAACAGAAATCATCACGTTACCTTTTGTCTTTATCTCTCTCTGAAAAATTTCGCTCAACTCTTTCATGAGGAGCTTTGATATCTTTTGCTGTCTCTTTGTTTCCATGCTACAAAAGTAATAAAATTATTAAAATCTGGGAAACTGAAAACTTGAAAATATGAAAAGTCTTGAGGTTAAAACAGTGGTCTATATATTATTTCAATTTCTCAGATTCTCAATTTCTCATTCTTTATCTTTAGTGTCCATCAAAATCGTCACTGGACCATCATTGATGAGACTAACATCCATCATTGCTCCGAATTCTCCACAAAGGACTGGACGTCCGGAGATGTATGCAAGACGTTTTAGGAATGTCTCGTAAAGAGGTATCGCTTTTTCAGGACGAGCCGCTCTTATGAAACTAGGACGGTTACCTTTCTTCGTCATGGCATGAAGCGTAAACTGACTCACAACAAGAAAAGAACCTTCAATCTGATTGATGTCTAGATTCATGGCATCGTTCTCATCGGAGAAGATACGAAGTTTCGTCAGTTTGTTGCATAGATATTCAATGTCTTCTTCTGTGTCGGCGTCTTCAATGCCGAGTAAAATCATCATGCCTGCATTAATCTTTGAAATCATTTTTCCGCCAACACTCACCGATGCTTCGGAAACTCTTTGTATTACGATTCTCATTTTTCTTATTTTGGACAACCGTCAACGGTCAACAGTTGTAGTTTATATTGCAAAAATAATATTTAAACCTATCTTTGAAAAATAAAAAAACAATAATTGATAAAAAAATGTTATCTTTGCCAAATTATGGTAGAATGGCACATTGTGCTGTTTTATTTTTTTTGAAAACAAATAAGTATGCAATTATTTTATAGAAAGTATGGAGATCCTAAGAATAAACCAATAGTTGTGATTTTTGGTTTGTTGGGCGTTTCCGAGAACTGGGATTTTTTTGGAAAGCGTTTTGCAGAACTTGGATATTATGTTTTGGTACCTGACGTAAGAAATCATGGTCAGTCGCCACATTCCGATGTATTTAATTATGATGTTCTAGCGGGCGACATCAAGCAGATGATCGACGAAGAAAATATAAAGAAATGTTATCTCTTAGGTCATAGTATGGGCGGTAAGATTGCGATGCGTCTAGCATTCGACTATCCCGATATGGTTGAGAAACTTGAGATTCTTGACATCAGTCCACGCGCATTCGACCATCCTATGGAACACGTAGGTTTCATTTCCGCAATGTCGAGAATAGACCTGTCAAAAGTTGAACATCGCTCTGATGTTGAAGCGGAATTAGCTAAGGAAAATTACGAAAGACGACTCCTTCTTTTCTTGTTGAAGAACCTTTCTTACAGTCATGAAAATGGTTATAGATGGAAACCTTATCTCGACGGCATCGCAAAAAATATTGCCGAGATAGGAAAAGGTTTTGACGAAAAATATCATTACGACGGACCTACATTATTTGTAAGAGGTGGTCAGTCTGATTATATTATCGACAAAGATTATGAAGTGATGAGACATCATTTCCCTAATTATGAAATGGTTACCTTGCCAGAGTCGGGACACTGGATTCATGTTGACGACCCGGAAGGTTTCAATAAAGCAACAGAAGATTTTTTCGTAAAAAATAAATATATCATAAAATCAGAAAACAGATATGATACCAGAGAAAGGAAAACTTATTGAAGCCTTGAAGGAGGTTGTATATTTCCCTAAAGGCGACAATATCATCAACTTAAGAATGGTTGACGATATTGAATTGAAAGAGAACCTGATTCGTTTTCGTCTTTTATTTGAAAAGGTTGACGACGAGAAAAACCAATTCCTCATCGATACAGCAACACAGATGTTGAAAAATGCTTTCGGTGATATTGAAATCGATATTATTCCCGCATCACAAGAAAATGCCTTGTCAAAGGTAAAACATATTATAGCAGTAGCTTCCGGTAAAGGCGGCGTTGGAAAGTCAACAGTTTCTGTTAACCTCGCCATCGGTCTCGCTCTTCAAGGAATGAAAGTTGGTTTGCTCGATGCCGACATCTACGGACCATCAATCCCGGTTTTATTCGGCAACGAAGAAACACGTCCTTTAGGATATGATCGTGATGGTAAATCTTATATGATTCCTATCGAGAAATACGGCGTCAAAATGTTGTCTATAGGTCACTTGGTTGACAAAGAAATGCCTCTCATCTGGCGAGGACCTATGGCATCTAACGCATTAAGTCAGCTGCTCCTCGATACCGACTGGGGCGAACTAGACTTCTTGGTTGTTGATATGCCTCCTGGAACAGGCGACATCCAACTTTGTCTAGCACAGAACTTTACATTGTCAGGATCTGTTATCGTGACAACACCTCAGAGAGTTGCCCTCGCCGACGTACGTCGCGCTGCCAATATGTTCCGTCATGAAGGCGTCAACGTACCAATCTTAGGTCTCATTGAAAATATGGCTTACTTCACACCTTCCGACATGCCTGAAAAGAAATATTACATCTTCGGAAAAAATACAGGCAACGAGTTCGCTAAAGAATTAGACCTTCCTTTATTGGCACAGATTCCTATCGATGAAAATATCTCTGAAGCTAACGACAAAGGAACTCCATTCTCTTTCAATGGATTCTCTCCTGTAGCAGCAGCATTCGAGAAACTGGCTAAGAAGATTGTAGATATGTTTTGAATAAGTTTAGAGTTGTTAGTTTAGAGTGTAGAGTAGTTGCAAGTTTATAAGTGTTAAGTTTACAAGTTTATCAATCCTGTGCTTTAAATCTTTAAATAAAAAAACAAGCAACTCCTAAACTCTAAACTATGAAACTACCCTAAACTCTACACCATAAACTATAAACTTTAATAATATGGAAAAACAAGAATTGATTCAAAAGATAAAGAACATTCTCGTTCAGGTGAGACCTTACCTCGCAGCTGACGGCGGTGGAGTTGAATTTGTCGACCTTACGGATGATATGGTTGTCTTGGTGGAACTTACGGGAGCATGTGGTAGTTGCCCTCATAGTACAAGAACACTAAAGAACGGAATAGAGAAAACAATAAAAAGCATTCTCCCAGAGATTAAAGCTGTGGAAAACGTAAAGTAATTTTTATTAACCCTGAACTATGAACTATGAGCTACGAACCAAAATAGTTCATAGATCATTGTTCATAGTTCATAGTTCATAGCTCATTGTTAAAATCATACATCAAATATCGTCTTAAATCACAAGGAAAATTCAGGTTGCATTCGCCTTTCGTCTATGATTTTTATGTAAACGTTTTAGATAAAATGAATCATAAAAACTGGCGCGAGGAACTGAATGACAAACTGAATTTTTTTTTATCAGACAAAAATGATGTGTTCCTGGAAAATGATGACGTTATAATAAAATATGACATCCATAGTTCAAAGATAAACGAGAAAGAATGGAACGAGATGATAAAAGACAAAGATGTGAATTTAAGCATCGACTGCTATCGTTTCGGACTACTTTTTAAAATGAAAAGAAAAGAAAAACAACACTTTATTTTAGAATTTTGAAATAAGAAACTTAAAAACTATAAACTTTCAAACTACTATAAACTATTAACTTTATGAAGATATACACAAAAACAGGAGATAAAGGCACAACGTCATTGATTGGCGGAACACGTGTCAATAAAGACGATGTCCGTCTCGAAGCATACGGAACTTTCGACGAGTTAAGCGCATTTGTTGCTGTATTAAGCGACTCTGAAGGCGTTGAGCAACATCATATTGAAGTAATGGACAGAATACAATCATGTCTTTTGATTCTCGAATCTTGTCTTGCGTTAGAGTCAACGGTCAACGGACAACAGTCAACAGTCAAATACATTCCGCAATTGACTGATGACGACGTGACATTCTTGGAATCTGAAATAGATGCTATGAATGCCGAGTTGGAACCTATGAAGAGTCTTATCATCCCTGGAGGCAACATATTATCATCAAGAGCGCACGTTTGCAGAACAGTATGTCGCAGAGCGGAACGCCGACTCGTGGAAATGGGTAGAGAATATGAAGTGGACGACGTTATAAGAAGATTCGTCAACCGTCTCTCCGACTACTTTTTCACACTCTCACGTCTCTTTATGAAACAAGCAGGCATAGAAGAAAAACCTTGGAAACCAAAATCATTTTAAAAACTGAAAATCTGAAAAACTGAGAATCTGAGAATTATCAGTGACCCGTCCTAAAATTTGTTTACAAAATTAATACAATATTTAATACGATAATAATTTTCTGATGGGTTAATAATAAAGTTCAGTAAATTTGTAACTTTGTGGTATCGGATGGAAACGGAAACAGGCTCTGCTGAGGAGCAACCTGTCAGGGATACATCCGGACTTAGACACAGATAACGCGAGAATCGGTTGTCACAAGCCGGTTCTCCTTTTTTATTTGTGGTAAGCGTATGCCTAAAAAAACCTATCATCTTGTAATTGTTTTAATATTCAACTCATTGCAACTGTGACTCGCTGAGATGCTTTAGGATAATAATTCCTCCAGCACGGTCTGATACACGCATCAGGATTTTCATGTACATATTTAGGTGTCATGTAGTTAAGACTCAGATGAGGACGTTTGTTGTTATAGATATACACGACCTCACTCACTCTCTTCTTCACCTCATCAATGTTACAGTACTTCTCATTATTAAGCCATTCCATCTTGAGTATGCCGTTTACGCGTTCCGCCACGGCGTTCTCTTTAGGATCTCCCGTTTCACACATACTTATCAGAATGCCGTTGTCCTGCAACAGCTTTACGTACTTTTCGCTACAGTATTGGCAGCCTCTGTCGGAATGATGTATCAGACCTTTCAGCTTGCCCTTATTATCCTTTAAAGCCATCTTTAATGCTGATACGGTGTATTTGGATTCCAGACTGTCTCCAACGCACCAGCCGACAATCATCTTCGAGTATGCGTCCGTGACAAGATGAAGGTACGCCCAGCCGTTCTCCGTCCTGACGTACGTGATGTCCGCCACCCATATCTGGTTCGGTCGTGACGGCTTCAACCCATTTATTATATTCGGATACTTCCTCATCCAATGGTCGCTGTACGTCGTCCTTACACGTCTGACTCTCTGCTGTATTAGAAGATCGTATCCGTACATGAGGTCAAACAGGGCGTCCCTGCCTATCCTGAGCTCAGGCGGAAGTCTGTCGTTGATGATCTTATGCAGCTTGCGCACGCCTATACGGGGCATCATTGTTCTTGTCTCCATGATGATCTCCAGCATTATCTCCTCCGACAGCCTCTGCTTGCACGCACGGTTGACACTTTGGCTATATGCCTGTCTGGTTTTGCCAAACAGTGAACAGAGCTTGTCCACGCTGACTCCAGATTTTAACTCCCGAAGCCTGCTCACTGTTTGGCACCATCTTTTTTTCTTATCTTGATTTTGAAGTCTTCTTCCGCTATGTCTATCATTGTCGAATACGCCAGACTGCGAAGCTTCTCGTATTCCAACGCTTCCTCAAGCTCTTCTATTCTTTTTAGAAGTTCCTGATTAACATTATCCTTCGCTTCTGTCTTCTTGACATCTGACTTTGTTTTACTGATTTTCCTAACCATGACGCTCTTGGTGTTTTCTTTATTCTTTTCGACTCCAAAGATACGCAACCATGCGATAAGTGTGCCCTGTCCGATGCGATATTTTTTCACAATCGCGTTTCTCGACAGATTACTTTCAAGATAGTCCTTGACTATCGCCATCTTTTCTTCCTGAGTGTATCTGTTACCACTCCTGTAAATAATTTGTCCTGACATAACTTTACTTTTTACGTAAACTTATTTCAGGACAAGTCACAGGTTTTCAAGTTTTCAGTTTTTCAGATTTTAATTTTTAGACAACTTCCTCGTCAATTCGATAAATTCTTGAACCGAAAGTTGTTCAGGTCGTTTGTTGAAAAATTCATCTTGAATTATCTCTTGTGGGATGAGACTTCTCAACGAGTTGCGCATCGTCTTTCTTCTCTGGTTGAAAGCTTGTTTCACAACTGTAACAAATAATTTCTCGTCGCAGTCTAATTGCGTCACATTATTACGACGCATTTTTATCACTGCCGATTTTACCTTTGGAGGAGGATTGAACACGTTCTCATGTACAGTAAACAGATATTCAATGTCGTACCATGCTTGTAACAAGACGCTTAATATTCCGTAAGTCTTGCTTCCTGGTCCGGCAGCGATACGTTCAGCGACTTCCTTCTGTATCATACCGACAACTTCATCAACCTGATTTCTATATTTCAGGACTTGGAAAAAAATCTGACTGCTGATGTTATATGGGAAATTACCGATTACGCCGATTTTCTCTGTCGCGAATTTGCTTAAGTCAGTCTTCAAGAAATCGCCATGAATGAGATTGTCGCCCAGTTGTGGATAAACGTTTTTCAAATATTCAATCGACTCTGTATCAATCTCCACTACACGAAGTTTCTCCAGATTTTCTTCGATGATATATTGTGTAAGGACACCCATACCAGCTCCGACTTCCACAATAATATTAACATCGTTCGACATTGCATCGACAATTTTTCTAGCGATATTCAAGTCTACAAGAAAATGCTGACCTAATGCCTTCTTAGGTCTCACCAGATTATTATACGATTGATTCTGTTTATCCATTGTTAATTTTCAATTTTCTATTTCAAAGACGCCACAGGGGTGACGTCTCTACTACATTAATTTTCAATTTCACGCAGTCGTCTATAAGCATTACGTGCCTGTGCCACATAAACACTCGCTGTATATTCGTCGATGAGTTTGGCGTAGCATTCCATCGCTTCATCTTTTTTGTTCAAGATTTTTTCCAATAGAATTGCGTCTTTCAATAAAGCGTCGTCTGCCATATAACTGTCAGAATAACCTTGATATATGCGCTTATATAGACTGTCTGCTGTTTCAAATTCTGAGTTGTCGTATGCTATCTGTGCCTTACGCATCAAGAGATAAGGCATACTATATTCGTTTGGATTATAAGTGTTTACCGAGTCGAGCATCTGATTTGCGAGGTCGTAACGTTTTTGATAGATGTAGAAATCTGCTTTAGCGAGACGTTGCAAGGCGATAGTGTCGTATTCTAAATTATCTGTTATGACGAGTGATAATGTCATCGCGTCGTTGGCGATAAGTTTCGATGTTGCTGATTTCAAGATATTCAAAACTGCCAATGCCCAGTCGAATTCACCGATATAATAACGCAATTGAGCATTCTTGAAGCGTGCCTCGTGACCGATAGGTTCTTCTTTCATCGATTTGTCAACTTGACTATAAAGTAAAGTGGCTTCCCAAACTTCTTCCTTAAACAGATAAATATCAGCGAGTTTCATTTTCAACTTTGCCTTATTAAGTCGAGAGATATTAAGTTCCAATGTATTGTTTAATAATTCTATTGCTTTTTCAGTTTCGTTAAGACTGAACGCAAGAATATCTGTGCGTATAATTAATATAGGTATAGTCTTGTCGTTGATTCCAAGTTCGAGGCATTCATTCTCGATTCTTTTTTCGAACTCTGAACTATCATATTCCGAGTTAATGTATTCCACCTCAGTGAGTCCGACTACTGCTTCAGGATAGAATGCTCCTTCTTTTGATTTATTGATAAGATATTCGTAAGCAGTGATAGCGATATCATATTGTTCATTATCGCGAGCTATTCTTGCGAGATAAATAATATCCCATTCTCTGTCGTCAAAACGTTTATCTATCGCTATCTCTTGATTTAAAGCGATCTCATAATCTTTTACCTGAAGAGCATACCAAACCAAGAGTTCTGCAAACATCACATTTCCAGGATTCTCTTGTGTCTTTTTCAGGAGAGCGAAACGCATATCTTCTGTGACAGATCCGTCGACATCATATCTTATCATAAAACCAAGTCTGGATTTAACGGTCTCATAATCGTCAGGTTCGTTTTCCAAGTGAAGAAGGTAATTCTCTGTTGACTTTTCAAAATTCATCATTGATTGATAGGCGAGAGCCTTTTCCATATAGAAATTGTCGTTTATGGATTCGATATTTGCACCTCTGTCGTATAACATTATTGCATATTCGTCAAAATCTTTAGTACGCAGAGTATTAGCAATTTGGATAAAAACATTTCTGTCGCCTGGAAGTTCGTTGATTAATTTCTTAAGATTCTTATCTACCTTCTCTATATTACCGGTTTTTTGATATACGTAAGCAAGGTTAACTTGAGCGCGCCACTTATTTGTAGTATTATCTTTTTTAATGAACGACTTAAGAGACTTCTCTGCTTCCTCGTAATTCTCAAGATGAAACAGACATTCAATATATTGAGAGAAATAATGAAAATAATGGTATTGTGAATAAAGATTATTGTATAACTCTGCTGCTTTGTCGTATTCTTTATTATTATAGAAAGAACGCGCCAATTGTTCGTCTACTTGTCGTGAAGGTTGTTGTGTTTGTGCCTGTTGATTACTTTTCACACCTCGCTGGGGCAACGTTACCTGTGCCATCATTGATGATGTCGTAATGAACATCAATGCAAATAGAGTGAGAAACAATCGTAATGCGTTATTCATCGTAAATTATTTTTTTACAATGTTTTTAATCATTTCGTTTTGTTTCTCGAAGCGATCTAGGAAATAATCCAACTTAGCGTTTAATGTCTTTATGGCTTTTTCTTCAGAAGCAAGATATTCTTCTCTCTGAGTTTCATCGTAAAGATTGTTATTGAAGTCGTCTTTAAGATTGCTGACTTGAGATTGAGAATAGATGATTTCTTGTTTCATGGCAACTCTTTCGTCTTCATACTGTTGAAGATAAGCTTGAAGAAGTTGCATCTCTGGTTTCGGATTATTATTATTTCTAAGTATTTCGTCTAATCTGGCACATTCGTCGACTAGTTCGTTGAAGGCGGTTTCTGTCTTCTGGTATTTCTTCTCTATCTTGGAAATTTGTTTTTCCATTACACCAATACGTTTCATTGACGGCTCAGTACAAGCCATCAATGAAAACAATATCAATGCTATACTTAATTTACTTAATAATTTCAAAGCCTGTGTATTTTTGGAGTGCTTTAGGAACTCTGATTCCTTCTTCACACTGGTTATTTTCCAACAATGCTGCAACTATACGAGGCAATGCCAATGCGCTGCCGTTGAGGGTATGGACGAGGCGGATGTTGCCGTCTTTGTCTTTGAAGCGGAGTTTCATTCTGTTAGCTTGGAATGTCTCGAAGTTTGATACAGAACTTACTTCAAGCCATAATTCTTGTGCTGCCGACCATACTTCGTAGTCGTATGTCATTGCAGAAGTGAAGCTCATGTCGCCGCCGCAGAGACGCAATACTCTGAAAGGAAGTTCGAGTTTACGGAGGAGGTTAGCGACGTGTTCTTTCATGGCTTCCAATCTTTCGTAAGAAGTGTCAGGATGAGCAATCTCTACGATTTCAACCTTATCAAATTGATGCAATCTGTTGAGACCGCGAACTGTCTTGCCCCATGAACCGGCTTCACGACGGAAGCAGTTTGAGTAAGCAACATTTCTCAAAGGAAGTTGATTTTCTTGAACTATCTTATCGCGGAAGATATTTGTTACAGGAACCTCTGCTGTTGGGATGAGATACATTCCATCCAATGGTACTGCATACATTTGAGCTTCTTTGTCAGGGAGTTGACCTGTTGCGTAAGCTGATGCTTCGTTGACGAGGATTGGAGGTTGGATTTCGTAATAACCTGCAGCGATGGCTTCATCGAGGAAGAAATTGATGAGAGCACGTTGCAATCTTGCTCCTGCTCCTTTATAGAATGGGAAACCAGCGCCAGTTACTTTGTTACCGAGTTCGAAGTCGGCGAGTTGATATTTGTTTAAGAGATCCCAGTGAGGGACAGCGCCTTTATAAAGTTTAGGCATCTCACCTTCTTGGTTAACGATAAGGTTGTCGGCTGCTGTCTTACCGCAAGGAACGTCGAGATTAGGAGTATTAGGAATCTCGACGAGTTTATTCTGAAGTTGAGTCTTTATCTCTTCAGCGCGTTCGGCGAGGACTTTGGTTTTCTCTTTAAGTTCTGTATTCCTCTTCTTGAGTTCGTTAGCTTCGTCAGCTTTACCTTGTTTATATAGTTCGCCTATTTTTTTTGCGAGCATATTGGCTTCAGCGAGAGCCTCATCATTTTCTTGTTGTACGGCACGACGTTCATCATCAAGTTGAAGAACTTCGTCTAATAATTCAAAGCGAGTAAAATTCTTAATACTCAAGCGTTTGATAACTTCTTCTTTATGTTCTCTTATATAAGATACTACTAACATGGTTTAATTTATTTTATATGCAAAGGTAATAAAAAAGTCAACAAACAACAGGCAACAGACAACAGTTTTTTTAACTAAAAATCAAACTATTTCGATTTTTGACTTTAGTCAGAATAAAATCTGAAAACCTAAAAAAACATTGATAAGTTGACCTTTTTTTGGAAAATGAGGGACAATCAGAAAATCCTGCAGATCATTTCTTTGTATAGTTCTTTTTGTGTAATATCGGAACTGCTGTTGTATCCTTTTGATCTTAAGTCGAATTCACGAAGAACCTCAATACATTTCATGCAGTCGGTCCATGAATAGTTACGTGCTGCTACGAGATAGTCGTTCACGAAATATGGATTGACGCCGAGCATCGTGGCTAGTGTGTTTTTGTCTTTATCTTTCGAGAAATGCAGTTTCAATAATTTGGTGAAATATCCGTAAAGTACGACAATAGTCATGAAGATAGGATTGTCGTTAGGATTGTCGCCGAAATAATTGATAATCTGGTTCGTTTTTACGAAATCTTTTGCTCCGATGGCTTTTTGTAGTTCGAAGATGTTAAAGTCTTTGGATATACCTATATTATATTCTACGTCAGCGTCGTCGATTTTTTTTGACTTAGGTACCGCGACCATCAGTTTTTCGAGTTCGTTTCTAACCTTATGGAGGTCGTTGCCGAGAAAGTCGGCTAACATCTGGGCTGCTTTTGGTGTGATATTATATTTCTTGGATGCGAGATATTTCACAATCCAATCGGGAATGTTATTATCGTATAATTTCTTCGACTCGAAGAGAATTCCTTTCTTGTCGATTTGTTTCGCAAGTGATTTACGTTTGTCGAGTTTCTTGTATTTGTAACAAATAATTAATATTGTTGTCGGTGGAAGTTTGTCGAGATAGTCGACAATGCTTTCAATGTCTTTTACGTTTTGTGCTTCTTTCACTATGACAACAAGATGTTCGCCCATCATTGGAAAGGCGCGTGCTTGCGACATTATGTCTTTGGCGTTGACATCGCTGCCATACAAAATAATCTGATTGAAAGAACGTTCAGCTTCGTCGAGGATATTGTTTTCGAGTTCATCGCTGATGCTGTCAATAAAAAAAGGTTCTTCTCCCATCAGAAAATATATAGGGGAGAAGTTCCTTTTTTTTATATCAGATATTATTTGTTCGAATGTCATGATTTATTCTGCGTAAATTTTTTCCACCAAGTCGGCGTAGTTCTTCATGATTTTGCCACGACGTGGTTTCAGACTTGCAGTCATCTCACCCGACTCGATAGTCCATTCCTTGGCAATCAATTCGAATTTCTTGACTTGTTCGTAGTCGCCTAAGGTCTTATTATATTTGTCGATCTCTTTACGGTAACGCATGATGATGTCTTTGTTTTGAATCATTTCCTCGTTGGTGGTGTATGGAATATTCTTAATCTCGCACCACGATTTCAGGTGTTCGAAGTTAGGATATATGAGTGCTGCGGCAAACTTCTGTCCTTCGCCGATGACCAACATCTCACCGATAAATGGTGACTCTTTAATTTTATTTTCGATAAGAACAGGGCTTACGTATTTACCCATTGAAGTCTTGAAAATCTCTTTGATACGTCCGGTGATTTTGAGGAGTCCGTCTTCATCAAAGCATCCTTTGTCGCCGGTGTGGAAGTATCCGTTTTCATCTATTGCTTCTCTTGTCTTTTCCTCATCTTTATAATAGCCGAGCATGACGTTAGGACCTTTGACGAGAATCTCACCGTTTTCTGCTATCATCACTTCTTGGTTATCCATGACAACACCGACGGTACCAGATTTAAGTTTGCCTAATGTCAGACTGTTTGAAGCGACAACGGGTGATGTTTCTGTCAAACCGTAGCCTTCAGAAAGCTGTATTCCGATAGCAGTGAAAATCTTGGTTAATCGAGGTTGGATTGCTGCACCTCCAGAGATGATAAGTTCGAGGTTTCCACCAAACACTTCTCTCCATTTTGTGTAAACGAGTTTGTCGGCAATCTTAAGTTGTTGGCGATAGAACCATCCGTTATGTTTCTTGGTTTCATCGTAACGTTCGGCAAGTCGTAACGCCCAGAAGAAAATCGTCTTTTTAAAACCTGTCAGTTTCTGACCTTTACGAACTATGGTATGATATACTTTTTCTATCAAACGAGGTACTGAAGTGAAATGTTTAGGTTTGATCTCCGCCATGGTATCGATGATGGCACCGAGATTATCTATGTAATATGTCGTGCAACCTAAATATATATGACAATATTGAACTGTTCTTTCATAGATATGAGAAAGAGGCAGATAACTTATTGCGTCATGTTTCTCGTTTATAGGATAAAGCGGGCAGAGATATTCCACAACTGACAAGATGTTACGATGAGTGAGCATCACGCCTTTAGGAGTTCCCATTGTGCCAGAAGTGTATATGATTGTGGCGATATCTTCGTTTTTCACTTCTGCCTTTCTTGCTTCCAATGTCTCTACGTCTTTGTTTTCGTTACCGAGGTCGATAAGTTCTTGTAACGATTTCATTTCTTCGCTTGCTTTGATTAGATATACGTCCTTGATGGTTGGTATATTAGCGATGATGTCGGCAACCTTACTATATAAGAACTTGTTTGTTATGAATGCAATACTAGCTTCAGAATGTTTGAAGATATAGTCGTAGTCGTCGTGACTGATAGTCGGATATATTGGAATACATATGGCTCCGACTTGTTGGATAGCGAAGTCAATCATATTCCACTCTGGAGCATTGTTAGCTATCAGAGCGATACGGTCGCCTCGTTTCACACCTATTTTTAGAAGTCCATAGCTGATGGCATTGGTTATTTCATAAAACTTCTCTCCATTATATTTGACCCATTTACGGTCTACCTTACCTGCGAAGAGACAGTCTTTATAACCGTATTTTTCTATATAACGAGGCACGAGGTCGAATAATCTTGGAGGTACGTCAGGTCTGCCTTGTATTCCTAATTTTTTTGATTTATTCATTGTTTTTGTTTTTAATCCAGTTAAATGCATTTACGAAGGCTTCGATCCATGGAGATACTTCGTCGTTCATTCTGCTTTCTGGATAATATGGCCATTGCCATGGTAAGAAAGCACGTTCGATGTGAGGCATCATGGCGAGGTGGCGTCCGTCATTAGAACATATTGCTGCTACGTTCCAGTCGCTGCCGTTAGGGTTTCCTGGATATTCGCTGAAGCTGTAACTCATCGCGATATTATATTTGTCTTTGTAATATGGGAAGTTGAATTTGCCTTCACCGTGAGCGATCCATACGCCGAGACGACGTCCTGCCAATGATGACAACATGATGCTGTTGCTGTGGTTGATGTCGACATTGATGAAGTTGGATTCGAACTTATGTGAGTCGTTATGTAACATTACAGGATGTTCTTCATGTTCTGGATAGACGAGTTTCAATGCTGTCATAAGTTGGCATCCGTTACATACGCCGAGGCTTAAAGTATCTTCGCGTGCGTAGAATTTCTCGATAGCGGTACGTGCTTTTTCATTATATAACAATGCGCCTGCCCAACCTTTTGCGGAACCTAATACGTCTGAGTTGGAGAAACCGCCTACGAATACAATCATATTGACGTCGCTCAAGTCTTCCTTGCCATTTATTAAATCGGTGGTGTGAATGTCTTTTACGTCGAAGCCGGCGAGGTATAAAGCGTATGCCATTTCGCGGTCGCCGTTGACGCCTTTTTCTCTGATGATGGCGGCTTTCACGCCTGAAGGTTTTCTTCTGTGCATATCTATGCCTAAGTCGGCAGCCTTGCCTGTGAACTTAGAACTGAAATCGTAACGTAAGTCTTGTTTCTTGTAGTTGGCAAAACGAGCGTCTGCTTTTTCTTTGCCGCTTTGTCTGATGTCTAAGAGATGTGAACTCTTATACCAAACATCACGTAAGGCATCGATGTCTAAGTTATATGACTCGCCGTCTTTTGTCAATGTGATTTCGCGTTGGTCTTGTGGCTTGCCAATAACAACGAAATCTATATTATTGTTTGTAAGTATCTCTTTAACTTTGTTGTCTTTTACTTGGATGACGACTGCCGGTTGTTCGCTGAATGCTACAGAGATGAGGTCGTTGCTGTCGAATGCTGAGAGGTCGATGTTGAGACCGCCTTCGCAGTTGGCGAATGTCATCTCTAATAAGGTTGTTATCAAACCACCTGCTGATACGTCGTGACCTGCAAGGATGAGACCTTCTTCGATGAGTTTCTGAATTGTGTTGAAACAACTCTTGAAGTATGCTGTGTCGTTGACGTCAGGAGTGTTGTTACCTATCTTGTCTAAGACTTGTGCCAAACTGCTACCTCCGAGTTGGAAGTTGTCTTTTGAGAAGTTGATGTATAATAATTCAGTTTCTTTATCTTGTCTCACAACTGGTTTTATGGTCTTGCGGATATTTGACACCTCGCCTACAGCTGTCACGATGACTGTTCCTGGAGACATCACTTTTTGTCCGTTAGGATATTTCTGTGTCATTGACAAAGAGTCTTTACCTGTTGGTACGTTGATGCCTAAGTCGATACAGAAGTCGCTGAGAGCTTTAACGGCTTTGTAGAGACGTGCATTTTCGCCTTCGTTTTTAGCTGGCCACATCCAGTTGGCGCTCAATGAAATACCTTTGATGTTTTCTTCTATTGGTGCCCATAAAATGTTGGTGAGTGATTCTGCCACTGCGAGACGTGATCCTTTTGCCGGGTCAGCGAGTGCTGCTACTGGAGAATGACCTAATGCTGTGCCGATACCTTTTATGCCTTGGTAGTCGAGAGTGCTGATACCTAAGTTGTTAAGAGGAAGTTGGATAGCACCTGCACATTGTTGCATTGCGATACGTCCTGTTACGGAACGGTCAACTTTGTTTGTCAACCAATCTTTACAAGCTACAGCTTCTAACTGAAGAACTTGTTCAAGATAATTGTTGAAATCTTCTTTCTTATATTCTATATCATTGAAATGATATGGTTTATCGGTGTCGTGGAGAACGGTTTTTGGTGTGCTTCCGAAGAAGTCGGATAATGTGAGGTCGATGGCATTTTCTCCGTTTTCTCTTATAAAACGGAGACGCTCGTCGTTTGTTGCTTCGCCTACTAAGAAGTAAGGTGCGCGTTCTCTGAGAGCTGTCTGCTTGATGATCTCTGTATTTGCTTTATTTACCAAGAGTCCCATTCTTTCTTGTGACTCGTTGCCTATTATTTCTTTGTCGGATAATGTAGGGTCGCCTACAGGGAGTTTGCCTACGTTGATAACGCCGCCGCTCTTGTCGATGAGTTCTGAGAGACAATTGAGGTGACCGCCGGCACCGTGGTCATGGATAGAACGGATTGGGTTGTTGCCGCATTCTGTCATTGCGCGTACAACATTAGCGACGCGTTTTTGCATCTCAGGGTTGGCACGTTGTACGGCGTTAAGTTCAATGGCGTTGCTGAATTGGCCAGTGTCGACACTTGATACAGCGCCGCCGCCCATGCCGATACGGTAGTTGTCACCACCTAATACTATGATAAGGTCGCCTGGTTCAGGATCTTCTTTGAGACTGTCTTCTTTTCTTGCGAAACCGATACCGCCAGCGAGCATGATGACTTTGTCGAAACCGAATTCCTTGCCTTCTTCTTGATGTTCGAAGGTAAGTAAACTACCATTAATTAAAGGTTGTCCGAATTTGTTGCCGAAATCTGAAGCTCCGTTAGAAGCCTTTATGAGGATGTCGGCTGGATCTTGATATAACCATTTACGTTCTTCGAATCCTTGCTCCCATTCGCGAGTACCTTCAGTACGAGGATATGATGTCATATAGACTGCAGTACCAGCTAATGGAATACTGCCCTTGCCACCTGCGAGACGGTCTCTGATTTCACCGCCGCCACCAGTAGCC
Organism: Bacteroidales bacterium; assembly: GCA_045606705.1. Taxonomy (GTDB): domain Bacteria; phylum Bacteroidota; class Bacteroidia; order Bacteroidales; family F082; genus Limimorpha. Next base: position 58,551 of record JAZUSL010000023.1, read on the forward strand.
GCTCCGTTGAAAGGTTCTACTGTTGTAGGGAAGTTGTGTGTCTCAGCTTTCAATGAGATGACAGTGTCGATGTCTTTGATCTGGAAGAAGTCTGCTTGATGTTGTGTCTTTGGAGCGAATTGTTCTACCTGAGGACCTAAGATGAAAGCGACGTTGTCTTTATATGCAGATACTAATCTGTTAGGATTTTCCTTTGATGTCTTTTTGATGAGAGCGAAGAGTGATGTAGGCATCTCTTGTCCATCAATGATGAATGTGCCGCCGAAGATTTTATGACGGCAGTGCTCTGAGTTAACTTGAGCAAAACCATATACTTCGCTGTCTGTTAAAGGACGACCGATCTTTTCGCTTATGCTTTTGAGATATGTAATTTCTTCTTCGCTTAAAGCCAAACCTTCTTGAATGTTATAAGCTTCGATGTCGTAGATATTTTTGATAGGTTCCGGTTTACGGTCTATGAAGAATAGATTCTGATCTAGGTTGTGATATTTTGCCTGAAGCATCGGGTCGAAACTGTTGTCATCGGCAGCAACAGGTTTGAACTCTTCAATACGAGTGATACCGCCGATACCCATATTCTGTGTTATTTCTACAGCATTGGTGCTCCATGGTGTTACCATTTCCTTGCGAGGACCGAAGAAATAACCTTCGATGGTTGGAGTTAAAATCTGTTTTGCTTCATCAAATAACCAAATAAGTTTTGAAACTGTTTCAGGATTAAGACGTTCCTGACATTCTAATGCGATAATGTTACGCTGTTTGTTTTCGAAGAATACTATCATAGTATATGATTTATATATATCATTGTACAATTTCGCAAAGGTAATAAAATATACCTTATAAAAAAGATATTTCGCGAAAAATTCTTGGAAATAAATGTATGTCCTTATAATCTTTCAAAAACAAATATTGAATACATAATTTTCTGATTAAAAACGTATGATAAATAAATTATTAATTCAAGAAAAGTTGCATTTTTTTCTTACTTCCTGATATTATTTTTACAAATATGTAAGTTTTTTTGAGTTTAAAATTTTGTAATTCAATAAGATATAATTAATTATTTTTTTACGAAAAAACACTTGACTTTTTATATATAAATAGTAATTTTGCGGCCGAATTTTAAAACCATAAAAACATGTATTGGACATTAGAATTAGCATCAAAGATGGAAGACGCTCCATGGCCAGCAACAAAAGATGAATTGTTGGAATGGGCGATGAGAGTTGGATTGCCACAAGAAGTTATAGAAAATCTTACAGAGATAGAAGACGAAGGCGAAGTATATGAAAGAATAGAAGATATTTGGCCAGACTATCCAACAAAAGACGACTTCTTCTTCCACGAAGATGAATATTAAGAAACGATAATGGTTTATAATTATGTAAACCGTTGAAAATCAAAGAGAGCGTATGAGTAAAATTCACTTGTACGCTCTTTTTTTGCTTGTTGTATTATCTTCTTACAATGAATTTTGTCGTTCTAAAAAATACGCCATCTTTAATTTGCACTAAGTAAAGCCCTTCTTTTAATCCTGCAACGGAAATAGTTCCTTGTGAGAAACCTGAGGTTACCTCTTGTCCCATAACATTGTAAATGGAATATTCAGTTTGTTCACAAGAGAGATTTTTGATATTAATAACATCAGAAACCGGATTAGGATAAATTTCTAATGACTGTTGGTCTGATAATTCATTAACGTCAGAAGGGAAAATTGTTGGAATAATATTAAGTATAATTCCTTCCATCTTGGTCATTCCGTAATAAAAGTTAGGATCTGGAATGTCATACCAATCGTCCAAAGTACCTCCGTAACCAAAGTTGATATGGAACTTGCCGTCTTCCCCGCGATATCCATCAACAACAACATTATGTCCTACTGTTCCTTCCGGATTTTCAACAGCAAGGTGTGCCGGATAACCGTCTTTTAGATTAGATATTAGTGTAGCATACATGACAGAATCTGATTCACGAAATAGCACGCAGTCGGTAAAACCGAATCTTTGGTATGCTTCAAATGCCTGATCTACATAGAAAGTTCCGGAACCTTCAGATGTATAGACTTGTGTACATGCTGTGCCGCAGGCAAAAATAACAGCAGCTGCTTGTAAGTCGGTAAGTTCTTCGCCTCGCAGAAAAGCTGCATCAACGGAATCTAACATCATGTTCAGCTGCGAGAATGACGGGAATCCTATTGTTTTATAGTCGTCGTCAATATTATAATTACGACCTGCATATTGATGTGCATAGTCGTCATCATCTGTGAAACGAGTTTCTTGTGTCGTGCGTAAGTGATTTATAATCTGTCCCATTGCGACGGCTGGACATCCTGCATAACTATATGAATTGTTATTTATAGGATCTTTTGGGCATAGCTGGTTATATGGATAATCTTGTGTCCAGTGGGAATTGAGAAGTCCTTCATATTTAGGTGAATTCATGGCGGCATCTGGATGTTCCGCAATTTTAAGGTTATTGTTTTGAGCTAAGCTGTTCGATCCGTAAAAAACTATCAGCAGGGAAAGAATCGTTGATATTAATACATTGTTTTTCATACCATTATTATTATGCTTTTTTATTCGGTAAAGTACGTAATTTATTTTCATTAATCAAAATGTTTTTTAAAGATTTGAATGAAAATAATTATATTTGTATGTGAATCATTCTTTTTGATACAGGATTAAAATTGTTGGATAAAAAAGGTAATAAAACAAATGTCAAAGATTAAAGTTTGTTATTTTAGCCCTACCGGCGGCACTTTACAAGTGGCAAAGCAGTTCGCTGAATTTCTTGCAGATATTTTGCAAGCTGATGTAGAATATCATTCATATACCTTATTAAAAAAGCGCGAGGAGATACCGACGTTCGATGCAAATGATATAATTGTTTGGGCGACACCTGTTTATGCGGGACGTATTCCCAACAAGACGTTAGATTATGTCCGTAGTGCTTTGAAAGCTAATGGTAATATGTCGGTTGCACTTGTAACTTTCGGTAACCGCGCTTACGACAATGCCTTAGCTGAATTGGTAGGTTTGATGGAGGATGGCGGTATGCATACTATCGGTGCAACTGCTATGGTGACGCGTCATGTATTCAGTGATACTCTAGGAGCATCACGACCAAATAATGATGATATTGCTGCTCTTGAGGATTTTGCGAATAGGGTGGCTGAGAAAATACAGTCGTTTTCCAATGAAAAAATACCAGTTCTTAAAGTGCCAGGCGAGTCTCACCCTGACAAATATTACACTCCGCTTAAAACTACAAACGCTCCTGCTAGTTTTCTTAAAGCGAAACCATCTTGCGATTCAGAGCGTTGCACTCGCTGCGGTAAATGTTTGGAACAATGCCCAATGGGAAGCATCGAACTCTACGGAGGAGTTCCTGTGTTTAGTGGCATCTGTATCAAATGCCAAGCCTGCCGTCTGAGTTGTCCAACGGAAGCCATCGCTTTCACCGACCCTGATTATCACTCACATATAGCAATGATAGAGCAGACTTTTGCTTCTCCAAAACAGTCGGAGTTCTTTATTGCGGAGGAATGAAATCAAGATATTGATGGTTGTACGAGGTCAATGATTTTTTCTAGCCATTCCTTATCGATATTATCAAAGGTAGCGAACTTTTCGCTGTCGATGTCTAAAACGGCAACAACTTGATTGTCTTTGAATATCGGCACGACAATCTCGCTTTTTGATGCGCTGCTACAAGCTATATGACCTGGAAATTCATGTACGTCTTCCACTACTATCGTCTTTGCTTCTTTCCATGAAGTTCCGCAGACTCCTTTGCCGTAACCTATTCTCGTACAAGCGATGGGACCTTGAAAAGGACCGAGAATCAATTCATTATTAATTACACGATAGAAACCTGTCCACCAAAATTTAAATGTCTCATGAATGATGGCAGCGATGTTCGACATGTTCGCAATTTCGTCTTTCTCTGTTTGTATCAATGCCTTGACTTGTTCGTAAAGCAATTTGTATTTTTCAATCTTTTCCATAATGATATTAGAAGTTTGCGATATATAGATTGTCTTATGATATATGATGAACAAAAATAATAAAAATAGCTTAATTCCAAATCTAAAATTGGATGAAGTCTGTTGTCTGTTGACTGTTGTTCATTGACGAATTACCGCTGACTTTTAAAAACCAACCGCTGGTTATTATCTTTTTTCCGTTAACTTGCTACATAACCGCATAAAAGTTAAAAAAGTTAAAAAACTTGACAAACGCTTTTTTACGTTATATTTTTGCAAACGAAACCTCAAAATTTATCAAAATTTATGAAAACAAAATGTTTATTATTCACAGTCGTATGTTTAATATTAGGATTAAACATCAAGGCACAAGACGACTATCGTCGTATTACAAATTTATCTGAAATTCAAAATGGTAGCAGTGTTATCTTTGCTGCACGGCATGATTCTTTGTCCGTTACGAGTTATTATGCTATGACGAATGCGGCGGCGGGCAAACCGCAAGGCGTAATGTTTAACACATCAACTTCCGAAGGAGTGGAAATTCTACCTTCAGAAATCATTGACAATGAATCAAATTACAGTTGGACAGTAGGTGTGTCAGGTGGTAATTACACCTTTATTAATTCTGATGGTGATATGATTGGTTATGGAACTAGCGGAACTGATTTTGTTAAAAATGGAGCTAATTCTACTTGGACGATAGCGTCAGCAACTTCAGGAGACGGAACATCTATACCGGATTATAATGCTTTTGTTATCACTAATGTAGGTGTATCCAACAGAAGTTTTGCTTTTAGGAAATATAACAGCGGTGAACTATATGAGAAGTTCGCTCCATACTCTAATTCGGCGTCAAATATGGGCGGAACGAATTATTTCTTCTATATGGATATTTTTGTGAAATCTTCAGAGGTGACACCTGTCGTCTCATTGCCTACTTTTAATCCTGTGGGTGGCGATTATACTACAACACAGAATGTTAGTATAAGTTGTGAAACAGATGGCGCTACAATATATTACACTATCAATGGAGATAATCCTACAGAAGAGAGTGAAATTTATTCTTCTCCTATTGAAGTGTCTGCGACAACCACTATCAAGGCTTTTGCTAAGAAAGATGGTATGTTGGATAGCGGTATTGCAAGTGCTACTTATAATATTATTGAAACCGTGACGGTGTCGTTTTATGAGAATGGAAGTCTCTTGGAAACTATGTCGGTAGCAAAAGGCGATGCAATTGGAGAACTTCCTCTAGCAACTGCACCGGAAGGTTTTACTTTCAGCGGTTGGACGAAAAACGAGATCTCTGGTAATGTGAATGTTGCTCCTGTAATGATGACGATATCAACTGTCGTTGAGGAAGATATGAGTGTTCATGCTGTATTCTCCATAAGTAATAATAATTGTGTAGAAACGGAAATTACAGATTTTGCACCGACAGATGCTGCTATCATTGCAATTTCTAAAGAAGATAAATATTATGCGATGTCGCAGATTAAAGGTAGTAGTGGACAACCAACAGCATATGAATTATCAGTATCAAACGACAAGGTAATCGGTACAGTGCCAGACGACATCAAATGGAATATTACTTACGATAATGGTAATATTATAATTTATCCTAATGCCGATGAGGAATCATGGTTGTATTGTACTTCGGGTAGTAATAATAACTCTGTTAGAATAGGAACTAATACCGATAACAATATCTTTGAAATAAAGACGATTCAGATTGAAGATGAAGTGTATCCAGATTATCTGTATAATAAGACAACAGAAAGATTTGTAGGTGCATACTATGACGGAGATGTAGCTATCGACTGGAGAGCATATAAACTCACAGCATCAGGATCATTCCCGACCAATATTAAAAATCAGACATATCATTTTTATAAGGCAGAAGGAACAAGTTATTATTGTACAGATGTAGATGTTCCGCAGACACAGACAATTGTGACAAATACCACTTTGGGAAATGTAAGTGTAGCAAACAAAATCACTATTGAAGAAGGAGCAACGCTTACCATTACTGGACTTATCGGTTGTGCTGACGCAGAAAAACTTATTATCAAAGAAGGTGGACAACTTATTCACAACAATGCAGGGGTAAAAGCAACTTTAGAAAAAGAGATCGAAGGCTATGGTTCTACTAATGATGCGTGGTATACCATAAGTTCTCCTCTTGTGGGAAATGTCGCTTTGTCTGATGTCGAAAGTTTGATTTCGGAGAATAATGATTATGACCTTTATCGTTATGACGAACCTACATCTGTATGGCAGAATGTGAAAGAGTCTTCTAATAATTTCACAACTTTAGAATCTGGTCGAGGTTTTCTTTATGCCAATAAATATGACGTTACTTTGTCTTTCTCAGGTGAACTTAATGGTGATGACGTAAGTTATTATCTCACTAAAACAGATGATATTATCTTATCTGGTTTTCATTTGATAGGAAATCCATTCGCTCACAATATTTATAAAGGTGAAGGTGCTGCTATCGAAGATAAGAATCTTGCAACCGGTTATTATACATTGTCAAATAGTGGTGCATGGGGCGTTAAGATTTCTAGTGAAATACCTATTACTCCAGGACAAGGTATCCTTGTAAAGACATTACAGGAGGGCGATGTGACAATTAAAAAGATCAATACATCACCATCTCGGAAATCAAACCTGGATGTTCTCTCTATATCAGTGAAAAACAATGACTATGAAGATAATGCCTTTATCTTGTTTAACGAAGGAGAATCATTGGAGAAAATAAATCATAAAAATCAAAATGTGCCGATGATATATCTTCCTGTTGATGGCGTTAACTATGCTGTGGCAAATCTCAGCGATGATGTGAAAAATATACCATTATCATTCAAAGCAACTACTATGGGAGAGTATAACATAAGTATTAATTCAAGCAATAATGATTTCGAGTACATTTATCTTGTCGATAATCAAACTGGAAATGTAACAAATATGCTCGTAGATGAATATGCTTTTATTGCAACAAGCAACGACAATCCCAATCGTTTTGTAATAAAATTATATGATGTCAACTCTGTGGGTGAAATTGGCAATACAGAGAATAATATCTATGTCAATAACGATGAATTGATTGTGACTAATATCGAAGGTCTTGGCGTAATAGATATTTATGATATCCTTGGAAGAAACGTCTCGAGATTAGAAACATCTTGCAATATGGTGAAACATAATATATCTGATATGGACACAGGAGTTTATATTGTGAAAATTACAGATGCCAATGGAATGATAGCCCATAAGGTTATTGTCGAATAAAATTAGTTTCATGTTTAAGGTTTAAAGTTTAATTGTAAATACAGACATTAAATCTTAAACCTTAAAATTTAAACCTTAAACGAAAGAAATAATATGAAAAAATACATTCTCATAACATTAATTCTTGGATTGAATATATACACTAATGCACAGTCAGATGCTTTCTTCTCATATCAATATGAACGCAGAGAGGATAATGATAACGAATGGAGTGAGTTGATAATGTTACCTCCAGTTCATGGTTTGGATTATAACTATCCTGCAAATGAAGCATCGTTAGGCACAGGACTTCTGATTATGACGGGGATGGGATTGACATATATTAAACATAGAAAAAGGAAAACTTTGTCTAAAGACGGCACTTCGACAAATTCAGACTGAGACAGTCGAAGCAAACAATGATTAAAATTAGAAATGGTTCTTTGAATTATTGATAAAGACAACGAGTTAACGTAATGTAAAAATTCTCAGGTTTTCAGATTCTGAGTTTCTCAGGTTTGAATAAATGTTATCTTTGCATTTATCAAAATTAGATAAAGATGAGCAATAATATTAAGGAGATATATTTGGCAGGCGGATGTTTCTGGGGAACGGAACATTATTTCAAAATGATTAAAGGTGTGACGCTTACGGAAGTAGGTTATGCAAATAGCATCGTGAAGAATCCTACTTATAAGATGGTGTGTGATGGCGGTACAATGGCGGCGGAAACAGTACATATTAAATACGACGCTTCTATGATTTCTCTCGAGATGCTTCTGAATATGTACTTCGTTTCAATAGATCCGACTAGTCTTAACAGGCAAGGTCATGATGTTGGAATGCAATACAGAACAGGAATCTATTACACCGATGAAAATGATGTCACTATAGTCAATAAAGTATTGTTGGAACAACAGCGGAGATATTCGGAGGAGATTGTTGTTGAGGTGTTGCCATTAGAGAATTTTTATTCGGCAGAAGAATATCATCAAGATTATCTCGATAAAAATCCTAATGGATATTGTCATCTGCCTTTAGAATTATTTGAATTTGCGAAACAGTTTAACAGATAAAGTCGATGAGTTTGAAATTAAATTTATATTCTTCGGAGATTTCTACAGATGAGATAGATGTATCGTTTGTTGATACTGTTATCAAGGCGGGATTTCCTAGCCCTGCGCAAGATTATCTTACTGGTTCTATCGACCTTAATCGTGAGTTGATACGTCATAAGGAAACAACTTTCCTTGCGAGGGTTTCTGGTAATTCATTACAGGAAGCTGGAATCTGTGACGGTGATATTATTGTTATAGATAAATCATTGGAGGCAAAGAATGGAGATTTTGTGGTAGCTTTTATTGATGGCGAATTTACGTTAAAAGAGTTTCGTTATGATGAAAATGATAATTGTGCATGGTTGATACCACATAATAAAGATTATGATCCTATAAAGGTTACCGATGAGAATGACTTTGTTATATGGGGAGTCTTGACATACACTATCAAACAATTACGAAAATAATATGAAACTTTTTGGTCTCGCCGATTGTAACAATTTCTATTGCTCTTGTGAAAGGGTGTTTCATCCCGATTTGCGATATAAACCTGTTATAGTATTGAGCAATAATGATGGATGTGTTGTCGCTCGTAGCGAGGAGTCAAAGAAGTTGGGAATCAAAATGGGTGTGCCGTTTTATCAGATAAGAGATTTGATAGAAAAGAAAGGAGTTGCGGTTTTTTCTTCCAACTATAATCTTTATGGTGATATGAGTAAGAGAGTGATGTCATTATTGTCGTCTTTCTTTCCGAAGATAAATATCTATTCTATTGACGAGGCTTTTATTGATTTGTAGGAAATGGAAGATATTGATTATCTTTTGGAAATTTCTCATAAAGCAGTGAAGTCTATTTATAAGGGTGTAGGGATTCCTATATCTTTGGGAATTGCTCCAACGAAAACCTTGGCTAAAATGGCTTCGGTGTTCGCAAAGAAACATAAGGGTTATAAAGGAGTCTGCATTATTGATACTGACGAGAAACGCGAGAAAGCATTGAAACTATTTCCTGTTGGCGACGTCTGGGGTATTGGTCGTAAACATTCAAAAAAGTTGGAATATTATGGTGTCAAGACTGCTTGGGATTTTACGCAGAAACCAGAAGGTTGGGTTAGGAGAGAGATGTCAATAACAGGACTTCGTACTTGGAAAGAACTGAGAAGTGAGAGTTGCATTGATGATGAAGACGTTTCATACAAAAAATCAATTTGTACAAGTCGGAGTTTTCCAAATCAAGGATTGAATAAGATTGAAGATTTGGAAGAAGCAATCGCTAATTTTGCAGCGATGTGCTCTAAGAAACTACGTGAACAACATACTGTTTGTCAGACGATAATTGTATTTGCTTACACTAGTCGTTTTAGAGATGATGTCCCGCAGAATTATATTAATGAAATTGTAAATCTTGATGTTCCTACAAATGATATTCAAGAGATAGTCTCTATGGCAGTTAAGGTTTTTAAAAGGAATTGGAAAACTTACAACACTAACGCCTCAATTTATTATTACAAGAAAGCTGGAGTCATTGTCACTAACATCACTGAAGACAATTCTGTGCAGGGAAGTTTGTTTGATACTATCGACAGAGAGAAACAATCTTTATTATCCAAGATCGTCGATGAGATAAATTTGCGTAATGGACGCGATACTGTCAGAATCGCGGTCCAAGGTTATGATAATAATTGGCATATTAAGAACGAATATATATCTAGACAATATACCACGAATATTAAAGATATCATCGTTGTTAAAGCATAGTTTTCAAAACCTAAGAATCTGAAAAATTGAAAACCTGAGAAGTTTTTGACAAGAAAATGTCATACATTCTCAGATTTTCAGATTCTATAATTTTCAGATTTTAAATGATGCCAAGTTGTTTCAAGAGAGCTTTTGGTTCAGGGTCGTGACCTCTGAAGTTTCGGTATAATATTGATGCGTCAATGCTATCACCTTTTGTTAGTAACTCTCTGAACGCAGTAGCAACTTCTTGGTTGAAGATTCCTTTCTCTTTGAAGAGTGAGAATCCGTCAGCAGCTAATACCTCAGCCCATTTGTATGAGTAGTATCCTGCACAATAGCCACCAGAGAAGATATGAGAGAATGCAGTGGATATTATACATTCTGGTATTGATGGTAAGACACTTGTTGCAGATAGTACTTTCTTTTCAAATGAAAGAGCGTCTTCTTCAAAGATGTCGGTCAATGTGTGCCATGCCATGTCTAAGATTCCGAATTGTAACTGGCGAATATGGAAATATGCCGATTGATAATTCATAGATGTGACGATCTTTTCAATCAAATCTGATGGTATAGTTTCTTTGGTTTTGTAATGTTTAGCGAAAGTGTTAAGATATTCGGGTTCGTAACACCAGTTTTCCATTATTTGCGATGGAAGCTCTACGAAGTCGTGATCAACACTTGTACCGGTCATAGATTCATATCTGCCTTTAGTCAGGATTCCGTGCAGGGCATGGCCGAACTCGTGGAGTAGAGTGGTGAGTTCGTTGTGGGTGATGAGAGACGGAGTGTTGACTGTTGGTTTTGTAAAGTTGGTGACGATACTTATTAAAGGACGTTCGTCGATACCTTTATAAATACGTTGACCTCTGAACTCTGTCATCCACGCTCCGCCACGTTTGCTCTCACGAGGGAAGAAATCGGCATAGAATAAAGCGAGATGTGAGCCGTCCTTGTCTTTGACTTCATATACTTTAACATCTGGATGATAAACCGGAATGTCGTGTAATTCTGAAAATGTTATACCGTATAGCTTGTTGGCAAGGTCGAATATGGCATCGATGCAAAGATCTAATTGAAAATAAGGTTTCAGTTGCTCGTCACTGAGGTCATATTTCTCGGCACGAAGTTTCTCTGAGTAGTAACTGAAATCCCATGGCATCAATTCTTCACCATCAAATCCGTTTTCCTTGGCGTAAGCGTTGAGTTCGGCAACTTCTTGACGAGCTTTTGGCAATGCAGGTTCTAACAACTTGTTTAAGAATTCTTCTACAACGACGGGATTTTTTGCCATACGACGTTCTGTCTGGTATTCTGCAAAATTCTTATAAGCTAAAATGTTAGCAACCTTGATGCGTAACTCGGCGATGCGTTTAATTATTTTGCTGTTGTCGAGTTCGCCGCCAAAGGCGCGAGTGTTATACTGACGATACATCTTTTCTCTGAGGTCACGACGCTCACTGAACTTCATGAAGGGACCGTAGCTCGGTGCTGTGAGATCAAATAACCAACCAGTTAAATCTTTGTTCTTGGCAGCTTCAGCTGCTTGTTCTTTGACATAATCAGGGAGTCCTGCCAAGTCATTCTCGTCTGTGAGATTTAAAGTGAAGGCGTTGGTAGCAGCGAGGACGTTCTTCCCAAATTGCAATGATAACAAAGAAAGTTCTTCCATGTATTTGCTGTAAGTCTCTTTGTCTTCGGGAGAGAGATTTGCACCGTTCCGAGCGAAGCCTTCGTAAGTCTTTTCAAGTAGTCTCATTTCAATAGCATCAAGGTTAAGACTTTCACGTTGATCGTAAACTCTCTTTATGCGTTGAAAGAGACCTTCGTTAAGACGGACATACATTGAGAACTCTGTGGTTAAAGGTGAGATCTCTTCTGCGATATTCTGCATCTCTTCGTCGGTGTTAGCTTCTAATAGATTATAGAAGATGTGACTTATAGTATTTAGAGATTCGCCAGCATACTCGAGGGCTTCGATGGTGTTCTTGAAAGAGGGCGGTTCCGGGCTGTTGACGATAGCATCGACTTCAGCCTTGCCGTCTTCGATAGCTTTCTTGAAAGCTGGAATATAATGTTGGTTCTCAATCTTGTCAAATTGAGGTGCACCAAAAGGCAATGTTGATTTTGTTAAAAGTGGGTTGTTCATGATATATGTCGTATAAAAATTGGTGAATTCTTTTTTTATCTCATCTCTTACTCTGCGAAACTCGTTCATTACAAAGTCGTCGCTTCCAATAGCATCTGATGGGTCATCAAAACCGATGTGCATACGATTCTTGACTTTACCACTGAACGAAGGGCAACTTTCATTTGCTCCGCTACATACTGTTATTACGTAGTCCCATGCTTCGTTAAGATAGCGATTTATGTTTTGAGGAGTATGAGATGAAATGTCGATGTAGATTTCTTTCATTACCTCAATGGCTTTTGGGTTTACTTCCTCTGCGGGACGAGTGCCAGCAGAATGAACTTCTAAATTGCTCTCTAAAGATTGTAAAATGCCATGAGCCATCTGACTGCGACAACTATTTCCAGTACATAAAACTAATATTCGCATAATGTTCAATGAGGATTGATTATTAATTTGATTACAAGATAAAATAGATTTTGTTTAGAAATTATATCTGCAAAATTAATAAAAAACATTTGATTTTTTTGTAATATTGTAGTCGAATTAATATATATAATGTTATGAAAAAATAGTTGTTACGTTGTTTTTGTTGATGTCTTTTACATTGACATTTGCACAAAGTTCTGAACATCTCAAGTTTAAAGGGGTCCCTATTGATGGCACTTTGAGTGAGTACGTCTCAAAGATGAAACAGGCAGGTTTTCAGCTAATTGAGACAGATGATGGTGTGGCTGTGTTAGAGGGAGAATTTGCTGGATATAAAGATTGTTGATTGGTGTTAAAACATTGCAGAAACAAGACTTAGTTTATGAGGTATCAGTCATATTTCCAATGCAGAATGAATGGTCCGGATTAAATGATAATTATGAGAGCTTAAAATTAATGCTGTCTCAGAAATATGGAGAACCAATAGAATGTGTTGAGGAAATTATCTTTTTGAAGGAAAAAACTAAGGACGAAATTAATAAAATTATGATGAATGATATTGCTTTTTTTTATCACATCGGAATGTGTACTTGGTATAGTGTTTTTAAGACTCTGAATGGAGATATTAATTTATCAATTGAAAACAAAGGGTTTAATTGTTTTGTGTTTTTGTCGTATTCAGATAAAATAAATGGTAATAAACATAAAGATGCCGCAATGGAAGATCTTTAAAATTAGGTGATAATGAATCTTATTGTTTTAATACTGATAATTTCTTTTTTTCTTATTGCGGTTTTATATCATTTAAATCGTGCTAAAATTATTGGAAATATTGGTGAAAAAAAAGTTTCCCTACGACTGCATTTGCATCCAGATGAGTATAAAATTTTTGATGATATTTATCTGAATATAAATGAACATTCTGTTCAAATCGATCATATCGTTGTTTCTAAATACGGCGTTTTTGTTATTGAGACAAAGAATATCAAAGGCTGGATTTTTGGAACAGATAAGTCTGAATATTGGACGAAAAATATGTATGGTAATAAGTATGAGTTTCGTAATCCGTTGAAACAAAATTACTATCATGTTAAAATGCTTCAGACTTTATTGCAACTTCCTCAAAATAAGTTTATCCCTATAGTTGTTTTTTTGAAAGGCGCGACTTTGAAATGTAATACATCGGGAAATGTAGTAAAAATCAATCATCTTAACAGAACGATAAAGAGATACGATGAGGTTATTATTGATGATGAGGAAGTCCATCGTATCATTATGCTTCTGACCGAACAAAATATTAAGGATAGGAAGTATAAGAGGTATCACGTTAAGAAAGTGAAAGAAAATGTTTCTGTGAAAAGTCAGAAAATCAGTTCGGGAGTTTGTCCGAGATGTAATGGAATGTTAGTAGAAAGAAAAGGAAAATACGGAAAATTTATAGCGTGCAGTAATTATCCAAAGTGTACTTTCACGATAAATAAGTAATAGCTTTTTCGTCATTTCTTTGCGGCTTATTTAAAAGAAATCACCGTACCGTCAATCGATAAACTATCAATCTCTTTCTGGAGATGGTGCAAAAACTTGACGGCATGACCTCCGTCTATTTGTACATGATGAAATTGGAATAATATTGGCAAAGTCGTTTTGAACCAGCTTCTTCTGTATTTGTCCTACATTTCCATAGGGTTGAGAAACTTATCAGTATATTGGTTTGCGATGCAGTCAAGCTCGGTCGCAACCATGGCGGATGTCCAGATGATTATGCAGTCTTCTTAAGGTTTTTAGATATATCTGGTGCTATCTAAATTGATGGATGTACATATAAATAGACTCCTTTCTTTTTTAATGATACGATGGAAATACTTTGGTCTTTCTCAAGTTTCTTTCTGAGATACGAGATTTGGACATTGAGTGATAATGAGTTCGCGTTGCTGTTATGCCCCCAGATCTTTTTCAATATTATTTCACGTTCAACCATTGCCCCCATATTTTGAACTAACAAAAGAAGAATTTCTGTCTGTCGTGCTGTAAGTGATTGTGAGATCCCGTTGTATGTTACAATGGATAAATTGCTGTCGAATAATGTTTTTCCGATAAGGAATTGTCGCTGTGTTTCCTTTTCTTTGTATTCGAAACGTTCTTTTATTTTTGCGATTAGTTCTTCAGGATAGAATGGCTTTGGAATGTAATCGTTACCTTTTAGACTGAAACCCTTAAGTCTGTCGTTTTTTTCAGTGCGGTCTGTTAGGAAGAAAATCAATACATTGCTGTTTGTCTCACGTATTTTATGTGCCAGCTCAAATCCGTTCATCTCGGGCATATTTATGTCTAATAAGATCAAGTCGAAAACTCTGGCGTCGAATAACTCCCAACCTATAACTCCATTGTTGGCGTATGTAACATCATAACCTTCAACATCTAAAAAACGTTTTAGAAGCATGGAATTTTTTAGATCGTCATCGACTAACAATATTCTTATGTTATTCATCTTGCGGTAATTTGATTATGAAAGTTGTGCCGATTCCTTCTTCACTTTTTACTTCTATACTGCCTCGATGAGCGAGAGTCAGATATTTTACGTATGCTAATCCTAATCCCATTCCCGGAATCTCATTGTTTTGCGATGACTTTCCCCGATAGAATTTATCGAAAATAAATTTTATGTCTGATTTTGGAATCCCTAATCCGTTGTCCTTTATGGAGATGACAATGCAGTCTGGTTCTTTGTGATAATCTATCTCTATGTTCACATTTTCTTCTGAATATTTTATCGAGTTTTCCAGAAGATTGTTTATGATGTTAGAGATGTGAATCTTGTCGGCGGTTATATCTATTCTATCATTTGAAATAATATGTATTTCAGCGGTTTTGTTAGAAGGGATTGAGAGTTTTTTTACGCACTCTTCAAAAATTTGTTTTAGTTCGAATGTAGATAATGAAATAGGGATATCTGTAGAATCGTTGATGCTCATGTCACGTAGTTTGGAAAAATATGAAGTGAGCTTGTCGAGTTCATTGCATGAATCTGCTATTATGGCATATCTGCTTTCCTTATCGTTTATAAACTTGTCGTTGCGCATGAATGAGACACACATTTTTAGAGTGGAGATAGGTCGTTTTAGTTCGTGTATCATTGTGAGAATATAATCCCTACGAACATTCTCTAAGTTACGCTGTCTTCTGATTGTGGTAATTTGTAGAATGAGACAAACGGTAAGCAATATTGATAACACAAAAGTTAATGAAAATACTCCTGCTACTTTGGAAATTACAGGGTTGAGTTTTATCGGTAATACTATTTCTACAGTCTCGCCATCGAATATGTCGTATGGATATGTTATGGTGATTTTCGGTTTTAATAAGGAAGCGTGATTGCTTTTTGAAGAATGCCAGACCATTGAATCAACTTTTTTAGTGTTGATGTCTTCGGCAATGATGTTGCGCAGTTTCAAGAGTGAGTCGAGTCTCATCTTATGAAAAGGTGCTTGTAGGTCAGTGATGAAACGTCCTAATGCGTCATATTCGTTGGGGCTTGAGGCTTTGCCTTCGGTTTCGAAACTATAGTGTGTTATGCCCGATGGAAGAGAGTCTTTGTAGATGTTGATAATATCTTTTAGTTCTGAATTGTCTGTGTTGACAAGATCAAATTTGACCTTTTCAACAACAAAGATGTCGAACATGATTCTTAATGTGCTATTACTTTTATGTTGTGATGAATATATGTTAGTGTTGGTGCGGATGCCGATGTCGCTACGTTGGATTTCTTTTCTGAGTTTTAGCTCTTCGTCCATCACATCAAGGACGGTTTTGTACAATTCTTCTTTGTGATCCTCAACGGCAATAACAGAACGGTTGTAAAGCCAATAACATTGTATGGCGCAGAAAGCTATTATCGTAATGATTGTCAGCCAATGAAGTGTTCTAATTCGTTTTTCCATAATGCAAAGGTAAGTTTTTTTGCAATTGAAATATTAAATGTTGGATTCAATAACAATTTAGTAATAATTATCAATTTTATAGTTATGATTATTTTTTGTCAAAAAGACTTGCCAATGTAATTTTGCATAATTAACCAATAAATAATTTTACTTATGAATAGACTATGCTTTTGTATGTTTTTTATGATGTTTTTGTTGTCAGGATCAATGAGTTGTCAATTTTATTCGCAATCTGATAAACAGTTTATGAATGCTGAACGACATTTTAAAGAATTAGAGTCAATATTGAAACATGATTCGGCGATGTTATGGGGAATTAATATGTATGGTCCGACAATGTTCGTTGATCCAGAGAGTAGAATGATTGTCGCCAACCGACAGGATAAGAATGGATTGCTAAAAAAGAATGGAAATGTTTATCTCGGTTTTTTGCCTGACGAATATAATATTGCAAACACAGCATTGACTTTCTCCGATGAATTGTGGACTTGTGTTAGTAGAATGGATTTCGATAATGATATTGAAAGAAACCTTCTTCTTGTTCATGAGAGTTGGCATAGAGTACAAAATGAGATTGGAGTGTTATCTGTTATGTCTAATAACACGCATCTAGAGAATGTAGAGGCTGCGATTTTATTGAAAATGGAAATGATTGCCTTAAATCATGCTTTGATGAATGATGGTGATAATAATGATCTTGTCAATGCTCTGACAATAAGGATGATAAGACAAGAAAAATATCCTAATAATAATGAAGATGAATATGAATGTCATGAAGGATTGGCAGAGTATACGGCTCTTAAGGTTCTGGCGAATGACGATAAGAATTATATTTTAATGAAAGCGATTCTTTTGAATAAAATTGAGAATGCTTTGGGATATGATACTTATACTCATTCGTTTGCGTATGTTACAGGTCCTGCGTACGGTTTTATCTTAGATGAGATTTCGTCAAACTGGAAAAATGATGTTATGTCAGGGAGTACGATGAATGATATTTTGTTAAACATTGTTGATATAAATACTGACATTGATAAAGATGCATTCATATCAAATTTAGTTGAATGTTATAATATAGAAGTTTTTATTAATAATGAGTATGAAAGGTTGACGTCTTTGAAGCAAGATGCAAATATAATGAGAAGGAAGTTTGATGCGTCACCATCTTTATATATAAAAAATAATGGTGTCAATTTTACGTATAATCCGAATGAAAGAGTGATTCCGTATGATAACTTGGGTAATATTTATAAATCAATGCGATTGTCGGGTGACTTTGGCGTGGTTGAAACTAATGATGGAGTATTGGTCACTTCTGATTGGAGTTATTTCGTTTTGCCATATAATGAAGATAACAATTATCACCTTGATCTTAACGAAACTTATTACATCAAGAAGATTAATAAAGATAGATTCGAAATCATTTCAAAATGATGTCTGCGGATAATATGAGATTTTTAGTGTTGAATGCAGTGGATAATATAAAAAATATTATCTTTGAGACTTTATAACTTTGTTTGTTGATAATAGATAAAATTCCTTGTTTATGAAAACTCTGAAAATAACAGTGATGCGCATGACTCGCTACGACGACTTGGTGGCGCAATATGAAAACCCAATAGAGCATGCCTGCGATTTGAAGCTCGGGCAGACTTTCATCGTTAAAAATGCTCAAAAACCTGAGGGACTGTGCGATAGCGCATGGGAGACTTTGCTTCCTTTCGTCAAGGAACTCGCTGAAGGCGGCGGTAATTTCTTCGACGGTTGGATGAAGAATCCGTATTCTGCCATGCTTTCTTGTAACGACGGTTTTCGTCCGGTAAGTTTTTATGTTGAAGTTGTTGAATGATTTTTGTTGTATTTTGTAAAAAACATTTATTGTCTCTATTTGTATTTTGTAAAAAACATTTATATTCGCACTAACTTTATAATGGTGTGATATTTCGAAATTGTCTAGAACTATTGGTATCCAGAGGCCAACAACGTTGAAATATCTTAAAAATTTAGAGGAAGCAGCACTAATAAGGAGATTATTTACTAAGATAGATACTATAACAGACCTGCAAAAACCTGACAAAATACTTATAGACAATAGTAATATTCTTTACACGCTTTCAGATTCTAATCCTGAAATAGGAACTGTTAGAGAAACTTTTTTCTGTAACCAGTTATGTGCTGCAGGGCATATTGTTGAGTACGGTGGTCTTAAAACTGGTGATTTTAGGATAGACAAAGAGATTGTTATAGAGGTCGGAGGTTCTGATAAAGGATTAAAACAAATTCAGAATGAGGAATAATGTTGCTGCAGATGATATTGACAATGCTATTTTTCGTAAGATACCTTTGTGGGCATTCGGTTTTTTATATTGATGTATATACCTTATAGTTTTTTTTATGAAAGACATTAGAATTAGAAAAGCTACTAAAGACGACGTTTCTCTGATAGCGGAAGTCGTGGCGATGGCAATAGGCGATGACATCGCAACTTATTATTGTGGTAGGAATTACGATTTGGTTTTAAAGGAGTTGGCTTCTATGGAGACCTCGCAATATAGTTATAATAACGCTCTTATAGCTGAGGTTGAAGGTGTAAATGCTGGCGTTGCTGTCGCTTACAATGGTGCTGACTTACAAATACTTCGTGAAGCGACTCTGAAAGTGATTTCTAAATATAGAGGTGAAGAACTGAAAATTACTGAAGATGAGACTGATGCTTCTGAGTATTATCTTGATAGTCTCGGAGTTTTACCGGAATATAGAGGCTGTGGGGTAGGAGCGAAGTTGATTCTTGCTTTGAAAGAAATCGCTTCCGAAAAGTATAACAAGCCATTGGGTCTTTTGGTTGATTTCGAAAATCCTAAAGCAGAGCGACTTTATAAATCTCTTGGTTTTGAAAGAGTTGAAGAAAAAGATTTCTTAGGTCATAAGATGTGGCATATGGTTCGTTGACACTGCTTTTGCCCACAGCTCATCGTTCAATTATCATTATGAATTATGCATTATGAATTATACATTATGAATTAATGTGGGCGTTCCGGCTATCGCCGTGGGGCTTTCCGCTATATCTTTTTCCGCTTCGCTCCAAAAGGATGCCGCTTCAATCCCTAACGCATTGGGTACTCGTAGAAGAAAATTGTACTTACATATTAAATGTGTTAGTTTTAATTTCTATAATTTTGGATTATATTCCAAAAAAAATGGCAATAATTTTGGATTATATTCCGAAATTATTGTATTTTTTGCTTGATGATTAGTTGAAACGAGATTTTCTTACAAATAATTGAAAATTAATTTGGTTTATAACATAAACTTGTTTATATTTGCAAAGTCTTCGCGAGACAATTCTTTTCATCGGCAAATCCGGATTGCTGATTGAAAAGAATCAGAGTAAATATTGTAAAACTAATTAAACGAATTTAAAATGGAATCAAATGAATTAAATCCTGAAAAGAGTCTGCAAATAATAAGCGAGGCTGTTCGTAGAAGCAGACGCGAATTTGAAAAGAACGCTGGAACTCCATTAATAATATGGGGAATGTCTATCTTATTACTCTCTCTTGTTGTTTGGTTTGTATGGAAATCGACAGATAATCCTGCTTGGAATTTCTTGTGGTTCAGCACAATAATTCTTTGGATAGTATTTTCTATTATCGACAAGAAAAAAGAGAAGAAGGTCAAGACTAAGAATTTCCTTGGCGAGATTATTGGCTATGTGTGGATTTCATACGGCATTTTCGCTATCGGACTGAGTATCATATTTTGTTTCATATCACCAATTTACGTTGACGCTCAATATTCAATTGCTCTTGCTCCAATAGAATCCGCCGTATTGACATGGATAATAGTAATATTATTAGGATTCACAACCTTGATTACAGGTTTCATCGTAAACAACAAATGGATTATGATTTCAGGCATAATCAATGGATTAGGATGTCATTTCGCATACTATTCCTTAAACGGTGCCGATTTGACATTACTGATTAGCATAGCATCGCTCATCTCCATGCTGATACCTGGAATTATATTAAATTTGCAGTCGAAAAAAGAATAGTCATGTTCAAGAAATTAGATCCATTGTTGCATTCTGAATTGAGATTGGCTATTATGTCGATTTTGCTTAATGTCGAAGAGGCTGATTTTGTGTATATTAAAACAGAAACGGAAGCTTCTTCTGGTAATCTTAGCGTTCAGTTGGAGAAACTGTCGGAAGCTAAATATATCGAGATAGAGAAATTGTTCGAGAATAAAAA
>JAZUSL010000024.1:0-3965 GCA_045606705.1 Bacteroidales bacterium
TATGCTTGTTCACTTGATATCTTATAGTCGAAACCTACCAAGCCGTTATATGGTACTTCAACTGTGATTTCGATTGCTGAGATACCGTAGTCAACGCCGGCGCAGTTTGAACGCATTGCGTAGTCGCTTTCGTTGCCGCCTTCTTCGATAACCCATGGATAGTCGCTTACTGCGTTGTTCCATTCGTTTGCTGAGAAGTCGCCTGTTTCGAAGTCTTCACCTGGAGCACCATAACGTTGCATACCCCATACAACTTGAACGCCAGTAGCTTCTGATTCATCTCTTGTGTTAACTGGTTCGAGTGTCCATGACTCGATTGAACCATTGCTGCCGTCGCAGTCACCGAAGATGAAGTATTGACCACCGTCAGCAACATATTCTACTTTGAAATATTTGTAGTTATCTGTATTCTTGATACGGAATGTGCCATTACCATTATCTTCCATTACTAAAGCTGTCTTGTCTGTTGTGCTGTATGCGTCAACATTCCATGCCCAGCATTTTACATAGTAACCGTCAGCTGATTTGAGATATACCTGTGTACCGTTTTCTTCTATTTCGAACAATTGAGCATTACTTTCTGCATAGTTAGCTACGCCAACGCCACCGAAAGGTCCTGATTGATGTTCTGTATTATTGAATACGTGGAGGTATTTACCGTCAGAAGTCTTGATACGATATAATTCTGTTTCTGGTTGATCTGGATCTTCTGGTTGATCTGGATCTTCTGCATAGATAAGTTTTGCTTCAATATATTTAACAGGGTTGAAAACTTCTGTCATATTGAAGTTAACGATATTTTCTTTACCGTATTCTACAACGATTTCAATATCTTTGTTTTGATATAAATCGACGACTGCTGTTGCGATATAGCTACCAGCGAGGAGTTCGCCTGCGTATGCACCTGTTTCATCGACTTGGAATGAGTAAGAAGCTGGGTTACCGATTTCGTCAGTACCTGCGAATGAGACACTGCCGCCAGCGATTGGAGTAACGCCGTCTTGTTCATAGATGTTACCTGCAACTTCTGTCATACCTGTCACGTAAACGTAAACTGGATTACTCATTGCTGATTCGCCTTCGTCATAAACTGCTGTTACGTTGACTTGGTTACCTTCCATATTATATTCAAGACCTGCCAATTCGTATGATGTTTCTGTAACGAGTGTGTTGTTAACTTTTTCACCGTTTACGTAAACGTTGTAACCTCTGTAAGAACGGTCTGCTACAGCTTCCCATGAAAGAGTTGTTGTCTCACCTTCATAGATGTTAGCACTTGTCAATGCCAAGTCTGTAGGGATATTTAATGTTGTTGTGAATCCCCATACATCGCCGTATGTTGTACCGCTGCTGTTACGAGCGTTGACTTGCCAGAAGTAGTTCTTGTTGTTGTACAAGTCGCGGATGACGTGACCGATTTCGAGATTGTCTGTCCAGTCTACATAAACATCTTGAGGAGGATATGTAGTACCGAATAACAATTGGTATTCTACTGTATATTTACCGAATGTCCATGACAAGTTAGGATCTTGGAGATCTTGTGCGCCATTAGATGGAGATGGGTTGTAAGCTTTTTCAGGAACTGGAATTGTTTCAGCGTTAACATTAAGTGTGAAAGCTTCTGTTGAAGATGCTGCTACATAATATTTACCTGCTGGAAGAACCATTTCGCTGATGTTGTTACCTCTTCTTGCGCCGTATTTTGACAATTCAATATCGTCAACGCAGAGGACGTAGTTGTCAGCACTGTTGAAGTGACGGATAGCTACATAAATTTCCTGACCTGCATAGTCAGCGAGAGAAACAACAACTTGTTTCCAGTCTGACAAACCGTTGTCTTGGTCACGGTCGCGGTCGCCGCCTTTCCATTCGCCGTATGTTTCTTCATAGATTGTTGTGAAGTTTTCACCGTCTGTTGAAACTGCTACGCCGTAGTGTTCTGATGGATACATAGCTGCTGTTGCAACCCAGAATGAAAGTTCTGATGTTGGGAAGATAGAATATTTTTCTTCTGTCACCATGTAGTTATCTGGATCTAACGGCATATATGCGTATGATAATGATGTCATACAGAATTCGCTGTTATGACCGAAGCCACCTGGATAACCTAATGTGTAGTATGATGATTGCCATTTGTAGCCGTCTTCGTCAGCGTCGATGATGTCCCAACCATCTGTGTTTGCCCATTCAAAATCATAGCTGAATTTTGTTGGAGCTGGTATTGGAGCATAACCTACTTCTGGACCTTCGTAGTTGTTGTCAGCCATAGGACCTTCTTCACCAGCGAAGTCTTCTGTATAAACAGCTACCTTGCCGTTATATCCTGTTACGTTAGCTGAGAGAACAACGTCATTGTCGAATTCCATAGCATAGACTACATCTTTACCGTCTTGTTCATAACCTGGCAACTGATAGTTGTCATAAACTGTTGCCATATCAGGTGTTGCGCTGAAAGGATATGAAGCGATTTCTTCTGCTGTCTCGAAAACGTCGTTAGCTGCTGGAGTATAAGCGAAAGCTGTGATGTCGACGAGTTCGATAGCTCTTGAATTGTTGTAAGAGATAGCGAGTTGTGCGTCTACTGTACCTTCTGCTTCACCATGAACGATGTCGAGTTCTAAAGCTTGTTTTGTTGTTACGTGAGCTGGATATTCAACATCTGAAACTTGGAAGTATGAGTCTGTTGGTTCAACTGCATTGATGTCTAAGCTGAAAGCTTTTGTTCCGACAACTACTTCAGCTGGACGCATCCATGCGCCGTTTGGACGTGCACCGAGGTCGATGACTTCTGGAGCCACTGTCAATGAAGCGAAGTCTGCTGGAACTGTAGCGTTGAATTTGATAACGTTGTTACGATAGTTACCAGAAGCCCAGTCCATTGAATGACTGCCACCTACTCCAGGATTTGCTGGATCATAAGCTGATGGATCTCTAAAAGCATAGAGATTTCTTATTGTGTAACCAGCATTGTAGGTATAGAATGAACATGCTGTTTGATAACTTCCTGTGTTATCTAAAACACAAACCAACACATTACCGCCTGTGTAGTGGAAAGGAGTTTGCAACTCGATGTCCATCCAAGCACCTGCCACGCCAGGAGTTGTTACCTGACCTGAGAAAACCAAGTCGGCTTCTGTCACAGGTTCCCAGTCGCTGCCGTAGTAAGTGAAACTTGTTCTATCGGTGTTAAGCAAATAGATAGCGATGTTACGTGTTCTCACGTTTGAATCGAATTGCTTGAAACCGATTGTTGAAATTGTTGATTCTGACATTCCCCACATTTCTTCAGCAGTGTAGATCTGCTGTGAAATCGAGTAATTGTAGTAGGTATAAAATGGAATATTGGCATTAGAAGTCGTACCTTCTTCTCCAATAACCAAATCTACCGTCTGTGCATTTAACGAACCGAAAAGTCCGAATAAGCACATCATTGTAAAAAGAAACAATCTTTTCATAATAATACGATTTAGTTAATAAAAATGTTAATTTAAAAATTTGTTTTCCCTTTATTTACAATTATTTACAAAAGTTAATACCAAATATAAAAACCATCACAAAATATGGTATGGGTATAATTATCCCACTCTACATTTTGAAACTCGCAAACTTAATAAAAAATATTAAACATCCGACAGATGTTAAGAAGTTTTTTTTGTAACAAGAACTAACGTCTGTAGCACGTAGTCATAAACAAAAAGGCATCACTTATCTTGAATTAGTGATGCCTCCTTAATTTTCAATCTGGTCAACGGACAACAGTCAACAGACAACAGACATTGTCCATATTCCTAATTCCCTTAGACCAAATTTTCAATTTTCAATTCAAAGACGCCACAGGGGTGACGTCTCTACATTGATTGTCTATTTCAAAGACGCCACAGGGGTGACGTCTCTACAATTTTCAATCCTTCTTGCGCATAGCGTAAGCAACGCCAAGTCCTGCCAAGACCAAAAGTCCTGAGCCG
>JAZUSL010000025.1:0-44290 GCA_045606705.1 Bacteroidales bacterium
AACCAAATCCGTCTCGCCGACTCTTTATATAAAAACTATCTCCCGCAATATAATTTTGAAGAAGTTAAAGCTGCGGTGATGTTTTTTGACAGCTGCGAGCAGCGAGCCATGAGCTATGAGCCTTTTTTAAAATCTGAGAATCTGAAAACCTCAGAATCTGAAAAAAGCTTCGAGCCACGAGCTATGAGCAATGAGCAAAGATTCCAAAATACTCAAAGCTCACAGCTCGAAACTCAAAGCACCTCTCAGGTTTTCAGTTTCTCAGATTCTCAGATTCAAAATAACGTTGACCATCACGAACTTCTAAAGTTCCAGAATTCTAAAATTCTAGAATTCTTGCGCGCTCGCGCGCATTACTACCATGCCGTCGGTCTCACCGAACGCGATGACATCGTCGGAGCCTGCGAGCATTATCTATGCGCACTTGAGATTATGGAGGCAGAAACTGAAAATATGAAAACCTCAGAATCTGAAAAAAGGATAAAGTCGCAAGGTCGCAATACTCAAAGCTCGAAGCTCGAAGTTCAAAGCCCTGATTACGAGAAAATAAGATTTGTGGCTTTGATTCACATCAGGATCGGCGAATTATTCTATGACGAAAATTGTTTCTATATAGCGTTGATGCAATACAACATATCATTAAAATACGCCAATGCTCTCGGTGACAATGAACTCGCAGGTAACATCCTAAAATACATAGGCAATTCATATCATATTTCAGGTAATACAGATAACGCCTTAATCTATTATTATGAGTCTTTGAAAACCAGCACCAACAAAAACAACTATACCGATATCCAAAAAAGTATAGCCAAGATATTATATGGTAGAGGTGACAAAGACAGCGCATATTATATCCTGAAAGACAATATCAGAAAAACGGACATTAAATGCGTTTACGAAGCCTATTGCTTTACCTTAGGCGAAATGTTTTACAAAGATAAGGTTTACGATTCAGCAGAAATTTATCTGAAAAGAAGTTTCAAAAGCGACGACGAAAATATCAGGTTCGCAAGTTCGAAGACTCTTTATGCATTATATGATTCTATTAACGATATCAGCAATAAAAATTATTATGGCAACATTTACTTCAAATTTTCTAATGATGAAATCAACAACAGCATAGAAAAAGACACATTACAAAAAGTTTATAACGACTATTTATTAAGAAAACATAAAGGACATGAGGTCAGACTGAAAAGAATGTACGCTTCTGTATTCATACCCATAACAGCAATTGCAATAGTCATTTCCACTTATTTGATTATCCGATATAGAAGAAAAAGCAAAAATCTTAACACACAGCTCGCTGATAAAGAAAATGAGATTGAAGAAAAAAAGTCAGTCATCAACGATCTGAGATTCAGACAATCCATCATAGAAGGTAAGATAAAAAGTAAGAACGAAGAATTGAAGAGAAAAGATGAGATCATCAAATCTCAGAATTTGGAATTATCGAGCATCAAAGACAAAATTCACGATATTGACTCCCCTATCGATTTGAACGCCTTCTATGCATCTGACATCTGCAAAAGAATACTATTACAAAACAACAACAGAATCTTACCTTTATGTGATAATGATATAACACTATTGTTGACAAGTGCCGACATTCATTTGAATAATTTCACTGTCAGAATATGCCAAAGTTTTCCAAATCTTAAAAAGGGGGATTTAGTTTATCTCTGCCTCATATTGTTGAGACAAGACAATTATAAGATCACATTACTTCTCAGCAAAAACCGCAAGACCGTCTGGGAAAGGATGAAAAAAATCAAGGAGAGAATGTGTATAGAAGAAGACACCGACATAAGAGATATCATATCGGCATTTCTACAATAACAAAATAAAACTTTCCTTTCAACGAGACCACAAAGTTAACAAAAAAATATGATGAACGATATTTATAACAATAATTATCGTCCATCATAAATTATGCATTATGCATTAATAATCGATTACAGTTTCTCCATCACTAATCTGAATCCATAAACGTTATTTCTTGATTTTCAAGGGCTCTATTTTTTTAAGGTTCTAAAGATGCTCAGTCTTTCACCGGACGTATTGTCATGCCGTTACGACGGAGACTCCAGTTGCAGTAGAACTGATATGAACACATATCTAAGAAACATGCTTTATTTAATGTTGGTGCTGCACCTTCTTCTTCGTATGGTGTTGACATCCAATAATAGCCGAAAAAGTCTTTATCTAACAATTGATCATTTACTCGGAATCCAGCAGCTGGCAGGAAGATATGATTTCCGTTTGTCTTTGAAGTCACTTTATAACCCACAATGCCATTATCTTCAACCCAAGTCCAAGTGCATTCTTGTGTGAGTTCGTACATCTCTTCCAAAGTAGGCATTCTCCATCCATTACCCCATTTTGCAGCAGCAGCGTCATATAGCGGATTACCAGAGATGTCGCCTAAATCCTGATAATTTGAAGAACAGTTGCCTGACTCGTATGTAGCTTTTGGCTCTATCTCACCCCAAGCAAAATGATCGCCATGACCTTCAGGATATGTGGTTCCGACATTGTGCATAGCCCATTTCACTCCGCTCGGAAGACCTAAATCAACATATTCATATTCTATCACTTCATCGTTTGCTTCTGTTGTGAAAACAACAGGTTCACTAACGACTTCACCTTTGCTGTTTACAGCGTAGGCAACTACATTATACGATGTAACTTCTTGTAATCCTAATAATTTAAAAGAATATGTTCCTAAACCTTCTCCAACTTTCACACGTTCAGTATTGTTGTCGCCTGCATCAGTTTTATTCCACATAAAACCACGTTCAATAACATCTGCGCCACCGTCAGTAAGGACCTCGGCACTTACCACTGCTGTATTGTATGTTATTTCTGAAACCGTGACAGTTGTAACAGTTGGCAACTCTATTTCAATTTCATTTTTCTCGGTAACAAAATAAACTATCTCACCGTAAGATGTACCAGCATCGTTAGTTGCAAAAGCCATCACTCTGTATTCAGTACCTTCTTTTAAATCAGTAAGCTGATAATTAAATGGACCTACACCAGAACCGGCTTCAACTTTATTATCATTTAAAGGCAACTCGCCTTCATATTCCACACTTTTTTCATTCCAATAAAAACCACGTGTTGTAACCTCAGCACCGCCATCTGCAGTCACTTCAGCGCCTATCGATGCTGTATTGAAAGAAATACAACTTGCCGACAATGTAACAACTGTCGGTGCAACTACATCAATTTCACCATTGTCATCACCACCATTATCATCACCACCATTATCATCACCTCCGTTGTCGTCACCGCCATTGTCATCACCACCATCATCATCGCCTCCGTTGTCATCACCACCATTGTCATCGCCGCCATTGTCATCGCCACCGTTGTCATCACCGCCACCATTGTCATCAGCTTTTAAAGTAGTGAATGTTTGCTCACTGCCGTATGCTGTACCTACGCTATTTGTAGCGAAAGCTCTGACATAGTAAGTCGTGCTGTCTTTCAAGTTACGAATTGTCGCAGTAAAATGCTCCATATTAGGTTCATTCCTTGATAGTTCTGTCGTTACATTGTCATTTAACGTAGGATTCTGACTTGTACTCCAGCAGAAACCTTTTGAGGAAATCTCATCATTGCCACTGTCAGTTATCTTTCCCGAACATAAAGCACTCTCTGATGTCACTTCTGTTACTGGATGAGTACTTACAGAAGGTAATTGAGGTTCTGGTTTGCAGGAAAACAAAATACCGCAAACCACAGCAATTAAAACAAAATACTTTTTCATGATTTGATTTTTTAAATAAAAATAATGATTAAAATGTCCTTTCAACAAGGGTGCAAAGTTAACAAAAAAAATATGATGAACGAGAATTATTGTTATAAATATCGTTCATCATAAATTATGCATTATGAATTGATTACAGTTTCTCCATCACCAATCTGAATCCATAGACGTTATTTCTCGATTCCGGATGTACTTCATTGTTTCTGTAATAGACTCTGTTTTGCGTAGGATAGTCTTGCCAGCTGCCACCACGTAACACCTTGAAATTACCTGTAGCAGGTCCTGTTGGGTTGATATAATAACCACTTTGGTAAACAGCATACCAATCGTTGCACCATTCCCAGAGGTTGCCGCTCATATCATAGATACCGAGTTCGTTAGGAGCCTTGCTTTTCACTTTTTTAGATTGTGCGCCGCTATTTTCAATATACCAAGCGAACTGATATAAAAGATCGTTGCCTGCATATTTGTAACCCTTACTCATACGTCCGCCCCGAGCGGCATATTCCCATTCCGCCTCCGTAGGAAGCCGGAACGTCTTGCCTGTAAGATGGTTCAGCCTTGAAATGAATTCCTGACAATCGTACCATGAGACATTATCCACGGGACGTCTGTCGCCCACAAAATAACTCGGATTGCTTCCCATCACAGCAGTCCACAGTTCTTGGGTAACCTCCGTCTCACCTATATAATAACTGTCGAGGGTCACAGTGTGTACAGGAAACTCCGTCCAATGAGATTCCGAATCCTCGCATCCCATCTCAAACTGACCTCCTTCTACATAAATCATATTATATTCAATAGGCTCACCATTAACAACTATACAATTTGAATCTTCTACAAAAACAGTATCCTTCTTGCACGACACAAGAACTGCCATCAATGTCATCACTATTATCAAAGAAATCCTTTTCATATAATCTTATTTTTTTCTCCAGTTAAAACCAAGTCCTAATTTACCTTCAATAGTCTTGAAGTTTGTTGTCACCATATCAACGCTTATCGTAAGATGTTTCAGATTAAACAAACATCCTAACGTGACGTCTACACCAACGGTTGAATTCTTATCATATCGATACCACTCATTTTCGATTGTCTCGATTTCCCTTACTCTCATGCCAAAACCTGCACCAGCCCTGAGACATACACATTTATCTAAATTTATAATCGCGCCACCTGTTAAAGAGAAGCGTGTAGTCCTGTCGTTTCCTGTCAGTGTAATGATACCGCCTTCTGTAAAGCCTTCGCTCGTAAACCCGTAGAAATCGAGGTCCGACATCACAGATACGAACCATCCGTATTTTTCGACGCTACCGTATGTCAATCCAAACGACATTTGCGGCGCTAAGGAATAGGCAGCATTGAGTGTGACGAAGTTGACGCCTTTTGAAAGATATTGAGCTAAGGTCTCTCTCTTAGGACGGAATAAAACCAAAGGCTTAGATTCTTCTGTGATTTCAATCTCTCTGATGTCGAACGCCTTGTCGCGCCATACTTCCACATTATGTTTTCCAGGTATAATAAAAATGTCGAGCGGAGTTTTACCGACATATTTATCATCGATGCGAACGCTGTCGCCCACAATATAAGTGGAGATTGTTATTTTCTTGCTTCCAGGAATAGAGTCATTTACCGCGACCTGTGAATACGCTGTTAATGATATGAAGAACAGCGATATTATAATCAGAAACCTTTTCATCATACATTCATTTTAATACGGCAAAGTTATGTTTTTTTCGCAAAAAAAAAAAACATTTTTCTCTTGACATGTAAAATATAATCTTTACATTTGTAACTATAGGATTCGCCATGATTTATTTCGGACATCAAATAATGGCAAAGTTCTATATTAACCATACATCAAAAATCAAACTTTATGAAAACTGTTAATGCTCAGATCATTCCTGAATTTATAGAGGGAATACCGACAATGAAAACTCTTATTTGTGAACGACGTAAACTGATAGAAACTTATTATACAAAGCTTTGGAAACGTAGTCACTATATTTATAATAAGTTTTTACATGCCAATATATACATAAAAAAGAACGAAAGCGATAAGAAAGTCAAAGCCATTGCTCCAAGGAAATGGCAATCTACTTATGCAGTAAAATATCTCGATATCGTTGTTAGAAATGCGATGCCTTTGAATGAAGCAATAGAATATGATAAACCCAAAACGGGCACACAGGTTAAAAACGGTTACAAAAAGATGTTGATGTTATATTATAAATTTACAGATGATAAATTTGAGTATATGAATTTTACTGTCAAGTTAACAATAGGTGTTAATGTGGAAGGAAAGTACATTCAATATTCTGTGAATAAAGTGGAGGTTAAATAAAAATAGATTTGAAAGATAATGCAAGTATCGCGCTTTAGCTTGAACCACGTCCTTCAAATCTAATTTAGTCTGCAAATATAAAGAAAATAATCGAGACAACTGAGCCTCATATTTTTTTTTCAAAATTTTTCATTTTTCTCTTGACATGTAAAATATTTTGTGTACTTTTGCAGTGTCTTAGTTAACTAATACAGCAGACTGGTAGAGTTTATAGTTCAGAGTTTATAGTTGATAGTAGTTATAAGTTGATAAGTTTTAAGTTTAAAAGTTTATCTGAAAAACGACTAAAGACTAAAGACAAAAGTTTGCAGGAATTCTTTCTTTGTTTAAGACGTACGTCCGTGCGTCTCTACGAGAGAGAAAACTGCGGACAAAGTCTGTTGACCGTTGTCTGTTGTCTGTTGACTAAAAAAGTTCTTTGACATATTGAACTGATAGAATTTTAAAATGATAATAGCTGTCAGCGGTAAGTCATCAGCAATTTGCTGAAGTTTATGAGCTGATAGCTGAAAACTAAAAAAAGTGTTGCGGCAGCAAACGGTATATGGGCAAAAGAAACCGTCGACTGCATCACAACACTAAGCGAACAAAACCTACTTGAGACTTTGCTTTGCAAAGATAAGAAAAGTAGGGACATGAAGAAATTGAAAATTGAAAGTTGAAAATTATTTGACAAAAGACTAAAGACAAAAGACTAAAGGTTTGCAGGAATTCTTTTTTTGTTTAAGACGTACGTCCGTACGTCTCTACGAGAGAGAATGGCACAAACTCATGTAGAGACACACGGACGTGTGTCTTGACTGTTGTCCGTTGACATTAAATTAACTTTAAAAACAAAAAATATGAAAACAAATACAACATTAAAAAAATCGTCCCTATTGGCGGCACTCCTTATTATATTAATAATGTCGTGCAACGCACAGAAACCAAGAAAAATTGAAAAAGAATTCAAACGTGCAGCAAAGGAAATGGCTGAGAAACATGAATGGCTCAGCTTTGACGTTTACCGTCAGAACTTCAGAAACGATACTTTAAACTGGAGTACGGAATATAACGTCATACTGCATTATGACAAGAAAAATCCTGCTATTTACGTGAAATGTAAAGATCCATACGATGATGTTTATCGTGAAGAATATCTTTTAACAAAACATAAATCTGAAAGGATAGAACACAATAATAATAATATAATCGTTTTTAAAAATAAACATGTATTTTGGGATTATTACCATTCGTTCTCTACGATGGATGATTTGTCTGCTTATTTCATGAATATCGGTTACTTCCTTTATCCAACACAATCGAAGATAAAATCAAAATTCTGTATCCCAGGTATGGTTGTAAGCAAGGAAGTTGTGGATATTAACGGACAGCAGTATTCCAAATATCACACATTGGACCCATTTGTCACCACAGAGTTCAAGATTTTCTACGACAGAACACATACCTTTATAAACAATACGACAGGTCTTATCGACAGCGTCTATTGTTTTTCCACATCAAAACTCCATAATGATAAAGTGCTTACCGAAGGTCCTGAATACGTGGATGAATATGGTAACATATTCAGAAATTATTATAAGATAGATAATTATAATTTCGATTCTAAACAACATATCTTTGATTCCGTATTCGACCTGACAGACGCTCGCTACAACGATTATTCACGTTACGATGAAAAGACATTTTATCAATATCGTCCTTATTCGCAGAACAAAACTGCTAATGACGATTTGTTGGATTATCCTTTGGTTAGCTTACAAGGCGACACCACTTCAATTCGTGAACAAGAAGGCTGGGTTCTGCTTAACTTCTGGACAACAGGATGCGGTCCGTGTATAGAACATCTTAAGGAATATGCTCACGAGATTGATTCTTTGGGATATAGAATCCTTGAAAAAGAAGAAATTAAAATCCTGGCGATAGAACATAAGTCAGATGATATGGAACTTATCGCAAAAAGAGCGCAACTTACGAATTCTAAAGATATAATGTATTCCGGAAAAGGGATAGGAGCAACAATAAACCTCCCCGCTTTGGGATATTATTACTTGATATCTCCCGACAAACAAATAGTCTATGAAACAGGCGATTTGGGAGACTATGAGGAAATCATTAATAAATTGAAAATTGAAAGGTGAAAATTAAGGTCGCAAGGTCATAAGGTCTCAAGGTCGCAAAGTAAATTAATACTCTGCGGCTTTGCGACTCTGCGACTTTGTGACTAAAGTCCGTTGACTTAAAAAAATATAGAAAAAATGATAACAATAAACACCTTAGACTTCAGCTACAAAAATGCAGCGGTCTTCAAAAACATCAGCCTCAACTTCAAGAGAGGCAACGTATATGGTCTCCTCGGTGAAAACGGAGTGGGCAAAACTACCTTACTGAAACTCATCTGCGGATTGCAGCATCCTACCGCAGGAACTTGCACCATCGATGAGTTCGTGCCTTCAGAGAGAAATCCTTATTTCCTCCAAAACATATTTTTCCTTCCGGAAGAAGTGATAACCGACGACACTACTCCAGAGAAGTTCGTCAAGAAATTAGGCGTGTTCTATCCTCGCTACGACCACGAGTATTTCTTAAATCTTATGGATGAACTCGAAGTCGATGCCACGAAGAAATTCGACGCACTTTCATACGGTCAGAAGAAGAAGGCGTTGCTTGCCTGCGCGCTCTCACTCCGCACCGATTATCTGCTCTTAGACGAACCTACCAACGGTCTCGACATCCCATCGAAGGCGTTGTTCAGAAAAGTCATTCTTCAGCATTGCACCGATGAAACGACAGTGATAATCTCCACGCATCAGGTGAAGGACGTGGAAAACCTCATCGACCCGATAGTGATTCTCGATCATGACGAGGTGCTTCTCAACGCTACCTTCGAAGAGATTTCATCTAAACTTTACTTCGAATATGGCGCCGAGAGATCAGACGACGCTCTTTATTCGGAGATGATGCCGGGAGGTTACATCAACGTGCTTCCTAACAAATTCGAGATGGAAAGCAAAGTTAACGTGGAGGCACTCTTCAACGCAGTGAGAAATAATAAGAAGAGAATTAAAGAGATATTTGACAATTGATATTTGTAGAGACGTATCAATGCTTCCTGCAACATTAGAAATCATTGATGCGTCTTAGAAATCAGAGATAGCAATTAAGATAAATCCTAATGAGACGCATCAATGTTTGTTAATAATTTAGGTATCATTGATACATCTCTACTTAACTAAAAAATAAAACATTATGAACAAGACATTTGATATAAGAAGATTTGGCAATGTATTGAGGTACGATGCCATGAGTTATTTTCAGAAATTCGGGTGGACGTTATTGATACTTTTCGCCATACCGATAGGAATATGGTTCCTGCTTTACACCAACTTTCACGATAGTGCTGATGCCACAGGAGATTTCCGTTATGTGATGTTAAACGCTCTTTTTATCATAGCGATGATACTTGCACCTTCACGTCTTTACAAAACATGTAACGACTCAAGAAGAGGAATACAATTCGCCATGATGCCGGCTTCTACTTTAGAGAAATTCCTCAGCATGTTGTTCTATTGCGCATTGGTCACACCTTTATTATATATAGCAGGTTTTACCCTGATAGACACGATACTAACATTGATTCCGGGAAGCAATCCATACGATGGATTTATCTTTAAATATTTTTCGCATAATGATTTAGTTAGAGTAGGAGATTCTGATATGACTGAGTATGCACAAGAAATCAAATTACCACTACAAGGTCTCTTCGCTTGGTTGGCATACGTTTCAATATTCATATTTACCAATATGGTGTTCAAGAAACGTAAGGTGAGCAAGACTATTGGGATACTCGCTTTGATTGGAATAGTGATGATGGTAATATTTATCAGATCTATAATCAGAATTGGAGATTTGGATTTCGCTACGGATGAAGCATTAATAGAATATGCCAAGCTTTTTATTAAACGTCTCGTTTACGCTTCTTATGTTTGGAACATAATTCTTTCATCGGTAATGCTTTATTTCACATATTATAAAATCAGAAAACAAAAATATTGATTATGGAATTCAAGGCACATCAGCCGATATATCTTCAGATTTATTTCCATATATGCGAGATGATATTGAACGGAAGATATAATGTAGGCGAAAAGATAATGTCGGTGCGGGAGATGGCGATAGAAGTAGGCGTCAACCCGAACACCGTGATGCGCTCGTATGAGTTGCTACAGAGCAAGGAAATCATCATCAACAAGCGAGGCATCGGATTCAACGTAGGCGAGAACGCCAAGGCAATAATCCTCGAAGAACAGAAAAAACAGTTCATGGAAGAGGAACTCCCCGAGATAGTCAAGAAACTGAAACTATTTGGAATTTCAATTGAAGAAGTTGAAAGATTGATAAAAAATTAAGAAATTGAGAAACTGAGAAACTGAAAAATTGAGAAATTTGGAAGATGAAATTTTCAAATTTTGAGGTTTTCAGATTCTCAGTTTTTAAAATAAAAAAAGCATGAACACAACATTAATCCTCATCTTGGCGGTGGTTTGCATTATCGTCGCTACGGTATTAAGAAATTTAGTAGAGAAGAATCTTCGCAGAACAGCAGAAGAGAATCCTGAAAAATATCAGAAGAAGCTTCGTAACATCAACATCATAAGGTTGGTGTTGACGATTGGCATCATAGTTTTCTTCACGATAAACCTGATAAACGACTGGCAAATGGGCGACAAGAATTATTTCAATCTGGCATTGATAATAATAATGATTGTCGGTTCCATCTCAGTCTTTAGTAAAAGATTTAAGAAATAATATTAAACTTTAGAAATTATGATAGATTTATTATTATCAATCGCATTCATCCTTGAATTGATATTAGTAATATGGGCTTTCGTCGATATTTTCAAAAGACGTGAGAAGAATATACTTTTATGGATATTGGTAATTCTCATCTTCCCAATCATAGGATCGATCGTCTATTTTCAAATATCAGGTAGAAAAAGAATCCATAATTCAATATTTAAATAAAGGGGACATCTATAAATTCCCCGTTTAAATAAATTTGGACAATCATGTTAAAAACTTTTGCGTGCTTTATGTTTTTTCTTGGAATCTTTTTGTCTTTCTTTCAATCACATAGCTCGCTATGCTCTTTCGAGAAAAACAAAAATCTTCTCAAAGATAAAATCATAAATCACTCGCAAAGCAATTTATAGAAGTCCCCTAAAATAATCTGGACAAAGTCTGTTGACTGTTGTCTGTTGACTTAAAAAAATAAAAAATGAAACGAATATCAACATTATTGTTTGCTGTCGTATTTTTCTGTATGACGGCGAACGCTCAAGAGACATCGATAAAAGATGTCATACAACTTCACAAGAAGTTCAAGAATCAGGCGGAAACGTTGGCAGATGAACATGAATGGGTCTCGTTCAAATTCAAGTACATGCATTATAGCAACGACAGTCTGCTCTTTGAAGATGAATCTGAAGTCATAATAAGATATGACGGAAAAAGATCTCTGTTGTTTTATAACCAATACGGCATTGAAACGATGTATCTTCTTGATGATGATTATTATAAGAAGATAGAAAAGCCGGAAGGTTCTTTGATAAAATATGAAAACACAATATTTGACTTTAGCAGACATTACGATGCATTAGGCAAATATGGTTTCATCCCGAGATATTTCCGCGACATACCTTATTATTTCTATCCAATAGACTTCGCTCATTCAAAGAATATAACTCAGTTGTTTAACGGTTTTGACGAACGTGAGATTGACGGCGAACTTTATAACGTCTATAAATTTGATGATAAAGAGCATAGGATTAAATTGTATGTCAATGCCGCCACTAACATCATGGATAGCGCATATAGCGAAATATATCAATATTCGTCGAAAGTCTATTACACCTTTTATGACTTCAGTTTCGAAAACCGTCAGGCGTATATAGACTCCATCTTCAATTTCAACAATAAGGAATATGAGAAATATTCGAGATATGATATCGCAAACCCAGAACCTTATCATTCGTCCGACACCATCGTCACCGACAAACTCCTCGATTTCCCATTGGTTGATTTGAACAACGATACAACGACATTAAGAGAACAGGATGGCTGGGTGCTATTGAATTTCTGCACCATAACAAGTGACTATTCCATGCGACAACTCGACCGATACGCACAAGAGAAAGACTCTTTAGGATATAGAATCCTTGAAAAAGAAGGAGTTAAGATTATGGCTATAGAGCACAGGTCGAACAATATGGAATATATCGAGAAATATGCGAAGAAACATTCAAGCGAAGACATCACATATTCCGCTAAAGGTATCTTCAATGCCATCGATGTTCAATTCTGGGATTATTATTATCTTATCTCGCCCGACAAGAAAGTCGTTTATAAGGCTGATAAGTTGAGAGACTATTCTGAAATACTTAAGAAAATTGAAAACTGAAAATTAAAGTCGCAAGGTCATAAGGTCGCAAGGTCGCAAAGTGAATTAATGCTCTGCGACTTTGTGACTCTGCGGCTTTGTGACTTTAAGTCTGTTGTCCGTTGACTTAAAAAAAATAACCCTATGAAAAAACTATTTTTATTTATTGCTTTGGCATTTGTGATGCAGTCGTGTATCTGCATTAAATTTCCTCCGGCAAGAGATACAAGTTTCCTGAGAGATTTGACATCTGAACAGAAAAACATGGTTTGCTGGACTTCCGACACCACATCGTTAAAAGATTTGGCCAATGACGGACGTATTTATGCCGTCAATCCGAATCAGATGAGAGAACTTTTGAAAACTAAAGAAAAAGTTATCGTTTATAAATGGCTGCCTATATGTACTTCTGAAAATTGTACATCATTAGGTCTCACTCAGTCATATTGCGATGAAAAAGGAATTGAACTTTATGTTATTGCCGATTCTTATAAAGAAGCGTTCTTACAGATAGAAAGCATAAAGAATCCTTTATTCTCAATAAATATTGATTATTTCGATGAAGATGTGAAACATTGTGATGAAGAATTTTATAAAGAACTCTTAGGCGACAAATACGATAAAAAGAATTATTATCGTTTTTATTATTTTGAAAACGGCGAGTTCGTAAGAACGTATGATTCAGTTAACAGTTTATAATTAACAATTTACAATTGTAGGGATATGTAAACATAAAAGAACAAATTATATTCTCGCAAAGGCGCAAAGTACGCAAAGGAATAAATGACAACTCTGCGATTCTCTGCGTCTCTGCGAGAGAAATGGAAAAAGAAAATTGAAAATTAAGGTCACAAAGTCGCAGGGTCGTAAGGTGAATTAATACTTTGCGACTTTACAAGAAAAGCAAATAAATTGAAAATTAAAATAATAAAATAATAATTGTGGACAAAGTCTGTTGTCTATTGTCCGTTGTCTGTTGACTTTAAAAAATAAAAAAATATGAAAACACAAATCAAAACTATTTTAATGACGTTGTTGTTAGTCGCGTCATTTTCATTTACAGCATGTTCGCAAGAAGCGAGCGAGAAGAAACATTGGTCTGATGTAGTGACATCACGACCTGCGGGTTATGCAGTCGGTGAAGACGGTAACATCACGATATCAGATGCCGAAGGTTTCGCCTGGATAATCTCCGTCGTTAACGGATTGAACGGAGAGAAAGCAAACTCTCTTGAAGGCAAGACGATTTTAATAACCAACAATTTAGATATGTCGCAATATCAATGGACACCATTGAAGACTTTCAATGCAAC
This sequence comes from Bacteroidales bacterium, assembly GCA_045606705.1. Classification (GTDB taxonomy): domain Bacteria; phylum Bacteroidota; class Bacteroidia; order Bacteroidales; family F082; genus Limimorpha. The sequence continues at coordinate 13,875 of JAZUSL010000025.1, forward strand.
AATAAAAGGCGACAATGTTGAAATCAAAGGATTGCCTATCAAAACATTATTGGATATAAATAACGACGCCACATTCCATTTTCATATAGAAGGAGTTACCTTCGATTTCAAGAATTGGTCAATTTCATTTCCTGCGCAAGGAGAAGAATCTGATGAAGAATAAAAATTAAGGTCGCAAGGTCATAAGGTCGTAAGGTCGCAAAAGTCATAAGGTCGCAAAGTAAATTAATGCTCTGCGACTTTGTGACTTTAAGTCCTAAAAAAGTGAAATATTTTGCACAATGTTATCTGTTATATTTAAAATAGATGTATATTTGCATATCAAGTGAAATATATTGCACTATGAATTATAATATAATCAAAGAGCGTCGAGCTGTATTAGGGTTGACACAACAGGATTTGGCTGATTTTTCAGGGTTAAGTGCCAGGATTATTAAGAGCATTGAAACAGGAAAAGGTAATCCTTCAATAGTAACATTGAACAAGATTGCTGATATTTTAGGTTTGGAAATAATAATGAAAGTCAAGGAGATTGGCTCATGAGAACGGCTGAAGTTTATTCGAACGGAATATTTGCAGGAATATTGACCGAAACTGAAGACGGAAGATATATCTTCAGATATGACGATTCTTATATCAACGATTCGAGACGGCGCGCTATATCTTTGTCATTTCCTAAAAACCAGAAAGAATTCATTTCAGATTTTTTATTTCCGTTCTTTTACAATATGCTCTCGGAAGGCGCAAACAAAACAATTCAATGCGCCTCACTCAAAATTGATGAAAACGACGACTTCGGATTATTATTGGCGACAGCGAGATATGATACAATAGGAAACATAACAATTAAAGAAATATAAACCATTAACATCAGTAATTTATGAACACAATTGAAGTCTGCCCAGGAACATTGTCACCTGGTTTTAACAAATACAGTCCGACTTGCATCAAACGGCTTTTTGACGGAATAAATGTTAGTCATATCATGGACTTTTGTTACGATGATGAGAACAATACATTCTTAGATTCTGTCAATCATATTTCAATATCAGGTGTACAAGAAAAAATGTCGGCAGTGATTATTGACAAGAAAATTCAAATGACGCCACCCGGAAGTCATGGCAGATACATTATCAAGCCTGTGCCTAACTATAAACATCTGCGTCATCGCGACCAGATTCCGGCAAATGAACATCTTACGATGCAGATTGCAAGACAAGTCTTTAAGATCAACACTGCTGAAAACGGAATAATATTTTTCAGTGACGGTAAGCCTGCATATATCACAAAACGTTTCGATTATGACAAATCGGGGAACAAGATTGCTCAGGAAGATTTTGCTTCTTTATCGGGAAAGACAAACAAAAATCATGGAGATAATTATAAATACAGCGGTAGTTATGAAGATGCTGCAATGATAATTCGTAATAACGTTATGGCATGGCAGGTGGAAATTAGCAAGTTTTTCAGCATCGTGATTTTTAATTACTTGTTTGCTAACGGTGATGCTCACCTGAAGAATTTCTCATTACAACAATCGGCGTATGGCGACTACATTCTCACTCCCGCATACGACTTGCTAAATACATCGCTTCATGTCAATGACGAGGATTTCGCATTACAAAAAGGATTGATTCCAAATGAATTTTATTCTGAGACATATAAAAATACCTTGCATCCGTGCAAAGAAGATTTTATTACTTTTGGAAACAGAATAGGCGTTTTGCCAAAAAGAATAGATACAATAATTGAATTGTTTTCAAATGAACATGAAATGATTTATGAACTTATTGAGCGTTCTTTCTTAGATGACAGATGCAAGCGAATGTACAAACGATCATATCATGAAAGATTGCAAAGATTCATAAGAAATTGAGGATTAAGGTCGCAAGGTCGCAAAGTAAATTAATGCTCTGTGACTTTGTGACTCTGCGGCTTTGTGACTTTAAGTCTGTTGACTTAAAAATAACTTTAAACCAAAAGTCAGTACAAATTCAATTTGACTTATAATAGCTTAAATAAAATAATAGAAAATATTACATAAAAAAGCATTCTATTGAAAAAACGGTCGAACTTTTGACTATATTTGCAGTAAAAATCATAATATGATTATCAACAGAGATACTTATATTAACAAGCTTCTCTCCAAGAGAGATAATGGCAAGGTGAAGATAATAACCGGAATAAGAAGATGCGGCAAATCTTTTCTGCTGTTTAACTTGTACAAAAACATTTTGTTAAAAGACGGCGTTAATGAAAACAACATCATAGAAATAGCATTAGACCGTAAAGAGCATATCAGATATAGGAATCCCAATCTTCTATATGAATATATAACATCAAAAATAAATCATGATGAGAAGTTTTATGTCTTCATTGATGAGATACAAATGTCATATAGAGTTAAAAATCAGGATATTGATGAGAGATATGTTCCAGAGGAAGACAGGGAACTTTTATATACAACATTTTATGACATCCTAAACGATTTAATGTCATATAAAAACATTGATGTATATGTTACAGGTAGTAATTCCAAAATGCTGTCAAAAGACATAGTTACAAATTTCAGAGATCGTGGTTCTGAGATAATGGTTTTTCCTCTTTCCTTTGCTGAATATTATTCGGTTTCAGATTTGGATAAAATAGATGCATTAGAAGAATATATGATGTATGGAGGAATGCCGTTATCCGTTATTGAGAAAGACGAATCTGAAAAAAAGAAATATTTGTTGTCGCTACATAACAATGTCTTTCTCAAAGATATAGTTGAGAGATATAATCTAAAAGATGATGTGTTGTTGTCTTCACTGATAGATATTTTATATTCTTCAGTCGGTTCTTTGACGAACACTCACAAATTGGCAAATACAGCAGAAAGTATGATGAAAGTAAAGTCATCCGACAACACAATAAAAAAATATATTGATTATCTTGAAGATGCATTCCTATTTAGGAGTTCCAAGAGATACGATGTAAAAGGTAGAAGATATTTTGGAACAAATCTGAAATATTATGCTACTGATGTCGGATTACGTAATGCGAAGTTAAACTTCAGACAGTATGAACGTTCTCATATCATGGAAAATATAATTTATAATGAATTAATTATAAAAGGATATTCAGTTGATGTTGGTATTGTTGAAGTTACAAAAAAAATTGAAGGCAAAAACGTTCAATCTCAGCATGAGATAGATTTTATTGTGAATAATGGTTCCAACAAAATATATATACAATCGTCTCTTAATGTTGATACAGAAGAAAAAAGACAACAGGAAATATTCTCACTTAAACGTTCAGGTGATTTCTATAAAAAGATTGTGGTGCTTTACGGCAACCAAAAACCTGTTTATGATGACAATGGAATATTATATATAGGCATAATACCATTTATTTTCTCTATGGAGAACATCCTAAATTAAATTGAGGATTAAGGTCGCAAGGTCATAAAGTCGCAAGGTCGCAAAGTGTATTAATGCTCTGCGACTTTACAAGAAAAGCAAATAAATTGATAATTAAAACAAATAGAATAATAAATGTGGACAAAGTCTGTTGACTTTTAAAAAAAAATGTTACATTATGTACAACAAAACGAAATTAAATCCGTTTTCTGTACGAAATATAACTATATTTGCAGAAAATTATTTTTGAAAAAATGTCACCTTTTGATTTTATAGGGAATGTTCCTTTTGACTTGAGCGTCTTATCTTCAATTTTTCCGAAAAACAAGCAGATTAGCGACAAGGCTCGTATGCTTGAAAATGCGGGGCGCATTATAAGACTGAAAAAAGGTCTTTATGTAGCAAGTCAGAATGAGACAGGAAAAACACTTTCTCGTGAACTTATCGCAAATCATATATATGGACCATCGTATGTAAGTCAGGAGACCGCATTGCGTTATTATGGATTGATACCGGAAAGGGTCTATCTTGTCAAGTCGGTAACGACAAAGCACTCTCGTAATTTCGAAAATTTCACGGGAAATTATCATTATCAGAATTGTAGTAAGGAATATTTCCCCATTGGAGTTAAAATAGAAGAGAACAACAGCATCAATTTTTTGATAGCTACACCAGAAAAAGCATTATGTGATTTAATAAACTTCGGCAAAAGTCTTAATTTCAGATCATTAAAAGATGTATCAATATTCCTTAATGATGACATCCGTTTAAATATGGATCGTATAGATAATCTGAACATTTCGATAATTGAGAAATGTGCTGAATATAGTCGCAAGCAAAAAAGTATTAATTTATTAACAAAATTTATGAAACATGAACGAAATCTATGAAACAATGCTTCGTCGTCATAATCTCGACAATGAAGATGCAAGACGAAACGCTCATTATGAAGTGATGCAGCAGATTATTTTGGGAGGTTTATATCGAGGAGGTTTCTTTGAGAGGGCCGCCTTCTACGGAGGAACATGCCTGAGAATTTTTCACGGTTTGAAAAGATATTCTGAAGATATGGACTTTTCATTGATGAAAAAGGATGATAGTTTCAATCTTGAAAATTATTTTCAATCCATTGTCGAAGAAGCGAAATTATTGGGAAGAGATGTTATAATTACCAAGAAAAACAAGACCATGTTTTCCAAGGTAGAATCAGCTTTCTTGAAAGATAGCACTGACGTTTACGATATTACTTTTCAATCAGATAAATCTTTAAAAATTAAAATCGAAGTCGATACTAATCCTCCGTTGGAATTTAACACAGAACAGAAGTTATTGATGTTACCTTTTTCTTTTACAACACGATGTTTTACCTTGCCTGATTTATATGCAGGGAAAATGCACGCTTTGGTTTTTCGTCAATGGAAAAACAGAGTTAAAGGTCGCGATTGGTATGACTTTGAATGGTATGTCAGGAATCATGTTCCTTTAGATTTTAATCATTTTAAAATAAGGACGAAAGAATTCAACGGATTGGACTTAAATAAAGATGGGTTTGTTAAAATGCTTAAAGAAAAACTCGCCATTACTGATATTAATGCTGTTAAGAATGATGTTCTTCCGTTTGTCGTTAATCCTAAAGAACTTGAAATCTGGTCTAATGATTATTTCTTGCAAATAGCTGATATGATGATTATTAAATAACAACATTTAAGGTTTAATGCTTTTGGTGACAGGATTATTTGCTTAATAGTCGCAAGGTCATAAGGTCGCAAGGTCATAAAGTCGCAAGGTCGCAAAGTGAATTAATGCTCTGTGATTTTACAAGAAAAGCAAATAAATTGATAATTAAAACAAATAGAATAATAAATGTGGACAAAGTCTGTTGTCCGTTGTATGTTGACTTTTAAAAAATAAAACAAATGAAACGTTTATCAATGTTAATGTTTGCCGTCTTGTTCAGTTTCTTGACGGTGAACGCTCAGGAAAATCTGAAAGTCGAGACGTTTTACCTCGACAATGGCTTGAAAGTCGTGTTGTGTGAAGACCATTCCGCGCCGACAATCCTCGGTACTGTTTATGTACATGCAGGAAGTAAGAACGACCCTCTCGATGCGACGGGCATGGCTCACTATTTCGAGCATATCATGTTCAAAGGTACCGACAAGATCGGAACCACCGACTGGGAAAAAGAAAAGGTGTTCTTAGACAGCATCGACATCATGTACGACAAATTACATGAGACTGACGTTCCGGAAGAACGCGCCGCAATCCAACAAAAAATCAATGAGTTGTCAATCGCTTCCACCGATTATGCTATCCCTAACGAAGTAGATTTGATTCTCACCAAGATGGGCGGTGAAGGTCTCAACGCCGGTACTTCTTACGACATGACTGTCTATTTCAACTCTTTCCCTTCCAATCAGGTAGAGAAATGGATGGACGTTTATGTGGAACGTTTCCGCAATCCTGTCTTCCGTCTCTTCCAAAGCGAACTCGAAACCGTTTATGAAGAAAAGAACATGTACAGCGACGAACCAACAGCCGCTTTCATGGAGATGATGTTCAAGGAATGTTTCGGCGAACATCCTTACGGTCGTCCTGTAATCGGTCTCACCGAACATCTTAAGAATCCTCAGACATCGAAGATGCGTGAGTTCTTCAACACTTATTACGTAGCCAACAACATGACTCTCATCATGGTCGGCGATTTCGTGACAGAAGACATAAAACCTATGATTGAAGAGAAATTCTCCGTATGGGAAAAGAGAGAACTTCCTGAATTTCCGGAATTCGAGCTTCCCGCTTTCGATAAGGAAGTCATCAAAGAAGTGAAACTCACTCCGATGAAGATGGGCGTCATCGCTTATAAAGGTGTCAATAATTCTCACGAAGACAATCTCGCATTGGGAGTGATGACATACATCTTGGCAAACGGCGGTACAGGTATCATTGACAAAGCTATGGTAAACAACGAGATTATGCTTGCCGCAATGATGCCATTGTCGTTGGAAGATCATGGCGCAAATATCTTCTTGTACGTACCAAAATTAATTGGTCAGTCGCACGAAGAGGCTGAGAAGATAATATTCGATGCCATCAACAAAGTCAAAACCGGCGATTTCAACGAAGATTTGGTTGAAGCTGCAAAGACCGCCATCTTGAAAGACAGACTTCAAAACCTTGAAGGCATCGACAATCTTTCAAACATCTTTATGGATTTAGAAGGCAGAGGAATGACATTTGAAGAATATCTCGCAGAGACAGACAAGATTAAGAATCTCAGTAAAGAAGACATCGTATCTGTTGCGAACAAATACTTCACAGAGAACCGTACAATCTTGCGTTCAAGCATGGGATTCCCTGAAAAAGACAAGGTTGAGAAACCTAATTGGAAACCAGTGGAAGTGAAGAACACAGAACTTAAATCAGAATTCGCCAAGCAGATAGAAGCACAAGAAGTAGCTCAAGTAAATCCTCAAGTAATCGAATTCGGCAAAGATGTCGTAATTGAAAAAGCAAACGACGCCTTCACAATGTATTCTTCAAAGAATCCTTACAACAACATCTTCAATTTAGCTATAACTTATAACTACGGAACTCTCGATAATCCGGAACTTTCAAGAGCTAACGAATTATGGACATTGCTCGGCACGAAATCAAAGACTTTTGAAGAGATTGAACTTGAATTGCAAAAGATGGGCGTTTATATGTACGTCAATGTGAACGATGGTTACACCACATTGAGCATCTCCGGTTTTGAAGAAAATCTCGATGAAATATTGGCGATTTGTGAAGACAAAATCTTCAATGCGAAATTCGATGCAAGCAAACTCGACATCCTGATTGACGCCGACAAGATGAACAAAAAGACCGACAAAGACTCTCCAGACACATGGAGCCGCGCTTTATCACAATACGTATTTTACGGAGACAAATCATATTATCTCAGCAAGACCGACATTGAGAAATGGGCAAAACGCGATGGCAATGAAATCCTCAACGATTTTAAAGAAATCTTCAATTATGGAGGTAATGTCACATTTACAGGTAATCTTGATACAAAAGATGTTATCGCTTCTTTATATTCACATAAACTTATCAAGAACGATGCGATAAAAGCCGAGAAGAAAATAAAAGAACGTCAAGAACAAAACGAGAACATTGTTTATTTCGCTCATAACAAGAAGTTCAGACAAAGCAAGATCGACATGATCATTCCTGGAGAAAAGTTGAATCAGGAAGAGAAAGCTTTGGCAAGCGTATTCAACAAATACTTTGGAACAGATATGTACTCGATAGTATTCCAAGAAATCAGAGAGTTACGTTCGTTAGGATATTCCGCATATTCTGTATATTCTTACGATTATCTAAATAGAATACCTGGTTATCAATATGCATTCGTAGGAACACAGTCCGACAAGACAAACGAAGCCGTCGATGCCATGAGAGAACTTCTCGTTGATATGCCGGAGAAGATGGAGAAATTCGATACTTCGAAAGAAGCGCTCATTATGTCGAGAGCAGCAGATTATATCGCTCCACGTAACATTCCTTCAAGCGTAATCTCTTGGGTTGAACAAGGTTACGACCACGACCCTCGAATTGAAGCAACCAACATTATCAAGGAAACATCATACGATGACGTTGAGAAATTCTATCAGGACAAGGTACAGAACCGTCCTATCGTCATCATGATTACCGGCAACAAGAAAGATGTCGATATGAAGGCATTGGAAAAATACGGCGAGGTAAGAATGGTGAAGTTTGATGAGATCTACAAATAAATCTGAGAATCTGAAAATTAAGGTCAAAGACTAATGACAAAAGTCTAAACTTATAATCTAAAATTTCTCAGGTTTTCAGGTTTTCAGGTTTTCAAGTTTAAAAAAAAGTCGTCATTTCATTACGAAGTGACGACTTTTTTATTTCAAGAATTCCAGAATTCTATTTAAAGCTTCTCTCCAAATCCTGCGAGACGTTGATCATAAAGTCTCCCATTCTCTCGAGTTCGTTGATTAAATCCATGTAATAGACGCTGGTCTGATAGTTCTTGTTGCCGTTTTCTATGTCTTCAATCTCGGCATCACGCAAGTTGTTTCTGAGATTGTTGATGCGGTCCTCGGCGTTATAAGCGTTTGTTATGCTATCGAGTTTACCGGAATGAGCAGTTGTGAGATTTTCGATCATTACGTCGTATGCGTTTGCGACATAATCCGCCATATTGTTAAGTTTCTTTATTGTGTCGGCGTCGAAAGTCTTGTTGTGGATGTTCTTTCTCGCCAAGATACGGCTGATAGATTCTCCGGAGTCGCCCAGCGATTCGAGTTCGCCTATTATCTTATACATAGCTTTGATTTTCGCAGAAGTGCTTTCGCTTACTTCTTCTGCCGACAATGCATTCAAGAAAGCGGCTATTTCATGTTCTATGCGGTCTGAGATCTCTTCATATTTAACGAGTTTCTCTCTCAAAGTCTCAAACTTGTCGGAATCATTTTCGTTGATAGCGGCTTTCGCATATTCGAATCCGTTTTTAGAAATCTGGGCGAAATGTATTATCTCGTCTAAAGCCTGTTCAGAGGCGAGTTCCGGTGTCGCCATAGGTCCTGCAGAGATATATTTAAGACGGAACACCTCGTTCTCCTGATTCTTAGGTTCTTTGATAATTGTGCAGACAATCTTTTCAATCAAAGGAATAAACCATATTAATATCAAAGTGTTGATTGTATTGAAGAGCGTGTGAAGCATCGAAAGTCCGTAGAGCGCTGCTGTCTGAGAATCGCTCTGTAATAAATTGCCGTCAGCATCTTTTGAAACTTCAACGATGAATCCGTCTGATGCAGGATTTGGTACGCTGAAAATACTTTCTGTTATGAATCCGACCAGTCTCAAGAAGAATGGGAATGCGATGAGTGCCCAAATCACACCGAACACATTAAATACAGTATGAGCAAGAGCAGATCTCTTCGCTGATGTGTTACCGACAGCGGCTGCGATATTAGCGGTGATTGTCGTACCGATGTTTTCACCGAGAACCATGGCGCAAGCCATGTCGAATCTTATCCATCCCATGTTGAGCATGATGAGCGTCAACGCCATTGTAGCACTCGACGATTGAAGTACAAGCGTAAGTACCGTGCCTAATAAAAGGAATATTATGACAGAACCGAAACCGTGTCCCTGCCATCCTTGTATGAAGGAAAGGACTTCCGGAGTCTGTTGTAAGTCTGGAACAGAGTTTTTCATCAATGAAAGACCGAGGAAAAGAAGCGAGAAACCTACTATGAGTTCTGAGATATTTCTTCTCTGGTTCTTTTTAGAGATTGACATGATGAAACCTAATGCCATCAATGGTACGGCAAGAATAGAGATGTCGGCTTTGAATCCAAGCCACGACACTAACCATGCCGTTACCGTAGTGCCGATATTCGCGCCCATGATGACGCTGATCGCTTGTGCCAATGTGAGAAGACCAGCATTAACGAAACTGACCACCATAACGGTTGTCGCTGATGAAGATTGTATTACCGATGTGATTCCTAATCCCGTGAGGACGCCTTTAAAAGGATTTGATGTCATTGCCGACAATAAGCCGCGAAGTCTGTCGCCGGCTGCTTTTTGAAGACCTGAACTCATCAAGTTCATGCCATAGAGGAACATACCCAATGCTCCTAATAATGTGAAAATTTGTAATATACCCATTCTTTAAAGTTTATAGTTTTTTTTTAGCTGTCAGCTGTCAGTTTTTAGCTTTCAGCATGTTGATTTAAATTATAGTTGATAATAGTTAAAGATGTCAGCTCGAGATTATCTGCAAAATGCTGATGGCTGACTGCTGATAGCTAATAGCTAAATAATGAGTTTCCCAAGTCTTATCAAGCGATAAGAAGACTCAGAAAGTATTGAGTTTTTAAGGGTAACTTTATTAATTATGTATTCTGATGTATCAAGATGTGTTATCTTATTTATTTTTAAGTAATATGATAATTGTCTTTGATTATTGTCACGTCGGAGGAGTTTTTTCTGTAAACGTTGAGCGTTTATAAAGGAAGGATGAAGATGAAATGAATCATGGAAATCTGCAGAGAGACATTCCGTTTCATCTTCAAGGTGTTCAATAAAGCCGATGTGATTATTTTTTGATGAAAGCCCCTCCCCTTTGCATAAAACGATTGCAAAGACTATGAAAATTAGTATTATATATTTCGACCAAGCTTTCATCTTGATGTCACAAAGATACGAAAAAAATCATTTAGCTCAACTGTATTCTTTTAAAAAAAATATTAATTTTGCAAACGTTAATGGCCAACAATCAGCAGTTTTGTTTAAGTGTTAAAACTCAAGAAAATTATAAACTTAAAAACTTAAGACTAATAACTTTAAACTACTCTAAACTATTAACTCTAAACTTTAAACTAAAACCACGGCTTCGTAGTTCAATGGATAGAATAAAGGATTCCGGTTCCTTCGATCTGGGTTCGAATCCCAGCGAGGTCACGATTTAGAATTTGAAAATTTGAAAACCTGAAAAATAAAAAAGTCGTCATTTCAAATATGAAGTGACGACTTTTTTCATTAATAATTTGACTTTATCATTCAACCACTGAAACTTGTCTTACGATGACATCGTTTTCTGTAGTGATGCGTACCATATAAATTCCAGAGTTAAATTGCGACATATCGATAGTTTCAACATCTTTGTCTACATTATCTTCATAAACCACCTGACCTGCCATATTTATTACAGTTATGTTTTTCATCGATTCAGCATTGATATTCAATATGCCGTTTGTCGGATTAGGATAAATCATTACGTCATCGGTTGTGTTTTCTGCAATTGAAACGTCATTTATCTTTGCGGTTTGCGGGCATGACATCGCATAATGCATAACATCAGGTTCACCGCCGTAGACCACTCTTAATGTATATTCGTCGCCTGCTTGAGCGTTGATGTCGATATATGATTCATCGGTAACGAGTTCTGATATGAGTTCGCCATTACGATATAATATCGCGCCGAGGACTTCGGTAGGGGCGACGGTTTCTTCTACATAAGCGCGGATCAACCATGTGAACGGTGGCATCGACACCATCATATTGTCGATCCAACCAAATCCTTCGTAGTAGATCCAGCGACCGTTAGGATTGCCTTGGTCGACGCAACCCGCTGCAGGCTGGCTGCCATCATAATGTGTGAAGACGACCCAGATATTCTCATTGCCGCTGATTTCCACGGCAGTGTTAAGTTCAATCTCTCTTGTGTCTTCAATGCCGGTACATGAGAACTCCTGACTATACAACAATGTCTCAGGTTGAGAAGAACCGCCGCTGTAAATAAAGACCTCTCCGTTGAAAGCCTCACAGTCGTAGATAGAGACCTTTGTCATTGACAGACCGGCATATTGAGCCATATCTGAAGCAGGGAACATGATGCCCCATTGGAATTGTTCGAAGTTGACGCCGTCGAAAGTGAGACCGATATGTTCTTCATAAACGCCATTGTCGTAATGAATCCAGCTGCCTTCCTTTGAATCTTTGTTTATTGTAGGCAGCATCCAACTTAGCAAACCTACATTATTAATTAATCCTGCATTGAAGTTTGTTGCACCTTCATAGTTGTCGCAGTTGATTTTTGTCCAAGAATATTCGGCGGCAGCGTCTGAATTGGCGAGAGTTACTTTTGTAGTGTATTCCTGTCCGTCGCTGATATTTTCATGCTGGAAGAAAGTCTCGTTCAAATCTTCTGCAACCAATTCTCCGTCAAGATAAATGTCATATAATGAAGAAGCGTCGCCTTCCCACATCGCCCATCCTGTAGGTGAGACATATAAATTATTGATGCTTTGTGCATTTAATGAAAACATAGCGAGCACAAACGCCATAAGGATAAATGATTTTTTCATAGTTATACCATTAATTAATATAAATGTTGATGTTTTAAAATATGCCACAAAGATAATGAAATAACGATTGTGAAATTATAGTTGAAAGTTTTTAAGTTTATTTGTTGACTTAAAAATAATTAACAAAACATTCGTACTTTTATTAAGAATTGTAAAAAAATGCATCAGTGTTAGTATTTTGTTATACGAAACTCTTGACAAAAGGGCGATGAATGATGTAACTTTGTGATGGAAATAGTCCTAAAAGAATTTAATATAATTTACCAAAATATTATGAAAGACTTACAAATACACTATTCGGAACAATTTGTCAAACAGTTTGATGAAATTGTTTCACTAATTAAAAAGACGCGTAACAATATCATACGAGTAGCAAACACTGCTTTAATAGATCTCTATTGGAATATTGGCAAATATATTTCCGTGAAACTTGCTTCTTCGGAATGGGGAGATGGTATAGTCAAACAATTATCGGAGTATATAACAAATGTGTACCCTGAATTAAAGGGATTTTCCCAAAAGAATTTATGGAGAATGAAACAATTCTATGACACATATTCCCTATGTAACGAATTTATCTCACCACTGATGAGACAAATTAGCTGAAAACAAATTGATTGAGTTAATACAGGCAAGTGATAATTATTATAGTTTCCCGTCTAAACTATTTGTTGACTTGGTATTAAACGATGATAGATGCTTCGAATATGATTTTGCCAAGTTAATAGAAGCATCAATGGAAGTAACAATGCGTCGACTTAGAATAAAGACATCTGATGATGGTAAATTGCGCTTGTATTCTTGGGATGCAGATGGAGGTTCGATGTCGCATTACATAGGAATAACATCATATAAAAACAATAATTGCATACATTCGTTTGCATCATCTCTCATTGACTCAGAATATTTTATAAATAATGAGCATAATCCATACATTAAAATTGGTAATGTTGCATGTGGAGTTACAAATATTATGACTTTGTTAAGAGATAATGGTACCTGTGTGTATGTAGTACAATCACACTCATGCGCCTCAAATACTATGCATACCACAACACTAGAAGCTTACACAATTGACGATGATGGATTGAAAACATGTCAAATATTCCCAAGTGAGGAAGGTTATAAATCCACTCTATCATATAATAGAAACCCGTGCTATGCATTCGATAGTGGCATAATCCTGAAAAATACAGAACTTATTATTCCTGAAACAATGGAAAGCGAAAATCCGTACGGTATGCCTCGAATAACAGGAAGAAATCTAATATACAAATTCAATGGTGACAATTTTAACTACCATAAGATTGCGTATGAAGATGGATTATAAGAGAAACTATGTAACTTTCAATATAATATTATAATAATCATAACGGATCCATGGATAATTCGCATTGATAAAATGCCTAATGGTGCAAATAGATATGCTTCATGGAAAAATAAGAAAGTGGATGAAGAACCAGATCTTATCATTTATAATGGATACTGCGCATCTTCTGAGATAAAGGAAAATGATGATGTTGGTTTATTTGATGCAAAAATTATTAAGGATGAAAAATACATCTTCCAAAATAATGAGTATTTTTATGAGGTGTCGTGGATATATGAGGGTGGTTATGAGTTTACACGTTTCCATTCGTGGAAAATTGTGGTTAAGCGAAATGATACAATTTTAATGACATTAACACAATAAAGAATTATGTAGTAGCATTATTATGAAAAAACTTCTCAGAATATTAATACTCGCTATTTGCCTTCCGTTATTTGTTTCGGCTAAACCGAAAGAATCTCAAGACACTGAGACTTATACAATCTATAAGATTTATGAGAAGATAGAACTCGACAATGGTTCTAAAGTTATTGATAGTTGGGGAAATATTGAAGATGCTAAGGCAGTGCTAGTTCCAACGGAAATAGACCGCGGAAGATATAGCGTTGAAATAACTCGTATCAGCAGTAATTTCTATCAAATCTGCGGAACTTCACTTTACATAGAGACAAAATATTGCTACGAGTACGCCACAAGAGAAGAGGTCTTGTTGAATATAACATCAACTTATGGCTACAACATCGGAGAAGTAATATTCTTTGAATGATATTAACACCCAAAAACAAACAAAAACCTTTCGTCTTTAGTCTTCAGTCAATAAAATACTTCCAATTTTCTCAAAGAGTAATAATATTAATTATATCTTTGTAGTCGAAAAAACTGTCACAATGTGACATAAATTCCGAATAGATATGAAAAGGATAGAAAGACAGAAATATTTGGACGAATTGATATCTTTGAAAGAAAATGGTATGATAAAAATCATAACAGGAATGCGTAGATGTGGTAAATCGTATCTTTTGTTTGAGATTTTTTCATCATACTTGGAGAGTAACGGAGTTAAAGCAGATCATATCATAAAGATTGATTTGGAGGATTATAAGAACAGGTCGCTAAGAAATCCTGACAATATATACGAATATGTGGAAAGTCGTATTGTTGACAGTGACATTTATTACATTCTTCTTGACGAGGTGCAAATGCTTGATGATTTTGTTGATGTCTTGAATGGATTTTTGAAAAAACAAAATGTAGATATCTATGTAACAGGAAGTAATGCTAAATTTTTGTCAAAAGATGTAATCACGGAATTTAGAGGAAGAGGTTTTGAGATACGAGTCTATCCATTTAGTTTCAGCGAATATATGTCGGCATATCAAGGTTCATTGCAATCGGGAATAAACGAGTATATGTTGTACGGAGGGCTGCCTCAAATCTTGTCATATAAGACAGATGAGCATAAGACACTATTTTTAAAGTCGTTGTTTGAAGAGACTTACATTAAAGATATAAAAGAGCGTTACAACATAAGAAAAGATGATGACTTAGAAGAGCTGATAAACACGCTGTCTTCAGGAATAGGAACACTGACAAATCCAAATAAATTATCTAATACTTTCAAAAGTGAAAAGAAATCTGTTGTATCTTACGACACCATAAAAGACTACATTGAATATCTATGCGATTCTTTTCTCGTCGAAAAATCTACACGTTACGATGTGAAAGGTAAGAAATATATCAATTCTCCATATAAATACTATTTCATGGATTTGGGCTTACGTAATGCCCGCCTGAATTTCAGGCAGTTTGAAAAGACTCATCTGATGGAAAATCTCATCTACAACGAATTAAGAATACGTGGATATAATGTTGATGTTGGCGTTGTGCCTGCCGTAATAAGGGATAATGAAGGAAAACAACAGCGTTCAAATTATGAAATAGACTTTATATGTAATGCTGGTAGCAAACGTTATTACATACAATCTGCATATCGTATGGAGACCGATGATAAGATTAAACAAGAAAAATCATCATTGTTAAAAGTTGAAGATTCGTTTAAGAAAATTATAATTGTTGGTGATGAAATGCCTGTCACGAGAGACGATAGCGGCATCACTATAATAAATATATATGATTTTTTATTAAAGTCAAATTCCTTGGAATTATAGGTACCTTCTATAAATTTCACATTCTATATACCCAAAAACAAACAAAAAACCTTAGAACCTAAAACTTCTCAGTTTCTCAGATTCTAAGGTTTTTAATTTCACCACAATAATCACTGCAAAAACACCTAATCTTCCAGTATCTCATATTCTGCTCCGAACCATTCGTTAAGGGTGTCTTCAACCTTCATCATGATTTCGGGAGTGATTTTGTCTTTTATCTTTCTATAGACGAATAATATAGCGGCTCCGTCGTCCAACACTCCTAATAATTTATATACACTCTTTGGAATCAAGTCCATCGGCAAGATTGTATAAATTATCGCTGCGTAAATCAATACGCGGTCTTTAGTCGATGTGTTGTCATCTTGCAGCACATACCAGAATTGCAATATCGGTGTTGCCGCAGCACGACCGACTTTGATGGCGTATGGACGAATCTTCTGTAACAATTCATCAGCTTTTTCTCGCCATTCGATGTTTTTCACTTTCTCCAAAAGATGGCTTATATCCTTTCCCATAATGAAATAAGCCAATGCCGTGATGCAAATTATTGTCAACATAGTTTTTAGTTTTTAAGGTTTGTAAAGATAATAAAATAATATCAACCTATCCATTCATTGATCTATTTCATCAAATAATCATTCCTTTCCACAAATTCCATTCGAATTATCTTTTGATACTCAACGGTAATGAATTATTTACGACTGATTCCGCTTGGTCTCATCTCGCAATAACGCTCATACCATTGTCTCTTTTCAGGTGTATCTATAGGATCGTATTCGCTAATAATGCAACCCGTAGAGAGATCATCTGCAAGGGTAAGGATTATCTCCGAAAGTTCAAGCGTATCTTCAAACTTACGACCTTCGGGGCAAAATATATTGAGACTCTTTATATGTTCATAACCATAAATTGCACCCATAATATTACCACAGACCGAACCCGTTGAATCGCTATCGCCGTCATGGTTGACCGATGCGATAATGGCATCTTCCACACTATCAATATGACGGATAGCACAATAGAGAGCAATAGCCCAGGTCTCCTCTGCAACCCAACCTTCCCCCAACTGACGAATGGCATCGGCATCAGAGACATCAGAATGTGCTAATCGCACAGCCTTTTCCGAAAGCTCCTTAAGGTAGTGTTTATCACTTGCGTATTTATCCTTGTATATCAAATCAAGAATATCCAAAGTCTCGGCAACAATACGGTCAATATCCTCTTGTACCTGTTTTGCAGTCATAGGAACTACCTTATAAAGTAGTACTGTAAGCAACGATGCGGGCAAGAAACCGAGAGGGTGTTTGTGGGTACATTCTGATATTTCCCCGCCAGCCTCTGCAAGTTCTTCAAGTGTATATGCATTCTCGCCTCTTGAAGCATATCCGGCATCGAGGAGGGCCATAGGAGCCACACGCATAATACCTCCGCAACCTTTGCTATTATTGAGAACTTTCTCACCTCTAAATAAACGTTCACAAGCATCCAAACAAGTATTTCCCGGTGCACGCTGTTGTGCCATTTCTGGCAAGTCGCGAAGCCATGTGAAGTGGAAATCGTTTATCAAAATCTCCTTCTTTTTCCCTGTCTGCGTGTAATACCAATCAAGATACGCTCCATCGACGTACTTTTCAGGACGACCACCAATACCACGCATATAACCGCGTGTCAGTCCCATAAGCATACCGTTGGCAGTAAAAAGCGTCATCTGCGTGTCATCGCTGATGAGAGCCCTGCCATTGTTGTCAAGAGCAAACTTTGTAATACCATTCTCTCCATAACGAGATAGGATAGCCTTGCGGCTCATAAATTCCACCTCGTAGCCAAGCGCATCGCCTGCTGCTCCCGCCATAAGGCAACCACGAATAGAGTCAACGACTCTCTTTGACTTTTCATCCTTATACGATGAATTTACACTTATAAATCGTGCAATAAAGTCAACTTGTTCCTTAGTTTCTGGTGTTTTACGGTACGCTGATTTAGGCATTTCAGAGAAGTGTCTGCGAAGCACCTCTAATGTATGCTCCAAGTTGGGTTCTTCACAATTCTGAGCGAGATAACACGCCACGATTGTTCCCGTGCGTCCAACACCACCCCTACAATGCAAATAGATATAACCCTCCATCTTTTTGAGTTCCTCGATGCGTAGCAATAGACGCTGTACATCTTCTACGCTCTTGGGGGCACCACAATCTGGTATCGGGAAACGAGTGTATGTCGTATCCTTGGGAAGCAGATGATTGTACGGAGTTAATTCGCCCTCTTCTGTAAGATCAATGAAATGTCGGACACCAAAGTGATGCATATGCTTCAATTTTTCCGCAGTCTTCTCACCATATTTATCACCGGGATATTCACCTGCATATACAGTTCCGCCATAGCAACTTACCTCGTATGACTGATTAAGCGGACGGTTGATAAAGGCCAGGAACCTATCATTAATATCCAACAAATCTGGCGGCAGAAGTTTTCTGCATTGTTCTTCAATTTCAGAAGATAGACTACTGCTGCTGATTGTGTGTGACCTTTCAGCTGTTGCAATTGAGGCTGCCATTGCTCCTATGGTATCAGAATCTCCACCCATAGATACAGCCAAACGAATAGCATTCTCTGCTCTATAAGGTTCCTGTAAATAAGCCATAATAGCAATAGGAACGCTACCTTGACAAGTTACATCGAAAGTGTAGTCCTTGCGGGTTTCCCTTAAATCGACATCGAGATTATAACCAAAGTGCTTCTCTATAAACCTCTTGATTTCTCCCTTTGTATCAAACTCCTCAGTTTGTTTCAGATAGATGGCGGCAGCAATGGCCTGTGCTCCCTTGATACCTTCGGGATGATTATGGCTTACGGATGCTGTGATTCGAGCAAGCTCCAATGCCTCCTCCATAGAGTTAGCATACAAACCAACGGGACTTACACGCATAGCAGAGCCATTACCAAAGCTGTTGTATGGCTCAGGATTGTCTGTTGCAAGCCATCTGCGAAACATTCCGCCATAACCGGCATTAGGGTACTTTCGTCCTAAGCGTTGCATAGACTCAACAAGTCCTCTCTCGGTATGTGCAGGATCAGCCATCAACCACTCGGCAACAGCTAAGGTCATCACAGTATCATCTGTAAAACGACTACCGACAGGCAACAACTCAAAATCCTCAGTCTTGACATTGTTCCACTCTCTCGTTGATCCAACGATATCGCCAACTATCGCACCTAAAATTTTATTGTAGTACATACTTTTTCCATTTTAAAATTCCAATCTAAATCCTTTTTGTTTCAACTCAGCGTACTTTTCGGCATTGAAGCGATACTTGCTTGGAGTGCGGCGAGAAGCATTTGCAGGGCGAGGCTCAGTCTCTGAAAGTATGCCGAGTTTGAGCATCTTATTATAGAAGTTACGACGGTCGAACTTAACCTCCAGAATTGCCTCGTAGAGGTTCTGTAATTCGGTCATCGTAAAGACCTCTGGCAATAGTTCAAAACCGATAGGCTCAAAGCAGATACGCTCTTTTAGGTGCGCGAGAGCCATTCGTAAGATGCGGTCGTGGTCAAAAGCGAGGCTCGGAACTTCATCCATTGAGAACCAGCGAGCCGAGGCAGCATCGTCGCCACCTTTAACTTCGGATAGTCTTACCAAAGCATAATGCGCAACGGTTATTACTCGTTCACGAGGGTCTCGGTTTACATCTGAGAAGGTGTAGAACTGCTCAACAGAAGCATTTTTAAGTCCAGTTTCCTCTTCCAACTCTCGTTTCGCGCATTCCTCGGCAGTCTCGTCCATCTTTATAAAACCGCCCGGGAATGCCCATTTGCCTTTGAAGGGTTCAATTCCCCTCTGAATCAGAAGTACTTTAATAGCAACACCATTAAAGCCGAAAACCACACAGTCGGAAGTAACCGATGGGTGCGGATATTTATAACAAAATTTCTGCTCGTTCATACTTTAATGCGTTAATTTTACGCAAAGTTAAATAGAGATTTTGAAACCGCCAAATAAAATGCGTTATTTTTACGCATTAAAGTTATTTTTTTTTGCTTGTCAGTTCCTGATATGCCTTCAAATACTTTTTCAATCGTTTTACATCCCAATCGGAGAGTTCTTTATAACGACGAACATCCATATTATCGGTGAGGTCGTTAATCTTCACAGCAACAGCTAATGGATTCGTCTTGACACGCCCTATAAACTCATCATACGGCTCGTCATCTGAGAGTTTTGTTACACACCTCAATGCTTCCACAATATGCACAGGAAAGCCTTCATTGAGTAGCGCGTCAAATGTCCAGTCGGTATCTTCTACGACATCGTGCAAAACGCCAACAATCTTTTCATCTATCGTCCTACCTGCTGCCATTACACGCATAATGTGCCCGACATAAGGCATTCCAGATTTATCAACCTGCCCTTCGTGTGCTTTGAGGGCGAGAGTTATTGCTTTTGAAAGTAAGTTTTCCATTACATTAAGTTTTTAACGTTTGTAAAGATAATTAAAAATCTGAATCATCTATATAGAGTGATGAGATGGATTTTTTCTATCAATAGATATACTTTATAATCCTCTTTTTACTAATAATATCAACCTGTCCATTCATCAATCTATTTCATCAAACAATCATTCCTTTCCATAAATTTTCCAAAAATTCAAGTGCAGGAAAGACTTCCACATCGTTTATCTTACGTTTATATTTATCCAAAGAGACAACAATCAAACGGGCTTCAGGGTATTCTTCACCAAAGGCTTTCAGTCCGTGAGTGTGTCTTGACTTCACTTCATCAGTCGACTTAATCTCAATTGCAATGCGTCCTTCGCCAATAATTGCATCAACTTCATAACCACTGGAGGTACGCCAATAACGCAGAGATTCTTCAATATGATTATATCTTTCCCACCTGACACGCTCCCCATAAGAAAGCACTATCGTTATATTCACTTTCTATTTTCAAAATTCTTTTATACATATTATTGATGTTATATTATGATAAAACTACATTATAATGTTGCAATGATAATATTTTTTCATATTATTCAATACCCATACATATTATTTTTTCAATGTCATTTCAATGACAAGATTTATTATTATAGATTCTATTGAACTCTTCATTTTAGAAGATCCATAATATTGTATTTGTTTTTTTCTATGATTCAATTTTGTTATGTATCTTTGCCAATCATGTCTAAATTAGTTTTACATAAAAAAGTATTCGGAATAAATATTCCTCTTCCATATTGTATCATCATCAATGATAAGATAATAGGAATGACAAGGTTGCCTAAGACTCAAATCGAAATGCCTGCAGGATTTTATAAAGTAGGTGTAAAATATTTGTTTCCGTTGTGGAAATGGGAATTTAGTCTTTCTTCCAACACGACTATCAATATTAAAGAGAATGAAACTTTGGAATATGAATTCTTCCATAAAGAACAGATATGGAATATCCTGTTTGACATTGACCTGATATTATGGATTGCAGAATTATTCTTCACTTTGCCACAACCTTGGAATATAATTTATAAAGTCTGCTCTAATGGATTCTTTGTCATTTGGTTAATCAGATTATTTGTGATTAGAGAAAGATATTTCAAGTTCAAGAAAATAGAATTATGCAACAATTTAACCAATTGATTTTAAAATCGTTAGATTGAATATTTTTGTCACAAATTTGTCACAATTTCAAAAATATCTTGTCACAATTTTGTCACAGTTTTTGACTAAAACAGCAGATATTATAAAAAACAAAAACTGCTGACTTATTGAAAATCAGCAGTTTTATTTTTCAAAAAGATTTAAAAGTGGAGCTGGAGGGAGTCGAACCCTCGTCCAAACAAGGAACACCCATGCTTTCTACATGCTTATTCTGCTGTTGGTTTTCGAGCCGCGCAAGGAAACAGACGCCCTAAACACGACCTTATCTCTTAAATTTCGCTATGCGGCCAGAGCTTCCGCACAACTATCCTGAACTTGATGAGCACCTCGTTCCCGGGCCGGAATCAGGAAAATCCACCCGCGAGATGTCTCGTTCATCCACCTTGTGGACGAATTAAGCAACGATCTACTGTTCTTCGATCAAGCAGCGAGAGCGTAGTTATTTTCGCCAATTAATTTTTCGCAGCCAAGATTAATGAGCTTCACTGCAAGGCTCAGCATGCTTACATGACCATTCTACAAGCTGTCAAAACCGGTCAACCCCATTTCAATGAACTTTCTTTTGGTCAACAGTCAACAGACTACAGTCAACTGTCTTTGCCCACTTATATCACAATTATAATGACAAATTTCGGTTTGCAAAATTACACTTTTTATTTCATATATGAAAGACTGTTCATTATCTTTTTTTTGCACAAAGTCTGTTATCCGTTGACTGTTGTCCGTTGACTTAATTTAATTCATCAACGGCTGCACATATTTCCTTACGTCGTTTCCGCTAATCTCATTTCCGCAAAGTATCACCAACCTCTCTATAACATTATGCAGTTCACGAATGTTTCCTGTCCAACGATATTTTTGCAGTTCTTCTACAGCGTCATGCGTGAAAGTAGGAACAGGTTTCCCCATCTCGTTGGAAATATTTTCGACGAAATATTCTATCAGTTCCGGAATGTCGTCTAACCTGTCGCGCAACGGCGGTACATTAATTATAATCACGCTTAATCTGTGATATAAGTCTTCTCTGAAGTTGCCTTTCTGTATCTCTTCCTTTAGGTTCTTATTCGTGGCAGCGATGATTCTTACATTGACGTTTATCTCACTCTCCCCTCCTACCCTGGTAATCTTGTTTTCCTGCAAGGCTCTCAACACCTTAGCCTGTGCCGAGAGACTCATGTCGCCAATCTCGTCTAAGAAGAGTGTTCCGTTGTTGGCAAGTTCAAAGTCGCCTTTCTTCATCTTTATGGCTGATGTAAAAGATCCTTTTTCATGACCGAACAACTGACTTTCAATCAATTCGGATGGTATCGCCGCACAGTTTACTTCGATGAATGGTGCGTAAGAGCGGTTGCTCAACTCGTGTAGTTGTCGCGCGACTAACTCTTTACCTGTGCCGTTCTCGCCTTCGATGAGAACACGAGCGTTGGTAGGAGCGACTTTCTCGATGATGTTATGAATCTCGTTCATCGGAGCGGAACTGCCAATCATCTGATACTTACGGTTGACGACTTTTTTAAGAGCCTTCGTCTCTGTCATCAGTTTAGACTTATCCAAAGCGTTACGCAAGGTGATGAGCAGACGGTTCAACTCAGGCGGTTTTGCGATATAATCGAAAGCTCCTTTCTTGATGGCTTCGACGGCGGTGTCAATTGTTCCGTGACCAGAAATCATAATGATTGGAGTGTCAGTGATTTTTTTCGCCTCTTCAAGAAATTCTATGCCGTCCATCTGAGGCATCTTGATGTCGCATAAGATAGCATCGAATTCGTTTTCTTTCACTAAAGGCAGCGCCTCGACAGCTGATTCTGCTACATCAACCTGATATTGTTCATGTTCTAAAATCTCTTTCAAGATACGACGGATAGCAGCTTCGTCGTCGATAACTAAAATCCTTGCCATAATCAGTGTTTTGGTGTTAGACGCATTTTCTTTAATTTGTAATTTATGACAGCCTGATATTTCTTCATCAAGTCGCCACCAAGAACTCCATCGACGGGAGGCAATTTCAACATCGCGTATGAATTATTTACATTCGACAAATCCATCGCAACAGCTTGATAGTCGTTGATTTTCAAGTCGCTGAAACTTAATTCTTCAATATTAAAAATAAAACTCGAAAGGTCAGTGCCGCCAATACCGGCAGAGATGCCTTCTTTCTCGTTAAACTCCGGATTGTCGATATAATTTAAGATTCTATCTTTATCGAAGACAGTTCTCGAAGCTCCGGTATCTACCACGAAACGAGCAGGTTTATTGTTAATCATACCTTCAGCGATGAGGTGAAAACCGTCACCTTCGATATTTATGATATTAATAGGTACCTCTATGTAATTCATAATTCATAATTTATAATTCATAATTAGCCATTCATAGTGCATAATCAACTTATTAATTTAATTATGCATTATGCATTATGAACTATGCATTAATTAAAAGTTCGGTTTGAGCGCGTATTTATGATAGAACTCTTCGATGATGCCTACTGCTTCTTCAACTGTGTCGACGATATGGAAGATTTTAAAGTCGTCTTCGCTTACCATACCTTCTTTCAATAAAGAATTTTTAAACCAGTCGTTGAGCGGTTCCCAATATTCTTTTCCGACCATGATGATAGGGAAAGAGATGAGCTTGTTTGTCTGTATCAAGGTGATGGCTTCTGAAAGTTCATCAAGTGTACCAAATCCACCGGGAAAAGCGATATAACCTTGAGCGTAGCGCATGAACATCGTCTTGCGTACATAAAAATAATCGAAGTTGATATTTTTATCTTGGTCGATGAAAGGATTTGGTTTTTGTTCGTGAGGGAGAACTATGTTGAGTCCCACGCTTTTTCCTCCGCCAAAGTGAGCACCTTTGTTGCCCGCTTCCATTATTCCGGGTCCTCCGCCGGTGATGATGCCGAAACCTTTCTTTACTAATATATATGCGGTTTCTTCAGCCATCTTATAATATTTATTGTCGGGTTTGGTACGTGCCGAGCCGAAAATAGCGACGCAAGGTCCTATCTTAGAAAGTGTTTCGTAACCTGTTACAAATTCCGACATTATTTTGAAGACAGACCAAGAGTCTTGTGATTTTATCTCAGTCCAGTTTTTTTCTTCAAAAGCTTCTCTTATTTTTGATTCGTCAACTGTCATGATTGATTGGTTTAAAAAATTACATACAAAGATAATAAAAGTCAACAGACAACGGACAACAGACAACAGAATTTTTACAAACCTTTAATATTTTTATATGAATAGTGATGTTTATAACATAATAAAAAAGATAATTCAATATTGTTCGATTGTGCGATGTTCTTTAGCACTGTATACAGCTATACTAATATAGGAATTATAATCCTTGGTATTTTGAGTAAAGAAAATTCCGCATTTTAATTTGTTTGCAAGTACATATTGTATGTTATCTTCCATATCATCTTCATTCATAAGCAACGATTTGTCAATATCATCTTTAGTAAAATCTATGATATTTACTTTTGCTATAATGTTTTGTACATGATGTTTTATTAACTTTTTATTTGTCTTACGGTGTTGAAAAGTTGATACAAACTGAGCGATACTTAAGGAAGAAACAAAAACTTTCTTTCCGACTAATGATGTTAGATAATCCCAACAACGTTTTTCATTTTCATATTTCTTGTCATTTAAGTAAGCTCCTATAATAATATTGGTATCAATAAAAATATGGTTTCGGTTCGATTTCGTCATAGAATAATACTTTTATATCGATCTATCTCTTTTTCATTAAACAATTCCATATAATCCCAAGCCCATGCCTTTAAGGCTAATTCTGTGATGTGTTTTCTTTTTAACTCAGATCTTTTAAGAAGAAGCTTTATCAGTTCTTCCTGTAATTTCTTTTCCTGTGCGCTCATGACCATTCCTCCTTATGTGCGTTGTTGTAATCTATTATAGGTTTGAAATATTCGTATTCTTCTTCCGTAAGAAGATCTAAGTTGTGCATCGACCAACGAATCAGGGCTGGTCTTATCACATCTTCCTTTTTCGTCCCGGTCTTTTTCAGAAGCACTTCTATAGCTTCATCAACCAATTCCTTTGATCTCTTGATTTCCTCTTTCGTTGCCATAAATTTAAGTTTTGTTATTATCTGCAAATATAAATATAAAATATCTTTTATGGAATAGTATAATCTATAATTTTTATAATAATTGTAAAATTATTAAAACTGTGCTTAAATTTTTAATAAAAACTCTTAATAATTATTAATAAGCTTAAAAAAATAATGATTTATTAATAAAAATTAACCCTAATATATTGATTTTAATACAAGTAAAAAAAATATTAATATTTTTAAAAAATATGTTGCACGATTAGAAAATATTTGTACCTTTGCACTCGCAAAACAAAGGAAAAAAGTTCTTTAACTTAATGGAAGCTTAGCTCAGTTGGTTTAGAGCGCCTGCCTTACAAGCAGGAGGTCACTGGTTCGACCCCAGTAGTTTCCACATCGTAGAGACGTCATTTTATGGCGTCTTTTTTTTTATTCAGACAAGTCTGTTTCAACAAATAAAAAAAGGAGTCGTCAAACTCCTTTATCTTTTATCATAACATCAATGGCTCCTACCCCGAATTTCATTATCGACGCCATCCTGTTACTCGTATTCTCATAATTCCTCAGCTCTTCAATGATGGCATTTTTCAACACTCCGTTTCCAACACCATGAATAAAGGTCACCTTGTCGTATTCATTGGTGATGGCACTTTCCAACATCTTCTTGAAATAATTTATCTGTATCCTGAAAATATCGTTGCTCGACATACCTAATATATTATCCACCAACTCGCCAATATGCAAGTCGACGATAGCTTCACCCGGAGCGGTCTGATGTTTGTCGATAGCAGCTTTTTCTTTCACCAACTTCTGGTTAGAAGCGACGACTTTCTTATTGTCTTCTTTCATCAATTTAGTGAAATCGGTATCAGTTCCTTTCAAAGCGATGACACTAGACAATTTTATCATCACAGCCTTTTCGCCAAGAACACCCGACTCTACGTAACTTCCATCTTTGAAGAATCTGTTGCTTCTCAATGAGAAAGGAGCGTGAAGCGGATGATATACGAAGTCCGCCTCTTCCTGCGAGAGAATGACCTGAATGTAACCTTCGCACCAATATTCAATATCTTCGCGAGAGATAGATTCTATCACGACTTTAGAATGCGGAGCGACGCTGCCATAATCGACGTTAACATATTTTTCATTTTCCTTGATATTGAAACTATACAAAGCGTCGGCAGGAGTATGATTTACAAGAACAATATCCAACAAACCTGTCAATAACCACTGCTGGTCTTGAGGCACAAAAGCGAGATAAAGTCCTTCTTCTTCGGCATTACGACCGAAGCGACGCAACGAACTCTTACGAGCCTCATCATTCTCCTTCTCCTCAATAATCTGTTTTTGCTGTATCTCTTTCTGAACGTTATCAACAACTTGCTGTCTGCGGTCAGGTTGCGAACGGAAGTCCAACACCAAATCGCTCATCAAAACAGGAATATCGAATCCGTCTTCTATAGTCACTTCCACCATTCTTGTGTCAATGATTCTCTTCACGGTTCCACCGCCAGTAGCATTCAAAAAATTAACCTTATCGCCTACTTGAAATTTTTCCATATATGATTCATTTTAATATTATCTTCGTTGTTTTTGATTATTTAATGGATAAGCTAATCCATAGCTTTTGACTTTTACCTTTGCAAAAATAATAAAAGTCATCGGACGAATGTAGCAAAGAAAAAAGATTTCTATAAATTTCTTTTCTCATAATTATAATTATGAATTATACATTATGAATTGAATTAACTATCTTTGCAAATATAAATTATCACATTCAAATGAATCGTCGTTTCAACAGTTATAACTCTTATTTCGTGAAGAACTTCGGCGGTCGTGTGCAGAAGATAAGCATCGACGCTGGTTTCTGTTGCCCGAATCGTGATGGCAAGATAAGTACAGGCGGATGTTCGTTTTGCCGCAACGATGCCTTCAATCCTTCGTATTGTCGCCCTGAAAAAAGCATTCGTCAGCAGATTGAAGAAGGCATCGAGTTTCACCAAAGACGTTATCGCCGCGCAAAAAATTATCTCGCTTATTTCCAGCCTTACAGCAACACATATAAAAACGTCGACGAACTTGAAAAGATTTACAAACAGGCTCTTGAAGTAGAAGGCGTAATCGGCATCGTCGTCGGAACGCGCCCTGATTGTATCGACGAGGAGAAACTTTCTTTGTTAAAAGAAATTAAGAAATCGCATTATGTTATGGTTGAATACGGCGTCGAATCTGTTTATGACGAGACATTGAAACGTATCAACAGAGGTCATGATTTCGAGACTGCAAAAAACGCGATCTGTCTCACTCACAAATACGGACTACCTTGCGGGGCGCATTTTATCTTCGGACTTCCAGGCGAGAGTCGCGAGATGATGATAAAATCTGCTGACATCATTTCAGAGTTACCATTAACGACGGTGAAGTTTCATCAGTTGCAGATCTTCAAAGACACCATCATGGCGGAAGAATATCTCGCCAATCCTGAAGCTTTTCATCTTTTCACTTTGGAAGATTATATCGAATTCGTCATCGACTTCACCGAAAGACTAAATCCTGAAATTGTAATTGAACGTTTTGCCGGTGAAGTTCCTCCTCGCTATCTCATCTCCAAACCATGGATGAATCTCCGCTACGACGAAGTCCTTAATCTCATCGAGAAGAGAATGGAAGAGAGAGATACGTTTCAAGGGAAAACTTTTTAGAAACTGAGAAACTGAAAACCTGAAAACCTGAGAAGTTTTTTTAGAATCTGAGAATCTGAAAACCTGAGAATCTGAGAGTTTGTTACTTAATAGATTCTCTTAATTATTAACTAAATACCAAAAAAAATGGAAACACTTAATGACAATTATTTAAACAATGCTTCTGATAGATACAAAGTTAGGATAGAAGATTTGACTTTTGACTTTGCAAAGAGGATAGTATTCCTAAGAAAAGATTTAATTTCTTCTGATATAGAAAAGGAATTTGTTATATCCAAACAAGTCTTAAGGTCTGCGACCAGTATAGCGGCAAATGTCACAGAAGCGGAACATCCACAATCTGATGCCGACTATTTAAACAAAATCAGCATCGCGTTAAAAGAAGCTAATGAAACAAAGTTTTGGTTAAGACTTTTGAAAGAATGTGGTTATATCACGAATGACAAATACAAATCAACGATAAACGATTGTGAACAAATAATACGAATACTTGTCTCAATCGTAAACAAGGTAAAAAAACGAATTAAAAAATAATTCAAATATTTCTCAGATTCTCAGATTTTCAGATTTTCAGGTTTTCAGATTCTAACAATCATCTGTCTCTGCCACTCAAAAAGTGCGACAGCTGCGGCATGACTTACATTCAGGGAACGTGTAGGTCCGGGAACCGGAATATAAACAATCTTATCGCATTGTTCAAGAATCTCCTCTCTTATGCCGCGACTTTCATTTCCTACTACAAAAGCGACATCGGCAGGAAGTTCGCAGTCGTAGATGCATTCTGCATCGTCGGAAGTCTCGATGGCGACAATCTTCTTCTCCCCTACTATCTTACGCAAATCGTTGTCTTCGGTATAATACCATTTTATGTTGTCCTTACTGCTCGCCGCGGCTTTCTTGACTTTTGAAAGACTATGCGTAGGAGCAATACCGAGAAAACACATCTCCGACGCGCCAATGTTATCAGCCAATCTAATCATAGAACCCATATTGTCGGGTGTCAACAAATGATCGGCGATGACAATAGGTTTCGGAATATTATCGTAAATCCTCTCAGGATGCGTCTCTTTGAATAAGTCATTAGATTTTATATACATAATCAGTTTAAAGTTTAAAGTTTAAGGTTTAAAGTCTTGGTTCATAGTTCATAGTTCAAAAAAAGCGACCTTCAAATAAAGATCGCTTTTTTATCTTTATGGACAAAGACTGTTGTCTGTTGTCCGTTGTCTGTTGTCTTACTTAGCAACAACAACTCTTTGTAATGAGTTTTGACCTGCGTTGTCAACGATGTTGAAGTAGTAAACGCCATTGTCGTAGTTGCTCATGTCAACTGTATTGTTTTCGTTCTTAACAACATTTACCAATTGACCTACTGAGTTGTAAACAGCGATGTAGTTGATGTTTTCAGCTTCGATTGTTACCAAACCTGATGTTGGGTTAGGATAGATATTGTAAGCGTTATTTAAAACTTCTTCTACGCCTTCACCGATGATGAGTGTGAGAGGAATTTCAACTTCTGGTTTTTCTGGGTCGTTAGTAACGAATTTAACTGCTGCTTCGTATGTAGCTTCTTCTAAACCGATTGAGCTTAAGTTAACTGTGATTTCGTCTGAAGCACCGATTGCGATTGAACCGTAAGTTTTATTTAATGTTGCATAACCGCCAACAACTGGAGAACCTTCGCAAACCATATAGAGGCACCAATTACCATAGTTTGAACCGCCTGCGTTTTCTGTAATTGAAAGGAATGCACCTTTGTTTTGACGATATAAGTCGCCATAACCAACAACTGCTTGTGCTCCATCTAATGTCATTGTTGTACCGTTAACTGCTGCTGTCATTTCAACTGCTACGTAAACGTCATAACCTGTCAATGCTACTGGTTCGTCGAATTCAACGATTGTGTAAACGAGTTCTGTTTCACTTGTTGCGATGTCTTCTGCACCGATAACTTTTTCTGCTAAGATTTCACCTGGTTTACCGTTTGTTCCAGGACCATAGATACGGAAGATGACATCTGTGCCAGGTTCCAAACCTGGAGATGGGTTGCCACTTGCGTCGACCCAGTCGCAGAACATATAAGCTGCTTTTGTGATATATGTACCCATTACTGAGTTACCGTATGCTGTTGCTGGGAATAAAGAAGCTACTTCGAAGTTAACAGCTTGGTCAGCTTGCCATGTCAAACCAGA
>JAZUSL010000026.1:0-13816 GCA_045606705.1 Bacteroidales bacterium
CGCTCGTTCATGAGTGCAAATTTATCGTTTAATTTTAATTTTTCAAAAAAAAATTTACAATAATTTAAGGGGACTTCTATAAATTGCTTTGCAAATGATTTATGAATTTTTATTGAGAAGATTTTTGTATTTCTTGAAAGAACATAGCGAGCTATGTGATTGAAAGAAAGACGAAAAGATTCCAATAAAAAGCATAAAGCGTGCAAAAGTTTTTACTGTCATTGTTAAAAGTTATTAAAACGGGGAATTTATAGAAGTCCCCTTAAGGAGATCATTTTTTTCATAAAAGAGCATATCGAGTTACGTTAATAAAACAAAAAGATTCCTTTAAATCTCCGTTGGTTTTTCAAATTAATTTGTTTATATTTGCGGAAACAAATAATTGCATTTATATGAAAGTACGTGAATTAGTAGATAAATTAGGTCTTAAAGTATTATCGGGAGAAAACGGCTTGGACCGCGAAATTGACGGTTGCTATGTATCAGACCTTCTCAGCGACGTGATGGGCAACGCCGATTCAGGCAATATTTGGATCACACTCCAGACACACAAAAACGTGATGGCAGTGGCATCATTAAAAGAAATGGCTTGTATCATATTAGTTAAAAACCTCGCCGCCAACGAAGACACACTCAACCAAAGCAACGAAGAAGAAATACCAATCCTTCAGACTTCAATGAGCACTTACGAAGTAACAGGAAGAGTTTATGAATTGTTAAAAAACTGAGAATCTGAAAATCTGAAAAATTGCTATAAAAAACTTCTCAGGTTTTCAAGTTCTCAATTTCTCATGTTTAAAATAGTTCATAGTTCATAGTCATAGTCATAGTTCATAGTCATAGTTCATAGTCATAGTCATAGTTCATAGCCATAGTCATGAAATTAAACACATATAGAGCGGATCTTCACATTCACACGGTGCTCTCGCCGTGCGGCGACCTCTATATGAGTCCTTCTGCGATTATAGAACAGGCTAAGAAACTGCATCTCGACGTGATAGCCATCACCGACCACAACAGCACGCGTCAGGTAAAGGTGACGCAACAGATAGGAAAAGAAAACGGGATTTTAGTTATTGGCGGAGTGGAAATAACAACACAGGAAGAAGCTCACGCCCTCGCATATTTCGAGACCGACGAACAACTCGATGCGTTCCAGGAGTTCTTAGACGAACATCTGCCACATATTCCCAATGACGAGGAACGTTTCGGTTATCAGCTCATCGTTGACAGAGAAGAAGAGATTTTAGGCGAAGAAGAATGGCTGCTCATCTCGGCATTAGACGTAGACCTTGACACCTTATATGAAAAGGTACATGAAATAGGAGGACTATTCGTTCCGGCGCATGTCAACAAGCCGGCGTCGAGTTTGATGAGTCAGTTGGGTTTCGTTCCGCCCGACATCAAAGCCGATGCTCTCGAGATTTCAAAACACATAAAAAAAGAAGACTTCCTGAGAAAGTTCGCCTATCTCAAAAAATTCGCTTTCACAAAAAGCTCCGACGCTCATTTCCTTCATATCATCGGTGAAGTACATTGCGTGCTTAATATGTACGACCTCACTTTTGATGAATTCAGAAAGACGTTGCGAGGCGAAGACGGACGCTTCATCGAAACAGAACCAAAAGAGAAACTACAATTACTTTATGGATAATTAACACCTTATATTAATATGAAAGAATTATCATTACACGTATATGACCTAATGGAGAACTCCATATCCGCGAAAGCGTCTTTGATTGAACTTACCATAACTGACAGTATCAAAGACAATGTCTATTCTTTCATGATTAAAGATAACGGCAAAGGAATGAGTCCTGAATTCCTCGCCAAAGTGACTGACCCTTGGACCACGACGAGAACGACACGCAAAGTAGGCATCGGACTACCTCTGATAAAGATGAATACCGAACTATGCGGCGGCGGGATGGACATACAAAGCGAACTCGGCAAAGGCACGACATTGAAATTCTGGTTCCAACACGACCACATCGACCGTCCACCAATGGGCGACTTGGCGGGAACCATCGTCATGCTTTGCTCGCAACATGAAGACATACATTTCATATATAAACATTTAACAGACAAAGACGAATACATCTTCGACACCGACGAGGTGAAAGAAGCCCTTGACGGAATGTCGATGAACGATATAACCATCATCAAATATCTTAAAGAGATGGTACAAGAGAATTTGGAAGAAATAGAATATAATGAATGAATCTGAAAATCTGACAAAACTAAAGACTTCTCAGGTTTTCAGATTTTCAATTTCTCAGGTTTTTAAATAAATATAGGTATGACATTAAGAAACATTGCGGAATTATTGAATGCGAAGGTCGTATGCGGAGAGTCGCGTATGGAAGAGGAATTCAGATTCGCCTTCGCATCGGATTTGATGAGTGACGTCCTGACACTCGAAGAACATAATCCAATAATATTAACCGGATTATGCAACATACAGACGATACGTACCTGCGAGATGGGAAATCTCGGAGCGATAATCTTTGTACGTAAAAAGAAACCAAGTCCTGAGATGATAGAACTCGCTGAAGACAACGACATGGTTTTGATGGAATGCGAATATTCTATGTTCAAAGCCAGCGGATTATTATATCAAAAAGGAATGGAACCGATTTATTAAATTGAAAATTGAAAGTTATGTTTAAGGTTGATAAGTTTGGGAAATCAGAAAATGAACAATGTCTGTTGACCGTTGTCTGTTGTCTGTTGACCCTGAAAATAAACTTTAAAACTTAAAAACTTTCAACTTCAAAACTACTCTAAACTATTAACTTTAAACTATAAACTTTATATGCACTTAGAATACACAGTCATAGAAGGAGATTTCGTCAATGCGGGGTCTGCTTCAAGTTCGATAAAGAAAACGTTGAAACAGCTTAATGTAAATCCGTCCATCATAAAGAGAGTCGTGGTCGCGCTTTACGAGGCTGAGGTCAATGCCATTGCTCATGCTTACGGCGGAGTCATCACAGCAGACATAACATCTAATTCAATAATCATCAGCGTAGCCGACAAAGGTCCAGGAATACCCGACATCGAATGGGCTATGCAGGAAGGAAACTCAACGGCATCTCCCGAAGTTAGAGACATGGGATTCGGAGCCGGAATGGGTTTGCCTAACATCAAGAGAAATGTTGACAAATTAGACGTACAATCGACAGTCGGAGTCGGAACGACAGTCACGATGGAAGTCAACATAGCATAAAGCATTATTAATTAACTAAAAAGAATAAGACATGATATTTTTCCACGCACTACAGGTTAACGAGAGTCAATGTACGGGATGTTCCCGATGTATGAAGGTGTGTCCAACAGAAGCGATACGTATCCGTGAGGGCATAGCACAGATTTCAGAAAGTCGCTGCATCGACTGCGGCAAATGTTTCAAGGTATGCCCTACAAAAGCCGTCTATATAAAGCAAGACGACTTCGAGTCAATCTTCAACTTCCCTTGTCGCGTGGCACTCATACCTGCGGTATTCTTAGGACAATTCCCTAACGACATCAGCGTGTCGAGAATATACGCCATCTTGAAAGAGATAGGTTTCACTCATGTCTTTGAAACAGAAAGCACCAATCCGATATACACTCACGCCAAGAACAAATATCTCCACGAACATTCCGACAATCTTCCTTTGATATCTACATTCTGTCCTGCCATAGTACGTCTTATTCAAGTAAAATTCCCAGGTCTGACCGATAATCTCATTCCCGTCAAGGCACCTATCGACATCACCGCAATGTATGTCAGAAGCAAGTTCAAGAAAGAAGGCAAATATAAAGACGACGAGGTAGGCGTTTTCTACATCACACCATGCGCCGCCAAGATCGCTGCCGTCAAAAGTCCTGTAGGAGAAGAGAAATCAAACGTTGACGGCGTCATCAATATGGATGCGCTTTATAACAGAGTCTGGAAGAGAATCAAGGAACAAGGCAGCGGTTATAAAGAAGTGAAACTGCCTATCGCTCAACTCTCGTCCGACAGTATCCTCATGTCGTTGACCAATGGGGAGCGTCGTCTCAGCAAAGCAATACATTCTTTTGCCATTGATGAGATTGACAACGTGATAGAATTTCTAGAGAAAGTTGAAAACGATGAAATTGAAGATGTCGAGTTTCTTGAACTCAGAGCCTGCGACCAAAGTTGTCCAGGCGGCAATCTCACATGTAACAACCGTTTCCTCACATGCGAGAAGATGTTCGCTCGTGCGAGATATGTCGCCGACAAAGAACGTAACGGCGAGCGCACTCGCGAGTATGAATTAGAAAACGAAAGAGAATATCTTTCAAACAATATGGAGTTAGGATCCATTGAACCACGTTCCATGCTCAGCTTAGACCCCGACATCTCGAAAGCGTTAGAGAAGATGGATAAGATAAATAACTTGCGCAAGACGTTGCCTCAGATCGACTGCGGAATATGCGGCGCACCATCATGCGATGCCTTTGCAGAAGACGTAGTTTGTCAGAATGCCGACGTAAAAGATTGTATTTTTATACAACGTAACTCAGATAAAATAGACAAAATCTGGAATAGATAATCATTCCAGCTCAGATATAAAAAAATGTGGGACGTATCGAAATGCGCCCCACAATTCTTATTAATTTCTTTGATACAGATATCGTTTTATGCTCTTCTTCGGCGTTCTCTCGAAAGCTTCCGACATCACTTCAATCTTCTTCAATTTAGCATAGTTCGGTAATTCTTTATTAACTTCAGGCAAGGTATCTTCCATATATTTTATAAATGTTGCCTGGTTCATACCTTCTTTTGCTGCGAGGTCAAAGTCTGGATAAATGAGAGCTGTCAAGCCGCCGTTATCTTCAATAACCAACGATTCAAGAACGTAAGGGCGTGTATCCAGAACAGCTTCCACTTCTTCCGGATATATGTTCTGTCCTGAAGGTCCGAGTATCATACATTTTGAACGACCTCTGAGGAAGAGATAACCGTCAGCATCGATAACACCCATGTCGCCGGTGTGGAACCATCCGTCATCTTCGAGAACTTCTTTCGTTGCTTCTTCGTTTTTATAATAACCCAAGAACACATTAGCGCCTCTTACCAGAAGTTCGCCTGGGATGTTCTGCGGGTCTGGAGAATCTATTTTCATCTCCATATT
Organism: Bacteroidales bacterium; assembly: GCA_045606705.1. Taxonomy (GTDB): domain Bacteria; phylum Bacteroidota; class Bacteroidia; order Bacteroidales; family F082; genus Limimorpha. The sequence continues at coordinate 5,148 of JAZUSL010000026.1, forward strand.
AGGGACGATACGTCCGCATGAATATAACTTAGCAGTCTTATGTCCATCGTAAGTGATTATAGGAGCGCATTCTGTCATGCCGTAACCTACAGTAAACGGAAATTCCATCTTTTTGAAGAACGACTCGACTTCTTTATTGAACGCTGCACCACCGATGATGACTTCGATAAACTCAGCACCAAAAGCATTGACAAGTTCCGTCTTGATCTTATTCATAACGACTTGCTCAAGTCCTGGCAGTTTCATCACGAAACGGATACCTGCCTTTTCAAGAACTGGTTTAACCTTGCTCTTATAAATCTTCTCTATGATGAGAGGCACCGCGATGACCAAGGTAGGTTTCACTTCAGCGAGAGCCTGCATGATAATCTTAGGACTTGGGAGACGAGAGAGGAAAAATACATGAGCACCGCAGCTCATCTCATAAAGTACCTCGAACATAAGTCCGTACATGTGTGCAGTCGGCAACATGGAGACGACACGCGAGGTGTTGTTCATCTGAGGAAGTACCTTTGCTGCGAACTCTAAGTTAGAACGTATAGCGCGATAAGGAATCATCACGCCTTTAGAGAACCCTGATGTTCCTGAAGTGTAGTTGATAATAGCCAACTCATCGGCTGAGTCTTCATAATAACTGATACTCTCAGGTGTGAATTCCGTAGGATAATATCTTCCGAAGAGTTCGTTCAGATGTTCTCGGCTTTCTGTTATCTTCTCATTTGCCGCATAAAGCAACTTAAAGGTATTAACTTGAATAACCGCCTGTAATCCCGACATATCTAATTCTGATAGACCTTCCCATATCACTTCGTCGACGAAGAGAATCTTTGCTTCAGAATGATTAACGAGATGATTAATGTTGCTTGGTTTGAATTCGTGCATGAGAGGTACCGGCACCGCGCCGTATGTCATAGCGGCTAAAAATGAAACTACCCAGTTGGCTTGGTTTCTGGAACAGAGAGCTACCTTATCGCCTTTTTCAAGTCCGCATTCTTCAAAAACGATATGCAGTTTTGCGATTCTTCTCGCCATATCTCTGTAATGTAACGTAACGCCTTGATAGTTGGAGATTGCGGGTCTGTCCCAATTTTTCTTTATAGATTCTTCAAAAATCTTATTAACAGATGTAAAACTCATCTTTCAAGTTATTAGGTTAGTAATAAAAATTTAGTTCATCGCTACAAAGATAAGAAAAAAACTTTGAAGTATGAACTATGAGCTATGAACTTTGACTAATGAGTAAAGTTTTTTCTATGAACATTCAACTTTTATCTTTTGTCTTTTGTCTTTAGTCTTTAGTCAAAAAAACGTATATTTGCAAAAATGATTTTATTATGGAAGAAAAAGTTTTTGACCCTAATGCAGCCGCTGCTCTTGGATCTGGAATTTACGGATTGCCATGTAGTGCAGAAGAAGCTGAGATAATAATTATCCCCGTTGAATGGGAACTTACTACAAGTTATAACAGAGGTACTGTCAACGGTCCTCAAGCTGTTTTCGACGGTTCGATGCAAGTAGACCTTCATCATCATGATTATCCTGAAGTATGGAAACGCGGCATCTGGATGGATGAATTTCCACAAGAGTTACGCGAGCTTCACGAAGAACTGGTTCCTTTAAGTGAGGATATAATAGATGCTATCGAAAGCGGAGACGTAGACGAAAACCCTGAAGCATACGAAGACAAATATGCAGCCATCGAAAACGGTTTCGACAAGATGTTCTCTTGGCTTAAAGACAGAATAGCCTACTGGAAATCTCATGGCAAAAAGGTTGGTCTCCTCGGTGGCGACCACAGCATACCTCTCCCCTATCACACATATTTCAACGAACAAGGTGAAGAATACGGCATCATCCACGTCGACGCTCACAGCGACCTCAGAATAGAATTCGAAGGATTCAAATACTCACATGCTTCGATATTCTACAACACGATGAAGTACGATAATATCGAAAAACTCGTTCAGGTGGCAATACGCGACTACTGCGATCAGGAGAAGGAAATCATCAACAATTCAGAAGGAAGAATGGTTGTTTTTTATGACCGTGACAACCGCAAGAAGATGTATGAAGGTGCAACATGGAAATCAATATGTGATGATATAATATCAGAACTTCCTAACAAAGTTTATATCTCTATCGACATCGACGGTCTAGACCCTAAACTATGTCCTAACACCGGCACACCTGTTCCTGGCGGAATGGAATACGAAGAGCTGATGTATCTTTTGAACAGAGTGAAACAAAGCGGAAAAGAGATAATAGGATTCGACCTCTGCGAGGTGTCACCAGGCGAAGACGAATGGGACGGCAACGTGGGAGCAAGAGTTCTCTATCACCTTTGCGGAATAATTTGATAAAACAATCTGACAACAAACAAGGTCGCGCCAATTGACGCGACCTTTAATCATGTATATTATGCATTATTAATTGTCAATCGTTTAAAACTTCTCCGTACAAATCGAAATAATCGGCTTTGACAAGTTTCACATTTACAAAATTACCTATATTCAATTCAGCGTTGTCTATTGAAATAAGGATCTCATCGTCAACTTCAGGAGAATCATATTGCGTTCTGCCAATGTAATAATCGCCTTCTATTCTGTCAATCAAGACTTTTTCTATTGAACCTACTCTCTTTTCGTTTGTCTCCAAAGATATGTTTTGTTGTATCGCCATGATTGTATCGACACGTTCTTGTTTTACTTCTTCAGGGACATCGTCTTCCATCTCGTAAGCCGGAGTTCCTTCTTCAGGTGAGTAAGCGAATACGCCCGCACGCTCGAATTTCATTTCCTTAACAAATTCGCACAACTCTTCAAATTGTTCTTCCGTCTCGCCAGGGAAACCGACGATGAAAGTAGTTCTGAATGCGATGCCCGGCACTCTGTTACGAGCGTTTTTAACGAAGTTGATGGTCTGTTCTTTATCGACGCCACGTCTCATATTTTTCAAAATCGGCGTACTGATATGTTGTAAAGGAAGGTCGATGTAATTACAGATTCTCGGTTCGTTGTTCATCATATCGAAGAGTTCGTCAGGGAAACCTTGCGGATAGCCGTAATGCAGTCTTATCCATTCAAACTCTTTTATTTCGAGAAGTCGCTTCACAAGTTCAACGATATGATATTGTCCATCAATGTCGCGACCGTAATATGTCAAATCTTGAGCGATGAGGATAAGTTCCTTAACGCCTTTGTCAGCCAATAATCTTGCTTCTTTAAGGAGGTCGTCCATCGGGACTGAGACATGTTCGCCACGAATCAGAGGTATTGCACAGAAAGCACAGCGACGGTTGCAACCTTCAGATATTTTCAGATAAGCGTAATGAGACGGTGTTGAGAGAAGTCTTTCGTGATTATAAGAATCTGAGAATCTGAGAATCTGAGAATTTGAGAATTTGAGAATTTGAGAAGCAATAAGTTGAACTGATTCGACACCGAAGAATCCGTCAACTTCGTGAATCTCTTCTTGCAAGTCTTTGCGATAACGTTGTGAGAGACAGCCCATCACGTAAAGTTTCTTAATCTTATTGGTTTTTCTTAGTTCTGCGTATTCTAATATAGTGTCTATCGATTCTTCTTTAGCGTCACCGATGAATCCGCAGGTATTGATTATAACAATATCGGACTTTTTATCGGAGTCGTGAACTATATCATATTTATCGTTTAATATCGCAGCAAGTCTTTCTGAATCGACTTTGTTTTTCGAACATCCGAGTGTTACTATATTGACTTTAGGCTTTCTCATTATTATCAATTTCTACCTTCAAAAAGACTATTAACGAAATCTGTTCTGTCAAAGACCTGAAGATGATCCATGCCCTCTCCCACTCCGATATATTTTACAGGAATCTTGAATTGGTCGGAAATACCTATTACAACTCCACCTTTCGCTGTTCCGTCGAGTTTAGTTAGTGCGAGCGCATTAACTTCTGTTGCTGCCATAAATTGACGAGCCTGTTCTATAGCATTTTGTCCCGTTGAAGCATCTAAGACGAGTAGCACTTCGTGAGGTGCATCTGGAATAACTTTCTGACAAACCCTTTTAATCTTTGAGAGTTCGTTCATGAGGTTTATTTTATTATGGAGACGACCTGCCGTATCAATTATCACGATATCGATATCCTGATCAACAGCGGTTTTAACAGCGTCGTATGCTACTGAAGCCGGGTCAGCGTTCATTCCGTGAGAGACGATAGGCACGCCGACGCGTTCCGACCAGATTGTCAGTTGGTCGACGGCTGCAGCTCTGAAAGTGTCGGAAGCACCGAGCAAAACGCTCTTGCCAGCCTTCTTGAAGTTATGAGCCAACTTACCGATTGTGGTAGTCTTGCCGACGCCATTAACACCGACGACTAAAATAACGTAAGGTTTCTTACCTTCCGGGATATCGAAAGTAGTGCCGTCGCCGGAGTTATTTTCCTGTAACAAAGCTGCTATTTCTTCTTTAAGGATTCGGTTTAGTTCACTTGTTCCGAGATATTTGTCACGAGCAACACGTTCCTGAATTCGGCTTATGATTTTCAATGTTGTATCGACGCCGACATCGGAAGTGACCAAGATCTCTTCAAGATTATCGAGGACTTCGTCATCAACTTTCGACTTTCCCATGATGGCCTTTGAGATTCTGTCGAATACGCTGGTACGTGTTTTTTCCAGACCTTTGTCGAGTTCTTGCTTCTGTTCTTTCTCGACTTCTTTGTTTCTCTTGAAAAATGAAAATAAACCCATGATTTTATGCTTTTTGCAAAGATAATAAAAAGTCTAAAGAGTAAAGACGAAAGATGAAAGTTTTTTTTGCAGAAAACTTATTTAAAGGAGGTTGCCATAATATGACGCATTTACAATAATGGCGTCATATAAAGCGGCAAGTACAATATTCCATTATCTTCTTTTAAGTCACCGCTATGCAGCACATAACATATATCAAGATATTGATTGAATTTATTACGAAATTTTATCAATGACGAAGTCTTATAATTGTTAGAAGATTTTACCTCAACCGGACATATATTGTGTCGTGTTGTTACCACCGGTTTTCTTATCAGAAAGTCAATTTCCATATTCTCCTCACTATTATCTCTATTCGATTGTGCATAATAATACAAACGTTTACCGGAAGCCTTAAACATTTGAGATACAAGATTCTCTACAAGCATACCCTTATTTATTTCAATCTTATCCAGCAATAATTTCGCATATAACTTCTCCGACAATATTTCGTTTTCATCAAAAGAATGCGATATCAAGAGTCCGGTATCTGCAAAATACAACTTATATCTTGCATCGTCACGATTCAACTTCAGTCCTATACTCGGTTCTGTAGCTGCATAGCATGTGTTAATAATCCTAGATTCATCCAACCAAAAGAAAGCGTTTTGGTAATCTCTCGTACGTGCCCCTTTTTGCAAATAGCCAATTCTAAATCTTTTCTCATGACGCTGCAATTGTCCCGGAACAGAATCGAAGATTCTTACGACCTTAGAGGCATCATTAGACGCATAATTATAAATATCGTTTCGATTGTTATATTAGCAAAATTCACCAATATATAAGAAGTATATTCGTTCTTAGCAAATTCTTCAACGATATAACTTTTACCTACACGACGAGCACCATCTATTAGTAAAGCCTCTTTTCTTGCCCTATTGTCTTTCCAATCCTTCAACTTGTTGTATATCTTTCTTTTCATATCCTTTTTACACCAAAACAATAATTTCAATACACCAAACCTTACACCAAAACAATAATTTTAATATATTAAATTTTACACCAAAACAATAATTTTAATACGCAAAGATAATAAAAAGTCTAAAGAGTAAAGACGAAAGATGAAAGTTTTTTTGCAATTCCTTTTATCTTTAGTCAAAGTAGAAACACAAAAAGCTCCCCCGATTTCTCGGAGAAGCTATTGTATTGTGTTCAAAAATAACCTATATTATTTCTTTGCTAAGAATTCTTGTACTTGATCGATTGGAACGATTGTTTCCTCGAAATAATAAGCGTTGGTTTTTTCTGATCTCTTCATTCTGATAACCTTTGAATACTCTTTACCAAGAGTACGCAATGTTGCAACAACTTTCTTTGCCATGGCTTAATCTTATTTAATTTCTTTGTGAACAGTCATTTTCTTTAAGATTGGGTTGTATTTCTTAAGTTCCAATCTTTCTGGTGTGTTTTTCTTATTCTTCGTTGTAATGTAACGAGATGTGCCAGGCATACCGCTTGCCTTGTGCTCTGTACATTCCAATATTACTTGTACACGTGCGTCTTTTGTCTTCTTTGCCATTTTTCTTTTCCTTTCAGATTTTGGATTGCAAAAATACACATTTATTTCTTAAATGCCAATACTTTTCTTTAATTTTTTATTTTTATTATTCAACAATCCAAAATTATGATTTTCAATTACTTATTTATTCTTTGTTGATAATCTTGTTAACTTTAGCCAAGAGTTCTGCTTCTTTTTGGATTGCCATAGCTTCTATTTCTGCGCCAGCTTGTACCATTTTTTCTGCAAATGCTCTGTCTTTTATGCCTGCTGCATTGATCTTGACATTCAAGTAAGCTCCCATAACAGCACTTCTGCAGCACATTGCTCCAACGCCTGCGTCTGATACTGATGCTGGATTGCCATCGTTAACCATCGCTTCAACGACTTCGAATGCTGAGAAGGCTACTTCCATTGTTCTGAAAGGAACTTCGATAGCATATTTTGATGCGTCTTCTAAAGCTTGTTTACGGATTTCTTTTTCTTCATCGGTCTTCTTAGGTAATCCGAGTGCATCCATAATCTTGTTGAATGCATTTGTATCTTCGTCAACTAAATAGATGAGTTGGTTCTTTATAGCTTGACCTTTCTCTGCCCATTGTGAGAAGTATTCCCATCTGTCGTCCCAACCTGGTTTGTGTGATGACAAGTTTGCTACCATTGTTGCCAATGATGCGCCGAGAGCTCCCATATAAGCTGAGATAGAACCGCCGCCTGGAGCAGGACTTTCACTTGCTGTTTCGTCGGCGAAAGCTGCACATGTCATGTCAACCAATTTCTTTTGTGTGTTGTCTTCAATCAAGAATTCTATGACTTTTTCTTTTGGATTGAAAGGTTTCAAATCGTCGAGACCCATCGACTTGATAGCGATCTTCATGATTTCATCTTCGCTTACGCCTAACGAACGTTCTTGTTTAGCGAGGTAGAAACGACCTGCGTCGATGAGGACGCTCTTAGGAACGAGACCTACTATTTCGCAACCTGTTACGCGAATGCCACGTGCTGCTGCCTTAGCGCATACTTCTTCGAAGCAGACATGAACTGGAGTCTTAGCGATATTGGTGATGTTCATTGAAACTTGAGCGATGCCGTATTCTTCAATGAACCAGCCGATAGCTTTTGTTCCTGGCAATGAACCTGGAATCATGACTGTATTGCCGTTTTCGTCTTTAACAGGTTTGTCTGTCACTTTAGGACCTTGACGCATTGGACGGCCTTTTTCTCTGACGTCGAATGCGATGGCATTGGCGCGACGTGTAGATGTTGTGTTTAAGTTGTAGTTGATAGCGACCAAGAAGTCACGAGCACCTACTGCTGTTGCGCCTGTTGTAGCGACGCGAGCGTTGAATGTTGTAGGACCGAAATCTGGTTTCACGCCAGAAGCGAATCTCTCTGATAATGCTTCATATTCACCGGCACGACATACTGCGAGATTACGTCTTTTTGGGCAGAAAGCTGCGTTTTCGTAGCAGAATACAGGGATTTCCAATTCGTTGCCGATACGTTCGCCAAGCTGACGTGCATATTCAACAACTTCTTCCATTGTGATGCCTGCAACTGGAACCAAAGGACAAACGTCGGTAGCACCGAAACGTGGGTGGTCACCATGATGGTTACGCATGTCGATGAGTTCAGCGGCTTTCTTAACAACGCGGAATGCTGCTTCACAGACATTCTTAGGTTCACCGACAAAAGTGATGACAGTTCTGTTTGTCGTTGCCCCTGGATCGACGTCTAACAATTTTACGCCTTCAACTTTTTCAATCTCAGCTGTAACTTGATTGATGATGTTCATATCGCGACCTTCGCTGATATTAGGAACACATTCGATGATTTGTTTCATATCTATACTTTTTATAATTACTTATCTTCCGAAAACAAAGAAAATCAGGACGGAAATCCAACCCGATTTTCATTACGCAAAAATATAAAATTAATTATAAGTATTTTATAAAAATGTGATTAATTTTTCAATATAAAAGTCAACGGTCAACGGACTACAGACTTTATCTTTTTAGTTTAAGGTTTAAGGTTATTTAAAAAAAAATGCATCTCTTCTTCTGTCATGCCTGTGACACTTGTCATCAACTCCATACTTGCTCCTGTCGACTCAAGATTCTTTACTATCTGTAACATTGTCTGCTTCATTCCTTCCTCACGACCTTTCTTAATGCCTTCTTCTATACCTTCTTTTCGACCTTTCTCCATTCCTTTCTTCATGCCTTTCTTCATACCTTTTTCCAACCCTTTCTTCATGCCTTCTTGCATTCCTTCTTTTCTTCCCATCGCTCTGCCTTCAAGCAGACCCTCGCCTCGTGAAGTATAGATGTTGTCTTTCAATATCACCGTGTTATCCAGATGACGATAATATGCCGACAACTCATCCTTGCTCATCATGG
>JAZUSL010000027.1:0-27579 GCA_045606705.1 Bacteroidales bacterium
AAATCAAGGAGTTGTACGAAGAAGGGGCACACGCCCCAAGTGTCGAGCAACTGAACGAGAAGATAGAGAAGACGGAGCGACAGCTGCAATTATTGGTGGCACGACGCAGTCAGTTGGTCAACTGGGTGAATGCTCACAAAATAATTAAAACAATGGATAAATCTAAATTCTGTATTCAATCTTTGCCCGAAATTATCGTGGCAAGCCATCGCGAAGTAATCCCTAATTATGCCGCCCTCGGTCCGCTATGTGTAGAGAAAATCGGTCCCGAAATGCAACGCCTCGGTTGCAAGTGCCCGGCTCCAGGATATTGTTTCACCATTGAGCACAATAAGGAGTATCGCCCCACCGACATTGATATCGAGTATTGCGAACAGGTGGAAGAGATGGGCATAGACAATACCATCATACAATTCAAGCATCTTGATGCTGTTCCCAAAGCACTCTGTATGAAACACGTCGGTCCTTATGAACGCTTCCATGAGTCATTTACCGAAGCATTCACCTACATGGAAGAACAAGGTTACAAGATGGCCGGAGCTCTCCGCACTTCCTACATTGACGGAGCATGGAATCAGGAAAATCCTGAACAATGGCTATCGGTAATTCAGATTCCTATTGAGTAATATGGAGATAACCTACAGGTTATAATAGATATTCAGCATTCTATTATTGAATACCTAACAACACAAAGAATACGGGACTCTATTTCGAATCTCGTATTCTTTATTTACACAAAATTATGGATAGTCCCTTTCTATTGGCAAATGCGTTGAGTGCCATTGCTGCATATTTATAATTTTTCAATCACACGAATCATTTCTCTTGAAGCAAAGTCTGCTAAATCATTTAGCGAACCTCTTCCCCACATTACCTCTGCTATTCGATAGTCATAATAAGAGATAATCTCCATCTTCTTTTTTAGTTCTTTTCTAAAAGATTCTTGAAAACTTTTCGCATTTTCAGAGACATGATGCCCAATAATGCCAAGTACCGCTCCGGCCTTTATGGCTTTAAAGACATTACCCCCAGCAATGGACTCCATCATTTCATAGTCATTACTAAAACTACGAGCATCATTTGACACAAAGCCAGCCTCTATATATTTATCTTTTATTGCTTCGAATAATACATTTATGAATTGTATAACAACAGAAACATGATCATTAGATTTCGCTTTCTCATCAATATATGACAACAGAATATTAACCTCATAATTACGGGTTTTCAACATAGCTCCGAAAGTACTATTAATATGTATAGAATCAATCAATAGTATAAGTTTACTTCGATTAATTGTTCCTATATCTGTCAAATCAACATTCATATAATTATGAATTCCAAAACCATTTATAGACCAATATGCAGAATCATTTCTTGAATTTGACATGAGCCACCTCTTAAAGTTTCTATTTATTCTTTTTTTTGCGTAGTTTTCAGAAATATAAAATTGTTCGGATTTATCAGGCGCCAATAACCAGTCTTTTATTGACTGATGGAAAAAAGTAATTGTTTTATATGTAGTACCGTTATGCTGATCAAATCGACATATCAACTTCACGTCTCTAAGTGCATCGTGGAAGTCATATTCATTCTCTATTTCTGAGCATAACTGTATAAAAGGTATACTAACAGACTCTTCTGAACCAACAATTACTTCTATAATAGGTACAATCATGTTGCGATAATATTCCTGCCGTTTCCCAAACAGACGCATAAATGCAAGATAATAATAGTCAGAAAGGCTATTAGGCAAAACAGTAGAATCACATAAGGATAGTTCTCCTCTCTTGACAGAATCTATACATAATCGCAAGTATAAAAACACTCCATCGCTTCTTTGGAGTAATTTCGTTTTAACATTTTCATCTATGTTATACCCTTGCAATTCTGTATTAAGATATAATCTCATGTCTTCAAGATTATGAGCAATTGAATTTGCTTCAACATCTAAAATCTGAGGCTTAAAACGACTTAACGGATGTTGTACCTTTGGATCATGCCGGCTAGTTATGATAAAACGCATCCACGATGGCAACTGCTCTATGTGTCTTGCTAACGTTTCAGCTATTTTATTACCATTTGCATCACTTGCTTCATCTAAAGCATCCATTAGAATCCAAACATTCTCTCTTTCTCCATCAACAACATACCAACTATTATCACAAAACAAGATTTGAAAGAGCTCGTCTTCAGAAGTATTCTTTAATGAGTCTAATGTGTCATCAGGTAAGGTCAACAGTATTTTTCTATACTCTGGATAACGAACAGCCAATTGGAACGCTAGATTTCTTAAAATTGCCCCTGGATCAGATTGATGTGGTTTACCCCATTCCACAAAATGAATTGCTGGAATTTTAGAGTTATATTGCAGTTGCAAATTAGCAGCAAATGTGCTTTTACCAAATCCTGGGCCTGCCATTATCCAAAAAATACGCTGTTCTGATTTCCTATCCCATTCTAATAATTCATTGATAATCCAATCTCGTCCATAAAAATTATCCGAAAGAAGATTATTAATCCTTCCAATTGAGGATATTGGCGTAAAATAATTGCGAAGTTTAGTAATTTCGCCTTCAAACTCATTATTCTCCGGATTGTCGACAATTTCTCTAATTTTTGCGAAGTGCTCACGGAAATAAGGGGCGTCAAAACTGCCATCATAGTGTTCTTTCCAATCACTCATATCAAGCCACTGTATATGAGAGATAATTGCAGGCGGAGAAACCTCATCAGTAGGTTCTAACAAGATGGTCTTTATGTTACCACCCTTTACGCCAATGGATATATTTAATTCATCCCTGCATACCCCAGGTGTTTTTATAGAATGTTTAGATAGACCCGCAAGGACTATGTCACTATGAATAATACCATCAGTAATACGCCTGCGCCAATTCTGACCTGCCTTAATTTCAGATGTGTCAATCCAAACATCATGAAGATGTTTTCCATCAGCATCTACTGATAAATATTCCTTAATCTTCTCAACAAGCGGTGCATTAGAATCATGACCATAACTTAAAAATATTTTCATCTTATAATGATATTCTTCGCGTATTCCTTAAAAGTTTTCTCTCATTAATAATCTTTCTCTTATCATGATGTATAAAAGTATTCATCACTGAGTCACAAACACTCGCCAGCTACCATCCTTTTCTCCACGCTCAACGTACTTTTTTTGAATGAGTTGGTAGAGTAACTTTTGAATGGCTGCGATGCTGATACCCGTAATCTCTTTCATATCTGCAAGTGTCAATGTTGGTTGTGTACGCATAGCATTTAATATCTTCGTGTAGTTCGGAGTGCGGAATGCTATTCGTTCGCCATCATACCACCAAACATTTTCATTCTTCTCGCTTACAAACAAGACGTCATTGTATACTTCGGTGGCAAATAAATCATTAAAGTATTTCAGGAACGGACGGATTTCCTTGATGTCAGCATGTGCTCCATCACTGGGAACAGGACCGACTTCAAGATCGGCTTGATGCAAAGCCTCCAAATACTCACTTTTCTTGCGACTACGAACTACAATCATCGGATAATCATGACGAGTAAGAATAAAGTTTACCATCAGTCGGGCAATACGACCGTTGCCATCTTCAAAGGGGTGAATACGTATATAACGATAGTGGAACAATGCTGCCAACTCTACAGGGTTAAGTTTTCCTTCTTGCTCTGCCTTGTTATACCAATCCACTAAGTCTGCCATCAGACTGGAAGTTTCTTCAGGTGAAGCATATTCAAATCTGTCACCATTTCGTGTAATCACACTATTAGGACGAGTTTTATATTGTCCTGCATGTATCACATAGCTTGTCTGAACTCCGCCAGGCAAATTACGATAAACCGTATAATCCTCACGAAGCAATGTTTGGTGCAGTGTTCTAATAAAATTCTGCGTTAATGGAGTTTCTTTTACCTTAGCCTCTTCCGTCATCATACGAAGTCCTACATTACTTGCTGTCATCTCTTGTATATCGCGTACACTTGCCTCACCAATAACTTTACCGAAGAGTAATAATATCTCTGTCTGACCATAAGTCAATGTATTACCTTCAATATGGTTACTATTGTAGTTGAAGTCCACCGTAAAACGACGGCTAAGTCTATCCCTATCCTTCTCTGATAATGGTTGTAACTCTTGCCATGCAGCCAAAGCCTTCTTTACATTCAGGTATTTCATTCTATATAATTTATCATTATAGACTGCAAATATATAAAATATTTTTAATATGGTTATATGTATACAACCTTTTACCTATCTTAATTTAATATTAAATATGTTTTCTATACATAATGTAAAACATCATAACACTATCCTTTCAAATAAGAAAAGTTTATTATATTTGCAGTAACATAACAAAGTTTCGTAGATAAGCAGATAATTAAAAATCAATCTAAATATCAATAATTATGAGAAAAAACATTATTATCATGGCATTAGTTGCTCTAACATTAGCTTCGTGTGGTGAGAAGAATGACACTAAAAAAACTTCTTACACCCCGCCAAAAGACCTCGTCCTTGAATCTGACATCATGACGCCGGAAGTGCTCTGGTCGATGAACCGACTTGGAGAATACGCCGTCTCCCCTGATGGCAAAAAAGTGGTTTATGGTCTCACCTATTTTATTATTCCTGAAAACAAAAGTAAATCTGACATCTACATCATCGACATCGATGGTAACAATAACAAATGTCTGACATCTTCTGCATCAAGCGAATACAGTCCGACATGGAACAAAGACGGCTCTAAGATTCTCTTCATGTGTGCCGATAGCGGCGATATGCAGGTTTGGGAAATGAATCCTGACGGAAGCGGAAGAAAACAAGTCTCTTTCGTGGAAGGCGGTGTGACAGGTTTCAAATATTCTCCTGATGAGTCACAACTGCTTTTCACTGCTGAAGTGAAACTTAAAGATAATGTAGCCGACGTCTACCCTGACCTCCCTCTCTCCTCCGGAAGAATCAACAACGACCTGATGTATCGTCACTGGGATCAATGGGTTGATACCTTCGGACATATCTTCGTAACAACAGATGACGGCAAGACAAAACGCGACATCATGGAAGGCGAAATGTGGGAAGCTCCTGTAAGACCTTGGGGCGGAATGGAACAGATCGCTTGGACCAACGACGGGCAAAACATCCTTTATTCTTCAAGAAAGAAAGTCGGTTTGGAATATGCAATTTCAACAAACACCGACATTTACAAATATAATATCGCTACAGGCGAATGTAAGAACCTCACCGAAGGCATGATGGGTTACGACATGAACGTAGTCGTTTCTCCTCAAGGCGACAAGATAGCTTGGGAAAGCATGGAACGCGACGGTTATGAAGCCGACAAACAACGTCTCTTCGTCATGGACTTAAAGACCGGTGAGAAAAAAGATTATTCCATCGGTTTCGACCAAAACGCAACTCATCTCCTTTGGGCACCTGACGGACAATCAATATATTTCATCAGCGACAAAAACGCCACTGACCAAATCTATGCTTTAAGTCTCAGCACAGGCAGCATCAGAAAGATAACAGAAGGCAAACATAATTATATCTCAATAGCATGGGCTGGCGACAAATTAGTTGCCGGACGTCAATCAATGTCACGTCCTACGGAGTTATTCATTGTTGATCCACAAAGCGGCGAGGCAAAACAACTCACGACTGTGAACGACAACATTTTCAATCAACTCACAATGGGTAATGTTGAAGAACGTTGGGTTGAGACAACCGACGGAAAGAGAATGTTGGTTTGGGTCATCTACCCTCCTCATTTCGACAAGAACAAGAAATATCCGGCATTGCTTTATTGCGAAGGCGGACCACAAAGCACTGTAAGTCAGTTCTGGTCATATCGTTGGAATTTCCAGATGATGGCTGCCAACGACTATATCGTGGTCGCTCCTAACCGCAGAGGATTGCCAGGTTTCGGACAAGAATGGAACGAAGCCATCAGCGGCGACTACGGAGGACAATGTATGAAAGATTATCTCTCAGCGATAGACGCTTTGGCAAAAGAACCTTTCATCGATGAAAACAGACTCGGTGCTGTAGGCGCAAGTTTCGGAGGTTTCTCTGTATTCTGGTTAGCCGGTCATCACGAAGGACGTTTCAAGGCTTTGATAGCTCACGACGGTATGTTCAACTTCGAGTCGCAATATCTTGAAACAGAAGAGATGTGGTTCGTAAATTGGGACTTAGGCGGACCTTTCTGGGACAAGGAAAATCCGGTAGTACAATGGTCATACGCCAACTCGCCACATAAGTTCGTTGACAAATGGACTGCGCCTATCATGGTCATTCACGGAGCTAAAGACTACAGAATCTGCTTCACACAAGGCATGCAAGCTTATAACGCAGCAGTGTTGAGAGGCATCCCGGCAGAGTTCTTATACTTCCCAGATGAAAACCATTGGGTTCTCCAAGCACAAAACGGAATCCTCTGGCAAAGAAGATTCTACAATTGGTTAGACAAATACCTTAAATAATTGAAAGTTGAAAATGGAAAATTATGGACGTATCGATAATATAATAAAAAACGTATTATTGATACGTCCTTTATTAAAATAAATTAACAATACTAAAATGAAAACTATTGCTCTTGTTGCGCATGACGCAAAGAAAGACGACCTTTTGAAATGGGTCACAAAACATGCTGACAAACTTATCGGGAATAATTTTTATGCTACCGGGACAACGGGTAAAATTTTATCTTCTGTGTTACCTAATATTAATAGGTTGAAATCCGGTCCTTTGGGTGGCGACCAACAACTTGGAGCTCTTATCTCTGAAGGCAAAATAGATTATCTCATTTTCTTCTGGGATCCGATGACGAGTCAGCCTCACGATGTTGACGTCAAAGCGTTGTTGAGATTAAGCGTACTTTACGATGTGCCAACCGCTTGTAATCACGCCTCAGCAGATTTCCTAATCAACTCGCAACTTTATGGCAGTGATTATAAATCCAATCCGGAAGATTATTCCGGGTATCTGAACAGAAGTCTGTGAGATTGTCTCCGCAGATTGCGAGGATTTACGCATATTTATTCAGAAGCAATAAAATAGAGACGCCATTATGTGTAAAGTAACGTCTCTATTTTCGTTAATTGTCAATTGTTAATTATCGAATTCCTCGTCGTCAAGACTGTCGAGATATTCCTCTTCCCAATTGTCTGGAATGCCTTCAGCCCATTCTTCATCGTAATACTCACCGACGAGTTTTTTGTCTTCCTCAACATTAATCTCTGCTCCTACAAAAAGAAGTTTCATCATCTTAGCAGGTACAGGAAGCATCTGACCTTCATTTCCTACCGAGACAGCGATACCGATATTATCGGCATGAAGTTCGTTCATCCAACCGACAAATTCCTCGATGCTCATACTTGTAACGTTATATCCTTCCCAGTCGTCTCCGATGTCGGTAAGTGCAGATTGTTCGCTGCTCCACACAGGAATGAATGAGTTTTCATCGCCGTCTTCCACCATGGCGAAAAGACCAGGTTTAGCTTCCAAAAGCCATAAGTTACCGCTTTCTTTTACTGCTAAAACAAAAAGGTTTAATTCGTTCATATCTTTCTTATTTAATATTAATATCTATGACATTATTTTAAGACACACGTCCGTGTGTCTCTACATGAGATTCTATCAATTTTCAATTTCATCGAGTTCAAGCCAGCGCAGTTCTTTTTCGTCGATTAAATCAGTAATTTCATTCATACGTTTTCCTAATTTCTCTATTTCCTGATAATCGAGTTGTTCCTGCATCTTGACAGTGAGTTCTGTTTTTTCTTTTTCAAGGGATTCGATTTCCTGTGCAAGTTGCTCGTATTCTTTCTGCTCTTTATATGTTCTTTTTTTCTTACGTTCAGATATCGGTTTCTCAACGCGAGTCTCTTGTTTCTGTGCAGCCAGTTCTTTCTTCTCCTCCTTACTTTTTTCCTCAATATAATCGTGATATTGAGAATAATTTCCCATGAATCCTTTCACCTTGCCATCGCCTTCGAAAACAAAAAGCTGATCTACAGTCTGATCGAGGAAATATCTGTCGTGAGAAACGACGAGCAAACATCCTTTATAACTTTGGAGAAAATCTTCTAACTTCTGTAAAGTCAACAAGTCGAGGTCATTTGTCGGCTCATCAAGAATCAGGAAATTTGGATTTGAAACCAAAACCGTCAACAGATAAAGTCTACGTTTCTCGCCACCGCTCAACAATGAGACCGGTTGACGATGCATGGAGTACGGAAACATGAAATGTGCGAGAAGCTGGTCAGGAGAATACACCTTATCTTTACCGTAATGAATCACTTCCGCGATATCTTTTATCGTTTCGAGGATGGTCTTACGTTCATCGAACTTAATTCCTTTTTGGGTATAATAACCGTAAGCCACAGTCTGTCCCGTCACGATAGTTCCAGTATCAGGGTTTTCGCTTCCTGTTATCATATTCAAAAAAGTAGATTTTCCTATACCGTTTTTACCTATAATACCGATACGTTCACCTTTTTTAAATATATAGTCGAAATCTTTCAGTATCGTCGTGTTACCATACGATTTAGAGACTCTATCCATTTCAAGGATCTTACCTCCGAGGCGCTGCATATCGGAACCGAACTGGAGTTCTGTATTGTCGCGACGGAACTTAGCTTTTTCTTTTAAATCGTAGAAAGCGTCGATGCGAGCCTTCGCTTTTCCAGTACGAGCCTGCGGAGTGCTGCGCATCCATTCTAATTCATATTTCAGAAGTTGTCCCGCGCGCTCGGCAGCGACGCGTTTGTTTTCCTCGCGTTCACGACTCTTCCTCACATAATAGTCGTAGTTGCCGTTATGAGTGTACATCGTTCCTTGATAAAGTTCAAAAATCTTATTACAAACTCTATCAAGAAAATAACGGTCGTGTGTTACCATAAACAACGTCTTCGTCGATTGTGTGAGATACTTTTCGAGCCATTCTATCATTCCCATATCGAGGTGGTTGGTAGGTTCGTCGAGAAACAGAATATCCGGGTCGTCGAGAAGCACGAGAGCCAATGCGAGACGTTTCACCTGACCACCGGAGAGCGTACCTATCTTTTGAGATAAGTCTGTAATTTCAAAAGTATAAAGAAGTTGTTTCAGACGTTGTTCGTACGACCAAGCCTGGAGAGCATCCATTTGCGAGATAGCGTCTTCCAACTCTTTTTTAGTTGATATATTATTATCATCAACATGATTCAGCAAAGCATTTTCATAACGTTGAATCACGTTCATAATATCGGTATGACCGGTAGAGATAACATCCTGAATGGTAAGTTCCGGTTCAAAATGGGGAAGCTGCTCGAGATAACCAATTCTTATATTCTCGTTATAAGATATAGATCCTTTGTCGCTTTCTTCTTTACCAACGAGGATTTTCATCATTGTACTCTTACCCGTACCGTTAGCAGCGACAAGAGCCGTCTTCTCCCCTTTCTCAATACCAAAACTTATGTTCTCAAACAAAAGTTTATCGCTGAAAGCCTTGGAAATATTATCGATAGAAATATAATTCATCATAAAAGAGTTTCTACAAAGATAAGATTTTTTGATTATAATATAGAAAAAATTTAGGATAATTAAATTAGATGTAATATAATAGACATTTTATCACAAGACTGGTCTTATACTCAATCCATAGTCTCTGTTGTTCCAATGTATGCTGACGCTATTGCTATGGAATTGAAGGTCGCATGCGCTGTCGCCATGAGGTCCATATGATTCTGAGCACCAGTAATAGCCGTTTTGATTTGCTGACGAGAGCGAGTTTCCTCTTTTACATCCACCAGCTGGTAGAAATATGATATTGTCGTTTGGACCTGTTATCTTGTAACCTTTCTTGCCTCTTAACGATACCCATTCCCAGACGCAATAGTCAGTAAGTTCCTGGAAGTCTGCCTTCGTAGGTATTCTCCATGGCGCGCCCCAATTTAACCTCGCCGCATCATAACGCGATTTGCCGCTTATATTAGTAACGTCTTTACCTTTTGTCATGCTTCCGTTGCCAAAATTAGATTTTGTCTTCGTCTCTCCCCAAGCAAAATAATCTCCATAATCATCAGGAGACTCAGCTCCCACATTACAACTTGCCCATTTCACCCCGCTTGGTAGTCCCAGGTCGACGAAAACATAACCGTTAACGTCTTCAATTATCGATTCGTCTTCAGAACTTTCCACCTCTTGTTGAGCGACCTGACTTTCCTTTTCTTCAGTGACTATCATCTCTAAGGTTTCATTAAGTCTAACATCATCTTCTCCAAGCACAAAATTCTTTGTCAAGATGTTATAACCTTCTTTCTCCAATTTTAATTCATGTTCTCCTGCATCAATCTCTGTAATCATATTAGGAGTTTGTCCGTATGACTTGCCGTCGATGAAGATCTCCGCGCCGCTAGGATCAGAGTTCACCGCGACAAAAACGCTTTTCTGATTTTTGGCGAGATTCTGCAGCACCAACTCATAACACTGATTCGCTTCTATTTCCATCGGAGGATAATATTCGGTGACGCCGAAGTCGGGATGCTTGATTCTCAGGAACGTGACAGCTCTCGCCGTGACGTAGACCCATGTCTCACCTTCATGTTGTTCCACTTCGATATCCGTAGCGAGGTTACCTTCAAAAGTAAGTCGCATCCTCTGCTGTTCGGTGATATTCTCAGGGATAATCTTTATCACGCCCATAGGCAAGTCGTTCTGGTCAGTATGTGCCGGTATTGTCACGCAGCCTTTTACATGATGAAACGAACCATCTTTAACTTTAAATGTATCAGATTGCGCAAAGATATTTAATGAAATTAAAACGAAAAGAATTGACAATACTTTCTTCATAATTATTTTTAATTAATAGATTAAGTTAAGGTTTATTTTCTACAAAGATAAAAAATGTTGACTATGTTCTTAACATTGTAACCTATAATTTTTTTATATTTTCAGATTCTATCATTCTCATATTTTTATTACCTTTGCTGTTCACGAAAATTTGAGGAAAGCGATATGGAAAACAACGAGTTGGATTTTGTAAACATACCTATATCAGAAGATTATAACGAAGAAAACATCAAACACTTAGAGTGGAACGAGCATATCAGGACGCGTCCTGGAATGTATATCGGAAAGGCTGGTGACGGATCAGCTCACGATGACGGTATCTATATCCTTCTCAAAGAAATAATCGACAACTGTATTGACGAATACGTCATGGGATTCGGCAAGTCGATAGAGATTAGCATCGCTGACGGCACGGTGAAAGTCCGCGACTATGGTCGTGGCATCCCGCTTGGAAGTCTCAGAAGCTGCGTCGGACAGATGAACACAGGCGGCAAATACGACTCCAAGGCTTTCAAGAAATCAGTAGGTCTCAACGGCGTAGGTACCAAAGCCGTCAACGCCACATCCTCACATTTTAGAGCTCAGGCTTATCGCGACGGAAAGACAAAATACGTCGAATATTCCAAAGGTGTCCTCTTAACAGAATCTGAAATCTTCGACACCGACCAAAAGAACGGTACAGAAATAACTTTCACCCCTGATAAAGAAGTATTCGGCAATTACCATTACATCATGGAATATGTCGAGGAGATGATATGGAACTACGCCTTCCTCAACAGCGGTCTCGCACTCTATGTCAATGGTCAGAAATATCAGGCTAAGAACGGACTCTACGACTTGCTCATGCGTAAGATAGGCGGCAAAGAAGAAACATGCGCCTACCCTATCATACATATCAAAGAAGGCGACTTCGAATGTGCTTTCACTCATTCCAACCTAACATCCAACGAAGAATATTTCTCCTTCGCAAACGGTCAGTACAACCCGCTCGGCGGCACTCACCTCAACGTCTTCCGCGAAGCCATAGCAAAGACCATCAGAGAGTTCTATAATAAAGACTATGAAATTTCAGACATCCGCTCTTCATTGGTAGCTGCGATAAGCATCAAGGTGATGAATCCTGAATATGAAGGACAGACCAAGACCAAGTTCAGTTCCACTTTGATGGAACCCGACGGCATGACGATACGCGCTTATATCACCGACATCATCAAACGTCATTTCGACAAGTTCTTGCATATCAACTCTGAAGTCGCTGAAGCTCTTATGCGTAAGATTCTCCAGAACGAGAAAGAGCGTAAGGGTATGGCGAACATCAAGAAACTCGCTAAAGAGAGTGCGAAGAAAGTAAGCCTCAACAACAAGAAGTTGCGCGAATGTCGCATTCACTATAACACAAATCACGAGAAGAGATTAGAGACGACATTATTCATCACTGAGGGCGACTCAGCATCTGGAAGTATCACAAAGAGCCGCGACGCTCAGACACAGGCTGTGTTCAGTCTTAGAGGTAAACCATTGAACTGCTTAGGTCTCACCAAGAAAGTAGTATATGAAAATGAAGAGTTCAATCTTCTTCAGGCAGCTCTTAACATCGACGAGTCGATAGAGAACTTAAGATACAACAACATCGTCATTGCCACTGATGCCGATGTCGATGGCATGCACATCAGACTTCTTATACTCATCTTCTTCTTGCAGTTCTACCCTGACGTGGTTCGCGACGGACACCTTTATATATTACAGACGCCGCTGTTCCGCGTGAGAAACAAGAAGAAAACGATATATTGTTATTCCGACGAAGAGAGAATCGAGGCTATCAAGAGCTTAGGTACGAATCCTGAGATAACACGATTCAAAGGTCTCGGTGAGATTTCTCCTGACGAGTTCAGTCATTTCATCGGTCCTCAAATGAGATTAGAGCCAATAATCTTGCGCCACGACTCAAGTATCTTGAAATTATTGAAATTCTATATGGGAGGTAAAAATCCGCCGGAGAGACAGAAGTACATCATCGACAATCTGAGAATTGAAGACGATACCAACATAGATTCTTTGGAACTGATAGGGTGATTATTGAAATCTGAAAATCTGAGAATTTGAAAATCTGAAAATATAAAGGACGCTGAGCGTCCTTTTTTATTATTTAGTGTTAATTACATTCTTACGAATCAAAATACCGTCTTCCTTACAAATCTCAAGTATATATAAACCTTGAGGTAAATCACTCATATCAACCACAGCATTAGAATCATTGACATCTTTAGAGCATAACACTTGACCCGTCATAGATAATAACGTGACATTCTTCATATTCTCACAAACTACATTCACGACACCATTCGTAGGATTCGGATAAATCTTAATGTCGTCAATAGCATTTTCAGTGACAGATTCCGGTTGTCCAATCTCCACTGAAGTCGTTGCTTTATTGCCTAAGACGTCGCTGACTTCTATCGTATAATTTCCGGCACATATTCCTTCAAAAGTATAAGAACCATCAACTTCTGCAGAAGACATATTTCCCATTACATAAATATATGGAGGCATTCCGCCTTCTGCCGTCACCACGACTTTTCCGTCCGAAGCACCATAACATGAAGGCTCTTGTATCTCATTAATGGTAAGAGTCAGTTCATCAACAACATTAACGGTGACTGATTCCGAAGGTTCCGAGAGTCCGCAATAGTAATTCGTTCTTACGGTATATTCGTACGTTCCGACATCGAGATTTTCATCTAAGTAATTATTCTCAGTGATATTACTTACTATTTCATTTCCGTCACGATATACGTTATATGAGTATGTACCGTCGCTCAATATCGTTCTAAACAACCATGAAGTGCCGCCAAGAGTATTGAAATTAGTTCCATCGAAAGAATAGAGACAAGCGTTATCGCCGGCATTATAATTCATGTAAGAAGCAGGAAAATCTATCGTAGTGTTATGAAGCAGAATAAGGATGTCATTACTATAGTCTATTACCAATGGGGTTGTAAGAGGCACTGTTTTCCAGCTGCCGTTTCCGTTATAGCTGAACTGCTTCGACACCAGCTGCTGCAATCCGCCATTAACCTCTTTGTAAACCAACAAGGTATAAGTACCGCTTTTTGTCAGATATGTCTGGAATATCGTCATTGCCATACCTGCATATTCTGAGAGTTGTTCCGCCGTAAACCTTTGTCCCCAGTATAAGTTATAGGTACCGCCGAAAGAATAAGCATAAGGTTCACCATCACCATATTTTAGAGTAACCGTTTCATTCTCAGGAGCGTTCCATGTCAGACTTACATTATTACCATCCTGCTGAACGGCAGTGACATCTGTCGGTATCGGTCCTTCGTATGAAACCACAGCATCAACAGGTTTAGACGAAAGAGAATATTCTCCGTCAGAATTCACGCTTCTGACTTGATATTTATATGTGCCGTAAGGCAAATCTATATCAACGATAGAAGTATCAGTAACATTGTTGTTTATAACGAATCCGTCACGATACACCTTATAATGATGAGCGTTTTCTTCGGAAGACCATCTTATTGTGACATCATGTCCATACACTTCAGCGATGACATCAGACGGTGCGTTCTGTGAAGGAATATTTGGTTCTACACCTACCAATATATAGTTGTTTTCGTTATATACGCCAGAGCCGCTGCCAGTTCCGCTGGTACCCGGATTCAATATTCCTATCGCGAAATATCCGTCGCAATAACCGCCCCAACCCCAGTTAAAGTGGAAGAAATCATTTTCATCATAGCCGTCACAAATAAAGCAATGACCGGCATGGTTGACATCCCATCCTGAGTAAAGGACAGGACGAGCAGCATCGAGTTCTGTTTTCAAGAGACTCTTCCACTCCGCTTCAGAATAATATTCCTTATAAGCATCGTGAAGCAAAGTATCATAGTCGAAATAAGTCTCTAAAGCGTATTCGATATCGGAAGGATATGCGCCGCTACCTTGCGGACTGTAGTTCATATTAACAGAAACGCCACAATGATATGTCAATATTGCGACAGCATTTTGTTGAGCCTGAGTACTTGAAGCATCCGGCTTTGCAATCATATTATCCCAGTCGTATGTAGTATTAGCGAAGTTGACGGTTATAGTTCCGTAATCGTTTTCCTCATACGAATGAGAACCTCGTCCCTTGTGAGGCCAGTCCCAGTATTTCATAAGCTGAGCCATCGCCGTCGCCACGCATCCTGCCACAGAGCCGCCAGGACACATATTCATATACGGAACATTCTGATCCCAATGAGTATGAATTAGCGGTGCGACAAAGCTCTTATTCTTATTCTCAGACTTAATACCTTTTATGAGATTATCCCATTCAGAAGCAATCTCCTTTGACGCAGCAACATCATTATCCATCGCAAACTGAATCTCATCATCAAGGGAGTTCATCCAATATGAAACATTATCAGGCATGTTTTCTGTCATAAATGGATATTCATTAGAATATGCTAAAATCGGCGTCACTCTATCATCGGCAGAAACAATGACGAAACTACTTTCAGTTGTAAATATGTAGAAATTGTTATGAGTTGTATTTCTACTTATGTCAGTGAATTCCGATTCTGGCATAAATGTCTTAGCCACTTTCAATGCAAGATTCTTATCCACACGTTCAGCCAACAATGACAATGACATACATAATGTCAGCAATAATAAAAACGATTTCTTCATAGATATAAATTAATTTTCAATTTCAATGACGCCACAGAGGTGACGTCTCTACATTAATTTTCAATTTAAGAAGCAATTTCCTAAACCTTCTCAGGAACAATATCGCAGCGAGGATAAGTCCCGCCATGAAACCGCCGACGATGCCGATGGCGCCGAGCCCGACTTTAAATCCAAGGATATAACCGACAGGTATCTCCACCAAGAGATAACATACTAAGGCATAATACATAGGACGTTTCACATCGGTGAGACCACGCAAAGCACCGAGAGCCGTGACCTGTGTTCCATCGAAGATCTCGAACAGAGCGACGACGATAAACAATTTCGATGCAATGGCGATAACATCCTCGTCGTTGCTGAAGATACGAGCGAGGTACTCTCCGCCGAAAGCATAAAGCATGGCAAAGAAAATCATTATCGCGATGCCGAGATGTATTGCGGAATAAGCGTGATTCTTTATCGAAGCTACATCTTTTCTTCCATAATCATGAGAGACGAGGATAGTAGAAGCAGCAGCCACGCCGTTGGCAATCATAAAAGAAAGTCCTATCATAGTCTGCGCTATCTGGTTGGCAGCGAGCGTCTTCTCCCCTAACCAGCCCATCATTATCGTCATGAAAGTAAGAGCCAAAAGCTCTACCGTCATCTGAGTAGCGATAGGATAACCAACCTTGAATAAATCTGAAAATCTGAAAACCTGAAAACCTGAAAACTTAGACAATGTCTGTTGTCCGTTGTCTGTTGTCTGTTGTCTTACGAAGTAACTTCTAAACTCCTTCTTAAAATAGATTACGATGACAATCGCTATTGGCATGGCGAGGCGTGAGATGAGTGTTGCGACGCCGGCACCTGTTACGCCGAGTTCAGGGAAACCCATATAACCGTAGATGAAACCGAAGTTAAGAATGACATTCAAGATATTACACCCTATCGTTATCAGCATGGCGTAGAATGTGTTGCCGAGACCTTCTAAATATTGCTTGAAAGTCATGAAGATGAGATACGGTATGAGCGAGAATGTCACGCAATAATAATAACCGTCAAGAGTATCGAGGACAGACTGCGGCTGACCGAAATATTGCAGCAAAGGATTTATGACACACAGCAGACCGCATAGTGCGAGGCTCATCAATATATTAAGTAGGAATGAGTTTTTGAAGAGTATGTTGCATTGTTCTTTCTCTCCACGCGCGTAATGATAGCCCGTCAGTGGCGTGAGAGCCATCGCGATGCCGAGACCTATCATCATTATGTTGGTTATTATCGCGCTTGATAGCGAAACGGCGGAAAGTTGTACTGCACCCAACCTGCCCACCATGATGGTATCAACCACCTGCACAAGCTGCTGTCCCGCGAACGACAAAATCACAGGAGCGGCAATGCGGAGGTTTTCTATGTAATAACGTTTTTGTATCATTTTTTGTCAACGGACAACAATCGATAATCTTTTAAACAGTCAATTATTAGATTTATAAAATAGTCTTTAATCATTTGTCATTAGACTTTAGACAATAATAAAAAACGTCTTGTTTGACCTTAACTCTTTATACAAGAGGACGTCGGTCATACAAGACGTGCGAGTGCAAAGATACAATTTTTTTTAGAATCTGAGAATTATAAAATCTGAAAAACTTAGAAATATTGGCTAAAGACTAAAGATTTTTTTGCCATGAGCTGTGGCTGTGAGCTGTAAGCTGTGAGTTATGAGCTTATTTTACATTACCTTAAGCCTTAAACTTTAAACAAATAACATAAACGAAGTCAGTTTCTCAGATTATCAGATTTAAAAAGATTACTTATCCGGCAAGTGTATTATGTCTTTTGCATTTTTGGACGAAATGACGGATTTCCCTATTTTGGATTCTAATTGTTCTCTGGCAATTTTTGCGACTTCACCACCTTCTTTCGCCACGACTTTGTTTTCTTCAAATCCTGATGGGTCTTTCTCTTTTGAAATCTCTGTCGTTGATGCTTCTGCCAATATATTCAACGCCAGCTCTACATTAGTCATATTATCACGGAGACTTTCCTTTTTCAAACCTTTGAATTGTTTGTATTCTTTCGTCTTGAATCCGCTCCATTCTTTGGTGATAATATCCGTTAGCGTTGCATATTGATAAGCATCCACGACTCCTGTACGGTTCCATTCGTCAGTCAGTTCCTTGCGAATCTCTATGCTTTTCAGCCGTTGGTTGATCCACGAGTCTGAATAGCCGAGACGTTTGTAGTCGAGCATGGCTTGTTCGATGGAGAGTTCCGGGTCTTGCATCTGCTCGAGGCGTGTGCTTGCTACTTGCGACATCCATATCTTGAACGGCTCCGCTTTTGGCGACGGTATCGACTGAATCAGACGAAACAGTTGTTCTGTATCAGCCACATCCGTAAGTCGCATCTTGCCGTCAGCTGCCTGCAGTTTGAAAGCGTTACAATTTGTAACGGTTTCGTTTCCCTCTTTTTTTAACCTATTTTTCAGAACTCTCCAATAGGTTTGAGGCTCCACACTTTCCGTCAAGACAGCGACGACATCGACGATTGCGAAATACCATTTTTCTTGTTCCTCGTCCCAGATTGTGCGGACTTTCTTCTGCTCAAATAATTGTAATGCTTGTTTCTTTGTCATAAATCTTGTGTTTGAAGTTACTTTGCAAATGTAAGAAGAATAATCTTTGGTTTTATGATTTTAACATTTTTTAACTTTTTGATGTGGATTTCTCCTTTCTCTTTTTTTCCGCAAAAAAGAGAAACAGAAAAAGCTCGCCGCTGCGGATAAATACGCTAAAATTTTATCGTCTCCGCTGAACAAAAATAAACTCGCTGCGCTCAGACAGTATTTTTGTTTTAACCGCTCCGTCAATAAAATTTCTTAACGCGATTTATCCGAGGCGGCAGGGAAAAATCCAATGACTATAGTTTCTGCTAAATCCGTGAAATCCGTTTAATTTGTGGGAGAAAAAATATTCCCACTGATGCCACAAATGAACACGGATAACATGTAACCAAATCTGTGAAAATCTGTGAAATCCGTGGGAGAAAAGAATATTCCCCACTGATGCCACAAATAGGCACAGATAACATGTAGGCAAAAAGAGGGGTATTGCTCCTAATGTGAAGGACGCTCGTAGCCCGAAGCAGTTGGCGCAGCGCGGAAAATTTGCTTTGGCTATTGCGTTTTTAAAACCGATGGTGTTTCGCCTGATTTTGGCGTTGATTACTCGAAGGTGATGGTGTCAAAGGGTAGTATCGAGCTGCCTCTGAACATTCAGCTGCTGAATAACGAGGGTGAGGTCGCATTGTCGTGGGGCGACAACAGCGGAGTTGGCAACGCTTCGGATACTGACTTCGCGATGCCGTTGGTTTACAATGCCAACAAGCGAGTTGCTATCTACGTCATGGTTTCGTCGTGCAGAGGCGATGAGGGCGTGAGCCTTTCTTATCCTTCTATTGCCTGATACCGAGAAACCTTCCTTTATCAGTCGGTGGATGTCATCTCCGCCGACTGATTTTTTTTGAGGTTTAAGTTTTGGCTCCGAGCAATGAGCTTCGAGTCATGAGCAAATAAACTTTCAAACTTATTTACTCTCAACTTTAAAACTACTCTAAACTATTAACTTTAAACTATAAACTTTAAAAAGGAGGGCGTTCCGGCTATCGCCGTCGGGCTTTCCGCTATATCTTTTTCCGCTCCGCTCCAAAAGGATGCCGCTCCAATCCCTAACGCATTAGCGGCTGCTGATGAAAGAATTACAATTAACAATTGAGAGTGATTATTTTATTAAAAAATACCGTGACATTATCCTTAATTTTTCTAAATTTGCAATCACAAAATGTGATCTTAAATGTAAATAGTATCAAACAAATCTGCATTGCAGGGCTAATTTATGAGATTACATTTTTTTGTTTCTTACTGATGCAAATCTGGTTGTGATGTGTTGAAATATAATGATGTTAAGTGTAAACACAAAAAAAATTATTGTCAATGATGAGTAGTAACTATAAATATACAGTATTAGACTTATTTTGTGGGTGTGGAGGACTTTCAAAGGGATTTGAGATGGCAGGATATGACATCATATTGGGTGTTGACTTTAATGAACCAGCACTAAAGACCTATTTGCATAATCATAAAGGGAGTAAGGCCTTATGTGGTGATTTGTCATCATCAAGTACATTTGATACGATAGATTCTATTATCGAAGATAAATCTGTAGATGTGATTATAGGAGGCCCTCCGTGTCAAGGATTTAGTCTTACAGGTTCTCGTAATTTCGAAGATGAAAGGAATAGACTATACCTTGCAATGATAGAGGCAATTCGTAGATATACACCTAAAGCATTTGTGATAGAGAATGTTCCTGGAATGGCAACATTATATAAGGGTGAAGTTAAAAATGAAATTATAAGACGATTGACTGCTATGGGATATAGTGTTAGTTGCCAGATATTGTGTGCGGCGGATTATGGTGTACCTCAAATTCGTAAAAGGCTAGTATTTGTAGGTCTTAAAAGTGGTGAATTATTTGAGTTTCCAACACCAACTAATACACCAGATAATTATGTGTCATGTGAACAAGCTATTGGAGATCTGCCTAGTTTGGAAAATGTATTAGGTGCTGATGTGTCAGAATATGAGAATGATCCTATAACTGAATATCAACGATTGATGAGAGGAGAATGTTCAGTGTTGTATAACCACAAAGCAATTGACCATAAAGATTTTGTTAAAGCGACAATCGCATTGGTTCCAGATGGTGGTAATTATAAAGATTTGCCAGAGGGGGTTGGTGAAAGTAGGAAATTTAATATGGCTTGGACTAGATATTGTAGTTTCAAACCATCTAGAACAATAGATACGGGGCACCGGAATAATTTTCACTATAAATGGAATAGATGTCCTACCGTTAGAGAAAGTGCTCGTTTACAGTCTTTTCCAGATAATTTTGTGTTTTTAGGTACAAAAACGCAACAAGATAGACAGGTTGGTAATGCTGTGCCATGTTTGTTGGCAAAAGCAATTGGAGAACAGGTATTAAAGTACATTAATAAGAAAAAGTAAATGTGTATGGATTGTATAAATACAATTGATTTATTTGCGGGTTGTGGTGGGTTGCTAGATGGATTTATGCAATCTGGCGAATACAATACCTTAGCATGTGTGGAATGGGAGAAATATCCTTGTGCAACATTGGCTCATAGACTGAAGAAAAAATGGGGACACAGTGATGCTGATAATGAAGTGGTGCAGTTTGATATTCAGCGTACAGATGAGCTTTTTAACGGGTTTTATGATGAAAAATATGGGTGCCATATAGGATTAGACGCCCTTGTAGATAATCGAAAAGTTGATATTATCATAGGCGGACCTCCATGTCAAGCATATTCTATTGCAGGACGAATTAGAGATGTAAATGGGATGAAAGATGATTATAGAAATTATCTTTTTGAAAGTTATCTAAGGGTCGTTTCTCATTATAATCCAAAGTTTTTCGTTTTTGAGAATGTTGTAGGGATGTTGAGTGCAACTCCTGATGGAGTGCCCATCGTGAGTAAAATTAAGGAAGCTTTTAATAACGCAGGCTATGAAGTTATAGAAAATTTCAAAGCCGCATTGTTTGATGTAGCTGATTTTGGAATTCCTCAGCATCGTCAACGTGTAATTATACTTGGTGTTAACAAGTCGTATTTTGACCAAGGAAACAATACATCTAAACAAATTATAAATGAGTTTTATACTTTGTTGAATTCAAAGCGTTGTAATATCAAAACAGTAAAGGATGCAATTGGAGACTTGCCAATTTTAAAGCCTTGTAAAGAAGTAATCAAACATAAAGGAAAGAAGTTCTCACATACTCCAATATCAGTTGATGGTGTGTTAAATCATATTCCTAGATACCATAGCACAAGAGACATAGCTGTTTTTCGTATGCTTGCAGAAGATATAGCTACAGGAGATAATAAATATATCAGTACGACTGCGCTGAAAGAGTTATATACAACAATAACGGGGAAAGAAAGTAATATTCATAAATTTCATGTATTAAGATGGAATGAACCAAGTAATACAATTCCAGCACACTTGTACAAGGATGGATTGCGTCATATTCATCCAGATCCTTTGCAAGCTCGAAGTATTACTGTTCGTGAGGCTGCTAGGTTGCAGACATTTGCAGATGATTTTGAATTCTTAGGTCCAATGATGGCTCAATATAAGATGATTGGAAACGCTGTGCCATCAGCTTTTGCGACTATTATAGCAGATGTATTAAAAGATGTGATAAATAAATATTGTTGATATGGGATTATATTATATTCACAAGGTGGGTCACCAAGAAATGGGATCTGTAAACAGTAGAAATGATAAACCTGCTAGAGGTAGATATTTCCTTATTTCTAAACGGTGTTTGGATTTTTTCCCTCATTTGTCATCTGTGGTTATGAATGATAAGATTGTAATAACCATCGTTTCTATGAAGGAAAATGACGAAAAACGTGTTTTGTGTACAATGGATTATCATAATCAAAAGTATGCTGATATAACTTATACTGGAGATAATCCTCGTGATGAAGTGCGTTTGTATATGAATAATGCAATTGATCCAGAAAGGCAATATTTTTTCAAAGGCGATTATGCAGTATTTGAAAGATTGGTTGACGACAATCAAGTGTATTACAGCCTAACCCGTATCACCTCAGATGATGATGCTTATGATTATATATCAGGCCTAATGGAGTCAGAAGCTAAGGGTAATAAGTCTAACTTAACAATAGAAGGTGATTTTGAATTTATTTCTAAACCAACCATGACACAGGAAGATGAGATTATTGTTACAGCAGACGCACAAGATGTTATTCAAAAAGAATCAGAGGCTCTTATAGAATCAGAAAAAGAACTTGAATTGGGAGAAGCAAATGAAGAGGCTATGGGTAGTTCATTCTTTAATAGTGGACTGTTTAGAGATCTTGTAATGAATGCTTATGGGTACAAATGTGCTATTACAGGTAAAGTCATTCGATATAAAGATTTATACAATTTAGAAGCAGCTCACATTAAACCTCAAGCGCATCAAGGTACTTTTTTACCTTGTAATGGGATTGCTATGAGTCGAGATATGCATTTTGCATTTGATAAAGGTTTCTTTACGATAAGTGATGATTATAGAGTTGTGGTTTCAGAGGAAATGAAAGATGATTGGTTCTATGAGGAATATAATGGCAAACATATCTTTGTACCTAGCGAACAATTTTATAGGCCTAATTTGTCATACCTAAAGCATCACAGAGAGAATGTGTTTAATACATTTAGGCAGATAAGAAAGCTGTGATAATTTGTCGGAGAATATACATCCAATCTTAATTTGTGAATAATTGAATATATGGCAAGTACAAAATATGCTTTTATTGATGAGTTTGGTGCATTTGGTTTTGATTTTTCAAATCCAGGTTGTTCTTCTCATTTTATTATCACAGCTATTGTTGTTAATGAAGATGATTTACCAATAGTTGCTGATGGCATCGAATCCGTAAGAAAGAAATATTTCCAGACAGGAGAAATTAAATCTAGCAAAATCGGCAAAAATCATAACCGAAGAATAGCCATTCTTAATGAAATAAAGCAATTACCATTTCATATATTTTCTTTTGTATGCGATAAGCAAAAAATATATGAAAATTCAGGACTTGCCAGGTACAAAGCATCTTTCTATAAATTCTTAAATAATTTTGTGTATCAAGAATTAAGAATAACTTACAGTAATCTAATAATTACAGCCGATGAAGTTGGTGGCAATGATTATTTACAATCGTTTTCTTCATATGTAAAATCCAAAGAAATACCATTAAACTTATTTGATAAAAGTTTATTTAGATTCGAAAATAGCAAACATAGTGTCATTATACAATTAGCGGATTTAATCTCTGGAACTTTAGCATATATTTATGATGAAAAGAAAAAAAATGAATCTGACGGATGTAATTATAAATCCATTTTGGATGACAAAATTTTAAGAATAAAAGAATTTCCTGAAACTTTTGAAACATTTAATGCTGAACAAGGTGATTTAAATCCTGAATATAATAAAGAAATAGCTCTAATTTGTTATCGCAAAGCTGAACATTTTATTATGAAAAATAAGGATACTAGCGATATAGATGTCCAACAGCAAATTGCCATTTTAAAATACCTGCTTTTTAGATTTATGAATAAATCACCGAGGAGTTATATTCCTACAAAAGAACTAATTAATCAGCTAGTGTACCTAGGTTATGAAAAAATGTCGATACAAACCTTCCGGAATAAAATTATTGCGAAACTGAGAGATAATGAGGTAATAATATCAAGTAGTCCAAATGGATATAAGATACCTTCAACAGAAAAGGAATTACATGACTTTATAAATCATGGTAAAAGCATCATTATGCCAATGCTTTCTAGATTAAAAATCTGCAATGACGTTATCCGTATGGGAACAGATGGTAAAATAAATCTGTTCCAACGTGCTGAATATAATTCTCTGTCAAAAATGTTTGAAGACCAATAAAATTTAAATTATGTAATCTGCATGAACAGAATTATCATCATAGGAAACGGCTTTGATTTAGCTCACGGGTTAAAGACAAGATATGAGGATTTTATAAATTGGTATTTTGACGAATGGGTTCAAAAACTAAGAGAATGTCATAAACATAGAGAATCAGATGAGTTGTGTGAATATGTGTCAAAAAACAATCACTGGCATAATGTTTTATATGAACATTATAATATTATAACAAAACAACCAGATGGAAAAGGTTTAATCTATGCTATAAAGGATAATCCATACTTTGATTATAAACAATCTCGTTTTTTAGAAAGAATTACAAAATGTATAGAAAAGAACAACTGGGTTGATATAGAAAAAGAATATTACAATTTATTGTCTTTAGATTTCGAATCTTCGGATAACGAGAGTATTGCAAAGTTAAACAATGAGTTGGCATTCTTGAAATCTCAATTAATCGCATATCTGAGCAATATAGAAAAGGAATTTATTAACGATTCTATAGTAAAAGGTAGCATCAAAGCAAAAATGCTTGAACCAATAAATCCTAGAGATATTTCCATAAGAGCAAAGAAAAACATTTGGACAGACTTTGTAAAAAATCGTCTGAATAATAGTGATTTAGATGAATTATTAGGTTGTTACTGTGATAATTTCAAAGCAAAAATAAGGATAAAAAATTTTAAAAGCGTAAATCAAGATCAAATAAACTATATGGGAATAAACAGTATAAATGACGAAGAATTCCCAAGAGAATTATTTTATCCAGACAATATTCTACTTCTCAACTTTAACTACACAAGAACCGCAGATTTGTATTTGCCCAATGAAGAAATATTTAAAGTAAATCATATACACGGAGATTTGTCTGATAAAAGTAATATAATTTTCGGTTACGGAGACGAACTGGATGATAATTACAAGAATATATTGAAACAAGATAATAATGAATATCTTAAAAATATCAAATCTATCAATTATCTAAATTCTACAAATTATAGGGAGATGCTGTCATATATAGAATCTTCTCCATATCAGATTTATATAATGGGACATTCTTGCGGTTTGTCAGATAAGACTTTGTTAAATACTTTATTTGAGCATGACAATTGCGTTTCCATAAAACCATTCTATTACATAAATAACGAAGGATTTGATAACTATACAGAAATAGTCCAAAACATATCAAGAAATTTTACAGATATGAAACTAATGAGAGACAGAGTCGTTAATAAAACTTTTTGTAAAACATTAGAATAAGTATAATTTAGCTATGCTCAACAAATACCTCCATCAATTTTCAAACTTGCATCGCAACAAATTAAAGGGCGAGATTGCTCCGCATAAGCCGATAATGCTTCTGAGTGTAACGGATTTGATAGAAGCTGGTTTTATCACTTCAAATAAAATAGAGTTTTCTGAAATGTTAGAGGAGCGTTTCAAAAGTAATTGGAAACGTTATGTGAAAACGGATTCGGTGTTTAAGCCTAACGCCGGCACTCCGTTCTGGCATCTGAGTTATGAGCCTTTTTGGCGTCTCGTTCCTTTCTGTGGCGGAGAGGAGACTCTCGCTCAGTTAAAGAAATCGAATCCTTACTCCTCTGGGACAATACGGAAAAACATCCGCTACGCTGAAATCGATATCGAACTTTTCGAGCTTATGAAAGATGTGGTCGGAAGGAAAGAGTTGAAACAATGCATAATGCATAATTCATAATTCATAATTATAGTTTATAGTATAAAGTCTAAAGGGTTGTATAAATGCTTACAGCTCATAGCAAAATATCGAACCCAAAGTCTGTTGTCTGTTGTCTGTTGACTGTTGTCTTAAAATACTTTAACATATCTTTCTTAATTTCATTAACATTCTCGTAGAAAAATGTTAAAAGCGTAATTTTCTTGCTAAAAAGTCTTGACAAAAGGAATGGTTGTGTTGTAACTTTGCGGATGAGAATTTATGCCAAAATTTATGATGTTATGGGAAATAGGGATTTAAACAGTAAGAGTTTTATTGATGATGTTAAAAGCATAATCGACAGTGCTCGTAAGAATGCTGTGAGAAGCGTTGATTTTTGTCGCGTGAGAATGTATTGGGACATCGGCAAACGGATATTCGAGGAGGAACAGGATGGTAAAGACAGAGCCGATTATGGCTCATATCTGATTAAGAATCTTGCTAACAAATTGATTTCAGAATATGGCAGCGGTTTTTCTGTAAGGATTTTGGAACAAAGCAGACAATTTTACAGGGTCTATCCGAGAGGCTGTCTAACAAGTTTAGACGGCCTCTTTTTATGTATCGAGACAAAATTGATATAAGAGTACGTTTTGCGAATCAACATCTTATTCTGTATATTTTTTTATAAAAAAATAAGGCTTTTCCATTGGATTTCAACAGAAAAGCCATTGCTGTTTCAGGATTTTTTCGTATCTTTATAGTGCAAAAAAAAATATTAACAAAACACCCTGACAGCGATGGCAAAGTTA
Source organism: Bacteroidales bacterium (assembly GCA_045606705.1). Taxonomy (GTDB): domain Bacteria; phylum Bacteroidota; class Bacteroidia; order Bacteroidales; family F082; genus Limimorpha. Next base: position 26,560 of record JAZUSL010000027.1, read on the forward strand.
GCAATAAAATCCGACAACCAAAACCAAATGATGGTTTTTCCTCCTACTTTAGACGAACTCGTTCCCAAGGAGCATGTCGTGAGACTTGTTGCCGCAGTCGTGGATCGCCTCGACATCAGCGAGATACTGTCCACATACCGCGGAGGCGGCAACAGCTGCTTTGACCCGAGAATGATGCTCAAGGTGCTAATATACGCATATCTGAACAACACCTACTCATCAAGGAAGATAGAACAGCAGCTGAAAGAGAACGTCAACTACATGTGGCTGTCCGGAATGAGCCGTCCCGACTACCGAACCATCAACTACTTCAGGGGCAAGCGTCTGAAGTCTGGCATCGACACCATTTTCACGCATGTCGTCGAACTGTTGCACAATGCAGGCCTGATAAGTCTGAACGTGCAATACATAGACGGCACAAAGGTAGAATCTTCCGCAAACAAATACACGTTTGTGTGGAAGAAAACCGTAGGCAAGTATGACGTGAGAATCAGGCAGAAGGCTCTTGCATTCCTTGAACAGGTGGAAGAGAAATACTCCATCGAATGCGAAGATGAGCCTTCCGCAGGAGAGATGACCGTCAGCGACTTTGAGTCGAGGCTCGGCAGTATTGTGGAGAAGATAGGCGAAGACACGTTGTCCAAGCGGGAGCGCAAGGAAATCAAGAAGATGAGGGAAGAAAGCCTTCCGAAGATGGAGGAATACAAGAACCATATGGAGATTATGGGCGAACGCAACTCGTATTCCAAGACGGACCATGACGCCACGTTCATGAGGATGAAGGAGGATCACATGAAAAACGGGCAGCTGAAGCCGGGATACAACGTCCAGATCTCAACGGAGAATCAATTTATTACGCATTACGGCATCTTCCAACGACCTACCGACACACTCACATATATCAGTTATCAGGAATCATTCCGTGACAGGTACGGCAGGTTCAGCGAGACCAACGTCGCCGATTCGGGATACGGCAGTGAAGAGAACTACAAGTTCATGTTCGAGAACGGGATAACACCT
>JAZUSL010000028.1:0-6249 GCA_045606705.1 Bacteroidales bacterium
ACGAAGGGGAATATTATATTTTTTGTAATATCTCATTTGGAGAAATGTCTTTCATTAATGTGAAGGCGAACCATTTCTTACCTAAATCCTTTATTGAAGCTCCTATATGGTAAAGTTCGTTGTCTATTATCAAGAATCTATCGTGTGATTTGACAAAACATCTCACTATAATATCAGGATACTGTTCGTTGTGTCGCTTGATGTCAAGTTTCAATTGTTCTGAAATTCTCTGAGTGTAAATCGTTGCTGATACATTGTAATTACGTTTGTCAAGCAAGGTCAATACACTATCATCTATATAATTATCTATAAGAATTATTGTTTTGTTTGCTTTCCTTATCAAGTCTGAAACGAAATGATATGCATCAAAGATTTGTCCGTCGAAGAAAATTCCTTGTTGCGGTGATTTCTGTTCTATCTTTTTGAAAACTTCATCGATGCGTTTGTCGATTTCTATCTGATGATATTCTATGTTTGCAATTCTTTGGAATATGATTTCGTTGTTAGCGACAATATGTCGCATTGAGGTAAATGCTCTCATTATGCGGATATTCATTTCTATTGCTGTCTGTGAACGAAGCACGCTGCTAAGCATGGCGATACCGTTTTCAGTAAAGGCGTATGGAAGGTATTTAAAGGTCACAATTTGTGACCTTAGACATTCCTCTTTTGTAAGTTGAAATCTGAAGTCATCTGGGAATCTTTCTATGTTACGTTTCACCGCCTGGTTTAACACTTTTGTTTCCACGCCATATAATGAAGCCAAGTCCCTATCAAGCATGACCTGATAACCTCTTATGTTTAGAATCATCTCTTCGATAGTTCTGCGACCTGATGATTCATCGGAAATATGGATTAGACTAATATTTTCCATAGTTGTATAAATTTTGGCTTTCTTAAGATGCAAAGGTAAAAAGAAAAAACTTAGGTTCCGCAATTTTAACATTTTTTAACTTTTGGAACCAACATATTGATTATCTGTGGAATTTAAATCTTACTTAATTATCTTTTTATTCTTCAAAAAATAATTCATACAACAATGATAATGTTTGAAAATATTTTCTACTTGTGCTGACGGATTGGTTAAAGAAGTTTACACATTGTTAAAACAATGAACATTAACGATGTAATTAATGAGGTTGAAAGAATACGTTTGGAACTGCCGAATCTCCCCGAAGTTTGACTCTTTTTTTTGCTTTGGACTATGAGTTCTGAGTTGTGAACTATTGCTCATCGCACATTACTCGCAGCATAAGTTAAAAAAAATCAGATTCTCAGTTTCTCAGATTCTCAGATTCCCCGTTTCATAATCATTCCCAATTTCCACCTAAAGCCGTGTATAATCTTACCAATGCTAACAAAGCTGAGTTCCATGCGCTTACGAGATAATTTTGGTCGGAGAGAACGGTGCGCTGAGCGTCAAGGACGTTGGTGAAAGTACCTAATCCTCTTTTGTATAAGTCGATAGAGAGTTCCAAAGTCTTGTTACCTTGTTCCACGACTTGCTGCCCCATCTCGATAGTTTTCAATGCGTTGGCGTAATTGCTCATCTCTGTCTCGACTTCTTGTATCGCGCTAAGCACTACATTGTTATAATTGTCGATATTTTCCATCAATTCTATTTCAGCGATCTTAACGTTCTTGCGAGTCTGCAATCCGGAGAAGAGATTCCATGTGATGGTAGGAGTGAAGCTGAACATACGACTCTCGCTGTCAAAGAATTTGTCGATGTCGTGAGATAAGAAACCGAAACTGCCGTTGATGGAGAATTTCGGGTAATAATCGGCTTTCGCTGCTCCGATGAGAGCCGCCTGCGACTCAATCATATATTCCGCCTGACGTACATCGGGACGTCGTCTGATGACTTCCATAGGAATGCCTACATTGACGATATGTCTGATGCTCGGAAGTTCGCTTACGTCGTTGAAACTGTCTTTTAAAGTAGATGGATATGTTCCTAATAAGACTGCCAACTGATTGATACATTGCGTTATATAAGCGTCAAGACGTGGAATTGTGGCGAGAGTGTTGTAATAAACTGATTTCGCCTGTGAGACATCTAGCTGTGTTCCTAATCCGGATTCATAACGGGCTATGGTGATGTCAAGTATATTTTTCTCCGATTCGATATTCTGGTTAGCTACGATAAGTTGCTGCTGGTAAGAACGCAGGTTGAAATAAACTGTCGCTACCTGAGAGCAGAGATTCATTATCGCATCGTGATAATTCGCCTCAGTGGCAAGATATGAACTTTTGTTGGATCTTACGTAATTCCTATTCTTGCCAAAGACATCGATTTCCCAGTTTGCACTTAATCCTGCGTTAAGATAACCATTGGTACGATTTGCATCGCTACTCGTTTCTTCGTAATAGTTTAGACTGCTTTCTGTAAGATTGTATTGAGCATCAATGCCAACGGTAGGGTAGAAGGCACCTTTGGATTTCTGTAGCGCAAGATAAGATTTCTCGAGAGTGTTCTCTACGGCTTGTAGACTGTAGTTGTTGTTTAAAGCGACAGTCATCAAAGAATCGAGAGTCGGGTCGTTGAACTTATGCCACCATTCGTTATATGTGATGTTGTTTGTCAGATATATAGAATCAATCTGCCATTTCTCAGGAATGGCGACATCTAATTCGATTTCGCTTTGAGCGAATGTTTTTGCTGGGAATAGCAGTATAATGACTAAAGGCAAAAGACTAAAGGCAAAAGTTTTTAATGATGACTGTTGACTATTGACCGTTGACTGTTGACGTTTTTTCATAATTTCGTTTTTCTACATCAAACAAAAAAACGAAGTAAAGGTTAAGTTAAATAATTGTAAAATAAATTTGTATTTTTGTAAGTGGACTATGAATAAAAACCTTTTCATATTTTTCTTGTTTCTTGCCTTTGGAATGAGGGCGCAGGATTCTGATTATATTCAGATTCCTAATTCTGATTTTGAACGATGGAATAATATAGGAACCAAAAACGAAGAACCAGATAATTGGCATTCTTTCAAGACTTCAACAGGTCCGTTTCATTATCTCTTAATGCAGCAGGTTGAACGAAATACAAATGTCCGTCCAGGGAGTAAAGGAAAATATTCAGCGCGTATTTTCTCAAGGTCGATAGTGGGAATAACGGCAAACGGTAATATAACAAATGGCCGCCTCAACGCTGGAAGTATGTTTCCTGCTGGAACCAAAAACAACAATTATACTCAGCGTGATTCAGAGTTCTGTACCGCAACAAATATGATTCCCGATTCGCTTACGGTTTGGGTTTGTCTGAGGACTAAAGAAAAGGAATCGTTCGGAAGGATAATGAGTTACGTCCATGGCGATGCCGACTTCGTTTGCTTTACCGGAGGTTGGGAACCATACGAGATGATTGCCGCTCAGGTGGAATATGAATTTCCGAGAACCTCATCAAAAGACGAAATGATATGGAAGAGACTGAGTCTGCCATTTAAACATTATCCTGATTTATGTAAAACACCTAGTTATATCCTTACTTCTTTCACGACAAACAAATATCCCGGTGATGGCGATGCAGGTGATGAGATGCTTGTCGATGATTTGTATCTTGTTTATAATCCGAGTCTTGAGATTAAAATTAGGAATGAGGAATTGGGAATTAGGAATGAAATAGAAGTTGAATATATCATAAAAGGAACAATGTCGCCGCCTAATCTAAACCTCCCTCCTAATGAAGTCGTCATTATGATTTCCTTGACCGACGATTTTAAAGATTATGTCGAGATAGGAAGGAAAGTCACAGACGTGAGCGGAATTATAAAATGTGAAATCCCGGATGATTATGTGGGAAGGAAATATTATGTTAAAATCGCCACTACCAATTATCCTATGGAGAGAATTTTGGAGTTATAGAAAAATATCATCAACATAATTACTAGGGTGATTTGGTAATTCATTTTTTTTTATATTCGCAAAAAAATGTCATGTTACAGATAATATCGTTTTTGTTTTATTTCGCGTTTCCGGCATTCATTATTTATTTATGTAGAAAATCAACGATATTAAATAAGATAGGGGAGATACTCCTTCTTTATATTGTTGGTATTTTGATCTCAAACCTCGTTATTTTTCCTCTTGGTTTAGGTGAGAAATTGTATGACGTTCAAGATGCTCTTACAAGCGTGATGATACTTCTCGCTTTCCCGATGATATTATTTGGATGCGATTTCAAAAACTGGAAACTTAAAAAAGCAATAATAGCTCTGTGTATAGGACTTGTTTCTGTTGTTACAGTTGACATTATCGGTTATTATATATTTGATGACAATCAGTCTGGTTTTGAAAAAATAGCGGGAATGTTAGTTGGAGTTTATACTGGAGGAACTCCAAATCTGGCAAGTCTTAAAATTGCTTTAGATGTCGATGCTGAGACTTATATCTTCGTCCATACATTCGATATGATAATAAGTTTTGTTTATCTGGTTTTCTTGATGTCGTTCGGAATAAGAGTCTTTAGAATCTTGTTGAAAGGTCGACAGTCAACAGACAATGCTCGCCAGACTTTATCCACAAACACAGACTATATGTCGCAAAATTCTGAGCAGCCATATTCAAATATCTTTACAAAAAAACATTTCCCGAAAACATTGGGTTCTCTAGGGTTGTCTTTATTGATAATAGGTTTAGGAATGGGAGTAAGTTATTTGATTTCGGGCAAGATTGACAATATGCTGATTCTCATTATGACAATGACAACTTTATCTATTGCAGCTTCTTTTTTGCCTGTCGTTAAGAAGATGGAGAAGAGTTATGACGCAGGAATGTATCTTGTGTTGATTTTCAGTCTTGTCGTCGCGTCAATGGTCGATGTGACGGCAATTGACTATCGTGCAGGTTTAAATATAATAGCATATATCGCATTCGTGATATTCGGTTCGTTGATACTTTCGATTATATTGTCAAAGATTTTTAAGGTGGATTCCGATACAATGGTGGTTACGTCGGTCGCATTGATCAACTCGCCGTTGTTTGTTCCGATGATAGCGGAGAGTATGAAGAATAAAAAGGTTATCATAACTGGAATTACTGTGGGCGTTATTGGTTACGCTGTTGGAAATTATTTAGGAATTTTTTTAGCTCAATTGTTAAAATGATATGAAGATTAATGTTGAAAAAATAAAAACAAAATTCGAATATTATAGACAACGCATCGAATCGGTCTTACGTTTGATTGTTATTCCGGGTTTTGGCGGTCGGCCTCTTTATGATGTTTTGGTTTATTTTATAAGAGGTTTTACGCAGGTCAATCTCATCGACAGAGCGGCAGCAGTTGCTTTCAATGTCTTTCTCGCATTATTTCCAACAATCTTATTTCTATTTACCTTGATTCCTTATTTCCCGCTACAAGGTGTGACGACGGGCGTGCTGGAAGCATTGGAAGATATTCTTCCTCCTGGTACATACGACAGCGTCGCTTCAACCATAAATGAGATAATGTCGATAGAGCATGGAGGACTTATGTCGATAGGTCTCTTGCTCGCTTTTTACTTCAGTACAAGCGCGATCACTTCCTTTTTCCGAGGTTTTAATATGGGTGATAATGAATACGGACAAGTCTCGTTTATGAAGCAGCAGATTTATTCTATAGTGATAATGCTGATTTTCGTGGCATTGTTAATTTTATCTATTGTTTTGATGACATTGGGGCAGAAATTGTTGCCGTTATTCTTCGTAAAGATTCATTTATATAAAGGAATAACGGTGTTTATAATAAATCTTATTCGTTGGCTGATAGTAATCTTATCTTTGATAGTGGCAATGTCATTGCTGTATCATTTCGGTAATCCACGCAGTAAGAAATTTAAATTATTCACGCCAGGTTCTCTCTTGTTTACGGGTTTATTTATCGTTGGAACTATATTGTTTAATTTCTATATCTCAAATATCTCGACCTATAATATCTTGTATGGTTCCATCGGAGGTTTGATAATATTCGTGATTTGGATTTATTTCAATTGTATTCTGGTTTTAATAGGGTATGAACTTAATAAGAGTATTGCGAAAGCACAAACCTTTAATTTTACAGAGATGATGAAAAAATCTGATAATATAGTTAAGAGTATTGAGGATACAAAGAAAACTGAATAAAAAAAGAGGCCGTCTAACAACAAAAGTTAGGCGGTTTCTTTTTTTTGTAAAAATCACGAGGAAGGAAGATGGTTTCTTACGAGATTGTTTTTAAAGGTACTGAGACATGTTAAAGAACGTATAATTATGTATATATCGACA
>JAZUSL010000029.1:0-9644 GCA_045606705.1 Bacteroidales bacterium
TTGATATTGAAGATTGGTTCCCATGCCGACAGTATCTTGCTGCATCTCGGCAATCTTAATGAACATATAGGATTGCGGAGCTGAATAACTCTTGTTGTTTTGCAACATCACATTAACAGTGTGCATACCGTCGGAAAGATCCGTCACGTCAAGCATGATATGACCGTTACCCAAAGCGCCAGTCTGTCTGCCTGAATAATCCTGATCGAACCAACATTGATATTGAAGATTGGTTCCCATGCCGACAGTATCCTGCTGCATCTCCGCAACTTTAATGAACATATAAGATTGCGGAGCGCTCCATACGTTGGAAGTATCTTTTACATGAATATTGATGAAGTGCAAGCCATCTTTGAGGCTCCCCACATCCAAATCCGCCTGCATTATGCTGTCGTTGAAAGTAGCAGTGACTTTCTCCTCATACTTATTATCGAACCAATACTGATAAGTATAGACATTCTGCGAGAAGAGATACGACGACAGCAACAAGCATAAGCATAATAATATGCAGCGTTTCATTGCTATAAGATTTTATTTGTTATTCTTCAACCATCACCTCAATATCCACGCTTAGTTTGCCGTCTATGGTAGATTTGTTAGCCACATTACATTTCTTCACAACCATATATGAAGGTCTTGTATCGAACGGGAACATACCGCCATGAATACCCACTTCTGTTCCGTCAGAACCTAAGAAAGATGTTGCTATTTCTTCTTTAAGGATGTAACGTTCTTCGAAGGAGAAGTAATCATCTATGTAAGGACTGGTTACAGTTTCAAAAACAGAAGTAATATTACCAATTCTCATGTTGTTATTTTCGTTTTCAATACTGCTGTCAGAAAACACTCTGCCAATCAATATGCTATTATAAGCATATGATTCCTCTTTAAGAAATTTCTTTGCAAACAATATACTATTGTATGCATATAAGTGATACATATCAACAGAATGAGCTGTTGATGCATATGTATTATATAAAATGAATGATGGATTACAACTGTTTAGATGTCCAATTGCACAATTAATATAGGTAAAATATCCCTTAGAATCAGTGACATATTTATCGTCATGTTTTTTGACTATACAACTTATAAATGTTGCAGAAATTACTTCTTGTGTATTATTGTAAAATTCTTCAATAAAACACTGTTCAAATATAACATTCTTGGTATTATTATTTATTAATATTTTTCCAAATCTAATACCATTGACACTAAGATTAAATAAGGAATCATTAGGTATTGCCATTATAAATTCTCCTAAAATCATAGTTGGGAAAGTACCAGCTATAGTATCAATAGTTGCTCCAGCACCACGTAATGTTATGGGTTTGGTAATGTCGCATTTCTCAAATGTTCCGGGAGACAATGTCACTATATCACCTGCCACGGCTGCATTATGAGCGTCTTTTAAAGCATAATGACCATAGAACACAGTGATAGTGTCGTTATGGTTAAGGGTTGCCATTTGTTGTTGTGCAAAAGCCGTTGCACCAATCACAAGCATTAAAGCTAAGAATAAAGTTTTTTTCATTTTCTCTGTTGCCAGTTATTACCCGTCGGCTCCTCGGGGTTTAGATGTTAATTTATAATTTTAATGGTTAATTTCTTTTTAGTTTATAGTTCATAGTTCATAGTTTATAGTAGTTCAAAGTTCTTAGTTCTTAGTTTATAGTTCATAGTTCATAGTTTATAGTAGTTCAAAGTTCTTAGTTCAGAGTTCTTAGTTCAAAGTTCTTAGTTTCTCAGATTTTCAGATTTATTAATAAAAAAAGGTGCGACATTATCCTAATTGTAGCCAAAGGCATCGCCAAACGCCCACATCATCAATCAAGGATAATCCCACACCAACACGTGCAGGTATCACTCTTTGCTTACAATGATGTTTAAATTTGGCGAATTTAATGGCTATACAAGCAAATAGTAAAAACCTAAGTTTAATATAATATGTCTAAATACCTAAATCTCTGTTTCTTAATATATATTTTAAAGTTTTATAATTCGTTTTTCTATCAGTCTGCAAATGTAAAATAATTTTTGATATGAGAAAAGGCACGAGAATTTTTTTTTAATTGAAAGATTATCTCAACAATCGTTAACTGTTAATTGTAAATTGTTAACTGTAAATTCTTGTCAGAGTTATTGCATAAACAAGTCATCAAGTAGCACTTCACTATGTATATTTCCGCTGTACATATTTTTCTTTATGCCGTATGTCGTAACAAATGTATGGTGTAACGCTTTACGCGTTTTGGTTGCGGAACGGAAAATCTCGGCGCGTTCACGTAAACGTTCATCATATTGTTTAGTAATCTCGAACTCGCCATGAGAGAATTTCATCTCACAAAGATTAATTGTCTGATCTCTTCGGTCAATCAGCAAGTCTATCTGCGCCCCGTCGCCTTTCCAACCGCAAATGTCACTTTGCAAACCACTTATCCCTAACTTTTGCTTAATCTGACGGATATGATGCAGACATAGTTGCTCAAAGGAGTATCCGCTCCATGCTCTGCGAGAAGGAGAGTCGATCATATTTTGCCAATGGTTTTCATCTTGTCCTCTATATCCTTTAACGTAACGCAAATGAAATAATGTAAACAAGTCTGTCAGCTGATAAATCGTTCCTCGTTCAGTCTTACCAAATGCCGTATATTGACGGATAAAATCACAATCACAGAGATTACGTAATGCCTTTGTCAAAGCTCCACCATCGTTAATTTTAGTGGCAGCCATTATTTCATTACGTGTCAATCCGGATGCCTTGTTTGCCAATGTTTCAATAATCTGCCTGTGCATCGTAGCTTCATTAAAAAGCGAACGGAATAAGAAATTGTATTCGTGCGAGAGCGGAGCATTTTGCACAAAGAATAGGTTGTCAACATTTTGCGTGAGACTTTTGTCACGTTCAAGCATTTGCAGATAAAGAGGTGTGCCGCCGAGTATCATATAACACTCCGCAATTTGATATCTGTTCCAATTAATGCCTCGCGAAATTAGATATTGTTCAGTCTCATATAAAGAAAACGGAGCAAGATATATGCTTCGGGTAGTTCTATTGTATAAACCGCCTTTGTCGGAAAGCACATTCTCTCTCATCCATGTAGTCGCACTACCACATACAATGAGTTTCAAGCGGTTGTTAGTGGTTCCCCATGAGTTCCAGAAATATTCAAAAGCTTTTATAAAACGGCTCTTCTGTGTATCCATCCATGGCAATTCATCAAGAAAGACGACAATAGGTTCGTCTCCTTCAATAGCTTCAAGATATTCACGCAGCTGAGCAAACGCGTCAAACCAATCTTTTGCTGCTTTCCATCTACGTCCAGAATAATGCTCCAATTGACGGTTAAACTCACCGAGTTGCTCTTTCTTCGTTCCTTGATATATTCCCGTAAAATAAAAACTAAACGTATCATTAAAATACTGTCTTATCAAATAGGTCTTTCCAACACGACGTCTTCCATAAATGGCGATGAATTCCGGAGACTTTGACTCTATGCGCTGACGCAGAATTTCCTGCTCAACCTTTCTACCTATTATGATGTCACCCATATTGCTAACATTTTATTTAATGCAAAGGTAAACAAAATATTCAGATTCTTTATCGGTAACTCGATTTTTTTTGACGTTAGCGATAAAGAATCCGATATTAATTATGGATGTCTTACTCATAACATCATAAATTATGGTAAAAATCTCTCTCACAAAACTACAACATCGCTTTCCTTTTGTCAAGGCTTTATACGAAGAAAATTAAGTTCTTAATAATTTTTAACGTGAAAGTTAATGGAATTAATAAAGAAATGTTAAAGTTCCAAAATTCTAAAAGACGCGCCAATTACACCGTATTCATTTTCATCGGTGTAATATGTCACGTCTCTACTTTAATTTCTCAGATTTTCAAATTCTCAGATTCTCAGATTTATTTCCTAAGTTGCTGTTGTTGCTGTTTCTGCATCTCTTCTAAACGTTTCTGGAAGTTCGACTTCTTGACAGGTTTTTTCTTTGCCTTTTCTATCTGCTTACGAAGCCTGTCTTCATTAATAGAAATCTTGAAGATATACATTTGCAAGAATGAGAACAAGTTAACCAAGAGATAATAATAACTTAAACCTGCTGAGTAACTATTGAATACGCCCAAGAATATTATAGGCATGAGATATAACATAAGTGTCATTCCCGGCATTGCCTGGTCGCCTTGAGCTTGTTTCATCTGCTTATTATTAATATAGGTGTAAAGCAATGTCGACGCTGTCATCAATAATGTGAACAAACTTACGTGGTCGCCGTAGAATGGGATGTTGAACGGAAGATCCAAGATGCTGTCGTATGTCGACAAGTCGTCTGCCCATAAGAATGGTTGTTGACGTAACTCGATACTTGAAGGGAAGAAACGGAAGATAGCAATCAAGATTGGAAATTGCAATAACATTGGTAAACAACCAGATGTCGGACTTGCACCTGCTTTTTTATAAAGATCCATGATTGCTTGTTGCTTTTTCATGGCGTCTTCCTGCTTTGGATATTTCTCGTTTATAACGTCTATTTCTGGTTTCAAAACACGCATCTTAGCTGATGACATATAAGATTTGAAAGCGATAGGCATCAAACAGATCTTGATGATGAGGGTCAATATCAAGATAACTACGCCATAACTCCATCCGTATTGACCTAACCAATCGAAGACAGGAATAACGATAAGTCTGTTAATCCATGCAACTAATTTGCCTCCGAGTGGAATTTGTTTTTCAAGATTTATGTCATATTGTTTCAATTCTTTAAAGTCGTTTGGACCGAAATAATACGACATTCCTATTGTATTGTCTTCGTTCAATCCATCGAAAGGAATATCGATGATTGCGCTCATTGACTTCTGATAACGTGAGTTTGAAGGTCTCGACTTAGTATGCATTTCAATGAAAGCATCATCGAAGCTGTCTTTTGAGACAATTGCATAACTGAAGAATTTCTGTTTGAACGATATCCATTTCAAACCGGAACTCAGGTCTTCTTCTGCTTCCAATGCTTCAGTCTGTGAAAGTGTTTCAACGTCGTTGTTTGAATACATATAATATATTGTCTCTACGTTGAAACGGTCGTTAGCTTTTTCTTGTTTAAGTACATCGACAGCCCAATCCATTGTCATGAAACGTGTGTTGCCAGGAATGATACCCTTAAGATTATTAGTGACGATGTCGAAACCGACCATATATTGGTCTTTGTACATCGTGTAACGGAATTCCAGATATTTATCCATACTTGGGTTACCTTCTGCGTCGGAGGTGTATGCACGTAATGACACCACTAAAGAATCTCTTCCATCTAGATTGATATTTTCCTCACCTGTATAAAGGCTGCCATTGAGATAAGGTTCGAAATAAAGGTCATATGAATTGAGACCTTTACCGTCGGCGATGAATTCGAGGTTGAATCGTGAAGTCTCGGCATCGAAACCTATCAAAGGAAGTGAGTCGTATGTTTTATAATCTTTGAGTTCTATTGTTTCTACATAAGCGCCTCTTGAAGAAAGATTCATTTTGAGAACTTCATTTTCTATAACGAAAGTCTTATCTTCTCCTTGTGATGCCTTTGCGAAAGAACCGTATTGATTGTAACGACTTGCGAAGGTTTCATCTTGTACTTTTGTTTCCTTTTGGTTACTCATCATAGCATTAGCTTCTGCCATGTTAATAGAGTCTTTTACAAAACGTTCTCTGTTTACTCTGTTGATAGAATCTTGAATGTGACGTTGTTGTGCTAGTTCTTCTTTAGAAGGTGTCATCCATACTGACCAACCTATCAATACACCTAAGATGAGGATGATACCAATAAGAGAATTTTTATCCATGCTGTTTCTTTTTAATTTTTAAAGGTGCAAAAATAATATAAACATAATATTTCATACTATTTTTACACCTATTTTATAATGATAAAATTTAGTGTTTTGTTGAATTATTTCGTATTTTTATTATGATATTCGAGCATTGCTTTTACGAAACCTACGAACATTGGATGAGGTCTTGCCACTGTGCTCTTATATTCAGGGTGATATTGTGAAGCAACATACCATGGATGGTTTTCTACCTCAACAACTTCAACCAAGTTAGTATCAGGGTTGACGCCTGTAATCTTCATGCCATGTTTCTTGAATTCCTCAATATATTCGTTATTGAATTCGTAACGATGGCGGTGACGTTCTGAAATCATTGTCTCGCCGTATGCTCTATATAGATTAGAGTCTTTTTCTACTTTACAAGGATAAGCTCCGAGACGCATTGTTCCGCCCATATTGACGATATTCTTTTGTTCTGCCATGATGTCTATGACCGGATGTTTTGTATCTGGACTCATCTCGCGAGAATGGGCGTCGGCATAACCGAGGACATTTCTAGCGAATTCGACTACAGCGCATTGCATACCGAGACAGATACCCATGAATGGAACATTGTTAATACGTGCATATTCCACTGCGTTGATTTTACCTTCGATGCCTCTGCTGCCAAAACCTGGAGCGACCAAGATGCCGTCAACACCCGACAAAATATCTTTAGCGTTTTCTCTTGTAATAGTTTCGCTATGAATGCTCTTGATATGAACCTTTGTCTCATTAGCCACGCCACCGTGAATCAAAGCCTCGCGGATTGATTTGTATGCGTCTGTCAACTCGACGTATTTACCAACCAAACCGACGGTGATGTCATGTTTTGGATTATGGAGATGATGTAAGAATTCTTTCCAGTTTTCGATATCGACTTTTTCTGATATCGGAGAGTTTGTCTTTCTTAGGACTTCTTTATCGAGACCTTCTTCCATCATCAAGATTGGAACGTCGTAGATTGAGTTAGCGTCGATGCATTCGATGACTGAAGTCTTTTCTACATTACAGAACAATGCTATTTTTGATTTTATCGACTGAGTGAGATGTTTCTCGCATCTGCATACTATGATGTCCGGCTGCACGCCTTGCTCTTGTAACATCTTGACAGAATGTTGGGTCGGTTTTGTCTTAAGTTCTTGTGCTGCAGAGAGGTATGGTACTAAGGTAAGATGGATCACAACTGAATCTTGCCCCATTTCCCATCTCATCTGACGGATAGCTTCAACGAATGGCAGTGATTCGATGTCACCTACGGTACCGCCTATTTCTGTGATGACGAAATCATATTTTCCTGTATGACCTAAAAGTTGTACACATCTCTTGATTTCATCAGTGATATGAGGGACCACCTGCACTGTTGATCCTAGGTATTCCCCTTTTCTTTCTTTATTAATTACACTTTGATAGATACGACCTGTTGTCACGTTGTTAGCTTGTGAGGTAGGTGTATTTGAAAAACGTTCGTAGTGACCCAAGTCGAGGTCTGTTTCCGCACCGTCTTCCGTGACGAAACATTCGCCATGTTCATACGGATTCAATGTTCCCGGATCTATATTAATGTATGGATCCAATTTTTGGATTGTCACAGTGAAACCTCGTCCTTGCAACAACTTTGCTAAAGATGAGGAAATAATACCTTTACCTAAGGATGACGTAACGCCTCCGGTCACGAAAATGTATTTTGTCTTTTTCATAGGAAAAAAAGAATTTTATATAAAAATCTGTTACTAATAGACGGGTTGCAAAGTTACAAAACTTTATTTAAAAACAAAAGGGCTTTTTATAATTTTTTAAAAGTCGAAAAGACAAACTCTGCACCCCTACTACTATAGATAAAAAATCCATTACATGTGAATTTACATCGACTTTTTTTTCTTATCTCTGTACACTTTTTTGACTAAGGTCACAAGGTCATAAAGTCGCAAGGCCGTCAGGCATCAGCTAATAGCCGTCAGCAATCAGCTGTCAGTGGTCAGCGTTCAGAGTCGGAGTCAATGTTAACACTCAATGTTTCTAACGGCAGACACTCCGATAGAGCTTTCGTGGTATTCGATAAAGGCGTTGGTTTAGATAAGATAAACCATGAGAACGAGAATATACCTTTATTATATATACCAGTCGGTGAGACAGATTACGCTATCGCGATGATGGACGAGAACGTGAACGAGATTCCTGTCAACTTCGAGACTAACGTCATGGGAGAATATACAATCTCAATTCAACAAGAAAACTGCAATCTCGAAGGAATGTATCTCTTAGACAAAGAGACAGGAAACAAAGTAAATATCTTAGAAGAAGATTATACTTTCATGGCTACATCTTACGACTCCGCTGAACGTTTTGTCTTAGTATTGGGAGCGGGAGACGGGAACGAGCATTTCGCTTATATCAATAATGGCGACATCGTCATCTTCGATATTGAAGGCGATGCCGACATCAGAATCATAGATGCCTTAGGACGTTGTGTCTATGATGGCAAAGTTGCAGGTGAGACAAACCGCATAGCAGCAAGTCATTTCGCAAACGGCGTTTATATGATAGAGAAAATTGATGATAAAGGAATTAATGTTCAAAAGTTGATTTTATAAAAAGTCGCAGAGTCGCAAGGTCACAAAGTCGCAAAGTCACATAGACAAACTCTGCGACCCTGCAACCTTGAGACCCTGCGACCTAAAAAAATAAAAAATGAAAAAGACAATAATCACCACAATATTCGCGCTCTTCTTCGGGATGACTTTGAGCGCACAGAACGACGGATTCTTCACAACAAACTATGACGAATATTGTGAGACAACTGAATGGGGAAATCTTCCCACACTTCCGGGTTCACATGGTTTGGACTACGACTATGAAGCAGCGCCACTCGGCAGCGGACTCATGTTGTTAGGAGGCATGGCGCTCTTGTATGCGAGACGGAAAAAGAATTGAAATTAGCTGTCAGTAATCAGCAATCAGCAAAAGAAGTCGAGGACAAAGTCTATTGTCTGTTGACAGCCGAAGTCTCAAACAATTAAGGTAGAGACGTCACCCCTGTGGCGTCTTTGAATTGAAGATTAAAAGACACTCGGACGTGTGTCTTATTTTTTTGCGTCTTTTTTAAAAATCCCTCTTGTCTTTTCCGAAGTTGTTTATTATCTTTGCAAGACATTAAAAAAATCATTAATTATGAAACCAAATAAATACATCAGATTTGACTGGGCTATGAAGCGTATGCTTCGCGATAAAGCCAATTACGCAGTTTTAGAAGGACTTCTTACAACATTATTCAAGGAGAAGATTATTATTAACAGACTCTTGGAAAGCGAGAGCAATCAGGAAGATGAGCTCGACAAATATAACCGTGTCGATATTCTTGCTGAGAACAGCAAAGGCGAGTTGTTCATCATCGAGGTGCAGAACAACGACGAGTACGCCTATTTCCAGAGGATGCTGTTCGGAGTTTCTAAGCTGGTGACGGAGTATATTAATAGAGGTGAAGGTTATCAGAACATCAAGAAGATATACAGCGTCAACATCGTTTATTTCGACTTGGGACAGGGCAAGGATTATCTATATCACGGCAAGACGGAGTTTTTGGGAGAAGTCGGAGGCCAAGCGGTCTTAGGAAGACAAATTGGAGTAGCAACTCCTTGGCTCACAGTACGACATGGCTACGATCCGACTTTGCACCTCGATGATGAACAACTCGCCTTTGCTGTTCTCAGCAAGAATATCGACACGGTTATATTTGTCGAGCTCATCTTCCTGATTGCTCTCGCTTTCCAAG
>JAZUSL010000030.1:0-55743 GCA_045606705.1 Bacteroidales bacterium
AAGTTGCTCGAATCTTGGGCGTATCAGCATTAGCTAAAACACCTATTCGAGAGTTGCTCGCAAAAGACCAACCAATAATCGAAAACCAAAATGTCAAAGAACTAAAATTATTTTAATAAAATTTATTGCATCAGTAGTAATGCATAATTCACAATTAAAATAATTATGCATTATGAATTATGCATTATGAATTTATTCAACGATCATCTTCTTGATGAAATTTCCGTTTGATGTTTCAACATCGATGAAATATATTCCGGAATTATAATCTGAAACATTGATTTCAATTTCGCCAGAATTGACATCAATCTCTTCTACCAACATTCCAAGACAATTGTAAATTCTGACAACTGATGGCTGACAGCTGATAGCTGACAGCTTGATAACGTCTTTCGCCGGATTAGGATAAATGCTGATGTTTTCGCTCGCGTTTTCATTGATGTTGAGAACAGCATCTATAGTCTCAACAACGCCGACTGATGTCTTGTCGTCATATAAAGCCACTATTTCAACAACATAGAATCCAGTTTCTGTCAGTGGATGTTTGTATGACAATCCGCTGATATTTTCCGCTGCCAATACATTATTAATATATACGTTGTAACCGTTTGCGTTATCGTTTTGAGGAGCGTCCCAAGAAATAACGAGGTTGTTATTTCCGTCTCCTTCCAACTTCATGTTCTGTACAGGATAGGCATGTTCGGTATATTCGTAAGCGAAACGGCTGTTGAAGATTTCTTTTGTCTCGGTGTCTTGCAACCACAAAGCCACTTCCAAATCGTTGATGTCTTCAACATTGGTCGTTGACATGTCGTAAGAAAATTCGAAGCGTTGATAATCACCGGCACTGATGTTTATGTCGTTGCCCTCTGCGTCTTCCAACATTTTCATCATAATGTGATGGAACTCTGTCTCGCCGTTGCTGCCTACGTTTTTAGTAGTAGTCTTTTCATTTACAGAGATAAACGCTTTCATATTATCGATGTCGATATACGACATGAAGTCGGCGGTGACGTTGATAGTGTTGCCATCCATATTGAAAGCGCCTCTGATATTTACTATTGAAGGCGTTGCGAGTTTTGCTTCTAATTCTTCAGGTTCAATGGCGTAAGAGTCATCAATGATGCCGTCGAAGAAAATTTGAGGAACGCCTGTCACGTTGTAGAATGTCTTTCTTATGCCTGCTTCACTTGTATAATATGGGTCGCCGGTGCCTGGCCAATTTAAAGGATATTTGGTGTAAGTGAATTTGCCTTCGTTTTCGTTGGTAAATGCTTCCATGCCGGCGTTCACCTCCACGCAAGGACCGCAGGTAGAACTGGAGAAATGTTCAATCATAGGTATTTTGTCGGTAAGTCCTATCGTAGCGATAATCTCTTTCTCAGCGTCGTTGTTTGCCTGATTCTCATCAGCGATACCATTGACGGATGTTATTTCCATGCTCAGCTGATGACTTCCAAGTTCGAAGAAGTGTTTGGTCTCGAAGGTGAAATCTTTACTTTCTGTTGATGCTAAGTTTGTGTTGAAAGTCTCGGTGACAGTCTCTCCGTCAATTGTGTAAGAAGCAGTGAAAGTCTCGATATTGTTTGCTCCTGTATTTTGCAAGGTGAAAGATATTTCGTTTTCACCGAAGAGAGTATATTCCTGATTGTTGATTCCTATGAGATTAGCGTCGACTTGGTTATGACTTACAATCAAGATGTCGTCGAAATACCAGAAGTTGATGTTGTATGTATTACCTTCGAAGTAAAGGCATAACAAGACATTGTCTTTGCCGAAGTCTGGTGAGTTGAATGCTTCTTCAACGACATATTCATCTGATTCGTAGTAGGTCTTGCTCCATGCAGTGTTCCAAGTGTTGCCGTTGTCTGATGATGTCGCGAATCCTATTGTAGCGCAGTCTTCATATACGTAGACGTCGTGTTTGAACGATAATGTAGCGGTGACTATTCCTTCTAAGTTGATAGGTGTTGTCGAAACCACGCGTGTCACTCCTTCAAAGTTTGGTGTCCATGCTAAATACAATTCGTTAGGCAGTCCTCCCGCATTGTTGGTTTTTCCTAACGACCAGTTTGCAGCACCGCCGTCGGTTATCGACCATCCGCTTAGGATGTCGTCGTCGAATGATTCTTGAAAAATTACGTTTCCGCTTTGCGACATTATTGATAAGGATGTCAAGAAAAACAAGATTAAGAATAAAGATCTTTTCATAAACTATTTTATTTATTAATTATTATTAATGAAAGTGCAAATGTAACGATTTTAGATGAATTGGTAATGTAAAAATCATTTCTCAACAAACCATTCGTCTTTGAAGTTGACGAGATATACTTTCTTTGATGCACGAGTTATAGCGGTGTAAAGCCAGCGCATATCACCGAGTTCCAAAGTCGTCTCTTCCGGAAGATACGGAGCTTCAACAAAAACGTTGTTCCATTGTCCGCCTTGTGTCTTATGGCACGTCAGTGCATATCCGTATTTTACCTGTAATGCATTGAAATACGGATTGGTTTTCATCATCTTCCTTCTGTCTTCCGCGCGAGGAATGTCCATATAATCTTCTTCCACGGCTTGATACAATCGTTTCGAATCATATGGCGTGAGGGCGGGGGAGTCGCTGTGCAATGTCTCCATCAGTATCTTGACAGAGAGTGTCGGCATCTCGTCATAATCCAACATCTGTATCTCCACATCGGCAAAATGAAAACCATACATCTCCTCAATCTTGTTTATCTTCATTATCTCAATCATGTCACCGTTGGCGATGAAAAAGTCTTCATGAATCTGAGAATCTGAGAACCTGAGAATCTGAGAATTGTTTGAACTAAGAGCGATGAGCGATGAACTCTGAACTTTTACTTCATTAGTCTTTAGTCTTTTGTCATTTGCCGTTGAACAATTTTCAGGATTTGATGAAGACTGACGGCTGACGGCTGACGGCTGATCGCTCCAATAATAATTGTTCTTCACCACCATGAGTTTTTCGCCGGCTGAGAGTTCTCCTTCTTCTTGCAGCACTCTGCTACGAATTGCCTGATTGAACATATTGGCTCTTTTGTTGGAACGGCAAACCACCACAGCATCGTTATTACTTCTTTTGTCGCCGAAACTCTGCCACAGCAATTCCTCGAAAGTCATCGGGTCGATTTTCTCTATATCTTTAAAATTATTAATATCTAACAAAGGTAACTGATGGCTAATAGCTGACAACTGATAACTTGCTGTTGACTGTTGACTGTTGACTGTTGACATTAAATTACGTAAATTCGTTGCATTATGTAAGATTCCTGAGTCTAATGCCTGACGCATGACTTCTTTCATCTCGTAAGTTGCGATGGTGAGACTGAAACTGTTACGTAATATGTCGAAGTCCATGGCCGGACTTATGTCTAATCCGACTGGCGGCAACTGAGCGTTATCACCTATTAATAATAGTTTGCAGTTAGTTCCGCTGAAGACGAATTCTATCAAGTCGTCGAGCAACGATCTAGACCAAGAGAATCCGTCGCCTTGGTCTGCGATCATGGAGCATTCGTCGATGATGAAGATTGTGTTCTTAGCTTTGTTTTCGGATAGAGACATTCGCAGTTCGCCGTTAGCTATTTGTCTGAAGCGATATAATTTACGATGTAATGTTGATGCAGTTTTTCCTGTGTATTTACTCATCACCTTAGCGGCGCGTCCTGTTGGAGCGAGGAGTTCGAAATGCATTCCAATCTGAGGTAAGGTCTTAACCAATGTAGATACGAGAGTTGTTTTGCCTGTACCGGCGTAACCTCTTAATAAATATACTGGACGTTCTTTTAGAGATAAGATGAAAGCTGAGAGATGCGACATCACGGTTTTCTGATCCTCTGTTGGCGTGAATCCAAAATTCGCCATCATCAAATTGAAGAGAGTGTTTCTATCCATAACATAAGATATTAGAATGGATAACCGATACCGAAGTTAAGTATGAAGTCTCTAAATTGTAACTTACTGATTCTCCAACGTTCGCCTTGTGGATATATAGGATTTACAATAGGAGCGGCGGCGTCGAGACGTAAGAGTATGAATGAAGCGATGTCGAGACGTAAACCGATGCCGGCATCAACAGCGAGTTGCTTGTAGAAAGTGTCGAATTTGAACTGACCTCCGACAAAAGATTCGTTTTCTCTCATAGTCCAGATATTGCCGATGTCGGTAAATATTGCACCTTTCAAGGCTCCTTGTATTGTATAACGATATTCCAGATTCATTTCTAACTGAATGTCACCGATACATTCGATGTTGATATTTTCAGAATTGTTGTATGTTCCTGGACCTAACTCTCTGAAATGCCATCCTCTCATACCATTAGAACCACCGGCATAGAAACTCTTTTCAAAAGGCATATCGTTGGAGTTCCCGTACGGAACACCGATGCCGACCATGAAACGTGACGCGATTTGATTTCCTCTGCCTATATAATTGAAATATCTGAAGTCGAGGTCAAGACGAATAAATTGAGCATATCTGATATCAAATATTTCGTGGTAGTTATCTACTGTCTTAACCAAAGATGTGTTGTTGAATGCAGATATCAGGTTGCCGCTCGATTGTAGATTAGCCTTGATATATAAAAAGTCTTTTTCAAGTTTAATGTCTTGATTGGTAAAGATGTAAGTGTAATCGATACCTAAGATTAAGTGGTTTGTGTATTGGTCTTTGATACGTTGGTTTGTCTCTTTTTCCAGGATTGCTTCGAATGACGGTGTCGGATTGATTTTAATGCTGTTGAGAGTGAACGGTGTCAGGATATGCTGTATGTATTGGTTTTTCATCCAGTTATAACCGAAAGTTAAGATGGCTGTTTGTCTAAGATATATCGGTCTTGATTGCATGTTATAACCTACAGTAAGAGTGGTTCTAGGTTGAAATTCTGTTCTTGATTCTTTCAATCTAAACGGAGCCAAAAACTTAGGGAAGAAGATACTCGCTTCAATGCCGAATTCTTGAGTAGGGAAGATGCTGATTTCACCATTTTCTTCCTTATAACGTTGACGTTGAATACCGTATCTTATGTTGATGTTGAATGTCTCAGAACCTTTGAAGATATTTTTATTACGATAAGTTAATCCCAAAGCAGCACCGGGTTCACCATCTGCCAAGGTGCCTTCAACCTGAATACTATAGAAATTGGCTTTCGCTCTGTTAAGCAGAATATTGCAGTCGAGAAGATTTATGCTGTCGTTGTTGTTGTTTACGACTTCAAAATCTATGTTGCTTAAGTTAAATATTTTTAAGTTGTTGAGTGACTTATATGTCTGTGTAACATTGTTGATGTTGTATGGCATTCCGCTTCTGATCTGTATCATGTTTTCAAATGCCTTGAATTTGATTTGCGGTTTGCCTGTATAAACAAATTTGTAAGTCTCGTCTCCAAAACGTCTTCCTAAATTGAAGTCGTATGTAACGGTATCAAGGATAAGATTGTTGTTTGGTATGCCTTTAGGATAGATGAATATGTTGTTGATATAGTATCTTTTGTGTCTTTCAACTTTTTGTGTCGCTGGATCTACAGCATCGTCTATTCTGATGTTGATGTTTGCCTTGTGGACATGGAAATTGGTGTCAACCTCAGCGAAGATATAGTCTTTTGTGAAATAGTAATATCCATTGTTCTTGAGATATTCTGTTATGATGTCACGTTCATCGTCTAAGTCAAAAGCGTTATATATGTTTCCCGACTGTACCGGTAATTCTGCCTGAATCTCTTCAACATATTTGGCTATGGTAGTGTCGCTTATCTGGTATGTTATTTCGTCAATAATATATGGTTGTGAAGGATATATCTTATAAACCAGTTTGAGTATTCCTTTTCTGTTTTTGGGTTCTACTGAGATGCCTGAGTTGAAATAACCGATATTGTTTAGATAGTTACTTATCTGTATCATCGATTTATCTTGTAGATCACTATCGTAATATATAGGTTTTACGCCTACCGTTCTGTTTATCCAGCTGATGATTTTACTATTGGGTTTGTCGTAAGTTTTGTAATAAACCCATGTCAACGGCATAAATCCTAGAATATTGTTGTTTTCACTTTGTACTATGTTAGAAGCGATGTTGGATTTCGTGAAGTTGACGTCTTTGGATTGTATCTCGACTTTATTTTTTTTCAGTATCATTTTGCCTTCAGGAATATGTCTCCTGATGGAACACGACGCTAATAGCAACATCGTGATAAGCAATATTATGATATTTGAAAAAAATCGCTTCACAATTCTACAAAAATAATAATAATAATTTATTATTCATATGAATAATAGAAATTTATTAAATTGTTTAAAACACTATGATAAGACAACCCAGTAAACTCATCAATAATTGTCAATTGAATCACACCACTTCTGCCACAGTGAAATTGCTTCCTCCGACAAAAACGAGGTCGCCTTCTTTTGCGTTTGCGCAAGCTGATGAATAAGCTTGTCTTACCGATTCATAAACGTCGCCTTTCAATCCGCAAGATCTTGCTTTGTCTGCTAAGATATTGGCATCCAATCCTCTTGGTATGTCAGCTTTACAGAAATAATATTCAGCATATTTAGGAAGAAGTTCTAAAATACCTTCAATATCTTTGTCGTTGACGACACTTAATACGAAATGCAAATTTTTGAACTCGGTGTTTTCCAATTGTTTTGAGACTTCTTTGATGCCAGCAACATTGTGTCCGGTATCAGCAATCGCCAAAGGTTTTTTGTTGATGATTTGCCATCTTCCCATCAAGCCTGTGTTTGTGATGACATCTTCCAGACCATCATATATAAATGTCTTCACAAGTCTGAATTTGTCTTTCAGGATGTCTATTGCGCATATTATTGTGGCGAGGTTTCTTTTTTGATAATCGCCGAGTAACGGGAAATTAAGATTTTTAAGGTAAAGAGTCTCCTCTGTTGTCTGTTGAACGTCATCTGATGACTTTTTATATATGTCGATATTGTTATATTCTAACGCCTTGGATTTGTTGATGCGGCATTCAAAGAGTTGATCGGCGAAATAAATGGGCGCATTTTTTTCTTTTGCTGTTTCGATGAATACTTTTTCGCTTCCTTTTTGTGTCTCGCCGATAACAACAGGTACTCCTGATTTTATTATGCCAGCTTTTTCCGTTGCTATTTTTTCTTCAGTGTTGCCCAAGAACTTAACATGATCCAAAGAGATATTTGTGATGACACATAGTTCCGGTTTTATGACGTTGGTCGAGTCGAGTCGTCCTCCCATTCCTACTTCAATTATAGCGATGTCGACTTTCTCTTTGCTGAAATAGTCGAATGCCATTGCCACTGTCATCTCGAAGAAAGAAAGTTCCAGTTCTTCTAATTTGTTTTTATGTTTATCAATGAATGTGACGACATTGTTTTCTGGTATCATCTCACCGTTGATGCGTATGCGTTCTCTGAAATCGCGTAGGTGAGGAGAAGTGTAAAGTCCTGTCTTGTAACCTGCTTCTTGAAATACAGAAGCAAGAGAATGTGAGGTGCTGCCTTTTCCATTGGTGCCGGCGACATGTATGCTTTTGAAATTATCTTGTGGGTTCTTAAGATAATTTAAGATTTCTATTGTGGTGTTGAGGTCTGCTTTATAAGCTGCCGCTCCTATGCGTTGGTACATAGGAAGTTTGTTGAACATCCAGTTTAAAGTCTCACTATAATTCATCATGTTTAGTTTTATTGTCTCATTATAAATGTGTATGTTATCGTTCCTCTTTGTAAATCGGACGCTTTGTCATCTTTGTTGAATATTGAGTTTAACGCAGCTCTTTTCGCTGATTCCAGCATGTCAGAGTTTGTTACTGTAGTTCCCCTTCCTATTTCTACTCTCTGTACTTTACCGTCTTTGTCAACCCAGATATCGACCACCACTTTTCCTTCTTCGGAGAAGTCTCGGCTAGGAGTTGAGATGCTCTTTGCGCCGCGACCGCCTAAGTCATATGAAGGACCGCCACCGCTGCCGCCATTACCTTCATATCTGTCAATGTCTTTCAATCCATTAGGATTGCCTTGGTCACCTATGTTTTCTGTTATGCTGTCTGATGTGACGTCTTTAACTTTAGGCGCTTGGAATAAAGCTCTCTGATTTACAACAGGTTTTTCTTCAATAACTTCTTCAACAACTTCTTCTTTTTCCTCTTCAACAACTTCTTCTTCAATTTCAGGGACGTCTTCATCTTCACTCAAAATGTCTTCCTCTTCAACTTCTTCAACAACTTCTTCCTTAACAGGTGGGGTATAAGACTCAGCAGGGGATACGTCTCTAGTTGCTTGAGCATACATTCCCATATCAACTTCAACGCCTGCTTCGCCAGGAAGTGGTAGAGGCGTCCTGAAACATAAAGTCAACAGCAGAACCAATGCCACTATATGAAAGACAGCAGTCGCTACAATACCAACAATTTTATTCTTGTCTTTGTTCGTCATTTCTTGTTTGATGTTGCTAATAAGACTTTATGTTTGTTGTCAGTCTCTTTGTTAATCTCATTTACAGCGTCGATGATGTTTACAATATATTGAACAGCAACGCTTTTGTCGGAACGTATCACTACTGTTCCTTCAACTTCGCCGTTCAAGGCTGCATGAATCTCTCTTTGTAGAAATTCTTCGCTAATAGGATTCTCTTCTAAATAATATTGATTGTTTTCATCGACATAAACAGTGATAGTCTGTTTCGACATCGTCTTGCTATTGCTCGATGGTAACAATAGTTTTATAGCATTCGGAGCAACCAATGTTGATGTTAACATGAAGAAAATCAACAAGAGGAAAACCAAATCTGACATCGACGACGAATTGAAATCTATCTTTCTTTTATTTCTTGATTTTATTGCCATAATCATTTAGTCTTCAGTTGTCAGCTATCAGTTGTCAGTGATTAAAAACTGAACGCTAATTGCTGAATGCTGACAGCTATTTTTAA
This sequence comes from Bacteroidales bacterium, assembly GCA_045606705.1. Classification (GTDB taxonomy): domain Bacteria; phylum Bacteroidota; class Bacteroidia; order Bacteroidales; family F082; genus Limimorpha. The sequence goes on from JAZUSL010000030.1 coordinate 8,935, forward strand.
ATGTTAATTGTTACGCCGGTTCATTTAAAACGTCCATGAACTCTATACTTTTACTTTCCAATAGGTTAACGACCTTATCTATTTTAGATACCAAGACATTATAGAAGATATAAGCAAGGATGCCAACGAACAAACCGCCAACTGTTGTAACCATTGCTTCATAAATACCAGCTGAAAGTAATTCAATATCGATATTATTACCGGCCATTGACATGTCATAGAATGCGCGGATCATACCTGTTACTGTTCCTAAGAAACCGAGCATAGGTGCGGCACCAGAAATCATACCTATCAAGTCAACTCCTTTTTCCAACTTGCCGACTTCCAAGTTACCGACGTTTTCTATGGCTGTCTGAATATCGTTGAGAGGCTTGCCTATACGTGATAATCCTTTTTCTATCATACGGGAGATAGAAGTGTCGGTTTGTTTGCATAATTCTTTGGCATCGTCAATTTTGCCTTCAATCATATAGTTACGAATCATATTCATGAAGTTATCGTCTTTCTTCGCTGACTTATTAATGGTAATGAAACGTTCCGTAAAGATGTAGACAGCTATGATAGAGAAGATGGCGAGAACTATCATGATCCAACCGCCTTCTTTTGCTAATGCCCATAATGATAATTTAATCTCTTCTGCCTCTGGAGAATTGATGAGGTCGTTGCTGACCTGAAGAATGATGCTTAATAAATTCATATTTGTTTTTTATTTGTCAATTATTAACGTTTTATAATTAAATTTTCAATTCGAATGAGACGCATCAATGTTTGTTTATTATTGCAGGAATCATTGAAACGTCTCTACTGATTTTCAATTTGATAGATTTTTCCGCTTGAACAGTCGGAACTTGCGCCGGTCACTGATGATAAAACGTTGATTTTTCCTTCCATTTTAAGTACGCCCAAGAAGGCGAAAATCAAAGCTTCTTTATAGTCTGTAATCATAACGTCAGGAACGATGATTTCGTGTTTGCTCAATGCACAAATTCTTTCTATAAGAAAATCGTTTTTGGCTCCGCCGCCAGTCACAAGCATTTTTGACTTATCTATTACATCAACAGACTTTGCAATCTGGTATGCGATGTGTTCTGTTGCAGTAGCCAATAAATCATATACCGGGAGCGATGATTCGTCTATGACTTTATGTTGTACATTTTCAAAGAACTCACGTCCTAATGATTTTGGCGCATCATGCTTGTAGTATTCGTTGTCGTTTAAAATCTCGAACAACACCTTATCAATATTACCTCGTTTTGCGAATTGTCCGTTTTTGTCATAATCATAGCCAAGTTTATTGGCGAGATAGTTGAGCAGTTGGTTTGCCATGCAGATGTCGTATGCAATGCGTTTCCCGTTCATTTCGTAAGAAACGTTTGCTATGCCGCCAATGTTCAGGCAAATAGGATAATCGGCAAACAGATGACGGTCGCCTATAGGTACTAAAGGTGCTCCTTGACCTCCTTTGCTTACATCTTCACTACGGAAGTCGTTGATGGTCATGATGCCTGTGGCGTTGGCTATTTCTTGCCCATCGCCAATCTGTAAGGTGAAACCTTCTTCCGGACGGTGAAAGATAGTATGCCCGTGTGATGCTATAAGTTTCGGTTCTAATTCGTATTTGTCTATGAAGCGTTTTGTTACGTTTCCTAGATATCTTCCGTATTCTTTGTCGAGATCGGAGAGTTCTTCTTTGGTTTTATTAAACGCTTCTGAAAGTTGTTCTTTCCAATAAGCAGGATAGGGGACATTGCCCGCTTCCAAAATCTGGAAAAACCATCGTTTGTTGTCGTGACTGAAATTGACGTATGCAATGTCAATACCGTCGAGCGAACTTCCAGACATCAATCCTATAACTTTAAAATCTCTCATAATCACAAAACGTTAGCAAGTTTTTCAAGACTAGTGCTGTTTGAACCTTTGATCAGGATTTTCTTTCCTGCTATGTCATTATGACGAATATAACTTATCAGTTCATCAACATTGTTGAAGTTTTTGTAATTGGTGTTGCCCGACACTTTTTTGAATTCTTCGCCTACAAGTATCACCTTTTCAAATCCTAGTTCTTTCAAAAGATTGATAATGTCACGATGTTCATTCTCCGATTCGTTGCCTAGTTCCTTCATGTCGCCTAATATTAATAAGGAGTTTTCGGAGGCGATTTTTTTGAAGTTACTTATCGAATGATACATGCTGCTTGGATTTGCGTTGTAGGCATCCATCACGATTTCATTTTTCTCGCTTTTTATAAACTGTGAACGGTTGTTGGATGGTATGTAGTTTTCCAAAGCATTTATTATGTCATTTTCTTCTACGTTGAAATATGTCCCAACAGCAATGGCTGCCATTACGTTTTCATAATTATAGTCGCCAACAAGGTGAGTTTTGATGGTTTTGTTGTTCCAGTTTACTGTAAGATAAGGACTATTGTTTGTTGTCTGTTGTCTGTTGTCTGTTGTCTTATAAACAATTCTTTCCATTCCTTCAGAAAGATTCATCAACAGTTCGTTGTTTCCATTGACGAAAACTTTCGTCTTTTGTCTTTCGCCTTTAGTCTTTAAATATTGATATAGTTCGTTCTTGGTTTTTATAACACCCTCGTAACTTCCGAATCCTTCTATGTGGGCTTTACCTATGTTGGTTATTATTCCGAAGTCGGGTTGTGCCAGTTTGCAAAGTTGGGCGATCTCGCCAGGATGATTGGCACCCATTTCCACTATGGCGACTTCTGTGTCTGGTTTAATTCTTAATAAAGTTAAAGGAACACCGAGATGATTGTTGAAGTTACCTTGTGTATAAATGATGTTATATTTTTTTGAAAGCACTGTGGATACTAACTCTTTTGTCGTTGTTTTACCGTTAGTTCCGGTGATGCCTACTATTGGGATGTTGCATATCTCACGATGAAGTTTGGCAAGTTGTTGTAATGTGGATAGACTATCTTCAACAATGAAGATTCTTTCGTGATTTGGCAGGTCTTTTCTGTCGGCGATGACGCATGAAGCCACGCCGTCATTCGCCACTTGATAAGCGAAGTCGTTGCCGTCGAAACGTTCACCTCTAAGGGCGACGAAAACACATCCATCTTCGATTTTCCGACTGTCGGTGGAGACGATATATCGTTTGGAATAATGCTTGTAAATTTTTTCTAAAGTATCCATTTTAAAACTAAAAAAAGCCGTCAACTGATGAAGACGGCTTATAATTTTTTTGACTTAAATTATTTTGCCAATGAACTGCCAATCATACTCATGGCACATCTGAAACCTACTGTTGATGAGCTTTCATCTTCGTTCATGAAACGACGTACCGAAGGACTTAAGTAATAAGGACCATCAGCCCAAGAACCGCCTTTGTATACGCGTGACTTGTCAGAAATCAATGTTGTTACGCCATAGTCATACATTTGTGATGTATAATCTTCTTGGTTAACATCTTGGTTTGTCCAGTCGGTTTGTATTGTTGATTTATAGTCACCATCGTTATGATTCAGACTATAAACTCTTGTGCTGTCTTGGGTGTATGCGTTACCGCGGTAAGGGTTGTGGTCGCTGAAGTCTTCATAAGAAAGAGGACGATAAACGTCGAGCACCCATTCTGCGACATTACCTGCCATATTGTATAGACCGAAATCGTTTGGCCAATAAGACACTACAGGAGCAGGGAATGCTGCGCCGTCGTTCAAGTTGCCGGCTATACCCATATAATCACCTTTACCTCTTTTGAAGTTGGCGACAAAACTTCCGTTATATCCTTTTTCGTTAGTTCTCATGCCATCGGTGTTCCAAGGGTAGGCTCTGCGTTCTGTGATACGTTCGTTGCTTGTGTTGCCGATGAGACCCAATGCTGCATATTCCCATTCAGCTTCAGTGGGGAGTCTGTATTTAGGAAGGAGGATACCGTCTTCCATCTTGACGTTTTCATTACTGCTTGTGCCATCGCTGTTGATCGCAGGTGAGGAGTATTGTCCTGATAAATAAGCTTCTGTTGTGAAATGGTTGTCTTTGGTTTGGTCGGTATTGTAACTTAAAGCGCCGGCTTCGACCAACAACATTTCATTGACTCTGTCGGAACGCCATAAAGCGTAGTCGTTGGCTTGTAACCAAGAAACACCTACAACAGGATAGTCTCTATAAGCAGGGTGACGGAAATAAATCTCCACCATTGGTTCGTTGTATGATAAAGAACCTCGCCATACTGTAGTGTCAGGAAGGGCTCTGGTTATCATTTCCGGATATTCAGAACCATAAACTCTTGTCAACCAATGGATGTATTCCAAATAATCCAAATTGCTGACTTCGGACTGATCCATATAGAATGATGAAACAGTGACTTGACGTGGAGTGTTGTTCCATTCGTGATAAACGTTTTCTACTGTTGCTCCCATGGTGAATGAACCACCTTCGATAGCGACGAGTCCTGGTCCGGTAATCTGTTCTGCTGATTCTACTACATTAAAACCTCCATTTGATGGGTCATTGTAACTCCAACCTGTAGTGCTCGACACTTGATTGTTGCTCTTAAAACACGATACTAACAAAATACTTACAGGTAAGATCGCAAGTAATAACTTAACATTAAAATTTTTACGCATTATCTTGATATTTTAACTTTTTCCTAAACTTAAAAAATGATGTTTTATTGTACGTTACGAAAGAAAAAATTCGTAAAAAATCAATTTGCAAATTTACTGAATTTTTCGCACGTAACCTACATATTATTTAAACATAAATTATTTTTTTTAAACCATTTCACAACAATAAAAAATGTGTATCTTCGTTACGAATTTGTTTAAGATAGTTTTTAATATATAAAATTAAAATATGGATATAACTTTACATAAAACAAGATATTTTTTTGTTGTCTTATTTATGCTTCTTGGTGTTAGTTCATACGCGGTGGCGTCGTCTGATGATTATGTGGAAAATTCTGTGCTGGTATCGGGACGATGGTATAAACTTGCGCTCTCTTCGACGGGTGTGTATAAGATAACTTATTCCGAACTTTCCACTATGGGCGTTGATGTAGCATCGCTTGATCCTCATGATATAAGAATATATCATAATGGAGGCGGTACTTTACCTTTAATTAATAAAGAAACGCGACATCAGGATCTGGTTGAAATACCGATTTATGTTCATGGTGAAGATGACGGCAAATTTGATGTGAATGACTATATCATTTTTTATGGAAGAGGTCCTGTGACCTGGTCGTTGAAAAACCAGATTTATGAGAGAAATATGAATCCTTATTCCGATTATTCTTATGCTTTTCTTACAATAGATTTAGGTGAAGGTAAACGTATTCAGAATAAAGATAATGTTTTAGGTGATGCAGATAATGTTGTTACCTCCTTCCTGGATTACCAACATGTTGAAAGTGATGAGTATAACCTTAACAATATGGGTGCCACATGGTATTTTAATAAGTTTGATACAGAGACAACAGCATCGTTTACATTCAACTTCCCGAATCTTATTAAGGGCAGAAAATGTGTCTTGAAGTCTGAGTCTGCTTCTCGTAATACGGTTTCGTCTGCATCATTGAAATATAAAGCAAATGGAACATTGGTGTCTAATGTAAGTTTTGCTAAGATTTCAGATTATAAAGTCTACGCCCGTGAAGGTAGTACTGGAAATGTTTCATTTAATTCTAGTAAAGACGAGATAATCATTGATTTGGAATATGTAAAGTCTGCGACGTCATCGGTGGCATGGCTCGATTATATCTCGGTAAATGCATGGCGCGAACTTAGTCTCAGCGGAGGTATGATGCGCTTCAGAAATCCTGAATGTGATGATGTTACTAAGACTTATCGCTATGAAATAAAAAATGCTTCTAACTCATTGGTGGTATGGGATGTCACAAATCCGTTAGAACCGAAGAAACTTGCTCTGCAACTAAATTCAAATGTAGCGTCATTTCAAATAAGAGGTGATGAAAATAATGAGTTTATCGCTTTTAATGGAAACGATTACTATAATGCTAGTTTTGTTTCTATGGTTCAAAATCAGGACATCCATTCTAACTATGACATCGACTATCTTATTATAACTCATCCTGATTTTTATTCTCAGGCTGAACGTCTTAAGGAACTTCACGCATATTATGATAATCTCACTATAGAGATTGTCACTCCTCAGCTTATCTATAATGAGTTTTCGTGCGGAGCTCTCGATATCACGGCAATACGCGATTATATCAAAATGATTTATGATAAGTCTGATGAACGCTTGAAATATGTACTTCTTTTTGGGGATGCATCCTATGACTTTAGAAACAAAAGCGGTATGGTGTGTTTTGTGCCGTCTTATCAGTCAGTACATTCCGTTTCATCTTATGCTGACGTGATGGATGATTTCTTTGCGTGCCTTGATGGTAATGAAGGTGATATGTCTTTGACAAATTCTAATAATATAGTTGATGTGGCTATTGGTAGAATGCCGGTCAATTCATTGGAAGAAGCTATCGTAGCAGTAGATAAGGTTGAGACTTATATGAGCAAGAATGAGGAATGTATGGGACCATGGCGTAAACATATAACCTTTGTTACTGACGATGATAGTAATACTTATTCAAACCATGCAGAACAACTGGAAAAAATTGTTAGAGAAGGTGTTGGAGATGATATTATTATAGATAAGATATACCTTGATGCTTATCCACAAGTCGCTACATCTAGCGGACAGCGCTCTCCTGAATGTAACGCGGCAATAACCAATAGGGTAGAACTTGGAACTTCTATAGTTAACTACATCGGTCATGCCGGTGAAGTTGGTTGGGCTGACGAGAGGATACTTATGAATGAGGATATTAATGCAATGAGGAACTTGCCCAAACTGCATCTTATGATAACTGCATCATGCGAGTTCGGTCGCTTCGACGATCACACAAGAACATCTGCCGGTGAATATGTCTTCCTTAACAAATATGGTGGAGCAATTGCTATGATTACAGCTGCGAGAGTTACTTACGCTCCGAACAACCAGAATATGTTCAGAAAATTTTATGAACGTATGTTTTATATGGAAGAAGGAGAATATGCCACTATGGGTGAGATGTATGTTTATGCAAAACAAATCAATGATGACAATTCAAAGGATTATCATTTCTTTGGCGATCCGGCTTTGCGACTTAATTTTCCAACAAATAGAGTGGAACTGACATGTGTCAATAATCATGATATTACTGAAACTGATACTATAAGAGCTTTGCAGAAAGCAAATATACAAGGCGTAATTAAAGATGTTGATGGAAATGTGATGACCGACTTCGATGGTGTTATACATATTAATATATATGATAAAGAGAAAAATTATACAACACATGCTGACCAAAGTGGTACACCTCTCAACTTTAAATTACGTAACAGCGTGATATATTCAGGTAAAGTTCCTGTTACTGCCGGTGAATTCAATGCGGAATTTACATTGCCTAAAGATATCAATTATAGTTATGGTAATGGTTTGATGAGTTTCTATGCTTATAGCGATAATGCAGAAGCTCAAGGAAGTTACTCTAATTTCGTTGTGGGTGGACTAAATCCTGATGCTGATGGCGATGATGATGGTCCTGAAATTGAATTATATATCGACGATGTAAAATTTGTTGATGGTTCGTTGACTAATGAAAATCCTCTCTTGATTGCATATGTCAAAGATAAGAACGGCATAAATACTTCAGGATCTGGTATAGGTCATGACATTACTGCGACACTTAGCGGAGCGACAAATATGACATACACTCTCAATCAGTTTTATGAAGCACCATTCTCGTTGGATGAATATGGCGTTTTGACATATAAATTTTATAATCTTAATGAAGGTGAACATCAGTTGACATTCAGAGTTTGGGATATTTATAATAATTCAAATACCGCTACAATAAGTTTTAATGTCGTTAAAGGTAAGGTCATTGATATAGAAAATCTTGTTAACTATCCAAATCCGATGTCGGAGTATACCAATTTTACTTTCGAACATAATCAGAAAGACAATGAGATTGATGTTCAGATTAGAATTTATGATATGATGGGTCAGTTGGTTAGAACAATAGTAGAACATTGTTATGGAACAACAGCCAGAATCGACCCTATATATTGGGACGGCACTTCCGACAGAGGAAATAAACTGCCTTCAGGAATGTATGTATATTATGTTACAATAACTAATGCACAAAAAGAACAAAGTTCTGGATTTTCTAAACTTGTAATTCAATAATTTTTAGTATATTTGCCAACTTTTTGAAAAAAATTGAAAATAAATAATAATAAAGTACAATAATATAATTTATTGCACGTTACTCAATCAATCATTAAATTAAAGTATGAAAAGAATTAAATTATTTACATTGTTATTTGTAATGGCATTTACTGGTTTAAACGTGAATGCTCAATCGCAGGCTAACATGGGAGATGTCTTAGGACAAGGAGATTACAACGTCATTTCAACTGCAGTACCATTTATGCTTATTGCTCCAGACGCAAGGTCATCAGCAATGGGTGATATAGGCGTAGCAACATCGCCAGATGTTTATTCAATGCACTGGAACCCTGCTAAATATGCTTTCATTGAAACAGATTTCTCAGCAGGTCTTGCATATAGCCCATGGCTTAGAAGTTTGGTTAACGATATGAATATCGCTTATCTGGGGTTATCAAAACGCGTAAGTCCTAAATCAACAGTGGCTGCAACAGTACGTTATTTCAGTTTGGGTGATATCAATTATAGAAATGATCAGAATGTTGACCAAGGTACATATTCACCAAACGAATGGGCTATCGATGTGGCATATTCTCGTAAACTTGGTAAATATATCTCAGGTGCTGTGGCAGGTCGTGTTATCTATTCAAACATCACACAAGGTCAAGGCGACTATTCAAAGGCAGCGGTTTCTGTGGCAGCCGATATCGCAGTATATTATACAAGACCTGTTTATTGGTTCAATAGCGTGGATGCAGAATTCTCATGGGGTGCAGCTATCACAAACATTGGTTCTAAAATGAACTATAATTCATCAAGTACAGAAAAAGATTTCGTGCCAACAAACTTACGCTTAGGTCCATCATTGAAATTGGATATAGATGACTATAACTCGTTGGCTTTTTCATTTGACCTTAACAAACTTTTGGTTCCAACACCTCCAATGCGAGATTCTTTAGGTGGTGTGGTAGCAGGTATGGATGATAACGTAGGTCTGGTACAAGGTATGTTCCAATCATTCTATGATGCTCCAGATGGTTTCAAAGAAGAATTAAGTGAATTTACTATCGGTCTCGGTGCTGAATATTGGTACAATAAGATGTTCACAGTTCGCGCTGGTTTCTTCCATGAAGCTCAAAATAAAGGTGACCGTCGTTATGTAACATTAGGCGCAGGTATCGTTTTCAATGCATTCGGTCTTGATGTGTCTTACTTGGTGCCAGTTAACAACACAGCAGTGTCTGGACAAAATCCTCTCGAAAATACATTGCGCTTCAGTTTGACATTCAACTTCGACAAATGGGGCGACAAAACAAGATTGGAAAGAGTTAATTGAAAATTGAAAGTTGAAAACTGAAAATTATTGAAATGTTTCATGTAGAGTCAAACAGACGTGTGACTTAACAACATTACATGACAACTAAAGATTTAACGACTCTTTTATCTTCGTAGATGATATGAAGATGAAAGAGTCCTTTTTTTAATGTGCTGCAATTTAATTCCATCTTCTCTGTGACAGCATTATTGTTAATTCTCATTAACACTTGTCCTAATGTGTTGTACACCATTACTTCTTTAATTTCTTTTCCTTCAATATATACGATGTCTTTTGCTGGATTAGGATAAATGTTCAGGTCGGTATGATCTAAATAACTTTTTACATGAATATAACCTTCATGACGATAGTGGTCTTGTTTGGTGGCAACGACCTTAATCCTACCTTCTTTGTAAAATGGTTCTATATTGATTAATGTGTCTTCTCCGAATGATGTAGCGATTATTTCTCCATCAACGGAAAAAGCGACCCTTGTTTTATTGTCTTTACTGATCGAGAAAGAGGAACAATCTGTTAATATCTCTTTTGGATATGAGATGTCTATCTCTTGAGGCATCTCTGTATTTAATTGTAGATAAGCATCTCCAAAATAATGAAATAAATTATATGTCAAATCTTTATGTATTGAAAGATATGGCCAACTGGATTGTTTCAAAAAATATTTCCCATAACCGTTCGCAAATGCGGGGTATTTAAAGTCAATGTCGTTGCTGCCATAGTTCGGCATGAAATCGTTCCAGAGATAATCGAAAAATCCCCACACATATGTGTCGTTGACATAAGAATATGAGACTTGAGAAACTGCAACAACAGCCACTGCGCCATTTTCATCCCTGAGAAATCGTTCTGCAAAACAATCGTCGTCACCGTTACCGTAACTGAAATCACCAGTCTGACAATTAGCCGACATTATGAATGTTAAATCCTCGTTATATAAATCATTGATTTCCTTGTTAGAGAAATAAGGGTTGTTCCATGCTTGAAATACACCATGATCACGATGTTGGACTAAGAACGTACCATCATTGATGGCACAGCCCATTGTCGGATGCCGTCATTGTCGGGAGTGACGATGAGATAGTTGTAGTAGAGATTATTGTTGATGTCGTTATTTATTACATCGTCGTGATTACTTACATCAAAATGATATTGCCCATTAACATTTGTTGTGTTAATATTTATTAATAATATCATCAGCAATATGGAAACGAGATTTTTCATAGTATACAAAGATACATAAAGTCTTATAGTCTAAGGTTTACAGTCTGCTTTTTTTTATAAGATAAAAATCTTATCAATTAAGATTCATTAATCACATGAGAAGCAATTTATAGGAGTGACCTTTAAATCTTAATAAACCTCTTATTTTTATAAAGAATATAAAGTATCAAGAATATTATCGCGCTGTTGAAGAATGTCAAAATTGCTTCGTACCATGCAGTGCCACAATATTGTTCTAATCCGTATAACAATGAGTTTGGTATGCTGCGGAAATTTATCTTTTCTCCCATGATATAAGCGATGATGGCATTGCATCCATATACTTGCAACCACTCGATGTTTTTGTTATGTCCCTTGACATCAATCCACCAATAGAATATTGCTAACAAAATTATACATAATCCTCCACTGAAGAGCGTCATGCTGCCTGTCCAAAGTCGTTTTATGATTGGCTGAAATTCTCCCCATATCAAGCCGAATATCACGAGCGATATACCTATTATTAATAGTGTTAATGTGGTTTTGTAACCATCGTCTTTTCTTGCTTTGATGAAAGAGCCGCACAGACTTCCCATCGCTACGGTGCAACAGAAGGTGAGGCTGCTCCAGATATATGTGTAATCGAACCACGGACAAAAGACGATGTTTCCATCGGGGTCTATCGTCGTCATATCACGGAAACGTCCTAAAATAAGTTTATCGACTTTACATCCGAAATTTCCCTGTGGACTCCAGTCGCCGAATAATGTCATCGGTATGGTGTATATTATAAGTAAGACGATGATACTTACAATCTGCCATTTAGGTTTAAGATAAATCGTAAGAGGCACGGTCAGAAGATAACCTACGGCAATAGCTTGCAACGTGTTGCTGTAAAGATAAATTGCTTTTGGGTCTAAGGCGAGAATGTTGCCTTGTACTAAGATTCCCAATGCGTATAATATGATGAAACGTTTTAAGATGCGTTGCCACAGACTTCTGTTTCCGTTTTGTTCTAAATATTTGGGCAATGAAAACGGCATTGTCACTCCCGACATGAATAGGAATAATGGCATCACCAAATCCCACAACCTGAAGCCTTCCCATCGTGCGTGATCTAATTGATATAATATTGTGTTGTTAAGAAATTCGATGTCTAAAGCCAATAATGCTTTTAACAAAACAGGCTGTAAACCGACCAAGAGAAATATGTCGGTGCCTCTGAGTACGTCGAGTGAGAGAAGACGTTTGTTCATTTTTTAGTTTAAGGTATGTTGTTTAGAGTAGCTTAAAGTTTAAGGTTTAAAGTTTAAGGAATAATCTACATTAAACCTTAAGCCTTAAACCTTAAACCAATTCTCAGATTTTCAATTTCTCAGATTCTCAGATTTTAAACAAGTCCTGCGAATCCCATGAATGCTAACGCTAAGATACCTGCTGTCACCAATGCGATAGGCACGCCTTTCATTCCTTTTGGAACATCGGATAATTCGAGTTGCTCGCGTAATCCAGCAAATATCACCAATGCTAATGTGAAACCAACGCCGTTTGCTAATGCGTACATCGTGCCTTCTAAGAGTCCGAAGTCTTTTTGTATTACCAAGATGGCGACACCGAGGACGGCGCAGTTGGTGGTGATGAGCGGCAAGAAAACGCCCAACGCTGCATATAACGATGGGCTTATCTTCTTTAAGATGATCTCAACCATCTGTACTAAAGAGGCGATGACTAAGATGAAAGCTATCGTCTGTAAGAATCCTAAGTTAAAAGGATTTAACAGATAATGCTGTATGAGCCATGTCACTATAGTCGCTAAAGTTATGACGAAGATGACGGCGGCACCCATACCTAATGAGGTGGATATTTTCTTCGATACGCCGAGGAAAGGACAGATGCCGAGGAACTGTGTCAATACAATATTGTTGACGAATATCGCTGAGATAAATATTAATACGTATTCCATATCTTAATATCTTTAATTGTCAGTAACTTATTTTGTTTTCTTTAATAATCTGTTCATGATGGCGATGAGATAACCCATTGCGATGAATGCGCCAGGAGCGAGGACGAAGACTAAAATTCCGTCGCCTGCTATGAATTTCCAACCGAAGATTGAGCCGCTGCCCAATATCTCACGGATAGAACCTAAGATTGTCAATGCCATAGCAAAACCTAATCCCATGCTGATGCCGTCGACAGCAGAATCTAAGACATTGTTTTTTGAGGCGTAGGCTTCAGCACGTCCTAAAACGATACAGTTCACCACGATGAGCGGAATGAACAATCCGAGTGTCTCATAGATGCTTGGCACGTAGGCTTGCATCAAAAGTTGCAACACTGTTACGAAAGAAGCGATGACGACGATATAACAAGGAATGTGTACTTTGTTAGGAATGAAGTTCTTTAGCAATGAGATGCTCATGTTTGATAGTATGAGAACGAATGTCGTTGCCAATCCCATGGAGAGTCCGTTGATGGCGCTGGTTGTTGTTGCCAATGTAGGACAGCATCCGAGGAGAAGTACCAATATAGGATTTTCTCTGAAGAATCCTTTTGTTAAATTATTCCAGTTTGCCATGATTAAAATCCTCCTTTGTTATTTTCAAATGTTGATAATGCACGATTTACAGCGTCGCAGAAAGCTCTTGAACTGATGGTTGCTGCTGTGATGGCATCAACATCGCCGCCGTCTTTCTTTACGTTGAAGTTGAATGAAGTAGAGTTCTTGTTGTTGAACTGGTCTTTGAAACTAGGTTCCGACATCTTTGAACCTAAGCCTGGAGTCTCAGCGTGTTGTAAAACACTGATGTTATTTACGGTACCGTCTGCCAAGATGCCGACCATCAATGAGATGTTGCCGCTGAAACCTTTGCTTGTGAAAGTCTCTACTGCTGCACCGATGAAATTGTTATTAGCATCGTAAGCGAGATAGAATGGAATCTCGACATCTTCCAATGCAGATTTTACCATCGTCTCTTTAAGTTCGTTAAATTCTGGAAGAACGTTTTTGATAGCCTCTGTCTTTTTGGCTGTTTCTGCCGCTGCGATAGGGTCTTTTGTTGCGTTATATACTAGTCCGAGTACACCGCCAGATACCACGCATATCACAAACATGGCTATAAACATATTTAATAATGTATCTTTTTTTGCTGCCATAGTCTTATTATTTTACAGGGTTATTACCGAAACGTGTTGGTTTGCAAGCCTTGTTGATTAAAGGAACGAAAGCGTTCATGATCAGGATGGCGAATGACATGCCTTCTGGATATGCGCCCCACAAACGGATGATGATTGTCAATGCTCCGACTCCGATTGAGAATACAATCTTACCTTTCATTGTCATTGGTGACGTTGCCATGTCGGTTGCCATGAAGAAAGCGCCGAGCATCAAACCGCCGCCGAAGATGTGAATCATTGGGTGAACGAATTGTGCAGGGTCTATTAACCAACAAACTGTTGCGATGATACCTACAGTTGCGATGATGATGACAGGTGTCTGCCAGTCGATGACTTTTCTGAAGATCAAGAAGAGACCGCCGATGATGATGGCTATGGAACCTATCTCGCCGAGAGAACCGCTGTAGATGAATTGTTCGATGTTTTCATAAATTGTCAGTTCGTTTGCAGGGATGCCTTTTGCTAAACCTTCTTGGATGTGTCCTAAAAGTGTCGGACCTGTTACTGCGTCTGTCAAGGCTTCACCAAATAATGGTTTTGGTGTTGGCCATGTTGTCATTGCGACAGGGAAGGAGATGAGCATGAAGACACGTCCTACCAATGCCGGATTAAATGGGTTGTTGCCCAATCCTCCGAACGACATCTTGCCGATGCCGATGGCAACGATGGATCCTACTATTATCATCCATGCAGGGATGTTGGAAGGCAAGTTGAATGCCAGCAACATACCGGTGATTATCGCCGATCCGTCGCCGATGGTGCATTCTCCTTTAATCATGTATTTCTGAATGAGCCATTCGGTCAAGACGCAGGCTGCCACTGAAATCAAAGTGACGCGCACTGCATTGAAGCCGAAGTAATAGATTGAAAATAAGAATGCAGGCATCAAGGCGATGATAACGCTGTACATTATTTTCTTGGTGCTCTCGCCTCCGTGAATGTGAGGAGAACCTGATATTAAATAATTATTCATCTTTTTACTTATTTCTGGTTACGTGAACGAATTAATTGTCCTGTCTTGTTCTTGCCATAGCGTATGTAGTCGAGCAACGGGATATTTGCCGGGCATGTGAATTCGCATGATCCACATTCGATACAGTCCATGATACGGTTGACTTCGGTGTCTTCAAACATATTGTTTTTTGACATGCGGCAGAGTAGGAACGGTTCCAATCCCATAGGACATGCGTTGATACATTTTCCGCAGCGTAAGCAGTTGCCAGCCTTACGAGGTTGTGCCTCTTTGTCGGTCATCATCAAGATTCCTGATGTTCCTTTGATTACAGGAAATTCATTGACTGAAACCGACTTGCCCATCATAGGACCGCCGTTGATGATGTTTGATATGTTTTCAGGTAATCCTCCAACAGCTTCGATGAGCGCCATCGATGATGTGCCTAATCTTACCAAGAAGTTGGATGGATTTTTGACTGACTTGCCGGTTACTGTGACTACTCTTGAGATGAGAGGTTTGTTCTTTTGTACCGCTTCATATATTGCGTAAGTTGAAGCGACGTTAACGACAACGCAGCCTGTCTCGATAGGTAGTTTTCCTGATGGAACTTCTCTTCCAGTACATGCTTTGATGAGTTGTTTCTCGCCACCTTGAGGATATTTCGTCTGCAAAGGCTGTACTTCTATGCCGTGATAATATTCATCTTCCTTAATGATATTATCCAGTTGTATAGCGGCGTCCATCTTGTTGATTTCAATACCGATTATTGCCTTAGGTGCGTCGACGGCTTTCATTAATATCTTGACACCTACTAAAAATTCGTGTGACTTTTCTATGAGGAGACGGTTGTCGCATGTTAGATAAGGCTCGCATTCTGCAGCGTTAATGATAACGAATTCTGCTTTTTTATCTTTTGGTATAGAGAGTTTTACACTTGTAGGGAAAGTCGCACCACCCATACCGACGATGCCGTGGTCTCTAACTCGGTTTATTATTTCTTCACGTGATAATGTGATTTCTCCAACTAGTTTATCGCTGGTATCAATACCTTCTAGCCATTCGTCGCCTTCAACGTCGATGAATATTGCCGGTTTGCGATAACCGGTATGGTCCATTATCTCATCTACTTTTGTGACTTTGCCGCTCACTGAAGAGTGGACATTTGCAGAGATGAAACCTTTGGCGGCTCCGATGAGTTGACCAACTTTTACTTCATCACCTTTTTTTACTAATGCCTCTGCTGGAGCACCAAGACATTGTCCCAATGGAATGATGACTTGTTTAGGAATAGGAAATGTTATTATGGGTTTGTCTGACGAAAGTTTGTTTTCTTCAGGATGAACGCCACCTTTAGGGAATGTTCTTTTTGGATTCATACGCTTATTCTTTACTTTCGTTATTAACTGATTCTGTTACTTCAACTTTGGGTTTGCGAGGAGGGAAGTTGATTGCTAAGATGCTGCCTCTAGGACAAACGTCGACGCATTTGCGGCATTGCTTACATTTGTCAGGGTTGATGTAAGCTAATGTTCCACGCATCTCGATAGCCTCGAAAGGACATTCTTTGAGACATTTCTGACAGCCGATACAACTGACGTTGCAGTTCTTCATGGCTACAGCGCCTTTTTCAATATTGACGCAGCTTACGTAGATACGTCGGTTGTTTTTGCCTTTAGGACGAATCTCGATGACGCCTCGAGGACAAGCCTTTACACATGTTCCGCAGCCAACGCATTTGTTCTCGTCAACGGTGGCGATGCCTTTTTCCTCGTCGATGTAGATGGCGTTGAAAGCACATTTCTTCACGCAGTCGCCGAGTCCGAGACATGCATTAGGACATCCGCTGCCGCCTGCATATATTGTATGAGCAAAAGCGCAGATGTCGGCTCCCTCATAATGCGTCTTCTTTGGAGCATTAATGCGCGTGCCGTTACAACGAACAACGGCAATCTTCGGTTCTGCAGCTTCTACGGTAAGACCGAGTATTGAAGCAACTTTTGTCATATCTGAACTTGTGCAGAATAAACCGTTGATGTTACCTTTGTCGTGTGCAGATTTAACACAAGCTTCGGCGAAGGCACGACAACCGGCAAAACCGCAACCACCACAGTTGGCTCCTGATAAATTCGATTCGACCTCGTCAATCAATGGATTTTCTTCTACTTTGAACTTCTGTGCGACTATGTAGAGAATAACCGCTAAAACACCTCCCAAGACTCCTAGTACAATGAGAGAATAGAGTAAAATGTCGTTCACAATAATAGTTTTTTAATGTTTAATATTTTCTTAGCTTTTAGCTGTCTGCTATTAGCGTCTAGCTTTTTTCAAACTTGTGACAAAAATAAAATAATATTTTTTTAGAATTACATTTTTTTTAATGAATTTCGTACTCAAATTTACGTTTAATTCTATCTTTTAAAAGATATAAAATAAAGTAATAAGGAACCAATGTGCCTATGGATATTAATGCATTAACACCTTCATCTATTTTTAATACACTGAGAATAAATATCATGGAAATTAATATTATTACAGGTATGACGTAGGCGAAAATGACTGCACGGTTTGCTTGACCTAGTTTGATGCTGATAACGACGTCTTGTCCTATAGATAATTTTTTATCTTTTGGAGCAGGAATGCTGATGATCTTCTCCTGCATCTCCGACATGTTACATGCCGTTTTTATATTGCATGATGCACATGCGCTTTTTGATAAAATCTTAACTTCAACATTATCGTTGTCTATTTTTGTAACGATGCCCTCGTGTGAAATTCTGTTCTCCATTTAGTGAAATTAGTTTTGTTAGAACTTTATGCTTTGAAGATTAAACCAATTCTATTTTTTGCTGCTCAATTCCTTAATCTTTGCCTTCATCTCGGATGCCTTCACGTCATGTACTTTACCATTCTTGATGATTCTGATACTGCCAGTCTCTTCGGATACAACCAAAGCGATACAGTCGCTGTTTTCGGTGATGCCGATACCAGCTCTGTGTCGAAGTCCATAACTGCCAGGTAGATGTGTGTTCTGTGTAATAGGAAGAATACAACGTGCTGCGGTAATCTTATTGTTTGAAATAACCATGGCGCCATCGTGTAAAGGACTGTTTTTGAAGAAAATATTCTCTATTAAAGGCTTGCTTATTATAGCATTGATACATACTCCTGTTTCTACTATTTCATTAAGGTTGTTTTCTTGTACCAGTAAAATCAAGGCACCTACTTTATCTTGTGACATTGTTGCGCAAGCATCGCATATCGGATTAAGATCTAAATCAGATTCTTCTTTATAACGAAATCCTAAACCTGTTATTAAATTCTTGAACGATTCTGCTATCTTTGTGTTACCTATACTTAGAAGAAAACGACGTACTTCCGGTTGAAAAATGATGATCAAGGCAATGAAACCGACGTTGACGAAAGCACCTAGAATGTAACTTAGCAACTCCATGTTGAGCGCTGTAACGATTTTCAATCCTAGGATAATTGCCACGATGCCGGAGAAAATTTTGATGGCAGCAGTGCCTTTGACAAGATAATACAAACCATAGAACATTAATCCAACTAATAAAATATCAAGGATATCCCAGATACGAATCTGTATAAAAGCATTAACAAAAAGCTCAGTCATAATGAGTATAATTTAACAACAAAGATAATAAAAGACTTAAGACAAAAGACCAATGGCAAAAGATTTTTTTCTGCTTTAATTTTAATGTTCAAAAGCCAAAGTTCAAGAAAAGTTTCACTGCTTCAACAGCTTCTTTTACATCATGTACTCGTAATATGTCGGCACCGTTTAAAAGAGCTATTGTGTTTAAAACGGTAGTTCCATTTAACGCTTCTTGCGCTGTAGTTTTCAAGGTTTTATAAATCATCGATTTACGAGATATGCCTATTAAAACAGGTAAATCCTTAATCCTATAATTATTAATATTTTTTAATAATTTGAAATTGTCTTTCATACTTTTGTTGAAACCTATTCCAGGATCTAATATCACTGATGTCTCACCGTATTGTGATAAGGTTTCAGTTTGTCTCTCGAAAAATGTTTTAACTTCCTCGCAAACATCATTCTCGACAATTTCTGAATGTAGTTTTTCGAGATTTTCTCCGCTATGCATTAATATATAAGGTATATGGTTTTCTCCGATATAAGAAAGCATCTCGCTATCGAATGTTCCGCCAGAAATATCGTTGATGATGTCGGCTCCATTTTCTATCGCTCTCATCGCTACGTCTTTACGGAATGTGTCGATGGAAATTGTTGTCTCATGGAATCTCTTTTTTATTGCGGTAAGTGAGGGAAGTAACCGTGATAATTCTTCATCTACGCTGATTATTTCCATTCCTGGGCGTGACGAAAACGCTCCTATATCTATGATGTCGGCACCTTCAGATAGCATCTTATCGCAATGTCTTAATGCATCATCGATATTGTCTTGCGAACCTCCATCGTAAAAAGAGTCAGGCGTGAGGTTCAGGATTCCCATTATCAAAGGTCTTTTGAAATCTGAGAATCTGAGAATCTGAGAATCTGAGAGTTTATCTTCTTTAGAAAAAAAATGCTTTCCAATATTCACTTCCATAATGAAAAATGCTTATCTTTACGTTCTTAAAATATTGATTGTTTTATCGATATTGTCTAAACAATTTTCTTACAAAAATAAAAAAATATTACGATGAAAGATACACGAAATCAATTTAAAAAGGTAGTTGAACAATGTACCGAGATATTTACTAAAAAAATGATGGATTATGGTGTGGCATGGCGAATCATGAGAACAACTTCCGTTACAGACCAAATCTTCATCAAAGCTAACAGAATCAGAAGCCTTCAAACAAAAGCGGAACGACTTGTCAACGAAGGCATAGAACCAGAATTTATCGGTATCATAAATTATTCGGCGATGGCTATCATTCAGTTACGTCTAGGTGTAGTGGATAAACCTGACCTTGAACCTGTAAAGGCTGCCGAGCTTTATTCAGGTGTACTTCAAGAAGCTTTCGACTTGATGCAATGTAAGAATCACGATTATGATGAGGCATGGAGAAGTATGAGAGTAAGTTCGATGACAGATTTGATTTTGATGAAACTTTTACGAATCAAAGAGATAGAAGACCACGACGGAAAGACAATTATCTCTGAAGGTTTGGATGCAAATTATTTCGATATAATTAACTACGCGGTATTCTGCATGATTTTACTCTCTGAACAAAACGAAGAATAATAATATGAGAAAAGACTATACAAAATCAGGTTTCATCTCTTTTGCTATCACCATATGGGCATTGATATGCGCCGTTTTTGTCGGCTTCTTTCCTGAATTTTCATGGATAATGCTGATAGCGATTCTACTTCCAATATTTGCTTCATTATTGTTTAACAACTATTACAATAAATCCGGTTTAACATTATGTCGTGTCTTGGTAGGTGCCTTGTTCATTTTCAGTAGTTTGACTAAAGGCATCGACCCGCTCGGAACGAAATACAAGATGCTCGACTATTTCATCGCATACAATATAGAATGGCTTAACGGTCTTGCGCTTGCTTTGTCGATAATAATGATAATGGCGGAATTTATCGTAGGTTTTTGTCTAATGTTCAATTTGTTGCCTCGCCTCGCTACATTAGGTGCGTCATTACTCATGTTGTTCTTTACAACCACAACTTTCTTTGATGCGTTGTATAATCTCGTCCCTGATTGCGGTTGCTTCGGTACGGCAATCAAGATGAGCAATTGGCAGACTTTCTTCAAAAACCTGATCATTCTTGCAGTCTTGATTCCCTTGATATTTAATAATAAAACTCTTATAAACAAAAGAGTTACAAAATTAGGACAGACATTATTTACGTTTATATTCATAGGATTGTTCGTAGGATTCGAGATTTATAATGTCCGTCATCTTCCTGTCGTCGACTTTATGGATTGGAAAGTTGGTCGTGATATGAAACCTGCTGAGAATCCGGATCCTGCCGACATTTATCTCACATTTAAAAATATTGAGACAGGCGAGACTGAAGAATTCCTTTCACCTAATTATCCGTGGAACGACTCAATATGGATGTCGCAATGGGAATTCGTATCTCAACGTCAGGAAGGTGGAACACAATCGCTCGGATTCTCAATACTTAATGAAGACGGCGATGATTATACGCATCTTCTCTTCGAAACAGAGAAACTGTTTGTCTTTGTCGCTCCTTATCTTAACGAATTAACAGAAGAAGACTTCGCTGAATGTCAGAGAATCTACGACTTTGCCAATGAAAACGGATTCAGTTATCTGTGGATTACGTCGGTAAATCCGGAATATATTTACGAGCTTCAAGACAAATATTATATGTTTGATGAGGTTTATTTTGGTGACGAACTCGAACTGAAGTCGATGGTTCGTTCTAACCCAGGACTTATTTTGATGGATAACGGAATAATCCTCGATAAATGGAGTAAGATCGATTTTCCATGCGAAAAAGATTTTTTAGAATCTGAGAAACTGAAAATCTGAGAAACTGAAAATCTGAGAATTATGTTTAAGGCTTGATTTAATATACTTTAAAACTTAAAGACTTTCAATTATAAAACTACTTTAAACTTTAAACCTTAAACTTTAAACTAAAAATTGTCCGTTGACATTAAAAATTGTGGACAAAGACTGTTGACTGTTGTCTGTTGTCCGTTGACATTAAAAAAACATGACCTCATACATCATCAGGAAAATATTATACGGATTGGCAGTGCTCTGGGGCGTAGTGACCTTGGTGTTCTTCCTTTTTAATATCGTTCCCGGCGACCCGGTGAGGATGATGTTGGGACAACGTGCTGATGAAGCCGACGTGCAGGCAATAAGAGAAGAACTCGGCTTGAACCAGAGCGTCTTTAAGCAATATACCGACTATCTCAATGACTTGCTGCCGATTTCTTTTTATAAGAACGGAGAACGGGAAGCGGGGTACGAGAAGTTTAGAAGTCATTGTGTTATTGCGAAAGTAGGTGATGTTGATGTTGTTTTGAAGACACCTTATTTAAGATATTCGTATCAGAGTAAGAGGTCGGTCGGAGATATATTGTCGGAAGCGTTTCCCAATACCTTGATATTGGCTGCGGTAGCGATAGCGTTTGCTTTGATAGTAGGAGTCTTTATCGGAGTGTTGGCTGCTGTGGTAAATACCGACTTCGTCAATAAGCTTACGTTATTTATTACCACGTTAGGAATGTCGTTGCCTTCGTTCTTCGCGGCGATATTGGTGGCTTATATCTTCGGCTATCTGCTTGAATCTTACACCGGTCTCAGTATGACGGGCAATCTCTATTCCGTCGATGACTACGGTAATGGCGCATATTTAGATCTGAAGAATCTCATACTTCCTGCATTTACGTTAGGATTGAGACCGTTGGCTGTCGTTGTGGAACTTACACGTACCTCATTGTTGGAAACACTTTCTATGGATTATATACGCACTGCTAGAGCTAAAGGCTTGAAACGTTGGCGTGTAGTTACAATTCATGCATTAAGAAATGCGATGACACCTGTCGTTACAGCAATATCGGGGTGGTTCGCATCTTTACTTGCGGGAGCTGTTTTCGTGGAATATGTCTTCGACTGGAAAGGTATTGGCGTCATCATCGTCGATGCCCTCGATACTTTCGACTTCCCTGTCATAATGGGAGCCGTTCTTTTGATAGGATTTATGTTAATAATTATTAATATCGTCGTTGATATTATTTACGGATTGCTCGATCCAAGAGTGAGAGTGTATTGAAAATTGAAAATTAAGGGAATCTCTCGTAGAGTCACACGGACGTGTGACTTAAATTGACAATTGAAAATTATGGATAAATTATGTTGTCCGTTGTCCGTTTACATGAAAAAAAATCCCATAAACATCTTCCATTTCTGAAATTAATTTTTTAAATTTGCAAAGAGATTATGCATTATGCATTAAAATTTACGAATTAATTAAAGTATTGAATATGAGAAGAAAAATAGTAGCAGGAAATTGGAAGATGAATCTAGATTTCCAAGAAGCACAAGACCTAGTGGAAAACATCGCTAACCTCTGCGAAGATCAACAGCCAGATTGCGATATAATTGTATGTCCTCCATATCTTTATTTGGAACTTGCGACAGACATGGCCGACGACTGCCAATGTTTCTACGTAGGCGCACAAAACGTTAACGAGAATGAATCAGGCGCTTTCACCGGAGAAGTGTCTGCCAAGATGCTCGACTCTCTCGGAACAAACTTCTGCATCGTAGGTCATAGCGAAAGAAGAAAATATTTCAATGAAGACAATGCAGTATTGGCACAAAAGATAAAGAAACTCCTCGAATATCAAATCGTTCCTATCTATTGCGTAGGCGAAGTACTTGAAGAAAGAGAATCTAACACTCACTTTGATGTGATTAAGAAACAAGTGGAAGAAGGTCTTTTCCATTTAGATTTAGCTGATATGGAAAATATAGTCATCGCTTACGAACCAGTTTGGGCTATCGGTACCGGTAAGACTGCTACTCCACAACAAGCAGAAGAAGTACATAAGTTCATCCGTGGTCTTGTATGTGAAAAATATGGAGAAGATACAGCGAACCAGTTACGTATTCTTTACGGCGGTAGTTGTAATGCTAAGAACGCAGCCGATTTGTTTGCTCAGCCTGACATCGACGGCGGCTTGATTGGCGGAGCATCACTTAAAGCAGAAGATTTTGTAAGTATTGCAATGCAGGCTTCTAAATAATAGCTTATGAATTATTACGCTTGTTCGTTTTCTAATCCCGAAAATGAGACATTAAAAGATATGTTCATGGAACTGCTCGGAACGATAGGTTTCG
The DNA here is from genome assembly GCA_045606705.1 of Bacteroidales bacterium. Taxonomy (GTDB): domain Bacteria; phylum Bacteroidota; class Bacteroidia; order Bacteroidales; family F082; genus Limimorpha. Next base: position 32,633 of record JAZUSL010000030.1, read on the forward strand.
ACAGTTTCATGGATACCGACGATGGATTTGAGGCTTACTGCCAAGAACCAGCGTTGAATGAAACCGAACTTGACGAGATTCTCCAGATGCAACAATTCGTTAATGTCAAGTTGCTGAAAAAAGAACTGATTCCAGACCAGGACTGGAACGCTACATGGGAAGCATCATACGAACCTGTCATCATCAATGAGTTATGTAGAATCAGAGCACCTTTCCATAAGGTGGAAGGTTCGTATAAATACGACCTCATCATAGAACCTAAGATGTCGTTCGGCACAGCACATCATGAGACGACATCACAGATTATTGAACTGATGCTTCAATCTGAATTCAAAGGACTTAATGTTTTGGATATGGGTTCAGGCACAGGCGTCCTCGCTATTCTTGCCAAGAAATTGGGTTCGGCAACGACAGTGGCTATCGACAACGATGAATGGGCTTATCGTAATGCTCTTGACAATATACGTCTTAATGACGAAAATGAAATCATCGTTGAACTCGGCGATGCTACTTCATTAAACGACAGACAATTCGATATTATTCTGGCTAACATAAATAGAAATATCCTTCTTAGAGATATGAAAGAATACGTGAAATGTTTAGTTGTTGGCGGTATGATTTTCTTCAGCGGCTTTTATGAAGAAGACCTTATCCTTATCAGAAGAGAAGCAGAAAATCTCGGATTGAAATATGTGAATCATGTTACAAAAAATAATTGGACAGCAGCAGTCTTTGTAAGATAATTATGTGGTTACCTATACTTATAACAATATTAACAGCTTATCTTTTAGGTTCCATTCCTAGTTCGGTATGGATCGGCAAATTGTTCTTTGACATTGACGTAAGAGAACACGGGTCAGGTAATGCAGGTACAACCAATACTATCAGAGTTTTAGGATATAAAGCTGGTGTTCCTGTTTTTATTATTGATGCTTTGAAAGGTTGGTTCGCTATCTTTATGTCGAAAGTGATATTCGGATATTTTCCTGAGATTGATATGCCTGGATATATACAGATTGTTGCAGCGGCTGCTGTTGTGCTTGGACATATATTCCCAGTCTTCGCCGGATTCAGAGGAGGTAAGGGCGTCGCTACATTGCTCGGCGTTGGTTTCGGATTGATACCGATACCGGCATTGATAGCTCTCGGAATCTTTATGATTGTTCTGTTAAGTTTCGGATACGTCTCGCTCGCAAGTATCACCGCAACAGTGACGTTACCTTTCGTTACGTATTTCTTCGTGATGCCGCAGTCTCCTTTATTATTATTGCTGACTGTTGCCGTCGCGATATTCGTTCCTATAACACATAGGGAAAATATCAAGCGTCTGAAGAATGGAACGGAGAATAAATTTATCAAGAGAAAAAATAAAAAATAAATAAATTTAAAAAATTAGGATTGTCTTTTTTTTGTAAATTTACAACCCTAAAAAATTCAATAGTTATGAAATTCATACTTTCAAGTTTAAAATTATTAAAAGCTGTACAATCGCTTAGCGGTGTTATCAATTCTAATAACACTCTGCCTATTTTAGATGACTTTTTGTTTAACATCTCAGAAAGCGAGTTGAAGATCACAGCATCTGATTTGGAGACAACAATGATGGTGACAATTCAACCAGATATGGTTGAAGGTGTAGGAGAGGTGACGATTCCGGCTCGTTTGCTTATTGATATCTTGAAGAACTTCCCTGATATTCCAGTATCTTTCAATATTGACGAAACAACTTTGGCAATAGAAATCATAACAGGAGAAGGACGTTATAAGATGGCAGGTCATAAGAGTGACGAATTTCCACAACTTCCAGTGCTGCAAGATCCAATGTCATGTGAAATCCCTGCCGATGTATTGGTATGCGGTTTTGAAAAGACTGTCTTTGCAACTGGTAATGATGAAATCCGCCCGGTGATGACAGGTGTATTTATGGAAATGACAAACGATAGTTTGAACTTCGTCGCAACAGATGCTCATAAACTTGTACGTTATAGAAGATTAGATATAAAGACGGAAACACCAGCATCTTTCATCATATCAAAGAAACCTCTCAACCAGTTGAAGAATGCTTTGTCTGGTAAGGCTGATGAAATGGTCAAGATAGAATTTAATAAGACAAATGCTTCATTCTCAATGCCGGGATTTATGTTGGTATGTCGTCTCATCGATGGCAGATATCCTAACTATGAAGCTGTTATACCAAAAACAAATCCAAATAAATTGACTATCGACCGTCAGTTGTTGTTGTCGGCGATTCGTCGTGTCGCTATCTTCTCAAGCAAGGCTACACATCAGATTCGTTTCAAGATAGCTGGTCAGGAACTTACTCTTACGGCAGAAGATAAAGATTATTACAACGAAGCAAAAGAGCGCCTCACATGTAACTATATTGGTGAGGATATGGAGATTGGATTCAATTCAAGATTCTTCCAAGAGATGTTGGGTAATCTCGGTCAGACTGAAATCATGTTGGAAATGTCGGCGCCAAACAGAGCTGGTATCATCACTCCAGTAGATAATCAGAATGCCGATGAAGATATCTTGATGCTTTTGATGCCAGTAATGTTGGGATAATTAAATTTTAGGTAACAAAAAAAGGAGTCGTTAAGACTCCTTTTTTTATTTAAAGCTATTTAGATGATTATTCACCTTTTTCTTGAGCTTCGATTTTTTCTTTCAATTCTGCGAAAACGTCTAAGTCACCTAAAGTAGTGCGTTCAACATTGTCGTTGATTTGTTTAACAGCGCGTTTTGTTGATTTTGCAGCTTTTTCTTTAGTTTCTGTTTCAACTTCGCGTTCTGCTGCTACTTTGTCTTCCCAAATGCGTGAGTGAGAAAGGATGATCTTCTTGTTTTCTTTTGAGAATTCGATAACTTTGAAATCGATTGTTTCGTCCATCTTAGCGTTTGAACCGTCTTCTTTCTTGAGGTGACGATTTGGACAGAAACCTTCAACGCCGTAAGGTAATGAAACTACAACGCCTTTATCGCTTGAGCTGATGATTGTGCCTTGTTGGATTGAACCGATTGTGAAGATGCTTTCGAATACATCCCATGGATTTTCTTCAAGTTGTTTGTGGCCTAAGCTGAGACGGCGGTTTTCTTCATCGATGTCGAGGACAACAACTTCCATTGTGTCGCCAATCTTTGTGAATTCAGCAGGATGTTTGATTTTCTTTGACCAGCTGAGGTCTGAGATGTGGATTAAACCATCGACGCCTTCTTCGATTTCAACGAAGATACCGAAGTTTGTGAAGTTACGAACTGTAGCAGTTTGTTTTGAACCGATAGCGTAACGTTCTTTGATGTTTGCCCATGGATCTGGGATGAGTTGTTTGATACCCAATGACATCTTGCGTTCTTCGCGGTCTAATGTCAAAACTTTAGCTTCAACGTCGTCACCAATCTTCAAGAAGTCTTGAGCTGTACGTAAGTGTTGTGACCATGACATTTCTGAAACGTGGATTAAACCTTCTACGCCAGGAGCGATTTCGATGAATGCGCCGTAGTCTGCGATAACAACAACTTTACCTTTAACAATGTCACCAACATTGAGGTTAGGATCTAAAGCGTCCCATGGGTGAGGAGTGAGTTGTTTCAAGCCGAGAGCGATACGTTTTTTGTTGTCGTCGAAGTCGAGGATAACGACTTTGATTTGTTGGTCGAGTTCAACGATCTTTTCTGGATGGTCGATGCGGCCCCATGAAAGGTCTGTGATGTGAATCAAACCGTCAACACCACCTAAGTCGATAAATACACCGTAAGATGTGATGTTCTTTACGATACCTTCGAGAACTTGGCCTTTTTCAAGTTTACCGATGATTTCCATCTTTTGTTGTTCGATTTCGTCTTCGATAAGAGCTTTGTGTGAAACAACAACGTTCTTGTATTCTTGGTTGATTTTAACAACTTTGAATTCCATGATGCTGTCAACGAATACGTCATAATCGCGGATAGGTTTAACATCGATTTGTGAACCTGGTAAGAATGCTTCGATACCAAATACATCGACGATCAAGCCACCTTTTGTACGGCTCTTAACGTAACCTTGTACGATTTCTTGTTTGTCGTAAGCTTCGTTAACGCGATCCCATGATTTCAAGATGCGAGCTTTCTTGTGTGATAAAACTAATTGTCCGTTGATGCCTTCTTGGTTTTCTACGTAGACTTCAATCTTGTCACCAACTTTTAAGTTAGGATTGTGACGGAATTCAGCTACAGGGATAACACCGTCTGATTTGAAACCGATGTTAACAACAACTTCACGTGATGTTTTGCCAACAACTGTACCTTCAACGACTTCATGGTCAGCGATCTGACTCATTGTCTTTTCGTACATTGCTTCTAATTGCAAACGTTCTTCTGATTTGTAGTTGTCGTGTCTTTTTGGATCGATGTTCCAATCGAAATTAGCATCTGGAGTAGGTTTTACTCTTACTTGATTTTCGCTCATTATTAATTATTTAAATTGTACTTGACAACCATTCCGATAAATCATCAAGGATTGTTAAACTTAATTAAGTGTCTCAAATTATTGATATAAAATAAATTAAACCAACTTCGGAATGAATCTGAAAACGAGTGCAAAAGTAGTGATTTATTTTGAATAAAACAAGATGTTTTTATATAAAAGTCAATAGACTACAGACAACGGACAACAGAGCTTAGATATGCATCTGATTGTAAGAAAATTTTATTATTATTAAACTATTGCGATAAATTATTGTTTTAAAAATGTTATCTTTGCAATTGATATTAATATATGTATGTTTCTAAAATTACATTCCGAAAACCCGAATCCTCGTTATATCAAGATGATAATAGAATGTCTTGAAAACGATGGTGTTATAATATTCCCTACAGACACAATCTATGCGATAGGCTGTAGCGTGAACAGTAGCCGTGCTCTAGATAAAATAGCCCGTATAAAAGGAATAAAAAAAGAGAAGGCTAATTTCTCCTTTATATTCCATGACTTAAGTATGCTGTCGGAATTTACAAGACCTATTAATAATGATGTCTTTAAAATGATGAAACGTAATCTTCCGGGAGCGTTTACTTTTATCGTAGAGGCTAACAATAATGTGCCGAAACTTTTTAAGAACAATAAAAAAACTATCGGTATCCGTATTCCAGACCAGCCGATAATTACTAATATTGTCCGCGAACTTGGATGCCCAATTATCACGACTTCTATCATTGATGAGGACGAAATTTCGGGTTTTATGACCGATCCGGAGGAGATAAATGAAGCATATAAGGATAAAGTCGATATAATTATTGACGGTGGTTATGGTAATAAAGAGGAAAGTACTATTGTTGATTGTACAGATAATGAGATGGTTATAATACGAGAAGGCAAGGGTGTGTTGGAATAAAAATATTTTTTTAAATTTTTTTTAAAAAATGTTGCAGATATTGAAAAATGTTGTACCTTTGCACTCGCAAACAAGAGGATGACTCGCTAGCTCAGTAGGTAGAGCATCACACTTTTAATGTGGGGGTCCTGAGTTCGAGCCTCAGGCGGGTCACCAAAACATAAGGGTTTCAATTATTTGAGACCCTTTTTTTATTGCAGTCTTTGCGTTAGGGATTGGAGCGGCATCCTTTGGGAGCGGGAATTTTTAGTGCGGGAAGGGGATGCAGGAGCGGGAATTTTTAGTGCGTGAAGGGCGAGCAAAGATATAGCGGAAAGCCCGACGGCTTTGCCGGAACGCCCAAATTAAAATCTGAAAATCTGAGAATATGAAAATTTGAAAGTTTATATTTGTGTGAATTCCTGAATTATATGCAAAAGTCATTCAATATAAAAGGTCGTCAGTTAGATTGCGAGATAGTTCGCTCGCGAAGAAAAACCGTCGCCATACAAATATATCCCGACAAACGTATAGAACTGAAAGTACCTCTGCTATGTAACATAGAGAATGTGGAACCTTTTCTTGAGAAACATTACAGATGGATTTTCAAAAGATTAGATGCTACGATACCACTCAAAACTGAACCTAAGAGATATGTCGCTGGAGAACTTCATTATTATTTAGGAAGACAATATCCTTTGATGATTGTGATATCTCCCAATAATAATGTGGTTTTACAAGATGATACTCTAATGGTTTATGCTAAATATGATATGCCGGAATTGATAGAGACTCTTCTCGAAAAGTGGTATCTTGGTCAAGCCCGCAGCATCTTTCAGGAAATCTCGATTCCTTTAATGAAGCAGATGGAGAAATATAATGTCTTTCCGAAATCTTTTACTATCAAGAAGATGAAGACGCGATGGGGAAGTTGCTCCTCGAAAGGTAGCATAAGTCTGAATTTAGATCTGATAAAACTACCGGAACAATGCATAAAAGAAGTAATTTTACATGAACTCTGTCATCTCGTACATTTTAATCATTCCAAGGAGTTTTACGCCTTGATGACTGCCGAGATGCCAGACTGGAAAATCTGGAAGAAGGAATTGAAATTTTTATAATTAGATGTCAATATCAATTTATCATATTCTTGGTATACTGCTTTCTATTTTGTTGATAGAAATAGTTGGTGTTATCTCGTCGAAGAAAGTAAAGACAGCAGACGATTTCAATAGGGCAGGAGGTAGGGCTGGTACTTGGGTCGTATGTGGTACCATCATGGGGACGTTGATAGGAGGACAGTCGACGGTTGGAACAGCGCAGTTGGCTTTTACATACGGCATCTCTGCGTGGTGGTTTACCTTGGGTGCAGCGCTCGGATGTGTCGTCCTTGCAATAGGTTACGTTGTTCCGCTTAGAAAAAGTAATAGTACGACTCTGTTGGAAGTTGTTTCAAAAGAATATGGTAAGAAAGCGGAAGTGTTAGGTTCCGTCTTATGTTCGCTAGGAATGTTTGTCAGTATCGTCGCGCAAATATTGTCAGCCTCGGCACTCTTGATGACTCTCTTTCCGATGAAGTTTTATCTTGCGGCAGCCATATCATGTCTTATAATGATGATATATGTTGTCTTCGGAGGATTGTGGAGCGCAGGCATCGGAGGCATTGTAAAACTCATATTGTTATGTATTTCTACGCTCGCAGGAGGAATAATAGTGCTTTCATTGACAGATGGCTATCACGGACTGATGACAGCGATAGAAGAAATTTACGCATCTCTCGTAGAGACACACGGACGTGTGTCTCTAGACGCACGTTACAACAATCTATTTGCCCGTGGCGCAGCTAAAGACATCGGTTCTTGCATTTCTGTGATTCTCGGTGTTCTTGCGACACAGAGTTACGCGCAGGGAATATGGGCGGCGAAGACAGACAGTGTGGCTCGTAAAGGAGCATTGATCTCTGCTGTTCTAACGATACCTATCGGTGCGGCTTGCGTACTTATAGGTCTTTATATGAGAGGTCATTATGTTACCGCAGAAGAATTAAATATATTAACAGAAGCGGGACATAAGTTGCCTGATAATATAGGTGTGATGGCGACGACTGCGCAGGCATTTCCACTTTTCATCACTCATTGTATGCCTGAGTTTCTCGGCGGTATCGTTCTAGGCACCTTATTGATAACAATTATAATAGGTGGTTCCGGACTTACGCTTGGTTCATCTACTATTTTGGTGCGAGACGTCTTTATGAAGATAAATCCTTCGTTGAGCGAGTCGTCGAAAAATTTGAAAGTATCTCGACTTACAATTATAGGTATATTATTGATGTCTGTTTTCGTGGCGGCAACGTTCTCTGGTTCCTTCATCAATGACTTGGGATTTTTGTCAATGGGATTACGTGCTACTGCAGTCTTTATACCTTTAACATTAGCGTTGTTCTTGCCTAAAAGGTTCAACTATAAATGGATATTGATTTCCATAATAGCAGGAACGACGGCACTTGTTGTTACGCGATTCCTGAAACTGCCTGTTGACGGAATATTTGTAGGGTTGGCAATAAGTTTGTTTTGTTGTATAATAGGAGTCAGAAAATAAAATACCTCAGAATCCGAAAGTTCTGAGGTATTTAAATTGTCTAGATTTATGTTATTCTAGAATTTTATGTTTTATCAAACGATACCTTGAGCTAACATAGCTTTTGCTACTCTCATGAAGCCAGCAACGTTTGCACCTTTTACGTAGTTGATTGTGCCGTCAGCTTCTTTACCGTATTCGACGCAGAGGTCATAGATATCGTTCATGATCTTTTGTAATTTAGCATCGACTTCTTCAGCAGTCCAGTTGATATGGCCAGCGTTTTGGCAGATTTCGAGGCCTGATGTAGCTACGCCGCCAGCGTTAACAGCTTTACCAGGTCCGAATGGGATACCTGCGTTTTGGATAGCTGCGATTGCACCTGGTTGGCAACCCATGTTAGAAACTTCAGCTACATATTTTACGCCGTTAGCGAGCAATTCTTTAGCGTCGTCTTCGTTCATTTCATTTTGGAATGCGCAAGGACATGCGATGTCACATTTTACGCTCCAAGCTTTCTTACCAGGGGTGAAGATAGCTTTGCCTGGGAATTTGTCAGCCATATCTTGAACTTTGTTGCGGTTTGAAGCGCGCATGTCGAGCATATAGTTAACCATTTCCATTGTGATACCTTCTGGGATTTCGCAAACGCCGTCTGGACCTGAGATAGCGACGACTTTAGCGCCGAGTTCGATAGCTTTTGTTGCAGCTCCCCATGCTACGTTACCGAAGCCTGACAAAGCGATTCTCTTGCCTACCATTGTGTCGTTAACTTGTTTTACCATGCGGTTTACATAGTACATAGCGCCGAAACCTGTAGCTTCTGGACGGATCAAAGAACCACCCCAGCCGTATGATTTACCTGTCAATGCGCCTGTGCTGTGTTCGCGAGCTAATTTTTTGTACATACCGTACAAGTAACCGATTTCACGGCCGCCAACGCCAACGTCACCAGCTGGTGAATCTTGGTCAGCACCGATATTTCTCCATAATTCATACATGAAAGCGTGGCAGAAACGCATGATTTCAGCATCTGATTTTCCTGTTGGATCGAAATCAGCACCACCTTTACCACCACCGAGTGGAAGGTTTGTCAAAGCGTTTTTGAAGATTTGTTCGAAACCTAAGAATTTCAACATTGATACGTTAACAGCTGGGTGGAAACGGAGACCGCCTTTGTATGCGCCGAGAGCAGCGTTATATTGTACACGGTAACCGATGTTTGTTTGAACTTCACCTTGATCGTCAACCCATACTACTCTGAATGTGAAGACGCGGTCTGGTTCTACTAAACGTTCAACGATTCTTGCTTTTTCGAATTCTGGATGTTGATTGTAAACTGATTCAACTGATTCCAAAACTTCGCGAACTGCTTGTAAATACTCTTTTTCGCCTGGGTGCTTAGCTTCCAGGTTTGTCATAATGGTTTGTACGTTCATTACTTTTTATTTTTATTAAGGTTAATAATAAAATTAATTCATTAAATAATCGTACCGCAAAGGTAATGTTTTTAATTTACAAATTGCAAATATTTATCAAATATTTTTCATTTAATTAAATTATCGTTTTTTGTCTATCTTTTTTATAAACTCTCCCTCTTCCCATAATAAGATTTCTGCAATAGAACCATCTCTGTTATATCGCTTTTCTTCTCCGTCCTTGATATTATCTCTATAATGAATTTCCGTTATAAGCAAACCGTCGGTGGAATATCCGTATTGCACTCCGCACCCGTTGTCATAAACAGCGGTCGAACCAATAGAACCATTCTCATAATATATCACCCATCTGCCTTGAAGCATTCCATTTTCATAGTTGCCCTCAACGAAAATCTTTCCGCTGTCATACCATTGGCGCAACTCGCCATGGAGCACACCTTCTTTATAATGTTCTTTCTTAACCAAAATGCCATAAACATTATATGACTCAAATAATCCGTCATATTGGTCGTTGCTAAAATAATATCTAGACTCAATGTTGCCGTTATCGTACCAACGCATTGCTTCTCCATTCAGTGTGTCGTTGGTATAGTTCATTTTCGCCTGCGGTTTGCCATTGGCATAATACCATATACACTCGCCATTTAATTTCCCGTCTTTATATCTCAACTCCGACTTAATAGTGCCTTCGTCATAATATGACTTCACGACATCGTTATTTTTCTTTTCGCCGCAAGACAAAAGAAATACAAATGATAATATCATTATATAGTATTTTTTCATTTTTCCTGATATTAAAAAATCTGAAAGCAAGAAAATTTTCAGGTTTTCAAGTTTTCAGATTTTCAGATTTATTAAAAGTTCAAAAGATTTTTCTGATAGTCCTTATACTGATATATATTCCAATATGTATTATCGCATCCGTCAAACTCCGACTTTCTTTGAAAGTCATATCTTGTATTCAACAATGGAATATAGTATGTCTCTATACCTACATTAATATTATCTCCATAATTCATCAAGGCATTTAGGAAATACCATCCGATGTTAAATCCGTGATATGCCATATCTTTAGGCTCTGTACCATACTTATCTCTAAACCGGCAAATAAATATTCCTACTGGATATGTATTATAGTCTGTATAATCATCATCAAAAACGATAGTGCTGAGTTTCATCAGATTCTCGTTAAAGAGACGGTCGTGTTTCGACCAATCGGGTAATGCTATAAGACTAATAGGATGATCTTTGCTAAAGATATTCAACTTGTTTATCATCTCTGTGGCAAAGACTTTATCATCACCATAAACGATAACCAAATTATTTCTGAAAGCAGATGCGGTATTCTTAATTTTATTTAAGCTGTCTATTGAATAATTATATATCACCACTTGATTTCTGAGCTTAGTAGTATCATCTGGAAACTCATTAATCATCGCTACATCGAAACTCACATTGTCAGACATATATCTTGTCGAATCAAATTCAATCTCCTCATTTTTCAAAGCATTTTGTTGTTTCTTAATGATTCTCTTTATATGTTTATTTGGAACGTAAGAAAATTCATTAATATTTCTTAAGGCGATTTCCTCAATTATTCTGGCATAGTCCATATTTGAAGTATCCATCGTAAATACAAATATATTGTTATCTGTATATTTATCTGCGATTACTTTTTCGAGCCATTCCATCTGCGAAGAATATGAAGGCTTTACCTTAACCATGTTCTTATTTCCAACAACAAGATCCTCTCTTAACGTCATCGGATTTACAATCATAATCTCATGTTCATTTGCAAAAGCGTTGACTCTTTCGAAAGGTTTCAAATGGAAAGGACCTACAATGATATCCGACGTATTCAGCCATTCATCATTCAAAGCGGCAACCACCTTATTCGTATCTTGGTCAACATCATAGACTCTGAGGTCAATCTTCATATCATATTTACTAATCATGGAATCGACAGCAATCATGAATCCTTCATAAAAATGCAGATACGAGAATGGTTTCGCCAACAGCTGCTTGTTATTTGGTTCTTCACTTAGAAACTTCTCATCCACCTGTTCAAGGTAAAGCGGCATCATCAGAGCCACCTTGTATAATCTCTCAGAATCGAATGTTGTCGGAACAAATTCAGTGACATACGCCGTCGTGTCTTGTTCAAGAATTTCATCTTCAACAACGACTTCCTCTACAATAATTTCCTTATAAGGTATTCTTATTATTGTTCCTGCTTTTGGATTTGTTTTCTTAAGGTCTTTATTTTCGGATAAAATATCATAAACGGTCACTCCATAAATTTCGGCAATATCATTCAACGACTGTTTCTTTTTAACGGTATGGATGTAGAATTTCTTTCCGTTATATTCAGTTACGGTATTAGACTTCAACGATTCCTGAGCCTGCAACGACGGGGCGAAGAAGGCATCCATCGCACAAATGAACGACAAAAACAATATGATTCTAAAAGTTTTCATTATCATCTTATTATGAGAATAGAATTATATATCTTCGGTTTAAACAATTTTTGACAAAGATAATAAAAAGACTAATGGCAAAGGGCTAATGACGAAAGATTTTTTAAACCTGAGAAACTGAAAATCTGAAAACTTGAAAATTTAGAAAAAGAGAAAAGACGCGTCAATCACACTTTATTTATACTTAGCATGATTGACGCATCTCTATGATGAACACATTATGTGTCAGTACATTGTTAACTGTTAATTGTTAACTGAAAAAAGGATACCCTTTACAGCAACACCAATTGCTATGCTATGAATACCAACAACTTTTTCATTCGTCAATGGCAGAGAGCAATTATATTGTAGCCTTATCATCCAAATATCGTTTCTCTTTGTTTTCTTATTGGTCCACAATTTAAAATCAAGATTTGCACCGAAAGAAGGTGTCGGTTTAGAATCCATAGTACCAAATCCTATCATCGGCGTGACTTGCAAGACATTTCCGTCAACTACTCTATAACCTGCTTTCAATCCAAAATCAAACATATTATCCATTTCGTTCCATCCTGCCCTGCTATAAAACGAAGTCTGTAACTTATCGTGATATAAATCTAATTCCCAGTTGCAATTTACATAATCATTGGAATTGTTATGGGCAAATGTATAACCGCCAGACACCGATGTTCCGAAAAGCCATCTTGAAATTGATGCAGTTTCTTGAGCCAAACAAAGATTTGCCGTTAAAAGAAACGACATCGCTAACATAAAAAATTTATTTTTCACCATATTTTTGAATTTATTAGACATAGCCCTATTTTTCATTAATGACAAAAGGCAGAAGGACTTATTACCGCCAAATATCGGCGGCAAAATTATCTATAATCGACTATTCAAAAATATGTTTCTGACTATATCAGACTATATTTGAGGCTTTTCTTCATAAAATCAATCAATTTTTGATTTTGAAGAGATTCCCTTAATTTACTAGTAACTCTTTTTCGGCGACTCACTATACCTTGATAGGAAAGCGAAAGCAGTCCAGCTTTTTGAATTTCTGTCAATGGAAGGATGGAAATAAAACAATAGTCAAGCTCCACCTTAGTCAAGTCGGGATATTTTGATGAAAAGCGATTGGTGAAATCGTTAAAAAGAGAATCGATAGTCGCTTTAAAAACACTTATTTCAGTATTGGTGAGAGGTTTCTTAAAATACATGACAGTGTCGCCCATCAAATCTTTGTTGTCATCACAGCGTTCGATAATAGACATAACAATTTCCGTCTCCTGAAATGTGTTCCATTTCTCTAAAAACAAAGTATTAGCTAATTCACAACTACTTTTGTCTTTATTATTTTTAACATAAACGACAAGTATCGTCATAGTCACAATAACTAATATTACAACAATCCATATCGCTTGACGTGCTACGTCATTCTTTTCAGGCAATATTTTTTCATTTAAATAAGTGTCGTATATTTTTCCAATTGTTGAATTCTGTATTTTGAGATCCAAACTCTTTTTTTGAATTTCACGATAGATGCTGGCATATTTTACCGATTCTTTTTCATCATCCAACACCTTATAGATTTCTGAAAGACCTTCCGCCGCATCTCGTTGATCAAACAAATCTGGTGATCGAAACGCTTCCAATGCATAGTACAAAGCGGAATCATATTTCTGCTCAGCATAAAAAGCGTATGCTGCCGCTCTGCTCATAGAATAATAAAAGGAATTGTATTTGGGCATATTACGCAAAGCCTTCGCTCTAAGGACTAATGCTGTGTCGTGCTGATTGACAGATCGGTAATAATAAGACAAACAATAATCGTAATAAGCTCTTTCGTATGATTGCTCTGGAAACTTTGACAAATAGTTTTCAGCTTTTCTTATATAATGCAGGTTGGTGTCAGGATTAGAACCATCTTCATCAAGCATGTCACAAAAACTTCCTAACGTCAAATATTCAACTAAAAGGTGAGACGAATCGTTGCAAGCATGAAATTTAGCGATAGATTCCAACAACATGTCGAAAGACTTATCGAAAAACTCGCAAAACAGAAACATGGAGGAAATCTTTTTATATATCAAGCCTTTCAGACGATTTTGCTGCATCTCGTAAATATGAGAAGGGAGATCATCCAATGATTTCAAAGAAATGATAAAATGCTCCATCGCCATGGTATAATCTTTATTTGCAGCGCAGATACTACCCAAAATATGATGTCCTCTCGCCTTATTCCATCTAACTTCCAAATCAGAATTAACGACATCAAGAGAGTCAAAGTAATCTACCACCTGCAATATTGCGGAATTGCTATAAATCTGATGCCAACCATCCAACAAGCACTCGTGACCATCAATAATCATTTCATAACGATCTTTTACGTCAGAAACTGTGCTTTGAGAATTGTCTGCAGTATAAGATCCAGCATCAAAAGAAATTGCCAATGTTAGTAATAATATTAATGTGGCAGTAAACATTTTTATTGTTAACGACAATATGCTACTTTATATAAAAAAGAAAAACAATAAGTTCGGATTCATAAGTGGAGAATCCAAACTTATTGTTGCAAATATAACTATTTTTTCTTTAAATTTTATAGCTCAGAATAATAAACTTTAAACTAACAACTTAAAACTTTCAACTACTCTAAACTATAAACTCTCAACTCTAAACTTTATTCAGACAACGGTTTGAAGCCCTTACCTAAAATGTCAGTACTTGAAACAACATTTACAAATGCTTCAGGATCGACTTCGCTGAGTAATGATTGCAACTTAACGAGTTCTGGGCGTGTCAAGGTTACATAGATCATTTTGCGATCTACACCTTTATATAAACCTTTTCCGAAGAAGCATGTACCGCCGCGGTTGATGTCTTTAACAATGATGTCACGAACTTCTTCAGCTTTGTCTGTAACGATGAACGCTGTCTTGTATGAGTTGAATCCGTCGACAACCAAGTCGATGATTTTACCTTCGATGAAGATAACCAAGATTGAGTAGATTGGAAGACGTAACTGACCGAAGGCAATCAATGTTGTGAGTGTGATACATGAGTCGACGATCATAACCAAAGTACCGAGTGATATCTTTGTATATTTATGTAAAATCATGGAGATGATGTCGCTACCGCCAGATGTTGCACCTGATTTGAAGATGAGACCGATAGCCAATCCGTAGATACCGCCGGCAACCAAAGTGTTAAGGAAGTAGTCAGGAGCGAAATAGATGCTTTCTGAATGAGGCACTAACAACCATTCTGCGTTGACTATTTCAGGATTTTCAAAGATACCGTTTTGGATAATTGGTGTGTAACCGATGTAAGTCTCAATCAAGAAAGTGAAACCGAAAATCAAGAATGTAGACAAAATAGTTTTGAAACCGAATTTAGGTCCTAAGATCAAAGTACCGACTATCAACAAAGGAATGTCCATACATAAAGCATACAAACTGATTTTCCATGGCCAAACAGTGTTCAACACGTTTGAGAGACCGTAGGTTCCGCCTGGAGCCAAGAGATAAGGGTTAACAAATAAGACGTCGCCTAGAGCGAACAACAAACTACCAAAAACGAGATAGAAATAAGCCAATGCTTCTTTCTTCCAATTCATTGTTTTCATAATTTTTCTTTACTGATTTTTTTTGAGTCAACAGTCAACAGTCGACAGACAATGGTCAACAGTTAACAGGGTTTTGATTATTAATTATTAATTTGAATTATTCTAAAAACTAGGAGACGTGTCAATATTTTAAAAATAACATTGACGCGTCTCTGTAAAATTTTCAATTTTCAGTTTTCAACTTTCAATTGATATTATTCCCATTCGATTGTTGCTGGTGGTTTAGAGCTGATGTCGTAGCATACTCTGTTGACGCCTCTCACTTTATTGATAACTTCGTTTGAGACTTTTGCCAAGAACTCGTATGGTAGATGTACCCAGTCTGCCGACATGCCGTCTACAGATATAACAGCGCGGAGAGCGATTGTATATTCATAGCTGCGTTCGTCGCCCATAACGCCAACGCTCTTACAAGGAAGTAAGATTGCACCTGCTTGCCAGATGGCATCGTAAAGGTTATCAGCCATTTCGTTAGGATATGAAGCGTGAGGCAACTCACATTTCCAGTTTCTCAAAGCAGAGATGAATACTTCGTCGGCATCACGAAGGATACGTAACTTATCTTCTGTTACTGCACCAAGGAGACGGATTGCCAAACTTGGTCCTGGGAATGGATGACGGCCAATGAGTTCTTTCTTGATACCGAGAGTGCGACCAACGCGACGTACTTCATCTTTAAATAATGTGCGTAATGGTTCAACTATTTTAAGGTTCATCTTTTCAGGAAGGCCACCCACATTGTGGTGTGATTTGATTTTTGATGTAGCACCTTCAACACCTGCGCTCTCAATGACGTCAGGATAGATTGTCCCTTGCGCGAGCCATTCAGCACCTTTTATTTTCTTGGCTTCAGCCTCGAAAACTTCAATGAATGTGACGCCTATAGTCTTACGTTTTTCTTCAGGATCCGTAACACCGGCGAGTCTGTTTAGGAAAAGTTCCCCAGCGTTGACGCCAATGACGTTAAGACCTAAGTCTTTATAAGATTCCATAACGTCTTCAAATTCGTTTTTTCTGAGAAGACCGTTATCTACGAAGATACAGTGTAAGTTGGAACCTATTGCTTTGTTCAACAATACTGCTGCCACTGTGCTGTCGACACCTCCGGAAAGACCGAGGATGACTTTGTCGTCGCCGAGTTTTTCCTTGAGTTCTTCAACGATATTGTCAACGAATGAAGCAGGTGTCCAGTCGCCTTTGCAACCACAAACCTTCTTAGCGAAGTTTTCAATCATTTTTGCACCTTCCAATGAGTGAGATACTTCCGGGTGGAATTGTACTGCGTATGTTTCCTCACCATCGAATCTGTATGCTGCGTTGACAACATCTTCTGTGCTTGCTATTACGCGAGCTCCTTCTGGCAGATGAGCAATGGTATCGCCGTGTGACATCCATACTTGATTGACTTTGTTTACACCTTCAAACAAAGGACATGTTTCATCAACGATGGTAAGTGAAGCGCGACCATATTCTCTCGCAATAGAACCATTGACTTCACCACCGTAATGATGAGCCATAAATTGTGAACCATAACATATTCCGAGAAGAGGCATCTTGCCTTTGATATTCGACAAATCCACGTATGGAGCTCTGACGTCTCTCACAGAGAACGGACTGCCGCTCAAAATAACACCTTTGATGTTCGGTGTTATCTCAGGGATTTTGTTATAAGGATGGATCTCACAATAAACATTCATCTCTCTCAGACGACGTCCGATGAGCTGTGTTACTTGTGAGCCAAAATCTAAAATTAATATTGATTCTTGCATGCTTGATAAATTTGGTGCAAAGTTAAG
This sequence comes from Bacteroidales bacterium, assembly GCA_045606705.1. Classification (GTDB taxonomy): domain Bacteria; phylum Bacteroidota; class Bacteroidia; order Bacteroidales; family F082; genus Limimorpha. The sequence continues at coordinate 49,880 of JAZUSL010000030.1, forward strand.
AAATTTATCCATTCATTTAAGATTTTTTATTAAACTTGCAAACAAATAAATTACTACTATGGCAACAACAGAAAAAGCTAAGAAAGCAGCAAAACCTAAGAAAGGTAGCAAAGGAAAAAAGAAGACTAAAAAGAATGGCTCGTTAAACTTTTTCTCGAAGATAATGTTGATGTTATTGTTTATATCCATAATTACAATCGCAGTGTTTTTGATAGCTGGTAATTTAAGTACAGACAATAATGACAAACATAAAACCGAATTATCTCTTGAAAGCAAGAAAGAACTGAAAACAGAGAAAGAATCCAAAACCGAAACCAAAGTAGAGGTTAAGGAAGAAACATCTGTAAAAGAAACTCAAAAAGAAACCGAGGAAAAAGAGACTAAGAAAGAAACCATAAAGGAAGAACCTAAAAAAGAGACTGCTAAAACAGAAACAACTAAAACAGAAACTGAGGTAAAGAAACAAGAAACAAAAACTCAAAAGTCAGAGTCAAAGTCAAAGTCCAAGACGTTATCTGGCAGTTGGCTTAGCTCAGAACAAGGTGCGTCTCTTACTTTAGATGAATATGGCTATCGCATCGACTTCTTCGGCGTTGACGCCTCAAAACCAATGACGGGTAATTACACCATAGAGAAGAACCTTATCGTTTTCACTTCCGACGACAAAGACTGCAAAGGCTCAGGAACTTACCGTATCACATTCTATAAAGAAAACTTCAGCCTGATTGCCAAAGACGACGAATGCACACAGCGCAGAAACATCCTTGAAGCTGACTGGGAATGGATTGAGATTTGATTAAAATCTGAGAAATTGAGAATATGAAAAGGCTGCACATACTAACGGCACTATTGATATTACTTTTCTCATGCGGCAGAAGTCGTTCCGCGAGAGAGCTTTTTGATCTGGCAAAAGAACACGAAAACAACGCCGAAATCGAACTCGCGATGGCGACGTACAAACAAACCATCGATGCCGCGAAATCTGAAGGCGACACCGCCCTACTCGGTCTTACTCAACAATATATGGGAATGCTTCTCTTAGAACAATATTCATTCGACGAGGCGATAGAGATGCTGCATCAGTCGGCGGCGACAACAAAACACAATCCCACGATGCTTTCTTACACCAACGCTGGTATCGGACGTGCTTATTTCATAATCGACAGCATCGACAAATCTATTCAATATTTCAAAGACGCCGTATATCATGCTGAACAGTCTGCCGACACCAACGTGATGTCGGTCGCTTATCAAAACATCGGAACTCTATATAACGAAATCGGCAATTATGACGAGGCTTTGAATTACATAAGACTTTCTTTGAAATACAATAACGAAGAAAAAGAAATTCCTCGCTATCATCTGAATTTAGCTTATATCTTTTTAGATATGAAAATTAATGACTCTTCATCATATTACGAAAACATACTAAAACAAGAACTCGACAGCATTGACGACAAGACTCTTAAAGTAGCGATAAATTATTTCCTTTATAACAAAGCCATGACGGAAAACAATATAGACTCTGCTTTCCATTATTACAGAACCTTCGCCGAGATGGATATGGAATTGTTAGAAGAACGTCTACAACAGAATGTTTTGGAAATACAAAAGAAGTACGATTACGAAAAGATAGAAAACGATTATAATCTCGAACTGCTTAAAAAACAGAGAACGCTTACAATCCTACTTTTCTTGTTATTGATAGCAGGTGCAATTTTATTGATATTGGCAAACAGAAACTTACGAAGAAGAAAAGAAGAGTTGAGAATGAAAGACGAGATTCTGAAATTCGAGAATGAGATTCTCCGTCTCAACGAGATAAAAGGCGACTACAAAAGAAATTTAGAATGGAAATACATGCTTGTCTATAGCATGACATTGATGGACAAAAACAAAACGGAATCACATTACAAGATGATAAAGGGAAAGATATACGACAATAGCGAAACCGCTTTCGACGCCGTCATGAAGATTTTTGAAGAAGAACATCCGGGACTTGCCGAAGCGATAAGACAAAAATATCCTGTTCTCTCCGACACCGAATATAAAGTCGGCATCATGTCATTAACGCCGTTCAATTCGCAGGAGACCGCCGACATTCTCGGAAAGAGCATCAACACCGTCAACAAGGCGAGAACTAATATCAGGAAGAAATTGGAGATCGAGGAAAACGAAAGCATTGAAGAAGCTATCAGCTGTCAGCTGTCAGCTATCAGTTGTCAGCTATCAGCCGTCAGCAATTAGCTCGTAGCTCAAAGTAAAAGAAATTACAAAGTCTGTTGTCTGTTGACAAAAACAATAAACTTTAAACTAAAATATATTGAAAATTTAGTTTAAGGTTTAAGGCTTAAGGTTTAAGGTTGGATTTCGATAAACTTTAAAACTTAAAACTCTCAACTTTAAAACTACTTTAAACTTTAAACCTTAAACTTTAAACTAAAAAAATTGTACTTCCATTTTCAGACATCATTTATTTTCAACGACTTAAAATTTTATTTCCCGTAAAATACTTGTATACATCTTGACAAACGGCATTTTGAAGTCATATCTTTGCGAAAAATTTCAAAGCCTATGAAAACGCAAAACAAAATCATAAAACAACGCTCTCAGTAAATATGGCGAGTGACAACGTTTACTGGGAGCTATTGACACAAAGTATAAATAACACAAAATATAAAATCAGTTGTATAATGAGACACATTAGAAAATATATCGAATTATTCTTTATAATTTCCATTGGAAGTTTAATCGGAATATGTATTAGTACGTTATTAACGAGATTTAATACAAGTAACGAGATTTTATGCGCCATAATTCTTGCGATGTCAATCATAATAACAGTTCTGATATGGTTACTCTGCAAAACAGGCACACTGCATAAATCTAACAAGAATGAATAAAGAAAATTTTGCATAATCACAAACAAATTATAACTAAACATTTTTCATCATGAACAGAAATATTATTATCACTTTTTTAATTTTGTGTCTTTCGTTAAAAATATCCGCTCAAATAGATTTGAACAAATTGGCAAATGAAGAATTTCATAAGGTCGCACAGATAGAAGGAACCGAAAATGTTTTAAAAGATTATTTCTCTGAAATTTCTAACCCCAATGATACATTATATGTTTTTATTTGTCCCATAATGTATGCTCCTCGTTTAGAGGGCATTATGCCAATTGTTCAAGAGATGCTTTATTATAAAAACCCGAATAATCCAATGGTTCTGATAGCTTCTTTCCCAAATGAAGACGCTGCAAGAAAACATGTCAATAACAAGTTCTTCTTTGAAGATGTAATTTACGATACCGATAAATCATATAAATCTTTTTTGGCTTTTGGCACCGAAGATCCTCGCGTTCCTCTCCTGATGAAAATAGACAGAAAATCAGGTCGTCTCCTCACAGGCGGCGATTATCCGGAAATCAGCCCTAACTTCATTAACGCCCTCGTCAATCACACCGAATTCATGCCTTTCTACGGTGAGGTCTGGAGCGAGAAAATCAACTACGACCATTCGATGTCTGACTGTGAAAACGAAACATATAAGAAATCAAAAGCACTCAGAGAATTGACAATTCCATTAGAAGAAGATACTTTTATTTCGAGTGTAGAATTTCCTGATATCAGCAATGGTTATTTATCATTCGCCGATGAATTGGATAATGCTATATATCTTTATTATTTTGATGAGAAATACGAAAATATGAGTTTCATAGAAAAATTCAAACCAAATGAAACAGAGGAAATGCTTTATGTCTCTGAAGAGATTGACAGAGAATATTATTTAAAATCTAAGGAGAGAGGTTCTATTATCGCAATGTGTCTTACTTCATTAATGAAAGATGACGAAACAATATTATTTTCAGTATCACTTCCTAAAATATTTTACTTAGACGAAGAAAAAAAACAACTTGCTTATTATAACCAGCCTGCCATCATTTCTCAAAATATAAATAACAATGAAGACAGGAAACTAATTCCTATGGAGTTTAATAACAGTCACAGTCAATATATCTCCCATGAAAACTTTCATTATTCATCTGAATTGGAGAAGTATTTCTTCATCACATTGATGGATTATGATATTTCGAGCATGTCGTTTGAAAAGAATTCGTACGACGACCCTCGTTTGTTTTCTGTTTATGATGAGAAAAAGAATGAGGTTGTAAGCGGCATAGGTCAGCTCGGACAAATCAACATGGATTTGAATGTAGGTTGGGTTTACGTATATCCGAGAATATCGACATTCGGAAATATTATCGCCGTGTCGGATGGCAACTCGGGCGAGGTCTTGGTTTATGACTATGAGAATCTGAAAGAACCTCTCTATAAAACGAAGGTCTTTGATGTACGTTTAAGCGACTTCGAAATCGACAGCACTTTGATAGGAACAGAGGAATATTTTCTACAGTTCCAGGACGACTTCAAGAATTATGTCTTAGACGTAGAGATAGACGCAAAGAATCTATATACCTTATCTTTAGAGGACGGCTGCTATTTCAAGAAAGTATATGACAAGAAAGGCAAGCTGAAGAAAACATTACTGATACCGAGCGTTTACAATTCTCACCAATTAGAAGTCAGTGGCTTGTGCAGAATAGACGGCAAGACACACGTCATGGCATTCTACTTCGACGGCGAGAAACATACGATGGTGCTGTTTTAGAGTTGAAAGTTTAGTTTAAGGTTTAAGGCTTAAGGTTTAAGGTTGAAATTTATTATACACTTTGAACTTTGAGCTTTGAACCTTGAACTTTGAACTTTGAACTTTGAACTTTGAGCTTTGAACCTTGAACTTTGAACTTTGAGCTTTGAACTTTGAACTTTGAGCTTTGAACTTTGAACTTTGAACTTTGAGCTTTAAAATACTATAAACTTTAAAACTTAAAACTCTCAACTCTAAAGGGGACTTATATAAATTGCTTTGCAAGTGATTTATGATTTTATCTTTGAGAAGATTTTTGTTTTTCTCGAAAGAGCATAGCGAGCTATGTAATTGAGAGAAAGACGAAAAGATTCCAAAGAGAAAGTTGCGGTTAAGCGAGTGAAGAACAATGCTCACATTAGTTATTCCGAGCGCAAGCAACTTGGATGAATCAAACATAAAGCACACAAAAGTTTTTAACATGATTGTAAAAATTTATTTAAACGGGGAATTTATAGAAGTCCCCTTTAATATCTGGTGTTCCTTTCAGTTCGTTTAATTTGTCAAGATATAAAGTCCTTTTAATTAATTTCATACAAACACTTTCAAAACTTTAATAATTTTACACTTTTGAAACTGCGCAAAAAAACAATTATTTTTTGAATTAGAGTTCTGTCATTTTATGGGATTCTATATTTTCAAATCATATCTCTGTTGCAGACTTAGGTTTAAAGTTGGAATTTATTATACACTTTGAACTTTGAGCTTTGAACCTTGAACCTTGAACCTTGAACTTTGAACTACTATAAACTTTAAAACTTAAAACTCTCAACTTTAAAACTACTATAAACTATAAACTTTAAACTATAAACTAAAAAAACTTGTACTTCCACTTTCAGACATCATTTATTTTCAACGACTTAAAATTTTATTTCCCGTAAAATACTTGTATACATCTTGACAAACGGCATTTTGAAGTCATATCTTTGCGAAAAATTTCAAAGCTATGGAAACGCAAAACAAAATCATTTGAGAATGCCTCCTAAGAAATAATAAGGAGGAAGCAAAAAAATACTAATTCAATTATTACTAAATCTAAATATTTAAAACTTATGAACAGGAATATATTTATTACTTTTTTAATTCTCTTTCTATCATTAAAATTATCCGCCCAAATGGATTTAAACATGATTGCTAACGAAAGTCCTCAT
>JAZUSL010000031.1:0-2173 GCA_045606705.1 Bacteroidales bacterium
CGCTCACGGCTTGCACCTCGCCGTAGCCTATCCTAATCCGGGCGGTGATGTAATGAACATAAGAACAGCCTTGCGTAACGCGACATTAAGTGTCTATGACATTCAAGGAAGAACCGTCCACGAACAAGAAATAACAGACGATGTCACTTCAATAGACGCTTCAAGATGGAACTCGGGAACATACATTTGGAAATTAACAATTAACAATGAACAATTTACAATTAAGGAAGTTGAGAGCGGGAAATGGGTGAAGGATTAATTCATAATGCATAATGCATAATTCATAATTATTTTGATTATGCATAATTCATAATTATTTTGATTATGCATTATGAATTGTGAATTATGAATTGTAAAGATGTATCAATTACATCGTGTTTATTTTTAATGGTGTAATTGGTACGTTTTTTTAGAACCTGAAAAAATCAGTGTTCATCAGAGGAATTTGTGGGAAAGAAAAAGAAACCGCATATTCCGCAGATTACATGGAAATTATATGAGAAAGGCTGTGAGCTGTAAGTAATGAACAGAAATTCTAAAATGTTTATTGCTCATAGCTCGTAGCTTACAGGTCGTGTGGTTTTGAGGTTGAATTTTATGTTTTGAAGGTTGTTGTTTCTCAACTACATAGCTGATTTTATATCACAAAATTTCACATTTTTTTTCATTACTGATACGTTTTAATAGTCTATTTTTGCGGCGTTAAAAATTTAAAAATTTAAGAGTCATGAAAAAGTCATTTGTTAAAAAGTCATTTATTATTACATATTTGTTTATTTCGTTGTTACCTCTTACATTATTATCTCAGATGATTGAACCTTTATGGGATTTGTCTTTAGGAGAACAGACGAATAAGATAAAACAACAGCCTACAGGATTTGTTGAGACAGATGATGGATGTTATATAGTATGTCTGGAGGATTTAGGAGACAATTACGAAAAAGTATGGAGTAGTAGTTCGAAGATTATGAAGCTTAATAGTGATGGTGAATTCTTGCATGAAATAATTTTGTCTTATGATGAAGGTTTTAATCTACAGTACACGAATCTTGATATATGGAACGATACTGTAAATATATTTGCGCTATTGCTCGATAGTAATAATGGAGATGCGGTTATTATGCATACATATTTGTTCGATGATTTAAGTGTCAGCGAACATAATGAAATAAAGCGAATAGAATTTGCGGAATTTGATGAACAACATGTCGAATATAATGTTTTTACGAGACTAATTGATGATAATGGATGCAGAACATTTTACATAGAACTATCTACGGAAAGATTGAGAGATAGATTCGTAAAAATTTTGAAATTTGATGCTAAGTTAGATCTTATTACTGAAAGTGATACTTACAATCAAGAGGATGATTTAAATAGTTTTATGTATTATAGTTATTTTACATATAATGCTGATTCAACACAGTATTATTGCGTCTCATATACTCCAAATAATCCTTATTATTATTTTATGAATGTTTTCGATATGGATCTTAATCTTACGGAACAAATAAGGTTTGACTCAGATCCTCCTGCAAACCTTTATGCATTCATTAATGGAAATTGGCAACAAAATCCGTATGATGGTAAAATATATGGCTTTGGGACGGTAAATAATCCACTTATTGATAGTGAGTTTTGCGTGTTTAAAGTTGATATTGATAATGAAGATGTCGACTTTTTAATACTGTCTAACACAGGTGATGTATATAACAATAATATCATTGGTGGTCAAAATTTATGTTTTTTACCATCAGGAGTAATTGTAGGTTGTGCAATTTATGACTATAAAGATTTGAATCAATATGCGCCAGATGCTTATATCACCTATATTCCTGTATTTGATTCTAATATGAAAAAAAAGGCGGAGTGGTACTATACTATTGGATCGATATATAATCATTATTTGTGGGATATATATCAAACTCAAGATAACGATATTTTAATGTTAGGTTATATCCGTTTCAAGATTGATGAAGAAATCCTATGGGAACCGTATATCGTCAAATTTCCGGCATCGGCATTTGATCCAGACAATATAGAGGAAGCTCACGCTCACGGCTTGCACCTCGCCGTAGCCTATCCTAATCCGGGCGGTGATGTAATGAACATAAGAACAGCCTTGCGTAACGCGACATTAAGTGTCTATGACATTCAAGGAAGAACCGTCCAC
>JAZUSL010000032.1:0-8106 GCA_045606705.1 Bacteroidales bacterium
AGAAAACAACAACCGTTTCATCCTTAAGTTAGCTGTCAGCGATCAGCAGTCAGCAGTCAGCGACAACTTCGTTTACCAAAGCGGCGAAGAACTTATTGTTGACGCTGAAGGTACAGTACAAATCATCGACGTTATGGGTCGCGTGGTTTATAACAACGACGTCACATCAGACAACAACAGAATCAACGTAAGTGACTTCAACAACGGCGCATACGTTGTAAGAGTAATCAATGAAAGTGAAATTAAAGTAGAAAAAGTAGTTATTTATTAAAAAGTCAACGGTCAACAGTCAACGGTCAACAGTCCGTGGGTATACGGATAACAGACCAAGACAAAGGCATGGAAAGTGGACAAAGTCTGTTGTCTGTTGTCAGTTGTCTGTTGACATAAAAAAAGAAAAAAATGAAAAAGATAATATTAGCTATATCATTGTTTGCAGCTTTAGGATTAAGCGCAAATGCACAAAATGATGGTTTCTTCACATCAAGTTATAATTATGAACAAAACCGTGAAAGTACAGGAGCATGGGATGGTGTTGATATGCCAGCTATGCTTGTTCACGGAAGAACAACAAACCAACCAGCACCACTCGGTTCAGGACTTTTGGTGTTGGCAGGACTCGGCGTCGCATACGCTATGCGCAAGAAGAATTGAAAATTATGGTAGAGACGTATCATATTACACCATAATTAATAAATACGATGTAATTGATGCGTCTCAATTAAATTGACAATTGAAAATTATAATGAAAGATAACTTCGCTGATGCGAGGTTATCTTTTTTTGTAAAAGAATTCTTTAGTCAAAAAAAAGTCGGTGTCATGGTTTTTCGGATAAAAAAAATAATTATATTTACAACCGAAAATAAGATGTTGTCACTCTGATGGCATTTTTTTTATCATTGAGATTAAATTATTTATTATCATAATATTATGAAAAGAGTACTTTTAATTTTATGTTGTGTTTTGGCATTGCAATCATGCAATAAAGACAATACAAAAAATGAAACTATCAATGGTTTTGAAATTAACTGGACAGGTGATTTAGGTAAGAAAGAAAAAGATGCTGTCAGAGAAATGATAACCAATATGGTAAAAGTTGATGGCGGAACTTTCTATATGGGAGCCCAGAAAGATTCTGTAGAATTTTACTGCTATGATGAAAATGCGACTTCATTGGAAGGTCCTGTTCATGAAGTAACTGTAACTGAATTTTACATCAACAAATATGAAGTGACACAATTGTTTTGGGAATCGGTAATGGGATTGACACCTAACGATGAGAACGATATGCAATGGGAAAAAGAATATGGTTTGGGTGATAAATATCCGGCTTACAGAATCTCTTATAAAGACGTAGAGACATTCATCGCTAAGTTGAATGAATATACAGGATTGCATTTCGCTCTTCCAACAGAGGCACAATGGGAATATGCAGCAAAAGGTGGTGCTAATACAAATTATGAATTATATGCTGGTGATGGCAATGTTCTTGAAGTTGCATGGATTGAAAGAAATAGCGATAAAAGTAGTGAAGTGGGCATGAAAAAACCTAATGGCTTAGGTCTCTACGACATGAGCGGCAATGTTTGGGAAATGACACAAGATTGGTATTATGACTATTCAGAAGAAGCTGTCACTGATCCTATCGGTGAAGCATATAACGAAGGTTACAAAGTGTTCCGCGGTGGCAGCTGGTACACCAACGACCAATCGGCAAGAGTGACTGCACGTTCAAAACAAGGAATCCATTATCGTGACTTCAGCACTGGATTCAGATTGGTGATAGAATAATTCAATTCACAATTCATAATGCATAATTCATAATTGTTGAGAACCAAGTGATTATGAATTATGCTTTTTAATTTAAATATAAACCTCTTTTATGAAACCAAATAACATTATAGTTGTCAAAAGCAAGAATTTTGCTATTAATTGCATTAAACTTTATCAGTTTTTGAATAATAAAAAATCCGAATATGTCATTTCTAAACAATTACTTAGAAGTGGAACCTCTATTGGAGCTAATGTTAAAGAAGCAATACGAGGACAAAGTACAGCAGACTTTAAAGCAAAAATGAACATTGCATTAAAAGAAGCAAGTGAAACCGAATATTGGATTGAAATATTGAATGAGTCTAATTATTTAACAAAATCTGAAACTGCAAATCTTCTAAACGATTGCAGAGAACTAATTAAAATCTTAACATCTATAGTAAAGACAACAAGTGAAAGAATCAATTCATAATGCATAATGCATAATTCATAATTGCGGGAATCAAATAATTATGCATTATGAATTATAAATTATGAATTAGATTTAAACAACTTCTCAATCCACGCCGACTTTCCTATCTTGCGAAGGGCGTTTTTCACATATTGACGGTTCTCTGGCTTATACCAGAAGAAAAATCTCTGCTGATCTAACTTCTCCTGTTTTGTCTTGGCAACGAAGACGGGTTTCAAAGTATAAGGGTCGTAACCGGAATAATAAATCTCCGTCGCTAATGTCATCGGAGTAGGAGTGAAGTCTTGAACCTGTTCCAATCTATAACCTAGTTCCTTCGTCTTGACGGCAAGTTCCGCCATATCGACTAAAGTACATGCGGGATGACTTGATATGAAATAAGGTATCAGCTGCTGGTTGAGATGATATTTCTCGTTGACCTTGTCGAATTTCTTTTTCAACTTAATAAAAAGATTGAAAGAAGGTTTGCGCATCAGACGTAAGACCTCGTCGCTTGAATGTTCCGGAGCGACTTTCAACCTTCCGCTCACATGACGTTTCATCAGCTGTTCGAAATATTCGTCGTAACCTAATTTCCCCGAAGGGTCTTCGTTGGTCAGAAACAAATCGTAACGTATGCCAGAACCGATAGTTGCTTTCTTCACCTGTGGCATCTTATCTACTTCCTTATAAAGTTCGATAAGCGGATTATGGTTGGTATCTAAGTTTTTACAGATGTTAGGTTGTATGCAGGTAGGACGCACGCATTTCTCACAAAGACTTTCATCCTTGCCTTTCATGCGATACATATTGGCGGAAGGACCTCCCAAATCTGAGATATAACCTTTGAAGTCTTCCATCTCAACGACTTTCTTCACTTCTTTCATGATAGACTTCTTGCTACGTGATGTCACGAACTTACCTTGATGAGCGGAGATGGTGCAGAAAGCGCATCCTCCGAAGCATCCTCGATGGATGTTGACAGAATGACGAATCATCTCATAGGCGGGGATAGCACCTCGCTTGGCATATTTCGGATGCGGCAGTCGGGTGTATGGTAAATCGAAAGAAGCATCAATCTGTTGTTCCGTCATCGTAGGATAAGGCGGATTAATATATAAGGTATAATCGCCTACATCTTGAAGCAGACGGTTGGCGTGTTTCTTGTTCGATTCTATCTCTACGTTCTTGAAATTTGATGCGTAAGTCTTTTTATCATTCAGACAGTCTTCATGAGAAGCGAGACGTAAGTCGTTCCACTCAGTTTTGATTTTCTGTGATTTCTTTTTCAGGAAGAAAGTCTGAGGAACATCTGTAATATCTTCAATTTTCTTGTTTTCATTTAAGGCTTTTGCGATTTCCACTATTGCTAGTTCTCCCATTCCATAGACGCCGAGGTCGGCTTTGGAGTCGAGTATGATGGAAGGTTTCAGTTTGTCATCCCAATAGTCGTAGTGCGTAACTCTTCGTAAAGAAGCTTCAATTCCTCCTATTATTATAGGTGTGTCGGGATATAGTTTTTTAAGTATGTTGGAATAAACTATCGTGGCGTGGTCAGGTCGGAAACCAGCTTCGCCTCCGGGAGTATAGGCGTCGTTAGAACGCAGACGTTTGTTGGCTGTGTAATGATTTACCATCGAGTCCATGGCGCCGGCGGAGATGCCGAAGAAGAGACGAGGTTTTCCGAACTTCTTGAAGTCGCGTAGGTCGTCGCGCCAGTTAGGTTGCGGTATTAAAGCGACTTTGTAACCATGACTTTCTAGTACTCGACCTATGACGGCGGCGCCGAAAGCAGGATGGTCGACGTAAGCATCGCCAGTGATGATAACAATATCGACTTCGTTCCATCCGCGTAAGTCGGTCTCTTTTTTTGTTATCGGTAACCAGTCTAATAAGTTCATGCGAAAAATAGTTTTAAAGCTTCACGAGCGTCACGGAGTTTGTCCATCCAGATCTCGCCTGAGTTCTGACCTATGATGTCGGTGATATATTTTACAGAGACGAAGTTTACATTCATCTCTTTGCAGATCTGTGCCTGGGCGAAAGCCTCCATATCGATGACATCGCCATTGAAATGACCTGCTTCTGTCACGAAGCTGTCGCCTGTGTTGCAGATGCCTTTTTTATTATAATTGTCGATAAGTTCTATTCCGACTTTATCAGGAAAAGATATGTCGGAGCATACTTTGGGGAGTGTGATTTTTTCCATGTCTCTGTCAATGAAACGATGGCAGACGAAGATGTCGCCTACGTTATGGTTGAGAGTTCCTGATGTTCCTACGTTAAGAACGAGGTCGTAATTGTCATTACAGAGAGTTTTTGTCAGGTTAAAAGCCGAGAGTACTTTTCCCATTCCTGTTTTTAGAAATGAGAGTTCATTATTTTTTATCACAAAAGGTAAGACCTCCTCATCGAAAGCATAAGTGACTAGTATTTTCATGGAGTTATATTTTTTACAAAGATAATAAAAGACTAAAGACGAAAGGCGGAAGGTAAAAGTTTTTTTTGAGATAAAAAGAGACGTCAGTTCAAAATGAAGTGACGTCTCTCTATTAACTATAGATTTTAGACTTTTGCTTTTAGTCATTATTTAGCGAAGCTGACAGCTCTTGTCTCTCTGATGACAGTAATTTTGATTTGACCTGGGTAAGTCATTTCTGTCTGGATTTGTTTAGAGAGGTCGAAAGAGATGCGGTCGGCATCGGTGTCGCTTACTTTATCGGCTGCCACTATGACGCGTAACTCTCGTCCTGCCTGGATGGCGTAAGTCTTGACGACGCCAGGGAATGCCATTGCCATTTCTTCGAGTTTGTTGAGGCGTTGGATGTAAGCTTCGACAACTTCTCGGCGTGCTCCTGGACGTGCGCCAGAGATGGCGTCACATACTTGTACGATAGGAGCGATGAGAGTTTCCATCTCTATTTCGTCGTGGTGAGCACCGATAGCATTACATACGTCAGCTTTTTCTTTATATTTTTCGGCGGTTTTCATACCGAGTATTGCGTGTGGCAATTCTTCTTCGTTTTCAGCCACCTTTCCGATGTCGTGGAGGAGACCGGCGCGTTTAGCTGTTTTAGGATTTAATCCGAGTTCTGCTGCCATTGAAGAACAGAGTTTTGCAACTTCGATGGAGTGTTGCAACAAGTTTTGTCCGTATGATGAACGATATTTCATACGACCTATCATTCTGATGAGTTCAGGGCTGATGTTATGGATGCCGAGGTCGATGACGGTACGTTTACCTGTTTCTATTATTTCTTGTTCCACTTGTTTTTCAACTTTCTTCACCACCTCTTCTATACGAGCTGGGTGGATACGTCCGTCGGTGACGAGTTTTTGTAATGAGAGGCGAGCCACTTCACGGCGGATAGGGTCGAAACCAGAGAGTAAGATAGCGTCAGGGCTGTCGTCTATGATGATTTCCACGCCGGTGAGAGATTCGAGGGCGCGGATGTTTCTTCCTTCACGACCGATGATACGACCTTTTATTTCGTCGTTTTCGATGTTGAATACAGAAACGGTGTTTTCTATTGCGTGTTCCGCTGCAGTACGTTGTATTGTCTCGAGGATGATTTTCTTTGCTTCTTGGTTTGCCGACATTTTGGCTTCTTCAATGATGTCGCGAGAGATAATCATAGCTTCTGCTGTTGCTTCGTCTTTCATCATCTCTTTGAGTTGGTCTTTAGCTTCCAAGGCAGAGAGACCTGATATTGTCTCTAACATTTTCTTCTGTTCGTCTTGGATCTTGTCTAACTCAGCCTGACGTTTGTGGATGTTTTCTTGTTGTGCTGAGATGCTTTGTTGTTGGCTTTTGAGTTCGTTGGCTCTTTTGCGGAGTTCTTCGTCGCGTTGGTTAGCTTGTTGCTGCTGTTGTTGAATGCGCGACTCCATCTTTTGTACTTCGCGTTTACGTTCGTTTGTCTCCTTCTCGTGTTCTGCTTTGAGTTGCAAGAATTTTTCTTTTGCCTGAAGGATTTTGTCTTTTTTAATTACTTCTGCTTTTTCTTTTGCTTCTTCCAATAATAGAATACTTTTCTTGGTGAGCGTGTTACGCATCACTGTTGATGACAGCAAGATACCGATACCTGCGCCTACTACGAGAGCGGTGATGCCCATGAGTACGTATGCTGCTGTGTGGCTTAATGTTAGTAAAATCATTTGTTTAATTCTTTAGACCCGATACGGAAAGGAGGGAAAAATCTGTCTGTCCTATGGGATAATAGTAAACCCCTAAAAGCACGTTTATGGCTGCCACGATACGCAAACGTCCACTGGCGTTAAAGCACCTTTGCAGGTTGAGGCCTGTTTTTATATCCATGAGTCAACCGGAATTATTGTAAATTAATTGTTAGGTTTACATCATGCGACGAACAGACAGATATATCTTCAAAGAACTTTATTTAGCTTGTATGTTATCACTTAATAAGTCACTTATTTCATCGAGTTTCTGCTCCAAATATTGATCTTTATATGCTGCATCCGACTCATATTTCACGTTGAGTGTCGCCAACTGCAAACAAACCATCGATAATAAGTCTTGATAATCTCTATAATCGTATGCTTGTTTATGCGATTTTATTCTTTCATTAATCATCGTCGCAGCTCGCATCACTTTTTCTTCATCAGTCTTTTTTACAACCATACGATAACTTCGCTCTGCAATGGTAACATTAATCCTTATTTCATCTTCGCGCATTGTCGTCGGTTTTTATATTACTGTTCAGCATTCAACATTGCAACACACCTATCGATTTCCTTAACAAGTGTTTTTATTAACTGCCTACTTTCTCCTACCTCTTTTTCGTTGTCGAGTACGTTAACAATAACTAGTTTATTTATTTTATCCTTCAACTCTGAATTCTCCGTTTCAAGCATCTCAAGTTTTACATGAAGATCCTCGTTACTTTGAATTAACCTACTATTTTCTTCTTCAAGCTGATTCTTGAGCGATATAAGCTTTCTTAGCTTTAACTCTATTTCCGAAAGTGTTACACTCAAATCTGCCATTTCAATAGTATTCTTCAGAATTTGTTACAAAGATAAGGAAAAAAATGTCGTTACGATACTTTTTCTGAAATTTTTTTTAGACCCAAAAATGCCGCCATTATATTTCAATTTCAAAGACGCCACAGGGGTGATCTGACCCCAAAAAGTTGGACAGATTAATAAAAAAGTTTACATACAAAGAGTTCGGTATTGCACCGGACTCTTTCCGTTTAATCTTAATTTAATACGTTCGTTATTGTAATAATGAATATATTTTTTTAATTGTTTTTTAAAATCATCCATATCAGAAAACTTCTGCAAATATAATAATTCAGATTTCATAATTCCAAAGAAATTTTCCATAACAGCATTGTCAAGGCAATTTCCTTTTCTTGACATGCTTTGTGTAATGCCGTAGTCTTTAAGAGTCTGCTGATAAAGTTTATGCTGATAATGCCATCCCTGATCAGAATGAAGTATGATGCCTTCTGTATTCCTAACTTTATGTTTTGCGGAGTGCATCATATCAATAACCATCTTCAAATCAGGACGGTCTGATATGGTGTAAGATATGATTTCGCCGTTGAACATATCTAAGATCGGTGACAGGTAAGCCTTACGGTCAGCCACTTTAAATTCAGTCACATCCGTCGCCCACTTCTGGTTAGGTCCTATCGCTTCAAATTCACGGTTAAGTATATTGGGTGCGGTTCTGCCGACTTCACCACGATAGGAACGATACCTTACCCTACGAACCCTTGATTTGAGATTCATTTCCTGCATAAGACGCTGTACAGTCTTATGATTTATGGAATATCCTTCATTCCTCAGCTGATGATATACACGACGATAACCGTAGCGCATGCCATGTTGAGAGAATATCTCGTCTATGCGC
>JAZUSL010000033.1:0-121908 GCA_045606705.1 Bacteroidales bacterium
ATTAGACGGAAGCGCGGAGGACGCCCTGAGGCAGATCAACGACAAGGAATATTCACTGCCATTTGAAGCGGGCAGCCGTCAGGTCATCAAGATAGGAGCCAACGTCTCACGAGAAAAGAGAAACCTTGAGAACTGGATAGTGGAAAGTTGAAATTTGAAAACTGAAATACTTTAAACACAGAATAATAAACTTACAACTTTAAACTCTCCACTTTCAACTACTCTAAACTATAAACTATTAACTTTGAAAGGCGGTAAAGTCTGTTGATTTAGGAACAAAATTTCTAACGTTACGGTATTAGACTGTAAGGTAATAATAAGTTTGGCTTATTTTGACGATGAAGAAGCAGAAGTGATGCCATATATGCTGAGAAAAAGCATATGATAATATTAAAAAAAGAGTTTTAGAAGAGTTATAGAATACTCTGAATTCTAGTAAGTATATAAAATGTAGAGGGTTGTAAAATGAAAATTGAATTATAGAATTCATATAATTTGACAAAACTATGAATCATACTCAGAAAGTAATGTTTAATTCAATTGTCTTATACGTCAAGATTATTGTTACTATGTTAATATCATTGGTTTCAGTACCAATGATATTGAATGCTTTAGGTAAAAGCGATTATGGTTTATATAATCTTATTGCTGGTGTTATTTCAATGTTGTCATTCCTAAATTCATCTATGTCTATAACAACACAAAGATATCTTTCAGTTGCAATGGGGGAAAACAACAAGGATAAATTAAACACAATATATAATGTTTCATTAGTTCTACATCTCGTAGTTGGATTAGTAATAGTACTACTGTTTGAAATTTGCTATATGTTTATTTTTGATGGCTTTTTAAATATAGAGCCTAATAGGATACATGCTGCAAAGGTTGTGTATCAATTTATTGTAGCGAGTACTTTCTTTACTATAGTTTCTGTCCCTTATGGCGCTGTTATGAATGCAAAAGAAAATATGTTAGCGTTCTCAATTATTGCAATGATTGATTCAATGTTAAAGTTAATATTAGCTTTTTATTTAAGTCGCTGTTCATTTGACAGATTGGTTATATACGGAGGATGCATTGCATTAATTTCATTTATGAATGTTCTTTTTAACCAAATATATGTAAGTATTAAATATAAAGAATTTAAAATAAGTCCTATAAAATTCTTTAACAAAGATTATTTCATTAAAATGCTTGGTTTTTCTGGATGGAACACTCTTGGAGCTATTGCTATGATAGGACGAAATCAAGGTATTGCGGTAATTTTTAATTTATTTTGTGGAACTGTTGCAAATGCAGCATACGGAATTGCAAATCAAATCAATGGAGTTTTGGGATATTTTTCATCTACGTTTCAAAGAGCCTTAAATCCTCAGTTAATGCAAAGTGAAGGAATGAATAATAGATCAAGACTTATAAGTATTGCATTAAAATCATCAAAATATTCTGTTTGGGTGATTTCCTTGTTTGCTATTCCCTTAATTATAGAAATGCCATATGTATTAAAGTTATGGCTAAAAGACGTACCAGAGTATACACTGCGATTAAGTCAGCTTGTACTTGTTTTAGCAATTGTATATCAATTTTCTGTAGGTCTTATGTCATCTATACAAGCTGTAGGTAAAATAAGAAATTATTTTATGGTTATGAGTATATTGATATTATTAAATTTACCTATATGCTATTTTATTCTTAAAAAAGGTTTTCCTTTGCATTATTGTATAGTTGTATTTATTATTATTGAGTTTATTTCATTAATCACAAGATTATTGATGGCTAAAAGAATTGTGGGTATAAGATTTAAGAACTTTGTAATAGAGGTTTTTCTTCCGAATATTCTATGCATAATCGCAGGAGGTATTTTTGCTGCGATTGCTCATTTTTTGATGGAAGAATCATTTTTGAGAATTGTACTTGTTAGTTTGTCATATTTATTTGTTTATCTCGTGGTTGCGTGGTATTTCGTCTTTGATATCCAAATTAAAAATATCGTATTATCTATAAAGAATAAATTTCTAAATTTAAAAGAGATATAGATAAGTAATAGAGGGTAATAATCGTATGAACAAATATATTTATCATCTTATTCTAATTATAATATCATTTCTGTTATTTGTTTTTGAGCGAGACAATATGTTTTCTGAAGATATTGTCACAAATAATATATCAGGAACAATTATCGTTATCATTATGTTGTTTTTAGCAACTTATGCTGTCCTATTTTCATCAAGAGACAAAAAAATTATTAAAGATAAGGTATATAAAAGATACATTGCATTAAGCATATTAATATATATTGTATCCATTACATTCTCAATAATTTATCCATTTGGGGCTCGTGTTACATACGGAACAATTATCCTTCCATTATTATTATTTCTTTTTACAGCGAATTGCTCTAAATATGCTGAGAATGATAATATGATAATTTGGTGCATGACAATAGTTGCCGTCATGCTTTTCTATTATTATATTTCAAATTATTTCGGTAATATAATGTATGAACAAGATACGCAGAGTAATGCTTCATATCCAATTTTATACTTATTACCTTTTATGTTATGCCATAAAAATAAAGCATTAAGAATAGGATTTATAATAATGGTTCTAATTGCAGTTATGTTTTCATTGAAAAGGGGTGGGATAATTGCTTTATCCTGCGGACTTATAATTTATTTTTATGTTTCACAGATAGCAATAAAGAGTAGAAAAATTGGTATTATACCAATAATATCATTTATAATAATTATAATTGGATTTTTGTATTTTATTAGATATTTTAATGAAAATATTTTGTCTGGAATGTTATCAGATCGATTAATTGATTCAGTGGATTCTAAGGGTTCTGGTAGGTTAGATATATATAGATATTATTGGGATGTTTTTAAAGATAGTTCTTTGTTTCAATTAATAATTGGACGTGGTTGGATTGGTTCTATTAAAAGTGGTAGTGTAGGTTTGTCATGTCATAATGATTTTCTTGAAGTTTTAATAGATTTTGGAATTATAGGTCTTATATTTTATTTAACATTTATTACATCACTAATAAAATTTTGTGGTGGAATGATTAAAATTAAACATGAATATGCACCTGCTATGGGAGTTTCAATTGGATTATTTTTAGTAAATTCAATGGTCTCACATATTATAATTTATTCTAGTTATTTAATACTATTTTCTCTTTTTTGGGGATTTATGCTATATTCAATGAATAATCAGTATGTCAAAAAATAATATTTCATGAAAAAAGTTATGCTTGTCTTCGGGACTCGTCCCGAGGCTATAAAAATGGCTCCTCTTGTGAAGGAGTTTGAAAAATTTCCTGAAACTTTCGAAACAATAGTATGCGTGACAGGTCAACATCGTCAGATGCTTGACCAAGTTCTGCGGCTTTTCGATATAAAACCTCAGTATGATCTTAATATAATGAAACAAGGTCAAGACCTATACGATGTCACCTCACGTGTTTTGGTTGGACTTCGTGATGTTCTCAAAGAGACTCAACCAGATGTTGTTTTGGTTCACGGAGATACCACGACAAGCATGGCTGCAGCATTAGCGGCTTTCTATCAACAAATACCAGTAGGCCATGTTGAAGCGGGTCTTCGTACACATAACATATATAGTCCATGGCCAGAAGAGATGAACCGTCAGATTACGGGGCGTATAGCTGAATATAATTTCGCTCCGACACCATTGAGCTGTCAAAATCTTATGGAAGAAAAGGTTAATGAAAATTCTATTATAGTTACAGGTAATACCGTTATCGATGCTCTTTACTGGGTCGTTAATAAAATAAACGATGACAAATTTTTGTATGAAGAACTAACTCAAAAATTACATCAGTCAGGTTATGATACAAATCGTTTGACAGATGGCAAAAAATTAGTTCTAATCACAGGACACCGTCGTGAGAATTTTGGTTCTGGTTTTATCAATATGTGTACAGCAATCCGTGACCTGACAAACAAATATCCAGATGTTGACTTCGTTTATCCAATGCACTTGAATCCAAATGTACGTAAACCAATATATGAAGTGTTTGGCGAAGATTTGAGCAATTTAGGTAATATGTTCTTCATAGAACCTCTTGAATATTTGGAATTCGTTTTCTTGATGGAAAGGAGCACCATCGTACTAACTGACAGTGGCGGAATCCAGGAAGAAGCACCTGGATTAGGCAAACCCGTTCTAGTTATGCGCGACACGACTGAACGTCCTGAAGCATTGGATGCAGGAACAGTGAAACTCGTTGGAACAAATTATGACAAGATTGTTTCAGAAGTCTCGATGTTAATAGAAGACAATAATTATTACGATAAGATGAGTAAAGCTGTCAACCCATACGGTGATGGATTAGCTTGCAGTAGAATTGTGGAAAAATTTAAAATGTATAACGAATGAAAAAGATAGGAATATTGACTTATCACTGGGTCTCGAATTTTGGAGCGCAATTGCAAACTCTTTCAACATATAGATGTATTGAGAAATCGGGTAATATCCCTGTTGTTATCAATTGGATTCCTGATGATTTGAAGAAGTATTATGAAAAATATGTAACTAAAGGACAAAATGAAGCTCATGAATTATATGCATTGACGCATTATAAAAATATAACAAGCATATGTAAAGATAAGTATGATATAGCGCGAGTTATAGATGATGAGGGTATTGATGTTGTTATAATTGGTAGTGATGCGGTATTTTCGTATACTCCTTTCTGGTCACGTTTCGTTCTGTGTCGTAAGGGTTTACGATATGTAAAACCTTTATCTGATTTTGATTGTCCAAATCCTTTTTGGGGAGACTTCTATGATTTAGTTAAGAGACCTATAACAATGGTTTCAATGTCTGCTTCTGCTCAGAACACTCCATATCGTAAGATTATTAGTAAAAAAGAAAAATCAAAGTTTGAGGTAGCAATTAATAAATTCTCTTATATCTCAGTCCGAGATATTTGGACTAAACAAATGTTATCGCATGTTACGAATGGTAAATGTTCTCCTATTATCACACCAGATCCTGTTTTTGGATTTGAATATAATGTGGCTCCTTCCAATGACAATTATGTTAAACAAGTTTTAGGTATAGAAGGGGATTATGTATTGCTTTCGTTAAGTGGATCTTATAGCAATCCTCAATGGGAGAAAGAATTGGAAGCACTTTTTGCAAAAAGAAATATTACGTTGATAGGATTACCGCAGACAAATAAGAAATTTAATAAGGTATTGAAGCATAATATTTCATTTCCATTGGACCCTATACAATGGTATAATATAATTAAACATGCCTCAGGATATGTTGGTGAATTAATGCATCCGATTTTAGTTTCACTTCATAATTCGGTTCCTGTATATGTGTTTGATAATTATGGATTTAAAAGAAATAGAAAGTTTGATAGAGACTCAAGCAAAACATATCAAATTATAAGTAGATTTGATTTTGAATCAAATTATTACAATAAGTTATATAATGATTCGTTTCCAACGCCTCAGATGGTTATTGATGGCATAATTTCTTTTGATAAAGATAAATGTAAAAGTAAGTCGGAGATGATGTATGGTGACTATAAATTAATGATTAATGCAATATTGAGTTTATGAAACGGATATTATTTGTTGCACCAGAAGCATTTCCTGTAAAAACCTCAGAATCTATTTGTAATTCCAAGGTTGCTCACTCTTTGGCAGAAGCTGGTTACAAAGTAGATGTTTTTACATGTTCAAATATGACAACGTATCCATTAGACAATAAGGTGGATGCTTTTTTAAGAACTTCTTCAAATTTAACGATTTTTCATGTTGATTCAAACTTCCAGTTGTCAAGACAGTATTCTTTTAAGAAAAATTTTAAGAATGGATTGAAAAACCTAGCAATTCTATTGAGAACGGGATATTGGTATAATGGTATTAGTATTCCATATGGTATATTATCTGCTATAAAAAAACGGATGAAGGAGTTGGGAGGAATGCCATATGATGTGTTAATCACTAGGGGATTTAATACTGATTATGTAGGTATTTATTTGTCCAAGAGATATAATATTAAGTGGATTGCCAATTGGAATGATCCATATCCAGTAAAGCGTTTCCCAGCTCCTTATGGTCAAGGTTATGATGCCCAATTGCCATACTTTGAGAATCGCATATATAATTTGATACAAAAGTATGCTGATATACATACTTTCCCGAGTGATAGATTACGGAAATACATGTTAAAATGTTTTACTCATATAGGTGAGTCACAAACAATGGTTATTCCTCATATGGCTCATTCTGAATTATTCCCAATAGTAAAAGGTGTTAAAGTAGATAATGGAGTGTTTAAAATTGTGCATTGTGGAAGTGTTGGAAAACCTCGTGACCCAAGAAATTTCGTAAAAGGCTTATCTAAGTTGGTTGAGGAAAATAATCTCACAGGACGTGATATCAAATGTTATTTTGTAGGTAACTATGATAACAATTTGGCTGATATTGTAAAAGATAATGGTTTAAGTGATATTGTTGAATTATTACCGCCCAAAGGTTATACTGATAGTCTATCTTTCATTTCCACGTGTGATATGGCACTGATAATTGAGGCAATTTGTGAAGAAGGTATTTATTTGCCTACAAAATTTGTAGATTCAATTCAATGCGGTCTACCTGTATTTTGTGTAAGTCCTCGAGAAGGAACATTAAAGGATATGGTGGACAAATATGGTGTAGGCTATCATTGTGATAACACTTCTGTGATTGATGTGGAAGATAAATTAAGAGCAGCTTACAAAGATTATTTAAACAGGCAATTACCTGTCATAGATGAGGTAAAGGTAGATTATTTCTTTGAAAATAATATTAACTCATTATTTAAATCTATTATTGAATAGTACGTTTTTATGAAAAAGAATCTCAATAATATGTTCCTTGTAACTTTATATCTCTTTTGTATTATAATAGATTCCGCATAGGTTTTTATTTAAAATTTGTTAGATATGTAGATTGATTAAGAAACAGTATTAATTCATGAACATCCTTTTTATAGTTCAATATTATCCAGAACAACTATTGCCTTTTTATGAAGAAAACGAAGGTTGGTCTTGACTTTGCAGCTCATAATCTTCATAAAGTTTTGTTTAAAGACTTTTATGAAAACGGACAAACAATAGATATTCTCAACGCCCCGCATTTGTGTTCTATCCCTCCGTATTATAAAACTCCTTTTATTCCTAGATATAAATCTTAAAAGGAGCGTGTAAATAGTTTTTCATATCTGAATATATCATATATCAAAAGATGGGATATAAAAAGAAAAATGAGAATGGAGATGTTTCGTTGGTGCGAAAAGACAAAAGGTTGTATTATTTTATAATTTTATAGTTTTAACTATACTTCCAGAGTTGAAAAATATGTATGAAGATGTAAAAGCATGCCTGCTTGTGACAGATTTGCCAGAATATATGACTGCTGATAATTATTTCTTAACCCGTTTAAATAGTAAAATTTCATCAATATTTTCTTCAAAAGACAAATCCCAATTCGATTATGTTGATGGATATATTTTATTAGCTCCAGCAATGAATGAGCGTTTACCTATAAACGGTAAGTCATGGAACTAGATAGAAGGTGATGAAAAAATTAACCTATACACAGGTAATCTATGTAGAAGTATGGTATATTAAACTTATAGATGCTTTTCATAGAATTGATATATTACATATTGTGGAACGTGAGATGGGTTGGAAGATGTAAAAAAAATATGAGGATTTAGATACTAGAATTAGTTATCTTGGAACATTTCCTCGTTCAGAAGTTATTAAACTACAAAAACAGGCAACATTACTGATAAATCCGCGGCATAGTGCTGATGAATATATTGTTTATTCTTTTCCATCAAAAACTATGAAATATGTAACATCAGGGACTCCGACGTTGATGTAACATTTGAAGTCGATACCTAAAGAATAAGATAGACATATATTCTATTTTGATGATGAGAGTATTAGTGGATTTAGTAAGAAGATAATTGAAATATGTGAGAAATGACATGAAGAATTAAAAGAATTTTGAGAAATGCTTCATAATTTATAATGAAATATAAAACTCCTAAACCGCAAGTTGAGAAAATTATTTCATTCATAAAATCATTGTAATCTTATGAGCATTATATACATTTGTTCGATATATACCAGAATAGATTGATGAACTTAAATCAATTGGTTCATCTGTTGATTTTGCAGCAGAGACATTTCAAACATCCATACTAGAAGGATTACGCAACTATTATCCTAAATGTATTTGTTGGCAATACACGAATGTACGAATTGTGTAATACATATATCTGAAGAAAAAAGTAGTAGTCCAAGGATTATATGGATATATTGTTATGAAAAAAAGAAATCAACTGCTTATTTGTCAAAGATATGAAGAACAGAGAATTAAAGTATTTAATATTTAATGCTTATTATTTATTTTTGTCAATATTAAATTTAAACATTTAGATAAATGAATATTCTTTACATAGGTGCTTTTAGTATTGAAAGTATAATTAATAGATATCCAAATTTAGGATTAGATAGATATAAAACATCCCAGTTTCTTATTAAAGGATTCAAGGAAATTAAGTATGTAAATTTAGATATTATTACTGCTCCTGACGTTCCTTCATATCCAAAATTGCCAATGCGTTTTAAAAAGGAATTCGATGCAGACAATAAAGTAACATCTGTAGGATTTAAGAATATTAAGGGTATCAAACAATTCAGTATTGTTAGAAATTTATACAAAGAAGCCTGTAAAATCATATGCCAAAATGATGATAAGACTTATGTTATAATACCATATATGGTGTTTCATCATGTTTGTGTGGCAAGAAAATTAAAGAAAAAATTTGGAGATAAGGTCGTTGTATGCCAAACAATTCCTGATATCTTCTTCGCATCGAAGAAATTATCAGCTTGGTATTGGATGAATAGATATGCCCAACGTAATGCAGTGAAAAGCGAGGCTTTTGTTTTATTTACTAAAGCAATGGCTGATTATCTAAATATACCTGAAGAAAAATATATTGTAATGGAGAGTATTATAGACGGAGATATTTATAATACTATATCGAATGTTTCAAAAGATAGTTCTGATAAATTACATGTGTTATATACAGGTTCGTTGAGTAGTGTGCATGGCGTCATGAAACTCGTAGAAATGATGAAGCTGATTAAGCGTGATGATTTTGAATTATGGATTACTGGTATGGGTCCTTTATCTGACAAACTTAAAGAAGCTGCTGATAAAGATAGTCGTATTAAATTTTTCGGTACAGTTACTAAAGACAAAGTCTTTGAGTTACAAAGCAAATCTGATGTGTTGGTAAATCCGCGTTCCGATGATGATAGTCCAGAACTGACGCGTTACATGTTTCCTTCAAAAATAATGGAATATATGTTAACAGGAAAACCTGTTGTAATCTGTCGAATGTCAGGAATTCCAGAAGATTATTATCAATATGTATTTGTGGCGGAAGAGGGGACCGCAGAAAGTTTAGCTTTATTGTTAAATAAGGTGTTAGATATGAGCAATGACGAACGTCTGAAGTTCGGAGAATCTGCCAGATCTTATATATTAAACAATAAAACAATTCCTGTACAGGCAAAACGAATTGTGGATTTTATCAAACAATTTTAAATTGTAACATAATTTAGGAATTAATAATAATTGTAATGATAAAAAAAGTAGAATTAATTAATCTCCCTAAACTTCTCGATGTCAGAGGTAATCTTTCATTTGTAGAACAAAATAATCATATCCCTTTTGAGATAAAAAGAACGTATTGGTTGTATGATATTCCAGGCGGTGAATCCCGTGGAGGTCATGCATATATCAATAATGAAGAATTCATCATTGCCTTATCCGGCAGTTTTGATGTAATTGTCGATGACGGAAAGGAAAAGCAAGTATTTCAGATGAATCGTTCTTATTATGGTTTATATGTTCCTAAAGGAATGTGGCGTGAAATAAATAATTTCTCCTCCAATTCCTTTGCATTGGAATTTGGATCAACTACATACGATGAGAACGAGTATATTCGTGATTATGATACATTCTTAAAAATGAAACAAGATGGAAAAATATAGTGTTTTCGATTGTACTATAGTTGAACTTGATAAGCATCATAGCGATCGTAAAGGAAATATTACAGTCGTAGAAAATGGCAAGACTCTTCCATTTGATGTTAAAAGAGTTTATTACTTATATGATATCCCTGGAGGAGAATCTCGCGGTGCTCATGCTCACAAAGATTTGAGTCAACTGATAATTGCAGCATCGGGCTCATTTTGCGTAACACTTGATGATGGCAAATGTAAAAGATCTTTCTTTTTAAATCGTCCATATCAGGGTTTATATGTAAAACCAGGATTATGGCGTGACTTGGATGATTTTTCATCAGGAGCTGTCTGTATGGTTTTGGCATCTGATGTTTATCTGAAAGAAGATTATATTAGAGATTATAATGAATTTTTAGAATTTAGAAATATTTAAAGTGATACAGAAAGTATTAGTAACAGCAATAGGTACAATGAATTGTACCACTATTATAGATGAATTAAGAAAGTTTGGGAACTATTATATAGTTGGGGCAGATATTAATCCTGAAAAACACATCGCCAATTCAAAGTATGTTGATGAATTCTATACTTTTCCTAAAGTAACTGCAGATAGAGAAAAATACTTCCTTTTTGTCAAACAATTCTGCATAGATCATAAAATAGATATTTATTTTTGTGTTGTGGATGAAGAAGTAGTTACTATAGCCAATCATAGAGAAGAATTCAATAATATAGGTGTTACATTGTGTATTGCAAATACTGATATGATAAATATATGTCACAATAAAAATATATTTTCTGATTGGATTTGTGATAATATTCCAAAACTATATATAAAAAGATATAAAAAATATAGTGATATTTCAGAAACAGATATGCCTGTTTTTATAAAACCTATTGAAGGTAGAGCCAGTATAGGTTGTAAATTGATTAATGATAAAAATGAACTAAAAAATTATGAAGAAGTATGGTCTGATTATGTTGTTCAAGAGTATATTAATAGTGATAAAATAGTAGCTGTTGATATAGTTTCAAATGAAAAGTATAATCAGATTGAAATTTCTCAGAGAATAGAATTATTAAGGAATGGTAATGGTTGCGGTATTGCTGTAAAAATTATAGATAATCCTGATATTCGTAAATATTGTATGGAAATTGTAAACAAATTGAGAATCAATGGCGTGGTGAATATCGAATTTTTTATGACAGATAAAGGTCCTAAAATTATTGAAATTAATCCCCGTATCCCAGCAGGGGTTGCTTATTCTTGCATGTCTGGATTAAATGTCGTCATGAATGCTTTATACATAGCTCAAGGAATTCCTTGTGTATTGAGTCCAATAAAGGTTGGTAGTTATTATACAAAAAGATACGAAACTATTGAAATGTAAATATTATATTATGGATATACATTTAAGTGAATACAATAGAATATTTCTTGAAAAGTCCTATTTTTGGTTAAATGATCCTATTCTACAAAAAAATATGAATATCAACAAAACTATTACTATAGAGGATCAAGAATTGTGGTATGAGAGTTTACCTGATAGGACTGATTATAAAATATGGGGAATATTGTTTGATGATAAGCCAATAGGTGCATGTGGTTTTAGGAATATCAAGGATAATTCAGGTGAAATCACAATCTATATTGGAGATAAAGAATACTGGGGAGGCACAGGCTCAATCGTTTTAGGATTATTAGAGGAAAAAGCTATTGACTTGAACTTAAAGACATTATTTGCCAAAATCCTAAAAAGTAATAGCAGATCCTATAAATTATTTATAAATAAAGGATTTAATTGTTGTGGAGACAATGAAGATTTTTATATCTTAAAAAAGAATATAACATTATGATACCATTTCTTTCTTTAAAAGATGTAACAGCTCTTCATGGAGCTGAAATAAATGAAGCCGTAAATCGTGTTGTTAATAGCGGCTGGTACCTTCAAGGTAAAGAAAATGAACGTTTCGAAGAAAACTATTCTAAATTCATCGGAACAAAATATACAATAGGCTGCGCTAACGGTCTTGATGCGCTTATATGGATTTTCCGCGCATATATCGAAATGGGTGTAATGCAACCAGGTGATGAAGTTATTGTTCCTGCAAATACTTATATTGCCACAATACTTGCTATTACTGAGAATGGCTTGAAACCTGTTTTGGTAGAACCTAAATTAAATACACTTGAATTAGACGAGGATAAGATTGAAGAAGCGATAACTCCAAAGACAAAAGCTATTGCATTGGTTCACTTATACGGAAGATTGGCTTGGAATGAGAAGATTGCAAACATCTGCAAAAAATACAATCTTAAACTTGTTGAGGATAATGCGCAGGCTCATGGTTGTCTTACATCAGATGGTCGTATGACAGGTTCTCTCGGCGATGCTGCTGGTCATAGTTTCTATCCTGGCAAGAACCTTGGCGCTCTCGGTGATGGCGGTGCAGTAACAACCAATGACCCAGAACTTGCAGAAGCAGTCAGAGTACTTGCGAACTACGGAAGTTCAAAGAAATATGTCTTCAAATATACAGGTCGTAATAGCCGTTTAGATGAAATTCAAGCTGCTGTCCTTGATGTGAAATTAAAATATTTAGTAGAAGATAACGCTCACCGTAAAGAGGTAGCTAAATATTATATAGAAAATATAAATAATCCTTTAGTTAATTTACCTGACACATTGCCTTACGAAAGCAATGCTTTTCATCTTTTTCCAATACTTTGCGAAAAACGTGATGAACTTCACTATTATTTGGAACAAAATGGGGTTGGAACAGTTATACATTATCCTATAGTTCCTCATAAACAAGAATGCTACAAAGATTGGAATAATATTTCTCTTCCAATAACAGAATATATTGCAGACCATGAATTAAGTCTTCCAATAGGTCCAAGTATCACAATGGAAGAGGTGAAACAAATAGTTGAGTTAATAAACAAGTTCTAAATATGATTGAAAGTATCCCAAAAATTTCAGTATGTATCATTTGTTACAAACAGGAGGATTTAATAAAAAGAGCTATAAATTCTTTATTGAAACAAAAAGATTATATATATGAAATATGTGTAAGTGATGATTGTTCTCCTGATAATACTTGGAATGTATTGTTAGATTATGATAAACAATATCCTGGTCTTTTCAAATTACAAAAACATAGTGACAATGTCGGTATATTTGAAAATATAGAAAGTACTTGGGGAATGCCAACTGGTGATATTATTTATAGATTAGCTGGTGATGATGAAGTAGGTGAAAATTGGTTTAAAACTGTGGTTGAATATATTAAGAATAACAACATTGATTACAAAAATGAATTATTCTGCATTTATGGGAATTATCAATGTAGATATCCTAATGGTGATTCATTAGTTCTTAAAAATGATTTAATCAAAAAGCATAAACCTCTCTCCCTTGCATTAAGAGGATTAATCTGCAACAGAAGTGCATGTTATTCTGCTTCGATACTTAGGAGATTCAAAAGAGTTAGTCAAGGACGTTCTCATATCGCAGAATGGGCCTTAGATGTGCAATTGCAACTATATACAGAAAATAATTATTATATAGATGCAATAGGTAATATTTATTACACCCGAATAGGTGTTAGTATTTCTATTGATGAGTCACAATCTGAAGAACGTAAACTTATAACATGTTATACCTTAGATTTTTTGGAATCGGAAGGCGTTTCATTTAGTATAAAAGAAAAAAATAGATTATTGAAAGGAGATGTGATCCATACAAGAATAAATAAGAAATACTTTGGTATAGATTATATAATCAATTTGTGTAAATGTTATGAAAAGGAATTTGGATTAAGGTCACTGAAAATAAGACATCTCATTTTTGCTATATTACGACGCATTCCACATAAAAGACCATTAAGTTTTTAATATTATCATAAAAACAAGTGTATTATTATTGGATGTATAAAATAATCGTTTATGATATAATTTTCATCTACAAATAAATTATTTATTACTAAAATGAAGCTAACGTACTTATATGCAAAATTTGTAAAAAAGATAATCCTGGGTAAAGCTATTATTAATAGTAAAATTCATAAAACTTCAATTGTTGGGAGTGGTTCCAATGTGGTTAATACAATAATAGAAAAATATAGTTATTGTGGGTATGATTGCCAAATTGTGAATACTACAATTGGAGCATTTTGTTCTATTAGTGATCATGTTTTTATCGGTGGAGCAGAACATCCTATGGATTGGTTGTGTATGTCCCCAGTATTTCAAAATGTACGTCATAGTGGTCCGAAAAAGCGTTTTGCAAAGTTTGTTCTTCCAAAATCTAAGTGTACAATTATTGGGAATGATGTATGGATTGGTCATGGCGTGACAATAAAACAAGGTGTTAAGATTGGCGATGGTGCTGTATTGGGAAGTAATGCTCTTGTAACAAAAGATGTTCCTCCTTATGCAATTGTAGGAGGAGTTCCGGCAAAAGTAATAAAATATAGATTTACACAAGATGTAATAGACAGACTTGAAGAAATACGATGGTGGAATTTACCTGATGAAGAAATAACAAAGGTTATAGATTTATTTCATATTAAAAATCCGACTCTTGATGATATAAACCGTTTTTTCAAGGAAAGAATACAATAATGTAATATATATGTCAATTTTCAATAATAAAACCCTCTTAATCACTGGCGGTACCGGTTCATTTGGTAACGCAGTGTTACGTCGCTTCTTGGATAGCGATATTAAAGAAATCAGAATATTTTCTCGTGACGAGAAAAAACAAGATGATATGCGTCATCATCTTCAGGCTCAATATCCGGAACAAGCAAGTAAAGTAAAATTCTATATCGGTAATGTTCGCAATCGAGAGTCTGTTGACGTGGCGATGCGTGGAGTCGATTATGTCTTCGCTGCTGCTGCTCTCAAACAAGTCCCTTCTTGCGAGTTCTTCCCTATGGAGGCAACGCTTACTAATGTTTTAGGTACAAACAACGTGCTTCTATCAGCAATAGAACATGAAGTGAAGAATGTCGTCGTGCTTTCAACAGATAAGGCTGCTTATCCTATCAACGCAATGGGTATCTCAAAGGCTCTTATGGAGAAAGTCGCAATAGCTAAAGGTCGTGAACTTGGACCAAATGCAAAGACAACAATCTGTTGTACTCGTTACGGTAACGTGATGGCTTCTCGTGGTTCTGTCATTCCTCTTTGGGTTGAACAAATGGAACAAGGCAAACCAATCACTATCACCGATCCTAACATGACTCGTTTCATGATGACATTGGATGATGCTGTTGATTTGGTTATCTATGCTTTCACTCATGGTGAAAACGGTGACCTCTTCGTACAAAAAGCTCCTGCAGCTACATTAGATGTTTTGGCAGAGGCATTGAAACAGACATACACTAAAGTCAATCCTAAATATGGTGAGACAGAAGTGAAAGTCATCGGTACTCGTCATGGTGAGAAATTATACGAGACTCTCGTAACTCGTGAAGAAATGGCTAAAGCGATAGATATGGGTGGCTATTATCGTATTCCATGCGACAATCGTGACCTTAATTATGATAAGTTCTTCTCTGATGGTAATGAGGAAATTACTAAAATTGAAGATTATCATTCACATAACACCGCTCGTTTGGATGTGGAAGGTATGAAGGAACTCCTTCTTAAGTTACGCTTTATTCGCGAAGATTTAGGACTTCAACCAAGAAGTAAAGCAAGAGAAATTAGATCAGAATAATATGAAACTTGATAAGGAATTATTAGACTCAATAACTCAAAAAGCGAAGGAAAATCCGCGTTTGAGAATGAATCATAATCTCCATGATTCGTTGGATAGCAAGGTGCAGAGATTGTTCAATGCTTTGGAACCTGGAACGGTATTGCCGATACATCGCCATCAGAATACCGATGAAACTTATATCCTGATTCGTGGCAAGATAGAAGTTATATTCTATGACGATGACAAGAATGTGATAGATAGATTTATCATGTGTCAGGAAGAAGGAAATTTCGGGGTTCACATACCTAAAGGCACTTGGCATACAATAGAAATAATGGAGAGTGGTTCTGTGATTTTTGAGGTTAAAGAAGGTCCTTATCAGCCAATTTCAGAAAACGATATATTATGAAAATATTAGTTACAGGTGCCAAGGGATTTGTTGGTAAGAATCTCGTGGCTCAACTTAAAAATATCAAAGACGGCAAGGCTCGTTGCTACGGTAATCTAACTATTGATGCAATCTATGAATACGATGTTGACAATACAATAGAAGAACTTGATGTCTTTTGCCGTAACTGTGATTTCGTCTTCAACCTTGCTGGCGTAAATCGTCCTCAGAATCAGGAGGAATTTATGCAGGGTAATTTTGGCTTTGCCTCAACTTTACTCGATACATTAAAGAAATATAGCAATAAATGTCCTGTGATGATAAGCAGTTCTATTCAGGCAACATTGGCAGGTCGTTTTGGTACATCAGAATATGGTAAGAGTAAGAAAGCTGGCGAAGAACTGATGTTTCAATATTCTGAAGAGACAGGAGCAAAGGTCCTCGTTTACCGTTTCCCAAATTTGTTTGGCAAGTGGTGTCGCCCAAATTATAATAGCGCTGTTGCTACTTTCTGTAATAATATTGCCAATGACCTTCCAATACAAGTCAATGACAGAAGTACCGAGTTGGAACTTCTTTACATAGATGACTTAGTTGAGGAAATGATTGCTGCATTGAAAGGTGAAGAACACAGATGCGAATTCGAGGGTGTTGAGACAATATTAACAATAGATGGAAGATATTGTGCTGCTCCTATTACTCATAAGGTAACTCTTGGTGAAATAGTTGATTTATTAGAATCTTTCAAAGAGCAACCACATACACTCGTTGTTCCAGAGATACCTTATAATTCTTTTGCTAAGAAATTATATTCTACATATTTATCTTATTTGCCAAAAGAAAAAGTCTCATTTCCTCTGAAAATGAATGTTGATGACAGAGGCAGCTTTACAGAGTTGATAAAGACTTTAAATTGTGGACAGGTTTCAATAAACATTTCAAAACCAGGTATCACAAAAGGTCAGCATTGGCATAATACCAAATGGGAATTTTTTATCGTCGTTTCAGGCCATGGCTTGATACAAGAAAGAAAGATTGATTCTGACGAAGTAATAGAATTTGAAGTCAGTGGCGACAAGATAGAAGCAATCCACATGCTTCCAGGATACACACACAATATCATTAATCTCTCAGAAACAGAAAATTTAGTTACGGTCATGTGGGCTAATGAAGCATTCGATCCAAACAGACCTGATACTTATTTTGAGAAAGTGTAGAACCACAGATTACACAGTTTGCACAGATTATATGAGCATCTGAGTAATCTGTGCAATCTGTAGTTAGATAGAATCATTTAATACCAAAATTTATAGAAACATGGATTTATTAAAAGAATATGAATTAAAAGGAAAAGACAAGAAGTCTTACTCCATTATCGGAGCGTGCATGGAAGTTCATAAGATACTTGGTGCTGGATTCATAGAAAAAGTATATCAAGATGCCTTAGAAGTTGAATTTAAGCGTCGTGGCATTCCGTATGAACGAGAAAAGACATTTAAAATTACTTATAAAGGTATTGAACTACAACATGTTTATCAATCTGATTTTGTATGTTACGATGAATATATTGTTGAGTTGAAAGCTGTAAAAGAGTTGGATGACATCTTTAGAGCACAGGTAATAAATTATATGTACGCGTCTGGGTTAAAGCATTCTTTGCTTATCAACTTTGGAGAGACCTCTTTGAGATATGAACGTTATATAAATTGAATAATAGTCACCACAGATTACACTGATTGCACAGATTATATGAATATCTGAGTAATCTGTGGTTAAATAGAGATAATTATGAATACTAAAACTAATGATGGTGTTAAATTTGCCGATAATGGTAAATTGAAACTTTTAATTATAGTAGGAACGCGTCCAGAGATTATCCGCTTGGCAGCAGTTATAAATAAATGTCGTAAGTATTTCGATGTAGTTTTAGCTCATACAGGACAAAACTACGATTATAACCTTAATGGAGTTTTCTTCAAAGATTTGAAATTAGCAGATCCTGAAGTTTACTTAGATGCTGTTGGTGATGACCTCGGTGCCACAATGGGTAATATCATTGACAAGAGTTATAAGTTGATGGTTCAGATAAAACCAGATGCAGTCCTTGTACTCGGAGATACAAATTCATGTTTAAGTGTAATTGGAGCAAAACGTCTTCATATTCCAATCTTCCACATGGAAGCTGGTAACAGATGTTTCGACGAATGTCTTCCAGAAGAGACGAACAGACGTATTGTAGATATTATCTCAGATGTAAATATCTGCTATTCGGAACATGCGAGAAGATATTTGAATGCAAGCAGCGTCGCTCCGCAACGTACATACGTTAGTGGTTCGCCAATGGCAGAAGTGTTACACAATAATCTTGCAGATATTGAAGCAAGCGATGTTCATCAAAGGTTAGGATTAGAAAAAGGAAAATATATTTTATTATCCGCTCATCGTGAAGAAAACATCGATACAGAAAAGAATTTCACTTCTCTGTTTAATGCAATCAATGCAATGGCAGAGAAATACGATATGCCAATATTATACAGCTGTCATCCACGTTCACGAAACAGATTAGTAGCGTCGGGGTTCAAATTGGATTCAAGAGTTATTCAACATGAACCATTAGGATTCCATGATTACAATTGTCTTCAGATGAATGCCTTTGCTGTTGTTTCAGACTCAGGCACATTACCAGAAGAAAGCTCATTCTTTACAAGTGTTGGACATTCATTCCCAGCAGTATGTATAAGGACATCAACAGAACGTCCAGAAGCTTTAGATAAAGGCTGCTTCATTTTGGCAGGCATCAACGAACACGATCTTCTGCAAGCCGTTGACACAGCCGTAGAGATGGTAAAAGAAGGAGACAACGGCATACCAGTTCCAAATTATATTGACGAAAACGTCTCTACCAAAGTAGTTAAATTAATACAATCCTACACCGGAGTAGTAAACAAGATGGTGTGGAGGAAGGAGTAGATTGACATTAACTTAATATAAAAGCCAATGGCTAACAGCCAAAGTAAAAAAAGAATATCCATGAATATCCTATTTCTGACAATGTCTTCGGGTATGCAAAATATCGAGACAAGTGGTATATACACCGATTTGATGCGAAAATTTCGTAACGAAGGTCATAATGTGTATATTATTTATCCAAGAGAGCGATGTTTAGGATTGCCTACTGAGTTGAAAGAAGATAATGGAGTTCATGCTTTAGGCGTAAAGACACTTAATGTAGCTAAAACCAATGTGATAGAAAAAGGAATAGGTCAGGTGTTGTTGGAAACTCAATTTAAAAAAGCATTAAGAAGATATTTTTCTAATGTAAAATTTGATATTATACTATACTCAACTCCTCCTATTACTTTTACTAAGGTTATTAAATATGCAAGGAAGCATAATCCTAATGCAATTTCTTATCTTCTTCTAAAAGACATATTCCCACAAAATGCAGTTGATATTGGAATGTTAAGTAAAACTGGATTGAAGGGTATTTTATACAAATCATTTAGACGTAAAGAAAAAGAATTATATCACATTTCTGACTACATCGGTTGTATGAGTCCAGCCAATGTCAAATACGTACTAAAACATAATCCTGAGATAAATCCAGATATTGTAGAGGTCGCTCCAAATAGTTACGATATACCAACTAATAGTCAACAGCCAATAGCCAATAGTATTAGAGAAAAATATAATTTACCAGCGGATAAACCTATTTTTATATATGGTGGAAATATGGGGAAACCACAAGGAATACCTTTCCTTTTGGAGTGTATGAAGGCTGTCAAGGATAGAACAGATTGTCATTTTGTGATAGTTGGTAGCGGTACAGAATATCCAAAATTGGAGTCATGGGTTAATAGCGAAAAACCTAAAGCAGTATCTCTTTTCAAATCTCTGCCTAAGATTGAATATGATGCATTGGCAAGATCATGTGATGTTGGGATGATATTTTTGGATTATAGATTTACAATACCTAATTATCCAAGTCGTTTGTTACCATATCTAATGGAACATAAACCAATTATTGCGGTAACCGATCCAAATTGTGATACAGGTACAATTGCAGAAGATAATGGATACGGATACTATTGTCCAAGCAACTCAGTTGATAGTTTTGTTGAAACGGTAGATAGAATGCTTTCATCAGACATCAAACAAATGGGAGAAAATGCTTATCAATTCTTCCTAAACAATTATACTACTGAACATACGTACAATACAATAATGAAACATGTATAAAAACTTCTTCAAAAGAATAATTGACTTTACAATAGTCTTCGTCGCACTATTGATAATCTGGCCAATATTGTTGATAATAACAATATGGTTGCATTTTGCCAACAAAGGAGCTGGAGCATTCTTCACACAAGAACGTCCAGGCAAAGATGGTAAAATATTTAAGGTTATAAAATTTAAGAGCATGACCGATGAGCGAGATGAGAATGGGAATTTATTGCCAGATGCACAACGTCTGACAAAAGTCGGTAGATTTGTAAGAAAAACATCTATTGATGAATTACCACAGTTAATAAATGTGTTAAAAGGTGATATGGCTTTGATTGGTCCGAGACCGTTAAGAGTTCACTATCTTCCTTTATACTCCAAAGAACAAGCACGCCGTCATGAGGTAAGACCTGGGATAACAGGCTGGGCACAATGCAATGGAAGAAATGCTATCAGCTGGACAAAGAAATTTGAATTAGATGTTTGGTATGTCGATCATTGTACACTTTGGTTAGATATTAGAATTATTCTGTTGACTATTAAAAAAGTAATATTTAGAGAAGATATTAATAATGAGTCAACAGCGACAATGTATCCATTTGATGGGACAAACTAATAATTAGAGGATTATGAAAAGTGTTATCATAGGTGCTGGTACTTACGGAGAAGTATATTTAGCTTATCTGCAAGAATCTGGTGTAGATGTTATTGGTTTCTTAGATGATGCACCGAAGAACAACGTAATAAAAAACATTCCAGTTTTAGGAGGCGTTGATTATCTCCCGTTGTTAAAAGAAAAATATGGAGTTGAGGCTGTTTATTGTCCTCTTGGAAATAACAAATTAAGAGTAGAGTTTCTATTCTATGCAAAAAAATTGGGGTATAAAATACCTAACTATATTCATCCTAGTGTAATTATATCTCCCAATGTAACTATTGGAGAAGGAGTTTACATTCTACTTGGGACAACTATTATGCCATATACGATAATAAAAGATTACACCATGATAAGTATGGGTGTGCATTTAGCACATCACTCAGTATTAGAAGAGGGAGTATTTTTATCAACAGGATGCAACTTCGGAGCATCAATAATTGCACACAAATATGCGTATTGCGGAATTAGCTCAACAATTATGACTGGCATCCAAGAGTTAGGAGAAAATTGTTTGATTGGGGCTGGTGCAGTAGTTATAAATAATGTACCAAATAATGCTGTTATGGCAGGGGTTCCTGCTAAAATAATAAAATATAAAGGATAATTTTTATCTAATATGGATGATAGTATTTTGCAGATTTCAATCATGGAACGTGTTAAAAAAGTCATAGATATCAATACAGATATAGATGAATATCAATTATATAAATTGTTACATGAAACTATGATTAGTTGCCATCCCGATAAGTTCACAGATGAAAATATAAAAAATCAAGCTGAGGAGAAATTTAAACAATTACAAAATTTAAAAGCAGAATTTGATGAATATCTCGAACAACAGAGATTAAACAGACAGGTTGCAATATCCCATAGTCAGGATGAAGAAAAGTTGGCACTGATAAAAACCAATTCTGACAAAGATTTAGAAATTATAAATTTAAAAAGTAAAATAAAAGAACTATGTGTTAAAATTGATAATCTTGATAATGATGTAGATAGTTATAAAAAGCAATTAAAGGATTGTCAAGATAACTATGATAAAAGAATTTCTGAGGAACTGAACTATTCTCGTGAGAATATACGAGCATTATATAAACCGAAAATTTTTGGTAATATTGTTGGTACAGCATCATCCTTAGCAAGTTTATCATTATTACTTCCGCAAGTTAAAATTATTCTAAATGATATTGGAATAAGTCTTATTCTTAGTTCCGTAATATTAATATCTATATCTGTGTTTTGGTTATTATCTCATTTTCGAAAAAATATAGCTGTCAAATTAACGGATAATATTATTTCTAAGATATTTTCAGATTATGACATTAATCGTTTACTTAATACAAAAACGAGATATAATTCATATGGGAAAGCATATTTTACAGAAAAAGATGTTTACAATATTGTTAATTGTCTAATGTCGAGAAGATGGATTAAATTGTTATTTGTCGATAATATTAGTAAACTTAGAAGAGATATTGTAGAAAGTATACTTTTAGAATTTGAATATAAGAAATTAATTCTTGGAACCCGTAACAATGGTTTGGAGAAGGAAT
Source organism: Bacteroidales bacterium (assembly GCA_045606705.1). Taxonomy (GTDB): domain Bacteria; phylum Bacteroidota; class Bacteroidia; order Bacteroidales; family F082; genus Limimorpha. Next base: position 22,616 of record JAZUSL010000033.1, read on the forward strand.
TTATTATTGATGGAATAGAAAGAGTACATATTGGTCGAACTTATACAAGTAATGACAATGATATTGAACCATTCTGAATTTTTAATAGTAAGGTATAATTAATGCATACATAGATGAATATTGTAGAAATTGCAGTATAAAAAATGTTTGAATGGATAAATTATTTTATCATGCAAATAACCTAAATAAATCACAGATAACATAATGCTGGTATTTAATAATACAAAGTAAATATAAGAATTAACTAAAACCCAGAACGATGAAACTTAAAAGTAAAATCACATTATCGGTAACAATTTAAAAAGTTGAGATAGTCCTCTACCAACCTAATGAGAATTCAGTTAGTTCCATTTTGGAATATACTGCAACGATGGTATGAAATATGCCACAAAATTCTATAATTTAGATGCTATTCTTTCTGTAAGCTACCGCGTCAACAGTATAAATGCTACAACTTTTAGAAGATAGGCAAATAATGTCTTGAAACAATATCTTCTTAAGGGATATGCGGTTCACCCTACTCTTCAACAAGTGGAATATCATCTTTCAAAGAAGATTGAATGCCAGAGAGAAAAGATGTTTCTTCTACAACAACAAATACAAAACCACGAACAAAAAATAGATTTCCTTATCCAGAAAGAACAACCTGTTACAGAGCAACTCTTTTCTACAGGCTGTGTATGGGACGCTTATACTTTCGTCTCTAATCATTGACGATGAGCTTCTGTGAAAGATATGGGAAGAGGATTATGTACTGTCATCAAACTGGGATTTTGTCCTGAAGAAATTTTGAAAAGAATATGAGAATTAACAAAACCCAAAACAATGGAACCTAAAAATAAAAGCACATTATTACCGACAGGCAAAAAAGGAGAGATAGTTCTTTATCAGCCGTGAACTATGAGTTGTGAGCAATTATGGATATGATTCAAAGTTCAGCATCTGTTATAAAGATATGTCTGTTATTGCTGAAATATTTTCCATTACCAATAAATTTTAGATAATATTTGTTATCTTTGTAGGAAAGTAAACATATTTGTATATGAATGATCAGCATTTTATAAATAAAATAAAGAAGGTGGCCAAAGAAGTTATACCTTCTGGTGGTCAGTTGTTCATATATGGTTCAAGGGCAAGAGGCGATGCTAATGAGGGTTCGGATTGGGATTTGTTGATAATTCTTGATAAATCGAAGATTGAACAATCAGATTATGACAATGTGTCGTTCTCATTTACCATGTTAGGATGGGAAAATGGTCAGTCGGTAATTCCTGTATTATATACCAAGGAGGAATGGGAGAATAGTACCTTTCTGCCATTCTACAAGAATGTTGAGAAAGATAAAATATTATTGCAATGAGTCTCAATGAAGAAGAACGCAAGATAATAGTCGGCTTAGAGATAGAAAAAGCCGAGAATATTGTCTCCCAAATCAATGAATTAGAAAAATTATCCTATTGGGACAACATAGCAAACAGGTTGTATTATGCATTGTTCCATGCAGTATCAGCACTTCTAATATTTGATAAACATAATGTAAGTACACATAAAGGCAGTATTGTTTTATTTGGTCAATTCTACATCAAGACAGGTGTATTTAATATAAACGACGGTAGATTATTTTCGCAATTACAGACTATTCGAGAAAAGATTTTGAAAAAAGTCTGATAATTTTTCCTTGTAATTTGTTATCTTTGTAAAAAGACTTAGAACTGAAAATATGAAATATCCTATTGGCATACAAACATTCTCCGAGATCATCAACGATAATTATGTTTATGTTGATAAGACCGACATCTTATATAAGTTGGTTAAAGGGAATAAGTATGTCTTTCTTGGTCGCCCTCGCCGTTTCGGAAAATCGCTGCTGTCGAGTACCTTGAAATCTTATTTTAAAGCCGAAAAGAATCTGTTCAAGGGTTTACTTATAGATAAGTTGGAAAACGAATGGAAAGAATATCCAGTATTATATTTTGACTTCAGTACAGCAAAAAACCAAGATATACAAGGAATAAAAAATGAATTATATCGTCAGCTGAATGACTATGAGGAGAAATATGGTTATTCAGATATGGAGATAAGTCCCGGACAGAAATTGGCCGGACTGATAAAACGTGCAAATGAGACGAAAGGAGAAAGGACAGTCGTAATTATTGATGAGTATGATGCTGCTATGTTAGACTATCTTCATAATGAGAATAATCATAATCATGTACTCACTATGATGCAGGAGTTTTTCGCTCCACTGAAGTCTTGCGATGCTCACCTGCGTTTTGTGTTTCTGACAGGTATAACAAAATTCGCTCAGATGAATATATTCAGTGTTGTAAACAATATTAACAATGTTAGTATGGATCCTGAATATGAAGCCATTTGCGGTATTACTGAAGATGAATTGCATTCTGTCTTTGCAAAAGATATAGAACGACTTGCAGAAGAATATAAGTGTTCTGTTGAGGATATGAAACTTATGCTAAAGCAATATTACGATGGCTATCGTTTTGGAAGAGGTAACAAAGAAATTTACAACCCATATAGTATATTAAACGCTTTTCAAAAATTACATATCGATTCTTATTGGTTCGCCTCTGGTACTCCGACTTATCTTATTCATCAACTGCAACGTTATAATACAGATGTCACAAGTATTGACAACGTGCAAACCGATGCAAGTTCGTTCGACAGACCAACAACAACGATGACCAACGCTCTGCCATTGTTATATCAAAGCGGGTATCTTACCATAAAAGACTATAATAGAGAAACAAACTCGTTCTGTTTAGGTATTCCTAATAAAGAAGTAAGAATAGGTCTGGCTGAGAATCTTCTTCCTGTTTATACAAAAACTACTGATTTAGAAGATAATGGTCTTATTTTAAATTTGTTCAATGCGTTGCGCAATGATGATATAGAAGACTTCTTCTCCATATTGAGATCTTATTTGGCAGGCATACCGTATAGTGACAAAGAAATAGTAAAACGAGAATCATATTATGAGACGATTCTATATCTGATATTCTCATTTATGAATCGTTATGTACAGACACAAGTCAGAAGTTGTAGAGGACGGGCTGATATTGTCATGCAATATATAGATACTATCTATGTGATAGAGATAAAGGTCGATAAATCAGCGGATGAGGCGTTGAAACAGATTGATGATAAGGGTTATATGATTCCTTACGAGAGTTCGGGAAAACGTCTGATAAAATGCGGAGTAAGTTTTAGTACTCTAACACGAACATTACAGGATTGGAAAGTAGAATAACAAATATAGACTAAATAATCGATAATTGATAATTATAGAGTAAATAATAGATTGAGATTATCCAAATGGAAATATATCCGTGAAACTATAAAACTTTACGAATCATTAGATTTTTATAATAATTAAATCAACCATCGCTGACGGCTAACTGCTGACAGCTAAAATCTAAAAATCATGTCACAAAAACGCATTTACCTCTGTCTTGCCCATATGAGCGGCAACGAGCAGAAATTCATACAAGAGGCTTTTGATACCAATTGGGTGGTGCCTCTCGGTCCTAATGTTAATGGCTTTGAAGCTGACCTCGACGCTTTCGTCGGAGAAAATAAAAAAACTGTAGCACTCAGTGCAGGTACCGCAGCAGTACATCTTGCACTATTGGCATGTGGCGTAGGTCCCGGCGATGAAGTCATTGTGCAGTCATTCACTTTCTGTGCATCATCGCATCCTATAACTTATCTCGGCGCAACTCCAGTCTTCGTAGATTCAGAGCGCGACACCTGGAATATGGATCCCCAGCTTCTCGAAGAGGCTATCAAAGATCGTATCGCAAAGACAGGTAAAAAACCTAAAGCTATTATTCCTGTGGCTCTCTATGGTATGCCTTATAAAATTGAGGAGATAATGGAAATAGCTAACCGTTATGAGATTCCTGTCATAGAAGATGCAGCCGAAGGTTTTGGTTCTAAATATAAAGGTCAGGTGTTGGGAACCTTTGGTAAATTTGGTATTCTTTCCTTTAATGGTAATAAGATGATCACTACTTCTGGTGGCGGTGCTCTTATATGCGAAAATGATGCTGCTAAACAGGAGATTATGTTCTATGCTACTCAGGCTCGCGAAAATTATCCTTATTATCAGCACGAAAAGATCGGTTACAACTATCGTATGTCTAATATCTGCGCCGGCATCGGTCGAGGTCAGATGACAGTGGCTGATGAGCATATAAAACATCATCAGCATATCTTCCAACTTTATAAGGATCTTCTTAAAGATATAGATGGTATTAAAGTTCAGGAGAATCCTTCTTCAGACTATGACAGTAACTATTGGCTTAACACTATAACCATAGAACCTTGGGTGAAAGTTAAAGGTGAAGAGAATGCTTACGCCGAGACTTTACAGGGTGCAGTCGGCGGTGCTGGTAGCGTGACTCACGCAGCATCTACATTGACAACAGATTGTCAGCCTAATAATAATGTCGAGGCTATGCGTATTGCATTAGACAAAGCTGGCATAGAAGCTCGTCCGCTTTGGAAACCAATGCACAAACAGCCTGTCTATAAAAATAATCCTGCGTATCTCAATGGTGTCAGTGAAGAATTGTTTAAAAAGGGATTATGTCTTCCATCAGGACCATGCGTTACAGATGAGGATGTGAAGTATATAGTGAAGTGTATAGTTGAGAGTTTAATTTAAAGTGGAGCTATGACTATAACTATGGCGATGACTATGAGACCTTAAACATTAAACTTTAAACCTTAAACAAATACGATAAAACATGAAAAGAGTCGCTTTAATAACAGGTATTACCGGTCAGGATGGTTCTTTCTTGGCTGAGTTTCTATTGGAGAAAGGTTATGAGGTTCACGGTATAATTCGTCGTTCTTCTTCTTTTAATACAGGTCGTATCGAACATCTTTATCTAGATGAATGGGTGCGCGATATGCATAACAAACGTTTGGTCAATCTTCACTACGGTGATATGACTGATTCAAGTTCTTTGATTAATATTCTTCGTAAAACTAACCCTGACGAGATTTATAACTTGGCAGCACAAAGTCATGTCAAGGTCAGTTTCGATGTCCCAGAATATACTGCCGACGCTGATGCTATAGGCGTATTGAGACTTTTAGAAGCTGTTCGTATTCTCGGTATGGATAAAAAAACAAGAATATATCAGGCTTCTACTTCAGAACTTTACGGATTGGTACAGGAAGTCCCTCAGAAAGAGACAACTCCTTTCTATCCTCGTTCTCCATACGGAGTCGCTAAACAATATGGTTTTTGGATTACTAAAAACTACCGCGAAAGTTACGGCATGTTCGCTGTTAATGGAATTCTTTTTAATCATGAATCAGAACGTAGAGGAGAGACTTTCGTAACTCGTAAAATCACTTTAGCTGCAGCTCGTATTGCTCAAGGTTATCAAGATAAATTGTATCTCGGTAATTTGAATGCTCTTCGCGACTGGGGCTATGCTAAAGATTATGTGGAATGTATGTGGATGATTCTGCAACATGAAACTCCGGAAGATTTCGTTATCGCTACAGGTGAATATCATACAGTTAGAGAATTTACAACTCTTGCTTTTAAAGAAGTGGGCATAAACCTCAGATGGGAAGGTGAAGGCGTTGATGAGAAAGGTATCGACATTGCTACAGGTAAAGAACTTGTCGCTGTTGATCCTCGTTTCTTCCGTCCTGCCGAAGTGGAACAGCTTCTCGGCGACCCGACAAAGGCAAAGACATTACTCGGCTGGAATCCTCGCAAGACTTCATTCGAAGAATTAGTGAAAATCATGGTTGAACATGATATGAAGTTTGTGAAGAAAATACATTATAAAGTGTAACTATGGCTTTTAGCTATGACTATGGCTTTTGCTATGGATAAAGCAATAATATTATGAACCATTAAGATTAAATTTATGAGAAACTTTAGAGAATATGATTTCTGGAAAGATTCAATGACATTGGCAAAAGAAGTTTATATTGTTACAAAGGACTTTCCTCGTTATGATGGTATTTCTAATCAAATTCAAAGAGCTGTCGTTTCAATACCTTCAAATATTGCAGAAGGATCTTCAAGAGCATCAGAGACTGACTTCGCAAGATTTTTGGAAATATCTTTAGGTTCTGCATATGAAACAGAAACACAATTGGAAATATTGTATAGTATGAATTACATATCAGAAAATACATATGTAAAACTTATTTCCAATATTCAAAGTATAGAAAAAAGATTATCATCATTAATCATCAAAATACGTAAACAAAAACAGTAGTCCCAAAAAGTCATCGCCATCGTCAATAGTCATAGTTAAAAAAATAAATATGAATAAAAACACCAAAATATATATAGCCGGTCACAGGGGTTTAGTAGGTTCTGCTATATGGAATAATCTTATGTCGAGAGGTTATACCAATCTAGTTGGTCGTACTCATCAGGAACTCGACCTTCTTGATGGTGCTGCCGTGAAAAGATTCTTCGATGAGGAACAACCGGAAGCTGTTGTTTTAGCTGCCGCTCATGTAGGTGGCATAATGGCTAACAATATTTACAGAGCTGATTTTATTTATAACAATCTTCAGATACAACAAAACGTCATTGGCGAAAGCTATCGTCATGGGGTGAAGAAACTTCTTTTCTTGGGAAGTACTTGCATTTATCCTCGTGAGGCTCCGCAACCGATGAAAGAAGATTGCCTCCTGACTGATACTCTCGAATATACTAACGAACCTTACGCCATCGCTAAGATTGCTGGTCTTAAGATGTGCGAGAGTTTTAATATTCAGTATGGGACGAATTACATTGCCGTGATGCCGACTAATTTGTACGGACCTAACGATAATTTCCACTTGGAAAAAAGTCATGTCCTTCCGGCGATGATTCGTAAGATTCATCTCGCTAAATGTCTTAATGAAAATGACTGGGAAGCTGTGCGTAAGGATTTAAATCTTCGTCCAGTTGAAGGTGTTGACGGTAATAACACAAATGAAGAGATATTAGCCGTTCTTTCGAGATATGGTATCTCACCAGATGCTGTAACTCTTTGGGGAACTGGAACTCCGATGCGTGAATTCTTATGGAGCGAAGAGATGGCTGATGCCAGTGTCCATGTTTTGCTCAACGTTGATTTTAAAGATACTTACGATGCTTCACAGAAAGAGATTCGTAATTGTCATATCAATGTAGGTACTGGTAAGGAAGTCTCAATTCGTCAGGCTGCTGAGATGATTGTAAAAGAGATTGATTTTAAAGGCGAGCTCCGCTGGGACTCTTCAAAACCAGACGGCACGATGAGAAAACTTACCGATGTCACAAAATTGCATAACTTGGGTTGGCATCATAAGATAGAAATTGATGAAGGAATTCATCGAATGTATGAGTGGTATTTGAATAATTAAACTTTATATGAAAAAAGTATTCGTTTCGGGTTGTTATGACCTTCTTCATAGTGGTCATGTCGAGTTTTTCCGCCAGGCTGCTCAATATGGTGATCTATATGTCGGTATCGGTTCTGACAAGACCATATTACATTATAAAAATCACAAGACTGTTTATTCTGAACAGGAACGTCTCTTTATGGTGAAGAGTATCAAATATGTTAAGGATGCTTACATAAATGCAGGTAGAGGTATCTTAGATTTCATACCGACTTTAGATATTGTAAAACCTGATATTCTCGTTGTTAATAGTGATGGTGGTTCTGATTCAAAGCGCAAGGTCTGTGAAGAAAGAGGAATTGAATATATTGTCTTGGAACGCGATCCGCATGAAGGTCTTGAGGCTCGTAGCAGCACAGAATTGAAAAAAAGTCCTTGCCTCATTCCAACACGTTTAGATTTGGCAGGCACTTGGATCGACCAGCCTTATGTCAGTTGTCACGCTCCAGGTTGGGCGCTCACAATAAGTCTTGAACCTTCGTTTGAGATTCGTGAGAGATGTGGCTTGAGTACTTCAACTCGTAATGTGATAAAACGTATCTGGCCTTACCAACTTCCGAATATGGATCCAGAAACTTTGGCTCGCTTGGTGTTCTGTTTTGAGAATCATCCTGAAAGAGAAGACGGTATAATTAGCGGCGCACAAGATTCTATTGGCATTTGCATTCCAGGCTTGTGTCGTCACTATTATGACAATCATTTCTGGCCAGATAAAATTGAGACTTGTGAAGATGAGGTTGTATTGACTTGGCTGGAAAATCACCTTTGCATGATTCCTATGGATCCTCGTCGTCATGGTTGTTCTGTAGTTGATGGTATGGACATTACAAAAACAAAAGTAGAGACACTTACCAAAGCTGCCGATGATTGCTGGGAAGCGATTATGAATACTGATTTAGATGTATTTGCAAAAGCATATAAGGATTCTTTCAATGCTCAGGTCGCGATGTTCCCTGCAATGATACAAGGTTGCGTACAAGATTATATCGATGAATATTCTGCAATGGAAGATGTTCTTGCATGGAAGATGCCAGGTGCCGGTGGCGGCGGATATTTGGCGTGTGTTGTTAAAGATGCAGAGAATTTCTGCGACAACCATCCGGAAGCAATTAAATTGAAAATTAGAAGATCAGGATTTTAATTAGTTGAGAGTTGAGAGTGTAGTGTTTAGAGTAGTTGATAGTTTATAGACATTTTAGTTTATAGTGTATTATAAACTTTCAACTATTGAACTTAAAACTCTAAACTACTCTACACCCTAAACATTAAACTATAAACTTTAAAAGTATGAAACGTTATTGTCAAACTTTAACTCTCGTCAACGATGCTGAGTTGATAGAGAAGTATGTGGAAGTCCATTCTCATGTCTGGCCTGAGATTATCGAGGGACAACGCGAAGTAGGAATATTGGATATGCAGATTTTCATTAAAGGAAATCTGCTTTTTATGATTTGCGACACCGTCGATGATTTCGATTGGGAACGTGATATGGCACGTCTCGCAACATTGCCTCGTCAAGCAGAATGGGAAGCTTACGTGGCACAATTTCAGGGATGCCGTGCCGACGCGCGCTCCGATGAGAAATGGCAGATGATGGAAAGAATTTTTTAGTGTAGAGTGTAAGGTGTAGAGTTTAGAGTAGTTGAAAGATTATAGTTGATTGATAGTTTATAATAGATTAAGGAGTTTAGTTAGAAGTTAATAGTGTATTAAATATAAAACCAAAGTTTATGAGTATATTTAATTATAGAAAACTTATAGTTTATCAGAAGTCAAAAGAATTAGTAAAAAGAACATATTATTTATCAGAGCAATTTCCTCCTAAAGAAAACATGGCGTTGTGTAATCAGTTGCGGAGGGCTTCCGTTTCCATTACTTCAAATATAGCAGAAGGTGTGAATCGTTTTTCAATAAAAGATAAAAAGCATTTTGTTGAAATAGCATACGGTTCTTTAATGGAAATATCAAGTCAGTTTGAAATTGCAGAAGAGTTAAAGTATATCTCGACCGACGAGCGAGTTAGTATAGATGTATTAGTAGAGGAGATAGCCCGCTTGTTGTCAGGACTAAGGAAATCGTACAATTAGTGTAGTGTTGAGAGTGTAATATTTAGAGTAGTTGTTAGTTTATTAAGAAATCTGGTAAACTCTCAACTATTAAACTTAAAACAATTAACTACTCTACACCCTAAACTCTACACTCTAAACTTAAAAAAATGAACAATAATCACCTTATTATTATGGCTGGCGGCGTCGGCTCTCGTTTTTGGCCTATGAGCACGCCTGAAAAACCTAAACAGTTTATCGATGTTCTCGGTATCGGTAAATCTCTTATACAACTTACAGTCGAACGTTTTGATACTGTCATTCCTATTGAAAATGTATGGATTGTTACTTCAGAAAAATATAAATCTATAGTCAGAGAACAACTTCCTGGTGTTCCGGAAACTCAGATTTTGTTGGAGCCTTGCATGAGAAATACCGCTCCTTGTATCGAATATGTGAGCCGTAAGATTTATGCAAAATATCCAGAAGCAAATCTCGTTTTCTCTCCGGCAGACCATATCGTCCTCGATGTTAATACTTTCCGCGAGGTGATAAAAAACTCATTAGAGTTTACTGAAAATCGCGAGGCAATATTAACATTAGGAATGATGCCTACACGTCCGGAAACTGGATACGGGTATATAAAAAGTCAACAGACAACGGACAACAGACAACAGACTTTGGGTTCGGAAACAATACAAAAAGTCGAGGCATTTAAGGAGAAACCGAATCTTGAGACAGCAAAGTCTTATCTCGCTGAGGGCGGCTATTATTGGAATGCAGGTATCTTTGTCTGGAATGTGAAGATGGTGGTTGAGACAATTTCCAGATTGGTTCCAGAGCTTGCTGAGGTATTCGATAAGATTGAATCTTCATTCTATACTGAACAGGAACAAGAAGTTATAAATCAATATTTCCCAACTTGTCCTAATATTTCCATCGATTACGCTGTGATGGAGAAGTCTGAAGATGTCTTTGTCTATCCCGCTAACTTCGGCTGGAGCGACTTGGGAACTTGGGGAAGTCTTTACACTCATCTTCAACAGGATGAAAACAATAACGCGGCGGTGGGTCATAATATAAATCTCATCGACTGCAAGAATTGCGTGGTTCATACTCCTTCAGAACGCAAAGTCGTTATTCAAGGTCTGGATAATTTCATCATTGCAGAAAGCGATAATACATTGTTGATCTGTAAGAAGGAAGAAGAACAACATATTAAAGATTGGCAAAAATAAATATACTATGGTAAATGTGGACAAAGACAGTTGATAGCTGTCTGTTGCCCTTAAAATAAAAAGATATGAGAAAAATATTAAAGAATTTAGCATTGGCATTATTTAGAGGTAGATATGCATCGCGCTCTTTTTCAAAATGGTTGGTGCTATTGTTCGACTGTATGTTGTTTTTAATGTCATTTTTGATTTACATATTCATTAAGTATGTATATCATTTAGGCGATTTGAACATTGTTGCAGAAATACCTCGTTTTGTAACATTATTCGTTGCATTTTTGATAAATGCATTTATTTTCGATTCATACAAAGGTCTTGTTCGTTATAGTGGATTCGGCGATATTAAGAAGATAGGATTCGTTTGCTTAGGGACGTTTATCGTGACGTTTATGACGAAATATGTGTTTGAAAGATTTACTTCCGTAGATGTAAGTCAGTGGTTCGTATATCATTCAGAAATGATATTTGTATCAATGCTGGCGTTTATATTAATGACAATTTCACGTTTGGTTATCAGACGTATTTATAATGAAAATATAAGCCATAAGCAAGAACCTATAAACACAATTATTTATGGTGCGGGTGATGCCGGAATTGTAACAAAGAAGGCAGTTGAACAAGATACTGCAAATTATTATAACATCGTCGCCTTTGTTGATGATTCAACTAACAAGGTGGGTAAATTGATAAATGGAGTTCCTGTATTTAATCCATCAAAGATTATTAGTAAAGATTATATTGATAGAAACAATATCAAATTATTTATCTTTGCAATTCCTAGTTTAGGACGTGAACAAAGAACGAAGATTATCAATGAGATAATTGATTTGGGTGTTGAGGTGAAAGCTGTTCCTTATCTTAACAATTGGATTGATAATAATCTTAGGGTCGATCAGATTGAAGATATTAAGATTGAAGACTTATTAGGAAGGGAACCTATAGTTCTTGGTAAAGAAAATATCACTGAAGGTCTACATGATAAAGTGATTATGGTAACAGGTGCTGCTGGTTCTATCGGTAGCGAGATTTGCCGCCAGGTGCTTCATTATAAACCAAAGAAACTTATACTTTTAGACCAGGCAGAATCTCCATTATATGATATTCAATTTGAGTTGAAGAATAATGAACCATATCGTTCTTTCAATATTCCAATGGAGTTTATCGTTGGTAATGTGAAAGATAATGTGAAAATGAGAGAGGTTTTCAGCAAGCATCAGCCTCAGATAGTATATCATGCAGCCGCATACAAACACGTCCCTTTGATGGAAGAGTTCCCGTATGAGGCTGTTTTTGTTAACGTTCTCGGAACCAAAAACGTCGCTGACCTCGCAATAGAATTCGGCGTTGAAAAGTTTGTAATGGTTTCTACAGATAAAGCTGTTAATCCTACAAACGTCATGGGTGCCACAAAACGTATAGCTGAGATTTATACACAAAGTCGTAAAGCAGAAAAGACAGCATTTGTTACGACGCGTTTCGGTAATGTGTTAGGTTCTAACGGTTCCGTTATTCCATTATTCAAAAAGCAGTTGGCAAAAGGCGGTCCTCTTACTGTTACAGATAGAAATATCATCCGTTATTTTATGACTATTCCTGAAGCATGTAGTCTCGTTCTTGAAGCTGGTGTTATGGGTGAAAGAGAAGATATTTTTGTTTTCGATATGGGCGAACCTGTCAAGATTTACGACCTCGCTCAGAAGATGATAAAATTATCACATAAACAAAATATTGAAATTGAGATAACAGGTTTGAGACCTGGCGAGAAACTCTATGAAGAATTGCTTTCAACAAAAGAAAATACAATTCCAACAGAACATGCAAAGATCATGAGGGCAAAGGTTCGTCGCTATACTGAAGAGGAAGTAAATGAGAAAATTGAAACCCTCATTAACTTAATTCCAACAAGCGATGATTTCAAGATTGTTGCTCAGATGAAAAACATAGTTCCTGAATTCATCAGTAACAATTCTATCTATTCAAGATTAGATAAAAAAGAAGATTAATATGAATGTAAAGAAATTATTTATAGCTATAATATGCTTATTGTCAATAAGCAATGTTTCTTCACAAGAGCTTTTGATTCCTCTCAACGATGATTATGAGATGGAGGTACAAGCTGCGGCTTATAACTCCGATTATCGTTTTCACACAGCGATGAAGTCATGGTCGGAATATCAATTCAAGAATGTTCTGAACTTGGACAGCCTTAACAAATCGCAGTATATTGTTAAGAATTACAATAAGAAGTGGAAAAACATAGTCTGGAACTCTATCTTTAATGCAGATTTTATAGGGACGAAAACAGACGATTTCTATATCGGTATCAATCCTATCGTCGATTTTCAAGTTGGTAAAGACGGAAGTAAAAGCATTTGGGTAAATACACGCGGAGCTGAGGTGAAAGGAACAATAGGAAATAATTTCGCTTTTTACACAAATCTTAGAGAAAATCAAGCTGTATTCCCTGATTATATAACAGATTTTGCGAAAACTAACAGAGTCGTTCCAGGACAAGGTCATGCGAGAACGTTTAAAGAAACAGGTTTCGATTATGCGAATGCTTCTGCTTATTTAGTGGCGCGTCCTGTCTATTGGTTACAAACTACATTAGGTTACGGAAAGAATTTCATTGGTGACGGTTATCGCTCTTTGATATTATCAGACAATGCTTTTGCTTATCCATACGTAAAACTCACTGCCGATATATGGAATATTCAATATACTTGTCTTTATTCACAAATGTCTGATAAAAATCGTCTGTTAGATGACGATACTTTCGCAAGAAAGAATATTGTTATACATTATTTAGATTGGGCTGTTACAAAACGTCTTAATATCGGCTTGTTTGATGCTATGGTTTGTAAAGGTCAGGATGAAAACGGCGTGAGAAGAGGTCTGGACTTCCAGTACATAAATCCGATTTTATTCTTAAGAACTACAGATTATTACGTTGGACAATCACCTGATAATGCTTTACTTGGTGCTTCTGGAAGTCTTATCTTGGGAAAACATGCTACCTTGTATGCACAATTTGTATTGGATGAAATGACATTTAAAGAATTTATCGGCGGTAATGGTTATTGGGCAAACAAGCAATCATATCAATTCGGCGTTAAGAGTTATAATTGTTTCAATGTGAAGAATCTTTTTCTGCAAGGAGAGTTTAATATGGTAAGACCTTATATGTATTCTCATTACGACGGAGAAGATAATTACGCACATCTGAACCAGCCGCTCGCTCATCCTTGGGGAGCAAACTTTTATGAAATTGTTGCAAGAGTGCAGTACAATTACAAACGTTTCTATTTCCAATATAAGATGAACTTCGGACAATGGGGCGATGATGTCACAACAGCAGACGGCGAGTTCCAATATTATGGACACGATATTTATCATAACTACAATGATTATTATCAAATTGAAGGGTATGAAAAACCATATTATGGTCACTATATGTTGACGGGAGAGTTGAATACCTTGATGATGAATAATTTCGTGGTTTCATGGTTAGTAAATCCATCTTATAATCTCAATGTTTTCGCTGAAGTTACACATAGAAATCAGAACATTGAAGGGATTGGAAATAACAATGATTTTATAATAAGTTTCGGTATCAGAACCACATTAGACAGAAAATATTACGATTTTTAAAACATGATTGAATCTTTTAAAGGTTTAAAACCATTTCAATTAAGCGAATATATTTTTTTGGCATTATTCGCTTTTTTTGTTCCAATATCATGGAGAATAGCGACTTACATTATGATAGGGCTCGCTATAAGTTGTATCTTCAAGGGAATATTTGAGGAAGGATTCAAAAGGAACAATCTGCAATATAAAAATAAGTATGTATATATTATTTCTATTGCTTTCTGGGTATTATATGCCATAAGTTTTTTCTATTCGGAAAACACCGCTGAAGCCAGAGTTCAAATTGGTAAAAAACTATCATTCTTGCTTTTCCCATTATTTTTCATGACATCAAATTTATCGTATCTGACAAAAGAAAGAATCAGGACAGTGATGTATTGCTTTGTGTGGGGAATATTGGCATTGTACATAGTAAATTTTGTATGGGCGATATATGATATTTCATATAAAGATTATAGTCTTACAAGATTAACGTCATATTATAGATTTTTCAAAGTAAATGGAATATTTGAATTTCCGCACAGAGCGCATTTTTCTATATTTACATGCTTGGGATTGGCGTTTTGTTTTAAGGAATTATTTGCATCTACTTCAATAAAAATATTCAATTTAATATCATTATTGCTTATGACAATGTCGCCGTTCTTTGTTACGTCAAGAGCTGGTATGTTGTGTGAAGTTTTGATTTTCTTTATTTTATGGATTTGGTTGACATTTGTTAAGAAGGAAGTTAAGATTGGGATAATTACAGGAGTAGTAATGATTGCGTTCTTGGTGATTGGTTATTTTGCTTTTCCTAAAAGTATTGATAGATTTACAAGTGCTATTGATGAAGTGAAAGAAGGAAAAGGCGACATAAGATTGACTTTACGTAATAGTAATAGATATGCTATAAAAGATAATTATATTTTCGGTGCGGGATCTGGAGATAGATGTGATGAGTCGATGAAAGCATATGAAAAGTATAGGAAAGATATTATTTCAAGGATTTGTCCGGTAGAAAATGCAGATTTGGAATGTTTTGAACAAAATAGAAAATCTCTTTTTGATAGTATTAACATAAAATATGGTAATGAGTTAACAAATAAAGTATACAAATATGCGGAGAGTATCTCTGAAGAATTAGATTGTGACTATAATTCTGTGAAACAAAACTTACCAGAATATCATATAATTAATCATATAATTAAACACGAACTCAACGCCCATAACCAATTCTCCGATACTATCATCGCTGTCGGAATAATTGGATTGCTTTTGTTATTAGGATTCTTCTTCATGCCAATTTATCTTTGGATTAAAAACAAGAATTTCGATATAGTTCTATTTTCGTTGTTATTTATAATCGCTTTTAACTGTCTGTTTGAATCTGTATTTGAACGTCAGATGGGAATTATGTTCTTCACTTTCTTCTATTTCTTGTTGTTCCATGCGAATTTTTGTCAACAGACAAATGACAATTGATACTTGAAAATCTGTGAAAATTTGTGAACTCTGTGTTCGATAAAAAAATATGACTTTGAAGAAGTACTCTCTTTTCATAAAATATCTATTTGACAAGATATCTTCATTATGCGGGATAATCTTATTATCTCCTTTTATGCTATTTATTTTTGTCATCCATAAAATACTCATGCCTAAAGGTAATTTTTTGTATGTGCAGGAAAGAATAGGTCAATATGGTGAGAAGTTCAATATCTACAAAATAAGAACGATGAAACAAGATAGTGACGATGATAATTTCGTCACAACATCAAATGATGAGAGAATTCTTCCTTTCGGTAAGTTTTTGAGAAGGACAAAATTAGACGAAATTGTAGAACTTGTAAATGTTCTTAATGGCGAGATGAGTCTTGTCGGTCCGCGTCCTGATGTAAGCGGTTATGCTGATATGCTTCAAGGTGAAGACAGAAAAATACTCGAACTTCGTCCGGGAATTACAGGTCCGGCATCGTTAAAATATATTAATGAAGAAGAGATTCTTGCTAAAGTAGAAAATCCACAACAGTATAACGACGAAATAATCTATCCCGATAAAGTTAAAATTAATTTAGATTATTATTATAACCGAACTTTCTGGGGAGATATTAAGATAATTTTTAAGACGATATTTAAAGTGTAATGTGTAGAGTAGTTTTAGAGTTTATAGCTTTAAGTTTTAAGTTGATGGATAATACATTTGGCAACACAATACTTTTAAACATATAACTACTCTACACTCTTAACTATCAACCCTAAACCAAAATGGATCTTGTCTCAATAATAACTCCTGCATATAACAGCGAAAAATTCATCGCTGATACGATTATGTCTGTACTGAATCAGACGTATCAAAATTGGGAGATGATAGTTGTTGATGATTGCTCTACGGATAAAACTGCTGAGATTGTTCTTTCCTTCCAAAAAGAAGATTCGAGAATAAAATATATCAAAAACGAAAGTAACAGAGGTGCTGCGTTTTCTCGTAACGTCGCTCTCCAGAACGCTAAAGGTAAATGGATCGCTTTTTTAGATAGCGATGACGTATGGTGTCCGGAAAAACTCGAAAGACAAATCGGGTTTATGACTAAGAACAGTTATCATTTTTCCTATACGAATTATTGCGAAATTGATGAGCATTCTAATGAAACCGCAGCAATAATTACGGGACCAAATCTAATAGATAAAAAAAAGATGACGGATTATTGCTGGCCTGGTTGTCTCACGGTTATGTATGATGCTGAATATGTCGGACCGATGCAGTGTGTCGATATTAATATTAATGAGGAATATGCTCTTTGGATTGAAATTGCCAAGAAAACTAATTGTTATTTGTTAGATGAGAATCTGGCAAAATATCGCAGACATTCTAATTCACTTACCAATAAATCTTATTTTTCATTAATAAAATGGCATTATGTAATGTTCAGAAAACTTGATAATAATGTTATTTATTCATTTGTATTAACAATTAGAAATCTTATCCTCGGAACATATAAGAAAATCGTATATCGTAGAAATATTAAATAATGAATCAATACAGACTATATAAAGGCGCCTTGATTTTTTTGGAAGAAAGTAAGGAGAATTTGCTTTCCGAAAAAGAAAGTAAAGATTTGTTAAGAAATGGCGGTCTGATGATTCGCAATACATACGATTTTGATACAAAGGAAGAAACATCGTTTTGGTTTATAATAAAGGATAAGTTGGAAGATATTTCAGAATTGCCATCATCAACGCGTAAGAAAATTCGAAGAGCATTGAAGATATATAATTTTAGAATTATTACTCTTGAAGAACTCAGAACTATAGCATACGATATTGTAGTGTCAGCTGAACAATCATATAATAATTTATTAAAACACACAACGAAAGAAAGCTTAGAATGTCTTATAGATGAATATAAAAATGATGGTAATAAGGAGTGTTGGTGCGTTGAAAATAAAATTTCAGGTGAGATAGTCGGTTTTTCAGTCAATACAATAAAAATTGATAGTTGTGAATATGACAATGCAAAATGTAAATGGGAGTCGCTTCATGATTGTTCGCAACCATTCTACGGTCTGTTCTACACTATGAACCAATATTATCTCGGTGAAAAGAAACTGAAATATGTGTGCGATGGCTCTCGTTCCATAACAGAACATTCCAATATACAGCCTTTTTTAGAATATAATTTTAAGTTTAGGAAAGCTTATTGTAAACTCAGAGTTTATTACAAATGGTGGTTTGGTGTCGTCATTAATGTACTTTTTCCTTTCAGAAATGTCATTCCTTTCAGAAATGTGAGGGCTATTTTGAAGATGGAAGAATATTCCAGAAGTTTTAAATAAGTTGTAAATCAGTAGATTATAAATATAATAAAAATATTTTTAAAAAAATCAAAAAAATACTTGTGTGTAAAGAAAAAAGATGTACCTTTGCACTCGCAATACGGAGATAAAACGTAGCAAACGCCTCCTTAGCTCAGTTGGTTAGAGCATCTGACTGTTAATCAGGGGGTCTCAGGTTCAAGTCCTGAAGGGGGCGCAAAGAGAGAGATTACAAAGTGTAATTTTTTTATGTTTCATGTTATTAATTGAAGAAGATGGTTGCCGCTCAAGCAATCATTTTCTTTTTTTATATACTGACTAAAGCCTAATGGCAAAAGACAAAAGACTGTTCTTTAAACCTTAAACAAAGGGACGTTGACTGTAGACAATTAAAAAATAAACATATGAAAAACGTAATAGGAATAGGAAGCGCATTGGTTGATATTTTGACTTGTATCGACAATGACGGCATACTTGAAGAATTAAGCATACCTAAAGGATCGATGCAACTAGTTGATGAGAAATCATCGGCAGTTATTGAGAAGAAACTCGAAAACTACGAAAGTTCAATGGCTCCTGGTGGTTCTGCAGCTAATACAATTCACGCCTTGGCAAAAATGGGAATCCAAACAGGATTTATCTCATTCATAGGGAAAGATGAAACCGGAAAATTTTTCGAAGATTCAATGAATGCTGTCGGAGTTAATCCTTATTTGTTCCATAGCAATGCAGCATCGGGAACAGCACGTACAATAATCTCATCTGACGGAGAACGTACTTTCGCGACAAATCTCGGTGCATCGCTCGAACTTAACGAAAAAGTTGTTACACCTGAAATATTTAGTAAATGGGATTATTGTTACATTGAAGGTTATCTTATAGCAAATAAACCAGTATTCGTAAAAACCATTTCCATAGCAAAAGAGTGTGGATGCAAGGTAATCCTCGACTTGGCAAGTTATAATGTGGTTGAAGATAACCGCGATTTCTTGAATGAATTGCTTCCTCAAATAGACATTATCTTCGCTAATGAAGAAGAAGCAAAAGCATTGACACAAAAGAGTGCTGAAGAGTCGTTGCATTATATTGCAGAAAATGTCGAGATTGCTGTCGTTAAAATCGGAAAGAAAGGTTCGTTGATAAAACGAGGTGAGGAAGTGGTGCAAATAGGATGCAACAAGATTGACGTTGTTGATACAACAGGCGCAGGTGATATGTATGCGGCGGGTTTTCTTTACGGACTTATTAAGGGTTACGATTTGGAAAAATGTGGTAGAATAGGTAATCATCTAGCAGAAAGCATTATCCAAGTTATTGGTGCTAAGATGGATGAGGATAGATGGAACGAGTTTAAGAACCTTGCAAGGGTTTAATGTTTAATGCTTAAGGTTTAAGGAAATAAATGAACTTTTAATCAGAAAAATATACACTTAACAACCTCTTTAAACTTTAAACCTTAAACCCTAAACTTTTATTTGCATTATTTAATTGAAATATGTATCTTTGCACTCCAAATTGGGAGAGTACCAATTTTAATCAATAAAGAATTAATTTTTTAAAAACATGAAGATATTCCAAACAGAAGACATTCGGAATGTTGCTCTCATAGGAGCTGCTAAATCCGGTAAGACAACGCTTGCTGAAAACATGGTTTTCGAAGGTAAGCTCATCAACAGAAAAGGTTCTACAGAAGGTAAAAACACTGTATCTGACTATCGTCCAATCGAAACAGAACGCGGTATCTCTGTAAACGCCAGTTTGTTATACACAATCTATAACGACAAAAAAATAAACATTTTAGATACTCCAGGTTTTAGCGACTTCTCAGGCGACATCGTTGCTTGTTTAACAGCTGCTGACATGGCTGTATTTACAGTCAATGCTCAAGCTGGTGTTGAAGCAACAACAGAAAATGCATGGAAATATGCTACAAAAACAAACAAACCTGTAGTGTTCTTCATGAACCAATTAGATCACAGTAACGCTAATTTTGACGATACTGTACGTCAATTGAAAGAATATTTCGGCGATAAAGTTACTCCGGTTCAATTCCCAGTTGCAACAGGTGAAGGTTTCAACGCAGTTATCGACCTTATCACAATGAAGATGTTAGTCTTCAAAAACGGTAACGGTGCTCCTGAAGTACAAGATATCCCAGCTAACTTAGCTGACAAAGCAGAAGAATTACATAACGAACTTATCGAACACGCTGCAGAAGGTGACGATGCACTCATGGAAAAATTCTTCGAAGAAGGTACATTATCAGCTGAAGATATGGAAAAAGGTCTCCACCTCGGCATCATCAACCGTGACATGTTCCCAGTATTATGCGGCGCTGCTAAATCAGGCGTTGGCGTAACTCGTCTCCTCGAATTCCTTATCAACGCATGTCCATCACCTGCTCATGTTAAAGCTACTAAAGCTACAAACGGAACTGAATTCCATAACAGCGTAGAAGAAGCTCCAGCAATGTTCTTCTTCAAGATCTCTAACGAACAAAACGTTGGTGACGTCGCTATGGCACGTATCTACGGCGGTACAATTGCTGAATCACAAGATTTGGTTAACCCACGTACAGGCAACAAAGAACGTATCTCACAACTTTTGGTTTCAAACGGTAAGACACGCGAAAGAGTTGAAAAAGCTTGCGCTGGTGACATCATCTCAACAATCAAATTGAAAGACGTCCGCGTTAACGACAGCTTGGTAGATGCTAAGATTTCTGATACAGCATTCGAAGCTGTTCCATTCCCAGCACCAATCTTCTCAACAGCTATCAAAGCAGTTAACTCACAAGAAGACGAAAAACTCGGCGGTATCCTCGCTGACTTCCACAAGATCGACCCAACAGTCATCACTTCAATGTCACGTGAGTTAAGACAAAATATCCTCCAATGTCAAGGTGAATATCACCTCAATACAATCAAATGGTATCTCGATAACGTACATAAAATCGCTGTTGAATTTGCAGCTCCTAAAGTTCCTTATCGTGAGACAATCACCAAGACAGCTAACGCTGACTACCGTCACAAGAAACAATCAGGTGGTTCAGGTCAATTCGGTGAAGTTCACATGAGATTAGCTCCTTATTATGAAGGTTACACAGATCCAACAGACCTCCAAGTTCGTGGTAAAGATGAATACGATCTCCCATGGGGCGGTAAACTCATCTTCTGCAACTGTATCGTTGGTGGTTCTATCGACGCTCGTTTCATGCCGGCTATCTTGAAAGGTATCAACGAACGTTTGGAAGAAGGTCCTCTTACAGGTTCATACGCTCGCGACATCATCTGCTACATCTACGATGGTAAGATGCACCCAGTTGACTCAAACGAAATGGCATTTAAGATCGCAGGTCGTATGGCATTCTCAGCAGCATTTAAAAACGCTGGTCCTAAGATTATGGAACCTATCTACGACTTAACAGTTCGTATGCCAGAAGATATGATGGGCGCTGTTAACACAGACCTCCAAAGCCGTCGTGCTATCATCATGGGTATGGATGCTGACCGCAATTATCAAATCATCCGCGCAAGAGTTCCATTGGCAGAAATGGATAGATACTCAACATCATTGAGCTCATTAACATCAGGTCGTGGTACTTTCACAATGGAATATGCAGAATACGCACAAGTTCCAACTGACGTTCAAACAAAACTCTTGAAAGCTTACGAAGAAAGCAAGAAAGACGAAGATTGATAAAATCTCCACTAAATACGAAGACTCCCGCGAAGAAATTCACGGGAGTCTTTTTTTTGTCCTCTAATTGGCATGAATTTGCGCTAATATTATTAAAAAAAGTATTTTCTGAAAATTCAACGTAATAAAAATAAATGTATGAATATGTCAGAAAATAGAAAAAAGGAAAACACATTCTTTGTGTTTATGGAGGAAGTCACGGCAACTTTAGAATCATTAGGAAAGATAAGGACATCCGAGACTTACAAATCGTCATTGGATAGCTTCAGAAAGTTTAGAAAAGGTAAAGACTTGACATTCTATAAATTTAATCATGAAATAATGATTGAATATGAAGCATATCTGAAGGCAAGAGGAATTTCAAAAAACACATCATCTTTTTATATGCGAACGCTGCGTGCCGTATATAATAGAGCCGTGAACAAATGTCTCACTCTTCAGAAATATCCTTTCAAATATGTCTATACCGGTATTGACAGAACACGGAAAAGAGCTGTTTCGGTTCAGACAATGAAGCAGATTAAAATTATCATCGAAATGGAAATTAGATTTTGCGAGAGATATGTTTCTGTTTTCATTTTACACAAGAGGAATGTCGTTTGTTGACATGTCATATCTTCGTAAAAAAGATTTAAGCAATGGAATATTAACATACAGGCGTCACAAAACCGGTCAACTGCTACATATAAAATGGGAAGCCTGTATGCAGGAAATTGTCAATAAATATAAAAACGAGCAGTCTACATTTCTATTACCTATTATTAATACTAATGAAGTAGAAGAGCAACGCAAGCAATATATTTATTCTGCGCATAATATTAATAGGTGTCTAAAGAAGATTGGAGCAATGTTAGGCTTATCGTTGCCATTAACAATGTATGTTGCCCGGCACACATGGGCAAGCATTGCAAAACAAAAAAATGTTCCCTTATAAATCATAAGCGACGGATTAGGACACGACTCAGAACTAACGACAAGCATTTATCTGTCATCATTGGATAATATTGAGATAGATAAAGCCAATAAGATGATTATGAGACTGTTATAAAATTTATAAATAACATCTCTTTACAAGAGAGTATAATGGTTCTATCGTATTGAATGTAAGTAGTTTAATGCGGAAGTATGAATTGTCTGAAAAAAAATGAGTAATTTTGGTAATTCGTATTACTATTTTTCTTTTCTTTGTAGGGAGTATTATACTCTCTTGTAAAGAGAGGGAAAGAGATAAATCTAATTATTAACAGTTTAAAAAAAGTAACAGAGGTTTTTTCGGGTCTTTATTCGACAAATTAAGAAATCTATTTGGGTAAAATTAAGGAGAAATAATCATGGACTTAGGAATAATAGGAACAATTATCGCTATTGTAATAGTTGTAATAATTGTAATATCATTAAGAGCCTTACGCGAAAAGTATGTGTGGATGGATGGTATTGTAGCTTTTATTATACTTGGAGCAGCTATAGTAAGTTGGATTATTTTCGGATTTTGGATGGGTGTAGCGACATTTTTTGGTTCTTCGGGTATTGCATACATATTACTTGGTTGGGGGAAAGAGACAGAAGTCAGGTTAGATGTTCATACCACAGCTAAAATTAAATGCCCTCAGTGTGACTATGGCGGAATGGATATAATTTCTAGTAGATATGATTCAGAGCAAAAAGTTACAAGTATAAAAGCTAAGTGTAAACGTTGTGGTAAAGTAACTAATTTTATAGGTTAATAAAAACTTATGGAATATAACATATCAACGGTTGTAGATTGGATTCTAACTGAAAAATGTAATCTGAATTGTTATTATTGTCTTCAAAATGCTGATACAAGAGAAGCAAAATGTAATTCTGTAGATTACACTTTTTTGGAAGATATTCACGACACATATCTATTCCATCTTACAGGAGGAGAACCTTTTCTAGTTCCAAATCTTATAAGATTAATAAACGACATACAAGACAAAAAGCATTTTGTGAGTATGAATACAAATTTAACCTATCCTACTCACAATTTTGCCGAATTAGTACAGAAAGATAGATTCCTTTTTATAAACGCAAGTTATCACTACGTTTATAGAAGAAAAAATATTACTCCTTTCGTAAAACATTATGCAGATATTCGTAACAAAGGCATATTCACGTATGCGACCATTGTTATGATCCCTCAGATGTTTGATGAATTATTAATGGTAGCGGATATGCTAATTTCAGAAGGTGTGTTTGTTTTACCAAAAGTTATGAGAGGTCGTGCAGAAGGTAAAAACTATCCTCAAGACTATGATGCTGAACAATTAGATATGATGTTTAATCTACTTGAAAAGTCGAAACAAAATCTTTCAGAAGAAGAAATTGAATTATTCTCGCATGTTTGTAAATACAATGTAAGTATCGATGATTGGCGAATAGGAACACATAGTATAGGTACTAGATGTTTTGACGGGAAGAATTATGTTCGTATAACAGAAAATGGTGATGTGGTTTATTGCAATGGTATTTCTATGGGGAATGTGCACGATCAAAGTTTTTACTTCCAACATTATGAAGCTAAAATAAATTGTCCTTATAAAACAGATAATAATCTATGTAAAATGAATTATTGATATGAAAATTATAACTGTCCACTACAATAATACAGATAATATCAGCAAGTATTTTCTTGCTCAGAATGTCGAATGGAGAATAATAGATACAGAATTGATGTTTTACAATACACTTTTTGATTCACTACTTGTTGCTAAACCTAAGAATCCTGATTTGGGATTGTCTTTTGTGAAAGCCTTGGAAAATGGATGCGCTGATGTCTTGTCAATGATACGACAAACTTTCGAGCAACCTGCTGAAGCGGTTTATTCATTATTTGTCAATAAAAAAATAATAGAATGATGGAAGAATACAAATATATAAAACCATTCAACATATCGTGTGAAATAGGTGATTTCATAGGTGCTTATATCTTTACTCACGAGAAATATAGCTTTATATTGAATCCTCAAAATGGTTGCTCGATAATTTTAGAAACCATTTTAGCAAATCAGATTTTAAGTCACGAAATTTCAGAAGAGTTGGCTTTCCTCTTAATTCAAAGAGGTCTGATTGCTAACAAGGATAGTATGTTGCCTATAGTCAATGAATGTGTACAACCTACTTTTTTTATATTCGACCTTACCCAAGCATGTAATTTCAGATGTATTTACTGCTTCAGACATTTGGAAAATAAAGTGGAAACTATAACTAACGATAACTTAGATGCAATTACGAAATATATAATTGACTATTGCAAGAAATATAAAATCAAAGATTTTTGTATCCAACCATGGGGTGGTGAACCTCTTATAGCTTTTGATAAAATCAAAAGAATGGATGATGCATTCAAAGAAGCCGACTTGCATCCATTGATATCAATTGAAACTAATGCAGGATTAATTACTGAAACTATTGCAAAAGAAGCATCTGAACGTAATATACGATTGGGTATAAGCATTGATGGATATTATGAAATACAAAACATGCATCGTCCGCTTATCAGTGGTGCTCCATCTTTTGATAGGATGAGACGAGGTGTAGAAATAATTTCACAATTCGATAATCTTAAAAACTTCGGAGTAGTATGCGTATTGACAAGTAAAAGTTTTCCACACTTGTCAGAAATTATTGAATTCTTTGGAGCAGAGTTGAAAATTAAATGCTTCAAATTAAATCTAATTAAGGATAATCCTGTAATGAAAGATGCCCAATTGTGCCTCAGTGATGAACAAATTACTGAAGCACAAAATATTTTAGTTGATAAACTTATTGATTTGAATCGACGGGGTTTTGAAATCACGGAACTGAATGTTCAAGAGAAATTGATGAATCTGTTGATAAGAAGTAAATCAAATATATGTACATCTAGAGGCTGTATGGGTGGTACAAAGATGATTGCTTTTGATCAAGATGGAAGAATCTATCCATGCGACGTCACAGATTATAAAGAAGAATCTATAGGAAATGTCCATACTGGTGGTGATCTTATAGAATTGGTTAAGACTGCCAAGTCAGGAAAGAGAGACTTCTTTGCGAAAAAACACAGTGAAAACTGTGATCAATGTCCGTTCTGGTTCTTCTGTAAAGGTGGATGCACAACTGCAATAAAATATAAATTAGGTAAGGTTGAAGGCGTTGATCATCAAGAATGTCTGGCCAATATATCGCTATATCCTCGATTGATAGATATCATCTTAACCCAACCAGAAACGATAACAGCATTAACTAGAAATCGTATTAAAACAATAGAATTATGAAAACACTATATTGTGCAATAGGATATGTGTGTAATGAACGTTGCCAATTTTGTCCTTGTTCGGAAGGATCTGTCAATGTTCCTTCTTTAAGCTATGATGATATATGTTTTTCTATACGTAAGTCAATAGAAGAAGGAGGTGTTGAGAATATATTACTGTCAGGTGGTGAACCTACCATACATCCAGACTTTTTCCGTGTATTGGAATTTATTAGAAGATATGATGTGAATATCAGTCTTCTTACAAATGCTTTACGTATAGCTGATGATAACTTCGCAAATAAGATGTTCTCGATCATTGACGGTTCAAAGTTGGATGTTACAGTAGCTTTTCATAGTCATATCCCCGAGAAACATGATTTTTTAACACAGCATAAAGGTAGTTTTGAAAGAAGTATGAAAGGGGTCGCTAATATGCTCAAACATAGTGTAAAACTATCTATTAAAAATAATATTGTCAACTACACATATAAGGATTTGCCAGATTATGTAAAATGGGTGACATCACAATTTGATGACAAAGTAACTCTATTGTTCTGCAATATAGACATCAACGGTACGGCATCTTCAAACAAGGATAATGTTGCCGTAGATTTTCGAGATTCAATTCCATACTTAACAAAGGCATTAGATATTATTATTGATCAAAGAAAACTCGGACATAAACGTACAGTTAAAGTTTTAACAACTCCTATGTGCTTGGTGGATCCGTATTATTGGGGATTTATAGAGAACTCAACCCAAGAGAATGTAGCCGCATATAAAGTGCCCAATAGCGACTTATTGTGGGATATCAGTAGTGACAGCGGGCCATTATTTAAAGCATGCTCAAATTGTGAACTGAATAAATATTGTCCTGGTACATGGAATAGTTTCAAAAATAATTTTGACGAATCAATATTGAAAAGCATTGTCTCTGAATAAAGAAGAGAAATGTGTAATTGTTTAACTAAATAAATTTACTATTATGAAGACTGTTAAAGTTTTTTCAGAAAAGTTGGGTGCAGAAGTAAGCGTTCAACTCGAAGGTAATGCAACAAGCATTACAGCAATGTATGATTCAGCAAATGGTTCAAACGAATGCGCTCTTGCTTCAAAATTTGAAAACCGTGCATGGGAATCATGGATGAACAACGGTTGGAACAACTGGGGTGCAATTTGCAACTAATGTTTCATTATATCTATAGGGGATTCTTCTCCTATAGATATTTTTCTTCACAAACAACATGAATAATAGATTATCAAAATTTTGTCATATATATCAAAAAGATGGTAAGACATTTATATATCATTCTCTTAAAATGATTGTTGATGATATTACTGGTGCTATATATAACGAGACCAATAAAACATTAGATAATATTGATTCTCAGAAAAAAGATTTTTTGTCAAAGAATGGTTATATTGTTGACAACGATGATGATGATAAAAATCTATTGGAATCTTGTCGCAATGATATAAAAGAACCATATATTTCAACAGCTTACTTTTTCCTGACGAAGAATTGTAATTTGGCTTGCAGATATTGTTTTGAAAAACAGTCTGAAGTTAAAAATTCATCGGAAGGAGTGATGAATTATGATACATTTGTCAAAGGACTTGATTTCTTCCAAAGATTAATTCATCTTGACAAAGACCGATTTGGAGAAAGAAAGACGATTATCTTCTATGGTGGTGAACCGTTCCATAATAAAAAACTGCTTTTTTCTGCAATTGTAGAGATACAAAGGCGTAAAGAAACAGGAGAATTTCCAGAACAGACGAAGATGCTAGTAGTAACAAATGGAACGTTGATGACCGATGACGATATTGAGTTTTTGAAAAAAAACGATATTACAGTTACATTTTCTTTGGATGGTGATAAAGAAGCTTCCAAAAACAGAGTCTTTGCTGATGGGAAAACATTGGCATGGAAACAAGCAACGGATACATTCAAAAAATGTGTCAAAGCCGGTATCAACTTAAATATTGCTTGTACATTGTCACCTGAAACGATTTCGCGTCAAAAAGAGGTACTGAATTATTTCATTAGTATAGGTGCGACAAATATTGGTTTTAACGTTATCCTAGATAACGACATCATCCAATTAGATAAAAATTATGATGACAAAGCTGCTGAATTTGTAACAACATCATACAATATATTGTCTAGTCATAATATAACAGAGAACAGAACACGTCGTCGAATTGATGTATTTAAGCAAAAGCATCCTTGTTTGTTCGATTGTAATGCAGCAGGTGGTAGGCAAATAGCCATTGCCCCTAATGGTGATGTGGGAATTTGCCATGAACATATCATGGATAAAAAACATTTTATCACATCAATTGATGATATGGATTATGATCCTAAACTATCACCAGAATATATGATATGGAACAAACGTAGCCCATTGTATATGGATGCCTGTTCTGATTGCATTGCTTTGGGTGTCTGTGGTGGCGGATGTGTGATTAATTCGGAAAGGAAACACGATTCTCTTCTTATCCCAGATCCAAGATTTTGTAAACAAACAATATCAATATTAAAAAATATATTGTTATGAATACCTTATTCGTCTCTCCGTCATATCGATGTAATGAAAGTTGTGTATTTTGTCCTTGCCATAAGATTGCTAAACGTTATCAGTCAATACAATCTGATGTAATTATAAATAGCATGACTGATGCCGTACAGAGAAAGGGGACGGAGATGATTTTAATCTCTGGAGGAGAACCTACTTTATACAATGATTTGGTGCCTGTGATTATATCTGCTCGTAAACTCAAATTAAAAATTGGTATTTTGAGTAATTCTTTAAAGTTTGCAGATAAAGACTTTTGTAAATCATTTATTGATATTGTTGGTAATGATTTTGAATTAACGACCGCATTTCATAGTCATATTGCAAAAGAACATGATAAAATTACAGGAATAAAAGGTAGTTTTGACAAATCCTTAAAAGGTGTTAAAAATTTGATAAATGCAGAAGCCTGTGTTACCATCAAATATGTTATTAATGGATTATCATACGACAAAATGCCAGAATTTGCGAATTGGATTTACAAGACTTTTCCAAATTCTGTTTCGTGGGTTATATGTAACATGGATTTGTGCGGAGAAGCATTAATGAACAGTGATTTAACAGCAGTTTCATTCCAAGAGTCACGAAAATATTTAGAATCGGCATTAGATATTATAATTGAGCAATCTGCAAAAGGAAATCATCGTAATGTTTCTGTATTTAACACTCCGTTATGTTGTATTGATCCTTACTATTGGCATTTTTTGAGAAAATATGAAAGCGAAGAATCTATGACAGCATTGTTACTTCCATCAGATAATATTGATACTGCACCGAAAATACGATATAATTTGAAAGGTGATGGCGGAGCAAATTTCTTACCTTGCAATGAATGTATACTAAAAGATAAATGTCCTGGGACATGGCGTCAAACAGCGGAATATTTTGGAGATTCTACATTTAAACCATTTAAATAAACAATAATGATATTTAGCGATAAAGTACAACAATTTTTTGAAAAAATAGTGGATACTCCATCTCCTTCCGGATACGAGAAGAGATGTCAAAATATTTTTAAGGAATATGCCTGTGATTATGTTGATGATGTGTATGAAGATAAATTTGGAAATATAATCGCTCATAAGACAGGTACAGGGAAACCAAAACTTATGATATCCGCTCATATTGATGAAATAGGATTTGTAGTAAAACACATCGATGAGAATGGATTCGTATATATATTGCCAATTGGAGGTGTTGATATGATGTTGTTACCAGGTATGCGTTTGGCTCTTCATCATAAAGAAAATTCTTTCATAGGTATTGTTGGACGTAAACCAATTCATCTTTTAAATGAGATGGAAAGAAACAAGATCTCGTATGAAGATTTATGGGTGGATTGTGGTTTTACAAACAAGGAACATGCGCTATTATCTATTGATATAGGAGACCCAATAACATTTGTCTCCGAACCTGTATTTATGAGTGAAGATTATCTAACAACCCGTTCTGCTGATAATAAAATTGGCAATGCCATCTTAATGGAGTTGATGAGTAAAATGCTACAAAAAGAATCGCAATATGATTTATACTTTGTATCAACGCGTCAAGAAGAAATTGGATTACGAGGAGGCATTACCGCAGCATCAACAATTAATCCAGACTATGCCATTATAATAGATGCTACTCATGCAACAGATTATCCATCTATAAAGACATCATTTTACGGAGAAATAAAATTAGGCAAAGGCCCATCAATATGTATAAGTCCAGATTCGGATGAAATATTACGAACTCAACTGCTTGATATTGCAAGATACAATGCATTACCACACCAAATAGATGTACAACCTAATATGAGTGGAACTGAAGCTAAGGCTATTCAATTACAACATGGAGGAGTAAAAACATCTACCATATCGTTTCCCGTCAGGTATATGCATTCTGCCTCAGAAATTATTTCCAAAAATGACATCCAAAATCTGATTTCAATCTTGTATATTTTAATAGATAGAAATGAAAACAAACTTTCTTATTAATTATCTCTTTATTATTTTATTAGTCATTACTTTATTGCTAGGATTCTATGGGTTCTATTTTGAGGATTCTTATAAGTGGTATGATGCGATTTATAAAACATTGCAATTGTTTCAATTGGGAGCAGCTTCTCCTGAACAGAGTGTATGTATTAATGTTGCACGTTTCCTAGCACCTATCGTCTTGATATTTGGTGGTATGCAATTGATTATGTATGTATGGCAAACAGGCTGGAAAAATTTATGTATATGGAGTTTTACAAATCATATTGTCATTATTGGTTATGGTAACATTGTACAAAAAGTAATACAAAAATTAAAAGATGATAACAGGATTTCTGGAAATGAAAGAGTAATTATAGTAGATCCGTTGTTAACAGAAGAGAAATTTTCTTTTAGAAAGATTTTGTTGAAGCAAGAAGCAGATAAGAACTTGCTTAAATGCAGAACCAAAATAAATAAAGCATCTAAAGTCATTATCGCTACAGATAACGACTATGTTAACTTAAAATTGAGAGAGTATATCAAAGATGTAGCTGAAAATATTCCAATATATATACGAATAGAATCATTAGAAGATTTGAAAATTGCAGATGAAAATACCAAAATATATAAATTAGATTATCCCATTAAAATAGATAATATAGAGAATCATCTAATAATTGTATTAGGAGGGGGAATTATTGGTAAACAAATAATCAGAGAAACTCATTATAAGAATAAGGTCTTTGTAGTAGAACAAAGTGCCAACATTATTAATAGTTTAAAAGATGAATGGGATGATAAGAAAGTGTGCTATAATAGAGCAGATGTAAAACTGTCCGTTGCAAAAGATATTGATAATATATTAGAAAGTTATAAAGAATATAAGGATATTATGATTTATATCTGTCTTGGAGGAGATTGGTTGAGTTTTAAAACAGCGTACAAATGGTCCAAATGGTTAGAGAAAATAGAAGGTAAAAACATTAAGATTTGTTTATTTGGAAATAGTATACCTTCGAGATTGTTTGATGAGTGCAATATGTCAAGAGAAATAGTTGAGTTGAAGAATATAAATGGAGAGATAATATGGGTTTGAAATGTGATATTAGCGTAATAATTCCAATATACAACTCACAAAAATTTATCAAACATTGTCTTGATTCCATTCTTAATCAGACTTTACCAGCTAATCGCTTTGAGATTATATGCGTAAATGACGGTTCCACGGATGCAACTGCTCAAATTCTACGCGAATATCAATCAAGATATACTAACATTATTGTATTAAATCAACAGAATAAAGGACAAGGTCCTGCTCGAAATGCAGGTGTTGCAATATCAAAAGGAAAATATATAAAATTTGTGGATTCAGATGATTTCTTGCATCCTAAGGCATTATCCGCTTTATACGAAACAGCAGAAAGAACTAATGTGGATATTGTGGTATGCAGAGCGTTCTGTGTTGATGAATCTGGTGAGCATGTTTCTTTACTTACAATGTGGAATAATATTGTTGGATGTTATTCAAAAAAAAATATAGAAGAACTTGATTTCTTTAATAATATATGCAGTCCTGTTCTGTGGGATAAACTTATAAAAGCAGATATTGTGAAAAGATGTTTGTCACCATCTTTAAGACGTGGACAAGATTTTGTAACTTTATTAAGTTACATATCATTATGCAATTCTATCTACTTTATTGATGACAGTTTATATTATTACAGACATCATAAAGATTCTGTCATGGCAAAACCAGAGTCACGTAATACAATAATGACAGATTTCCAAACTGAAAAAATGGCATTATCAATTTTGAAAAAATTATTCCAACAAACCAAGGCATATGTGTTTTATTGTAAACGTATTAAAAAGGAATGGGAAAAAAGATTGGATAATAATCTTATCCTATTGAATGATTCTGACATCTTTATGATAAGACAAATGCTTTCAGATTTGGCACCATCCAAAATTGACTAGTATTTATATTAAGGAGACTTCTATAAATTCCCTGTTTATATAAATTTCGAAATTATGTTAAAAATTTTTACTTGCTTTATGTTTCCTTTTTACCTTTCTTTCAATCACATAGCTCGCTATGCTATTTCGAGAAAAACAAAAATCTTCTCAACGATAAAACCATAAATCACTAGCGAAGCAATTTATACCTGACTTCGTCATTGCGTCACCCCAAAATTTTCATCGAATAATCTTTCGATTGCCTTGTGGTGTTTCATGATCATGACTTTGGATATGACTTCATTGTTTAACGGCAGTCTTATCTGTAAAGTCGTGATTGTTTTTGCCATACGGAGAACCTTATCTACACTCATATTAATATTGTTCAGTTTCAGTATCCTGTCAAGTTCCTTGTAAACTTTCAGGGCGACGAAGCAGAGGCAGATATGCGCCTCTATGCGTTTTCTCGTGAAGTGGAACATCGGCCTGACCTCTATCTTCGACTTGGCGATCCTGAAGGCAAGTTCGACAGTCCACAGATTATGGTACGCCTCGTAAACCTTGTCGGATGGCAATTTCGTGTTCGTCAGATAACCCTTCAGTCCGTCCCAAGCTGCATCTTCGGCTATCTTGTCCTGACTTCGTCACTCTATTTTTACTTAAAATAAAGTGACGAAGTCCAAAAAAAGATGCCACTTCATTCAGTGACATCTCAAACATAATATAAAATGAAAAAGGAAATTTCTTTGTAAAGTTTATAGTGTAGAGTTCATAGTTTATAGTAGTTATAAAGTTTATAGTTATAAAGTTGATAAGTTATTACAATGATAAACTTTAAAACTTAAAACTTTCAACTTACGAACTACTATTAACTCTACACTATAAACTATGAACTTTACAATCAGCAATTCATTCCGCCGCAGCAGTGGATAACTTGTCCGGTGACGTATCTCGACATATCGCTGGCGAGGAATAATGCTGTATCTGCTACGTCTTCCGGTGTGCCACCTCTTCTCATCGGGATGATCTTCATCCATTCTGCCTTGGCTTCTTCAGAGATCTGGTTTGTCATATCTGTGATGATGAAACCTGGAGCGATACAATTTGCTCTCACGTTACGCGAACCTAATTCTTTAGCGATTGATTTTGCCAATCCTATCATACCAGCCTTTGATGCTGAATAGTTGGCTTGTCCTGCGTTACCGGAAACACCGACAACGGATGCCATATTAATTATACTGCCGTTGCGCTGACGCATCATGATTGGAGTGACAGCATGAATGAAATTAAATGCCGATTTTAAATTAACAGTGATGACATCGTCCCATTGTTTCTCCGACATTCTCATCATCAAAGTGTCGCGGGTGATGCCAGCATTGTTGACCAATACATCGATACTGCCGAAGTCCTGATGAATTTGTTTCACTGTATTTTCTGCGTCTGTAAAATCAGCGGCGTTAGAAACATAACCTTTAACCTTTACGCCAAAAGCCTGTAACTCAGCTTCTGTATCCTTGATATTCTCTTCATTCAAGTCGGTGAACGCAATGTTACAACCTTCTTCTGCAAAACGCTTGGCAATGGCTTTTCCGATGCCTCTCGCTGCACCAGTGATGACAGCGGTTTTATTTTCTAATAATAATCTCATAATTTTAATTATTTAAGTCAACGGACCACGGTCTACAGTCAACAGACTTTGTCCATAATTCTAATAGTTTAAACCTTAAACTAAATTTTCAATTTTCACCTTTTAATTTTCAATTATAAAGGTGTAAGTCTTCTTCCTTAAAATTTTCTACAAAGGTAAGAATTTTTGCAATCTCAGCTTCACCTAAAGCAATCATTATTTTTAAAGAATCTGAGAATCTGAGAGTCTGAGAATCTGAGAGTCTGTTGGCATCTTGAAGTAAAAGATGATTCATGATGAGATGTCCCATTGCTTCAACCATTCTGCGTGCGAGGAAGTCGTAAGCTTCTGACGACGTACCGAATTTATCGGCTGTTTCGACAATCTTAAGATACGATTCTTTCATCTTATCGATGCGCTGACGTAATGGCATCAATTCTTCAGCAATCGGCATCGCCTCGTATTCTTCGATGCGTTTGAGATATGCGCCGTTACCCACGAAACGTATCGCTGCCACCACCTGAAGTTGCGACGTTCCTTCATAGATACTCAATATTCTTGCGTCTCTGTAAAGACGTTCACATTTATATTCTTTCATGAATCCTGATCCGCCATGAACCTGGATACAGTCGTATGCCACTTGGTTTGCATATTCGCTGGAGAAAAGTTTCAACATCGGCGTCATCATATCGGCGCAACGTTGCGAATATTTCATATCCTGACGTTCTTCAGCTGTGAGTTGTCGCTCCTTACTGATAGAATCGTAAGTTTTATATAAGTCGACAAAACGTGTTGTTTCATATAACAAAGAACGTGTGGCGTCAATCTTAGCTTTCATTGTTCCGAGCATTTCATAAACCTGAGGGAATCTCATAATAGGTTTACCGAACTGTTCACGTTGCTTTGCATATTCTAATGCTTCGCGGTAAGCTGCTTCGGCGAGACCTACAGATTGTGCGCCAACTCCGAGACGTGCGCCGTTCATCAACGACATCACGTATTTGATAAGTCCCATGCGACGGTCGCCGATGAGAAGTGCAGGAGCGTTGTTGAAAACGAGTTCCGCTGTTGGAGAGCCTTTGATGCCGAGTTTATTCTCGATACGTCTTACTGTTACGGCGTTGTCTCTTCTGTCGTATAAGAAATAAGAGAGACCGCGACCGTCTGTGGTTCCTGCTTCGGAACGAGCGAGCACGAGTTGAATGTCGGCGTCGCCATTGGTGATAAAACGCTTAACGCCATTAAGTCTCCAGCAGTTGTGTTCATCATCATAGGTAGCTTTTAATCTTACTGACTGGAGATCTGATCCGGCGTCAGGTTCGGTGAGTGCCATAGAACAAGTGAAACCTTCGTTAATGAGAGGAAGATACTTCTCCTTAATCTCTTCTGAGGCGAACTCGTAAATGGTCTCAGCACAGTCTTGAAGTCCCCAGATGTTAGAGAAACCGGCGTCAGCGCGTGACACTATTTCTGCTGCCATAACGTAAGGAACGTAAGGGAAGTTCAGACCTTTATATTTGCGAGGCAACGACATTCCATAAAGACCGGCATCGCGCATTGCCTCATGGTTTTTCTGTGTACCTCTTGCATAAACTATCTCATTATTGATAACATGAGGACCTTCATGATCCACGTCTTCAGCGTTAGCCTCTAACACGTTAGCAGCTAAGTCACCGACTATTTCCAAGACTTTGTCGTAGTTGTCGATAGCATCTTCGACGTCAGCAGGAGCCAAATTATCATTGTCGCTATCAACGAAGTTACGTTCTTTCAACTTGATAATTTTATCCATCACCGGATGTGAGAGATAAAACTTTAAGCTTTCATTATCATTGTAGTAATTCATTTCCTTTATTTTTTTAGCTGTCAGTTGTCAGTCGTCAGCGATTTGCTAACTGACAGCTGACAACTTTTTATAACATGTTAGATTTATAACTCTTTATCATCTTTGGTAATATGTCCATAGCGTCACCGATGATAGTATAGTCGGCGATACTATTGATAGGAGCGTTAGGGTCGGTGTTGATAGAAATAATCATCGACGACTGATCCATGCCTGCGCGATGTTGTACTGCACCGGATATTCCGCAAGCGATATATAACTTAGGACGCACTGTGAGACCTGTCTGACCGATCTGTCTTTCCATTTCTGTGAAACCTGCATCGACGGCAGCACGTGTTGCGCCTACTTCTCCACCGATAACATCAGCGAGTTCGTGAAGAAGAGCGAAGTTTTCTTTAGACCCCATTCCATAACCGCCGGCAACGATGATAGGAGCACCTTTTATATTAATCTTCTGTGCTTCAATCTGACGACTTAAGATCTCGATGCAGAAATCGCTGTCGTTGATATAATCTTCTGTCTTAAGGTTACGGATAACGCCTTTATGATTTTCGTTGTATATTTCTTTTTTCATAACGCCCTCGCGCACTGTCGCCATCTGAGGTCTTGTCTCTGGCGATACGATGGTAGCGATGATATTGCCACCGAAAGCAGGACGTATTTGATATAATATGTC
This sequence comes from Bacteroidales bacterium, assembly GCA_045606705.1. Classification (GTDB taxonomy): domain Bacteria; phylum Bacteroidota; class Bacteroidia; order Bacteroidales; family F082; genus Limimorpha. The sequence continues at coordinate 59,368 of JAZUSL010000033.1, forward strand.
TTTATATACGGTCTTGGTTTTAGCGTCGGTATGGTCACCGATTTCAAGACTTGTACAATCTGCGGTGAGTCCGCATCTGAGATAAGAAGCGATGCGAGGAGCGAGGTCGCGACCCACAGCGGTAGCTCCGAAAAGAACAATCTCCGGTGTCTCTTCTTGAATCAATTTTGTGATAGTACTGAAGAAAGGAAGGGTTTGATAGAATGATAAACGGGAGTCGTTTATATAGAAAACAGAATCGACACCGAATGGGAATAATTGTTCTTCTATATTTTTTATGTCGTTTCCTATGACGATAGCGTCGAGGCGTGCGCTCAGCCTGTCGGCAAGTTTGCGAGCCTTAGAACAAAGCTCCAAACTTACCTCAGCTATATGTTGTTCCTCTGTTATCTCACAGAACACAAATATGTTGTTCATACTACTGATTTTAAGAGATTATTATTTGTTTTTTAAAGCTTCTTCAACGAAAGAAATAGCGTCGCCAACTGTGTTGATCTTCTCAGCTTGGTTGTCTTGGATTTGAATTCCGAATTCTTCTTCAAAAGCCATAATGAGTTCAACAGTATCCAAAGAATCAGCACCGAGGTCGTTTGTGAAGTTTGCGCTTTCCACTACGTCTTCACGATTAGCACCTAATTTATTTACGATAATGTCTATAATTTGTTCTCTTGTTTCCATGATAAATCCTTTTTAATTGTTAATTGTTTAGATAATGTGAGCTGTAATAAGCTCTTTCATAAGTTCGTTAATTTCGCTTTCGCTATTATTTATTTTCTTATTCTCTTTAGAAGTAAGAACAACATTTTCTATTGATTTGACTTTTGTTGGAGAGCCGCTCAATCCTAATCGTGCGAAGTCGGGATTGATGTCGTCGGCTGTCCACTCTTCTATTTTAAGATAAGGTTTCTTTGCCCATAAAGTTTCCATGTCTTCCATCGACTGTTGTCTTTCTTTAACTTCAGAAACAGAGCAAGCCTTTTTGTTTGTCAGCAGAAGTTTAGCATGACGAGGACGGCAGTCGTTGGCGTTGCCGTGTACTGTCACCAAGACAGGGAACTTGTTTTTCACTGTCTCAACACCTCTGTCGAGACGTCTCTTTATTGTGATGTCGTCGGCTGTGAGTTCCACTAATTCTTCTGCGTATGTTATCTGAGGTATCTCAAGTTTCTCTGCCACTTGAGGACCGACTTGTGCTGTGTCGCCGTCGATTGCCTGACGTCCTGAGAACACGAGATCTACATGACCTAATTTTTTAACCGCTGCTGATAGAGCATACGATGTTGCCAAGGTGTCGGAACCTGCAAAACGTTTGTCGCTAACTACGATTCCGTTATCGGCTCCACGGAACATCGACTCACGGATTATCTCTGCTGCGCGAGATGGTCCCATCGTGATAATGGTTACCTTCACGGACATGATGTTTTTAAGAGCGTCTTTGCAGGCGAGAGCCATTTCTAAAGCCTTCAAATCATCAGGGTTGAAGATTGCAGGCAGAGCGGCGCGGTTGATGGTGCCGTCTTCTTTCATGGCGTCTTTGCCTACGTTATGCGTGTCGGGAACTTGCTTCGCCAACACTACTATTTGAAAATCTTTATTATTCATCTTTTTTTCTTGTGTCTTCAATTAATGCAAATGATAAACTGCCTTTAGCACAAAGTTTTCCGTTTACTGTTGCTTTAGCTTCGCAGAAATACATATTAGCTCTTTTATTTGCTAATGTGGCTTCAACTTCTATAGTATCGCCAGGAACTACTTGTGCCTTGAAACGTACATTATCTAAACCTGTATAAAGAGTGATCTTATTTTTTAAGTCATCGAGGATGAGCATCGCGCATGACTGTCCCATAATTTCACATAATATCACGCCAGGAACAGTAGGCTGTCCAGGAAAATGTCCTTTCAAGAAAAACTCTTCTCCCGTGACATGATATTTAGAATGAACCACGCCATTCTCGTCTTTATTGATTTCATCTACAAGCAACATCGGTTCGCGATGAGGCAGATAATTTTTTAATTCTTCCTTTGTCATAATTTCCTTTTTTTATGTCAATGGACAACAGACAACAAACTTTGTCCATTTTTTTGTTTAAAGTTTAAAGTAGTTGTAAAGTTTAGAGTTTTAAGTTTTAAAGTTTATCGAAATCAAACCTTAAACCTTAAGCATTAAACCTTAAACCATATTTTCAATTTTCAATTTTTCTTAGTGCTATACAAGCGTTATGTCCGCCGAAACCTAACGACTGTGAAATTGCCATTGTCAAGTCGGCTTTGACGGCTTTATTAGGAGTATAATTCAAGTCACAATTAGGATCTGGTTCATTGAGATTGATTGTCGGAGGCACTATGCCATTCTGTAATGCCAATGCTGCTGCGATAACTTCAACGCCGCCTGCTGCACCGAGCAAGTGACCAGTCATAGATTTTGTTGAGTTGATATAAGCCTTGCGAGCGTTTTCTTCGCCTAACGCCAACTTGATGGCGGCTGTTTCTGAACTATCGTTGAGCGGCGTACCTGTTCCGTGAGTGTTGATATGCAGCACATCGTTTTCGTTATATTTAGCTTCATCGAGAGCCATCTTAATTGCGCGTGCAGCTTGTTTTCCTTCAGGATGAGGAGCGGTGACGTGATGAGCGTCGCAAGTGTTGCCGTAGCCACATACTTCAGCATAAATCTTAGCACCACGAGCCTTTGCGTGTTCATATTCTTCAAGAAGAATGATACCTGCGCCTTCGCCGAGGACGAAACCTGCGCGACGTTGGTCGAAAGGCAATGATGCTTGCTTAGGATCTTCAGCGCGAGTCAATGCCTTGCAATTAGCGAAACCAGCGATACTGATAGGGTTGACTGCAGCTTCAGAACCACCAGTGATGATGGCATCAGCATAACCATGTTTGATGGCGCGATAAGCTTCACCGATAGAATGCGTTCCTGTTGCGCATGCTGTTACGATAGGGACACATACACCGCAAGCGTTATGGCGTATCGCGATGTTACCTGCAGCGATGTTCGAAATCATACTTGGAATGAGAAGTGGTGAGACCCATTTAGAACCTTTGTCGGTCCATTTCACTATTTCTCTTAAAATAGTATCGAATCCACCTTCGCCAGAACCTACATAAACGCCGAGACGTTCAGGGTCGAAACAACCTTCGTTACCTTTCATGGCTTCTATAGATGCTGCCATAGCATAAATTGCGAATAAGTCGTTGCGACGTGCAAAAGCAGGATCAACGCCATGTTTCTCAGGGTCGAAATCTTTTACCTCAGCTGCTATCTTCACAGGAAGATCGTCTGTATCTATTCTTGTAATATTGCCGATGCCGCAAACTCCATTAACTAAGTTGTTCCATAAAGTCTCGACATCATTACCCAGTGGGGTGATGGCACCCATACCTGTTATAACTACTCTTTTTTCCATAATTGTTACCATTCTAAAATACATGCCCCGGAAACGAATCCCGCACCGAAGGCACTCATTGCTATTAAATCGCCTCTCTTTAATTTACCTTCTTTATTGACTTCATCGAGAAGGATAGGTACACTCGCCGATGATGTGTTACCATATTTTTCTATGTTTAAATGGAATTTCTCATCAGGTTGTTTAACGAATTCCTTAATATTTTTTATGATACGTAAATTTGCTTGGTGTATCAAGAAGTGATCTATGTCGTTTGCTGTAAGACCTGTTTGTTTCATGACGTGGTTGATGTCTCTCACTGCTGCGCGTGTCGCGAACATAAAAACGTCTTGTCCATGCATAACGAGAGGTAGGTTGCTATTTGGTTTTGTATTATAAGGGGAGTATTGTAATTCATGTTTTTGGTAGAGTCTGTCCCAATTGCAAGATGCCGACATTTTAGTAGCTTTTATATTGTCGCCTTCTGTCAACACTACTGCAGCGGCGCCATCGCCAAAAAGAACGCTGGCAGTACGGTCGTGCCAGTTCACCATGCGAGACGGCTCTTCAGCACATACTATAAGTATGTTTTTATATTTTCCGCTTCTATAGAATGCCTCAGCTATTTCGAGAGAATATATGAATCCGACGCAAGCACCATTTAGGTCAAAGCAAGGACATGTCGCACCGATGGCACCTTGTATAATACAACTCATAGCTGGAGAAATATATTCATTGACGACGTTAGCACATATTATATAGTCCAAATCCTTTGCATCCATATTTGCATCAGCGAGAGCTTTCTTGGCTGCGTCGATAGCGAGGTCTTCCAAATTTTCAGAAGATATGATTCTTCTTTCTTTAATTCCGGTTCTCGTCGTAATCCATTCGTCGCTGGTGTCGAGAATCTGCGAGAGCATCTCGTTTGTCACTACCAATGAAGGGTGAGAACGTCCGGTTCCGATAATTTTCATAATTCGTTTAAATCAAAATTTTCGATGGCAAAAATACGACGACCAACCATACTGATGTTAAAAATGTGGCATTTCATAGGTAAATTGTTAGTTTTTTAGGGAAAATGTGGCAAAATTCGCCGATTTGGGGTGAAATTTTAGTAACTTTGCAAGGTCAAAAATTGAAAAGTTGTCATTTGATGAAAAAACGTTGGAAAAATAACTTCTCACCATGCCTTGTAGAAGTCGGAAATATAGTAACAAGTCTTACTTTTTCGGTTTTATATGCATTGGTGTTTCTTATTATTTACGCTCCTTTTTCCGATACAGCATGGTTCGGTGTGGCAAAATCAGAGAGTTTTTTACTTACTACAACATTCGTAGTTGTGTCGGTTCTTTTCCTTATAGCAAGCAGAACTATCATGTATCTCGCTTCAAAGAAAAACCTAACGATGAATTATATAAGATATGCACTATGGCTCTTTGGTGAGATTATATTAATAGGTATATTTCATGCGATACTTTCAATGGTATATATCAAACTTCCCGATTATTCACCTTCTTTCATTTTAGCAAAAAGTATCTTCATCACATTTCTCGCTTTAGGAGTCCCTTATGTAGTGTCCGCCATGTGGCTTACAATAAAAGATATGCGTAATACATTGCTTGTTACCGATACAAAAAACATCGCATCCGACGGTGAAGCAATAGCACCAAACATCGACATCATCAACATAGCCGACAATAAAGGAGTGTTGAAATTCTCAGTCAAATTAGATAACTTATACTATATCAAGGCAGAAGATAATTATACAATCGTCTATTATTCCAAAAACGGTTTGCTTAATCGTTATATGATTCGTTGTAAGATACAGACTATAGAAGATACATTCCGCGGCACTCCTCTCATGCGATGCCACAGAACTTATATCGTAAATACTAATAAAATAAAGGTTTTGCGTCACGAAAGCGATGGATTCTATATGGATTTCGACTTCGAAGGAATCGACCCGATACCAGTGTCAAAAACTTATACCAAATCTGTAATCGATTATTTCTCAGGAAAAAAATCCTGAAACTAATTATCCATTTCCTTCATAGATTCTGCATAAACCGAAGGTAAGAACTTTTTGCCTTACATTCTTGAAACCGCATTCCTCCATCGTTTTTATAAAATCCTTTGGTTTAGGGAAATTCATCACCGACTGTGGAAGATAAGTGTATGCCTCGCTGTCACCGGAAATCTTCTTTCCGATATAAGGCAAAATGTTAAGGAAATACAATTTATATAATGAAAGTAAAATCTTGTTCTGAGGGACAGAAAGCTCTAATATTAATAGGTGACCATTGTCTTTCAGGACGCGTCTTAATTCATTGAGACTTTTCTTTTTATCTTCAAAATTTCTTATTCCGAATGCGATGAAGGCCGCATCGAAAGTCTTGTCGTTGAAACTGAGATTTTCGCATTCTTCGACTTTAAAATTTATCGCAGAGTTTAGATTCAAATCCTTGACTTTCTCTTCTCCGACTTTAAGCATTCCTTCAGAAATATCAATACCTGTCACGGATGGGATTCCAGCTTTAGCTAATGCTATCGTTGAATCGGCAGTACCGCAAGCCACGTCTAAAACTTGAGAATCTTTTTGAATCTGAGAATCTGAGAAACTGAAAATCTGAGAGTTTGTTTTCAGTTTTTCAGTTTCTGAGTTTTTCAGTTTCTTAACGATGCGTTTAACGGCTTTCTTCCTCCATATTTTATCAATATTGAGTGAAAGTATATGATTTAATTTGTCGTATGTCGGGGCGATGTTGTTGAACATCGAACGCACGTAATTCTTTTCTGCCATACCTATTAAAGTCTATAAGTCAACAAGTCAACGAGTCAACAAGTAGAGACGCGTCGATTACACCGATAAAATTAATAATATGTAATTGACACGTCTAAACAAGTTACCGAGTCATTATAAATTATTCATTTCTTTTGTCGAGAGTAGTCCGCAGGCAGCGTCGATGTCTTGACCGCGCGATGCTCTGATGGTAGCGATGATGCCTTTGTCGTTGAGTCTGTCGCGGAAACGTATCATATCTTCGTTGGTAGGACTTTGCAGGTTGATACCTGGAATATTGTGGTATCTGATGAGATTTACTCGGCAACGCAGACTTCCAAGTTGTTTCGCCAATTCTTTGATATGATCGGAAGTGTCGTTTAGACCTTTAAAGACGATATATTCGAAGAACACTCTGCGTTGTCCGCTCCAGTCGTGTTGACGTATCGCATGAATCACCTCGCGAATAGGATAAGCTTTTTCCACTGGCATGATTTTCATTCTCTCGTCATGGAAAGGAGAATGAAGGCTGACGGCGAGATTACATTTCGACTCTTCAAGAAAACGTTTCATAAAAGGTATCACGCCTACTGTCGACACTGTGATTCTTGTCGGGCTCATGGCGAGTCCCCAGTCGGAGGTCATGACGTTGAGCGTGCGCATGAGGTTGTCGTAGTTGTTCATCGGCTCGCCCATGCCCATGAAGACGAAGTTGGTGAGTTTCTCGTATTCCGGAAGGTTGAGGATTTGGTTCAAGATGTCGCTTGCCGGAAGATTCTCTTGAAAACCTTGTTTTCCTGTCTGACAGAAGAGGCAGTTCATCTTGCATCCGACCTGCGATGAGACGCATAAGGTAGCACGGTCTTTATCAGGAATGTAAGCAGACTCTATGAAGTTGTCGCCACCCGGAAATAGATATTTCTTCGTGCCGTCTTTCGATTCCTGGACATTGGCGAAGTCTCTGTAGCCTGTCGTATAATTTTCTGACAAAAGCTGACGTGTCGCTTTGGAGAGATTTGTCATCTCATCGAAGCTGGCGGTGTGTTTCTTGTAGAGCCATTCTGTCAGTTGTTTGGCTGTAAACTTCGGCAATCCATGCTGATTGACGATCTCCTGTATTTCTGATAAAGATAAACCGAGTAGTGATTTCATGATTGTAAATATTATATTTTGAGACGCTTCTTTCGAGACTAATCAATGAGTGTTTATTTAAAGGAGGCATTGACGCGTCTCTACTGTGTTTCTTCAATTTGCAAAGTTAGAAAAAAACATAAAATGCTTAGTGAGAGATTTGGGAAATTTTTCTACATACTACTTGCCGATAATTTCTTTAAGTTCTTCAATACTCATATATTTATCACAAAACTTTCGATGCAACATTTTATGACAATTTGAACAGACTAATATTAGATCGTCAAAGGTTGTGGTTGTCTCTTTATCTAACATTGCAAGAGGTTTTATATGATGTGCTTCAATATAACCAGCACCAGATTTTCCATAAAATTCTTCAAATGAAAAACCACAAATTTCGCATTTAAGAGTGGGATTGCTCTTTTCTTTATGTTTTTTAAAACTATTTATAAGTTTACTATTTCGTTCTTTTGTTTCATGTATCACCAAAAGTCTTTTTCCTTCTTTTGCGGTTATGGGGATATCTTGTATTCCAATTTTTGTTGATGATATTTTACTATTGAAATAGCTCTTAATGTTTACTGAAAAATTAAGATTCGCATGTACACATAATTTATCATCCTTGATAATAAAATTCCAACGAGATATGTTATTCTCTGATAATGTTAGATGATCATCAACCAGTAAATGCTTTATAAGCGTATAAGGGTAAGAATAATATTCTACTTTATCTTTAACGTTCCAATAAATTACAATATTAAAATTATCCCCAAATTTATTTAGTAGTTTATCAATTACACTTTTTGTCAAAGCATGCCATCTATTAAATAGATTAGCTTTTAGTACATAATTTGGTTCGCCATTTTTGTAACCAATAGTCTTAATAAGTTCTTCTGTCATAATTTGATAGTTAACTTAATTTTTTAGTATAATAAAAATATCACACTATTTTATCATATCTATCATTTCTCTTAATCTTGATACTATTGCTTCTGCAACTAATTTTATCATTGCTTCAGAAGAGCTGGTTTTTGCATATTCATCAAAAGCATCATAATATTTTTTCCTATCAGCAAATTTGATATTTATTATAACCTAGCTCTGCAATATCTGCATTATAAATTTCACCAGAAGGTTTAAATCTATCAATTCCATTTTTAAGTAAAATTCCATTGGGTAATTTTTGCCAATTCATATAATTAAAACATTAGAAGATTAATGTTGCAAAATTAACTAAAAATTAAATATTTAACAACCAAATGTAATACAATGTAGAATATATAAGGTTTATAAATATTTTTTATAAAACCTTTGGATTTTTAATATATTATATATACTTTTGCACATAATATTACGTATAATATAATTAGCAAAATGAAATATAATATCAAGAATATATCTGATTATATAAATGAGTTGATTGGGTATGATACAAATATCTTCCCAATAGATAAAGGAGTTGTTGGAGGACTTCCGTTCGTGCTTGCTAACAGCTATGATTTCCATGACATGGAAATTTTTAACAATCGTATTACTATTGCTATACTAAAATCATCAGAAGATTATTCTCCTATGCAACTGGCAAAGCATCAAGCTAAAATGATGGATATATTTGGGCATGTTGTTGTGTTTGTGTTGGATGAAATAGAATCATATAACATAACTAGACTTACACGCGCAAGAGTTAATTTCATTGTTCCTAATAAGATTATTTTTATACCAAGTTTAATGATGGTACTTAGAGAGGTGAAAAAGACTAATAAAATATTGACTAATACTATACCTCCTGTTGCTCAGCTATTGCTACTTTACCATATTCAAGTAAGAAGTCTTAATGGATTGACTACTGCAGAATTAGCAGATATAATAGCTATGGCATATCCAACAGTTAACGTTGCACTTCGTTGGTTAGAAAATAACGGCCTTATAAAACTTATGGGAGGAAAGCAAAAGTCGGTGAATTTTATTGCAGACGGTAAAGAACTTTGGGAAAAAGCACTCCCATTGATGACATCACCAATTGAACGCATAATGTATGCGAATATGAGACCTGAGGATTCTTTGATGGCAAATGAAACTGCAATGGGACATTACACAATGTTAGCAGAACCTGGTAATCCAATTTTTGCTATCAGCAAAGCAACGGCAAAAGAATGTAGTAGTACTTTTAACAAACAATATGGCGAAGTAAAAATTGAAGTTTGGAAGTACGCACCTTCTCTTTTATCTGAAAATGAATATGTAGATCGCTTGTCTTTGTATTTGAGTTTAAAGGATAGCAAGGATGAGAGGGTACAAATTGAATGTGACACTTTAATTGAAGAAATGGAATGGTAGCAGGACTTGATCGCTGGAGAGAATATTTCAGCGAATATAAAGACAAATATGTGTTGATTGGAGGTGCTGCATGCAATGCTTCCGATGGATTCTCATTTTAATTTGCCAGACAAATTGAAAATTGATATGCGAGAATTTATTCAGAAGATTGGAGATTTGCCAAACTTAGACTTTTTAAAGAGTGCTGGATTAGGCGGTCTGAACGCCGAAGAACTTTTTGAACTTCTACATAAAGCGTTTATGGTATGATCAAAGATTTTGGCATAAACGAGTATGAATTTCCAGAAGCAAAGAGCATTGTTGTTTCCGGAGATATTCATGGTGATTTTAATATGCTCATCAATAAAGTATGCATACAGTATCAAATGCAGGATACATTGGTTATTGTTGCAGGAGATTGCGGTTTTGGCTTTGAGAACAAAGGATATTACGAAAACATCGTGAAGCGTAATGCCAAACGAATGAACGAAGCCAATAACTGGATTGTATTTATCCGTGGCAATCATGACAATCCTGCATACTTTGACGGAAAGGTGTTTATGCACAAAAGATTCATGGCTGTACCTGACTATTCCATACTTAGAGCATGTGATAGAACTATACTTTGTATAGGTGGAGCAATATCCATTGATCGCAATTATCGTATGAGAGCATGGATGGAATACGTAGAGAAACATAGAGGACATGTAGATGATGATGCATTGGCAAAGAATTATTATTGGATTAATGAAGCACCGACATTAAACAAGGAAATATTATGTCGTATTAACGTTGTATGTTCAATTGATGCTGTCGTGAGTCATACTGCTCCATCATTCTGTGAATTGCATAACAAGAACGGATTATGCTGTTATGCGTATGATGACGAAAATCTGATTAACGATGTTACCAATGAGCGATTGGTCATGGATGAAATATACAATATCCTAAAAGAGCGAAATCATCCAATAACACATTGGTGTTATGGACACTTCCATCAGAGTCACCATGCTTCCATTGATGATGTTTTATTCAAGATGCTTGACATTATGGAATTTTATCAGATTAGGTAATGTAACAAAAAAAGCAGCCTCGAACTTCGAAGCTGCCTTTCAGTACCCAGGGCCGGGATCGAACCGGCACGAGTGTTACCTCATCGGTTTTTGAGACCGACGCGTCTACCAATTCCGCCACCTAGGCTTAAATTTCAACGAACCATTGCGTCTCAATTGCGAGTGCAAAAGTAATAATTTTTTTGTTACGACAAAGAAAAATTTTCTTATTTTTGCAAAAAATTTCAAACCCAATAAATTAATGTCATGCAACAGCCTTTAGTATCAATTTTTTCAGGCAGAGCCACACGTTATTTAGCAGAAGAAATCGCTAAATATTATGGCAAACCTCTCGGAGAATCAAGTGTTTTAGTTTTCTCTGACGGCGAATTCCAACCAAGTTTCGAAGAAAACATAAGAGGAAGAGACGTATTCTTGATTCAATCAACATTCCCTCCACAAGAAAATATGATGGAACTGTTGTTGATGGTTGACGCTGCAAAACGCGCTTCAGCACGTAGAATTATTGCTGTGATTCCTTATTTCGGCTTCGCACGTCAAGACAGAAAAGACCGTCCTCGTATCAGCATCGCCGCTAAATTGATGGCTGACTTATTGACAACAGCAGGCGTAACACGTGTCATAACAATGGACATCCACGCCGACCAAATCCAAGGTTTCTTCAACGTTCCTGTCGATAACATCTTCGCTTCAAAGATTTTCGTCCCTTATATCGAAAGTCTCAACTTACCAAACTTAATGGTAGCATCTCCAGACGCAGGCGGTACTCGTCGTGCAGCTTCTTACGCTAAGATGTTGAACACTGTGTTCTCAATCTGTCACAAACAACGTTCAAAACCAAACGCAATCGAACAAATGTTGCTCATCGGCGACGTTAAAGATAAAGACGTCATCCTCATCGACGACATGATTGATACTGCAGGTACAATCACAAAAGCCGGTAAATTGATTAAGGAAAACGGTGCACGCAGCGTCCGCGCTTTCGCAACACACCCAATATTATCTGGCGAAGCAATGGAAAGAATCGAAAATTCAGTATTCGATGAAGTTGTCGTTACCGACACTATTCCAATCGCTAACCCAAGCAGCAAGATTCACGTTCTTTCAACTGCTCCTCTCTTTGCAGAAGTTATCAAACGCGTTGAAAACTACGAATCATTAAGCGATTTATTCAAAAAATAAAAATGTAGAGACGTCATACAATGACGTCTCTACATAGTAAATAAATTATTAACAAATTTTAAAAATTAAATTATGAATTCAGTATCATTGAGCGGTTCTCTTCGTGAGAACGTAGGGAAAAAAGATGCTAAAAAATTACGCGCACAAGGTTTAGTACCATGCGTTATTTACGGTAACGGAAGAGAAATTCGTTTCTATACAGAAGCTAAGAGTTTCAAAACTATCCTCTTCACTCCAGAAACTTACATCATCGATTTCACAATCGACGGACAAGTTTGCCGTACAATCCTCCAAGATATTCAATATCACCCACTCAGCGACGAAGTTCTCCACGCTGACTTCTTGGAAGTAACAGAAGAAAAACCTATCACTGTAACTCTTCCTGTTCGCACAGAAGGTACATCACCAGGCGTTATGCGCGGTGGTAAACTCAAACTTAGAATCCCACGCCTTAAAGTAAAAGGCTTAATTAAAGATCTTCCTGATTTCGTTATCGTAAACATCTCTGAATTAAACGTTAACCAAGCTATCAGAGTTAAAGACCTCGCTATTGAAAACGTCACTCCGTTGGTAGCAGCTAACAACATCGTTTGCGACGTTAAAGCTAAGAAATCAGCTATCGCAGAAGAAACAGAAGAATAATCTTCTATTCTATAAAACAAAAAAGGAATCGAGTCATGTATTCGGTTCCTTTTTTTTAAATCTTTGCATTTATGAGAAGAATCTGTTTTTTTATATTGCTATTAGTTTTCAACTATTAGCCGTCAGGGGACAACAGATTTTTTCAGATTCTCAGATTCAAAACAATATTTCGATAACCTAAGTACTATGAAAAAACATTTTCTATTGTTAATGACAATTATTTTTGTTTGTTCATGCACTCAACGCAAACAACTTGGATATACTAAAAATGGTATACAAGGTTATACTCACTTTAAAAACAATGAGCCAATAAATATACAAACAATATCAGAAGATGAATATCATTCATTAAGAAAACAATATATTGATTTATCGTTAGATACATTATCACTGGTAAAAGAAAGAAACGATAGTGTTTATCTTCCTTTGGATAATGGCAGTTGCTTAGAACTTAGAAATAACACGTCAGAAAATCATATTGACGACTATATAAAATACAATTACTTAGGCTTTCTTGATCATTTTAATGTGTACGTATTAAAAGTCATACGTTTTTCAAATGAAGAGACATGGTTCGTAAACAAATCCAATAGTAACATTATAAAAACATTGCCATACTATTGTGCTTCTAATCAGCATATTGTTTCTTACGATATGCCTGACAGTGACAGATATAATGGAATAGAAATCTTTCGTTGGTCAGAAAATGGCTTGCAGAAAACAGATTCTTTAAAACCTAATTGGTTTGTTAAGAACATATTTTGTCTCTGTGAAAATATCTTTGTTGTTGAAGCACTTACTTTTAATTCGGAAGATTTATTTCTTAAAATAGTTCTGCAATGATTATAAAACTTAATATATAGAAACTCCCGTCCTCGCTCCCAATTCCCAACTCCCAATCAAAACTTCTCAGAATTCCAGAATTCCAAAGTTCAAAAAAACCGTTGTCTGTTGTCTGTTGTCCGTTGACTTTTGCTATCTTTGCAGGCATGAAATACTTAATAGCTTGTCTCGGAAACATTGGTGCCGAATATGATAACACAAGGCACAACATCGGCTTCAAAGTCGCTGATTATCTTAATGAAGATTTAAAAGGAACTTTTAGTACGCAACGTCTCGCTCAGGTGTCGGAACTGCGTTATAAAGGTCGTACCATGATAGTGATAAAACCAACAACATATATGAACCTTAGCGGCAAAGCCGTAAAATATTGGATGCAACAAGAGAAGATACCAATTGAAAATATCCTTGTCGTTCTTGACGAGATTGCTCTTCCTCTCGGAACTCTACGCATGAGAAAGAAAGGCAGCGACGCAGGTCATAACGGTCTCGCCAACATAATTGAAAGTCTTGGAACCAACGTCTTCCCACGGTTACGTTTCGGTATAGGAGACGACTTCCCGAAAGGAAAACAAATAGACTTCGTATTAGGCAAGTGGAAACCTTCTGAAATTGATACCGTAAACTCGCGCTTAGATGTGGCTGCAAGTTTCATAAAGAGTTTCGTCACACAGGGCATCGATTTGACAATGAATCAGATGAACAACAAATGAATTAACAATTTACAATTAAAAGCAACACCTTCAACTGTCAATTGTTAATTGCTAATTAATCACTCCACTACCTAAAACCACTGGTTCTGTTTCGTGATATATTACGCCGAATTGTCCGGCGGCGACACCTGAGATGGCTTCATCAGAAATGATGATCAAACCGTTTTCGGTGAGTTTTAAAGTGCCGTCATTGAATCCGGGTTGATGTCGTATTTTGTAGCGCACTCTTTGTCCGTCGGTAAAATATATCGCCGGATTCATTGTCATGACATCGACCAAGTCAATATTGTTGGTGTATTGAGCTATCGGATCATACCCCTTTGATACGTAGATGAGATTACGTTCAGTATCTTTTTTAACAACGAACCAAGGACCGCCTCCCAAGCCTAATCCTTTTCTCTGTCCGATGGTATGGAACCAGAATCCTTTGTGTTTGCCGAGTTTTTTGCCTGTCTCGAGTTCAATGATGTCGCCTTCTTTCTCGCCCACATATTCCTTGATATAATCGTTGTAGTTTATCTTGCCGAGGAAACAAATTCCTTGTGAGTCGTGACGTTGCGCGCTTGGAAGTTTATGGAACTCCGCCAATCTTCTAACTTCCGCCTTGGGCAGGTCGCCTATTGGGAACATCGCTTTTGAGAGCTGATGATATGTTATTCTGGCGAGAAAATCGGTTTGGTCTTTGAAAGTATCTACTGCTGTACCAAGCCATGAGATACCATTTTCGTCGTACCATTGACGTGCATAATGACCAGTGGCGATTCTATCGAACTCGTATCCGACTTTTTCTTCAAAGGCTCCAAACTTAATCATTCTATTGCACATCACATCAGGATTTGGCGTGAGACCTTTACGCACCGAATCCATAGTGTAGGCAGCAACTCTGTCGTAATATTCTTTCTGTAAATCAACGATATCGAATTTGCATCCATATTTTTTAGCTATGAATGTAGTTATCTCGATATCTTCTTCCGAAGGACAATCCATAAGGTCTTCATTTCCATCTAGACCTATTTTGATATAAAAAATGTGAGGGTCGTAACCTTGTTCCTTCAAGATAGGTACCATAACAGAACTGTCGACGCCTCCCGATACTAAAGCAGCGATTTTCATTAAATAAGTAAGATTATCTATTTGCGGAAGAAATATGAGTCTTTATAACTTTTTGGTATCCTGTGTTTTCAAATTCTTTTTCTGCTGGTCCGTAAATGGCGCTATGACGTTTACCTTTATAAACTGCCCAATAACGGTCGCCGTATGAATAATGCCACCATTGTGAAGGTTGTTGTACGAACCCTTGAGACTTCATCAGTTTTAACAAGAACTTTCTGTTTTGTTTTTGTTCTGCTGTCAAGACTACTGTTGATTTAGCCTGGGCGTTTTCATGGTATTTGGTTCCATAGTCTAAGTCGTTACCATTCTTATCGCATAAAGCCATATCAATAGCGGCACCGGTATCGTGACCTCCCATATTGGTATTTGGAGATGTTACCTTGAATTTTGCCAACGATAATACTTCTCCGCGGAGCATACTAGGATTATCCTTTTCTATTTTTTCGACTTCTTCTTTCCAGATTTTTTCTAATCTGATACGAGAACGATATGCGCTATAAATCTTGATATATATATCTTCAGGGAGTTTGTCGGCGATTTTATAAAGTTTGTCTGCTACGCTTTCTCTTAACAATACTGGTTTTTCTATTGTTGCTTCATTGTAGATAATTTTAGGATGAGCTACGATATCTACCAGAGGTTCGTAGCTTTCTTTAACGTGCGACATACCTATGTAAGTCTTTGACATACGGTTGATGATTCCCAGCTTATACATGATAAAGTTGAAATAGAAACCTACTTTGCGACGACGTTTCTTTGATTTAACAACGTAATAGATTAAGAAAAGAACTGCTGCAATAACAGCGCACATCATAATCTCTTCAATATTGTACTTGATAAAATCCATATTATATTTTATTTAATTTCAACAACGATAGGGCAGTGGTCTGAAAAATTGACTTCTGGCATTATTGATGCACCTATCAATCTCTCGTTTAGATTTTCTGTCAATATATGATAATCGATACGCCAACCTTTGTTGTTCAGTTTTGCGTTGAATCGATAACTCCACCAACTATAATGATTAGGTTCTTTGTTTAGGAATCTGAAACTGTCAGTATAACCATCGTTAAGGAAGTCGGTAAACCATTGTCTTTCTTCCGGCAAGAATCCTGATGACTTGGCGTTACGGATTGGGTCGTGGATGTCGATTGCTTCGTGGCAGATATTATAGTCGCCGGAAATGATGAGTTGAGGGCGTTCCTTTCTGAGTTCGTTGACGTAGGAACGGAAGAATTCAAGCCATTCCATTTTGAAGTCTTGTCGTTCATCGCCGCTTGTTCCTGAAGGATGATATACACTAACAACGGAGATGTCGCCGAAGTCGGCTCTTAGAAATCTGCCTTCGTCATCATATTCGGTTTTGTTCATGCCAAACACTACATTGTCGGGTTCGACTTTCGATAGGATTGCGACGCCGCTATAACCTTTTTTCTTTGCCGGAAACCAATAATGATGATAACCAAGCATCTCTATTTCCATGAGAGGAATCTGTTCTTGAGTGGCTTTTATTTCCTGAAGACAAATCACATCGGGAGAATTGACCTCTAACCATTGTAAAAATCCTTTGGAAATAGCAGCTCTGATTCCGTTTACGTTATAACTAAAAACTTGCATTACTCTATCAAAGATTATATTTTGCAAAGATAAAAAAATAATTGAAAAAAATACTCCGTATTATGAATTCATTTTTTATCTTTGAAAGTTGAAATATAAACAGAAAATATTGTGAAGAAAAGAATACATGCAAGGTTAATATTGGCGGCGCATAAGATTAATAAATGGCGTCTTACCCATATGTCGGAGAAACAGTTCATGTTGCTTCTCAGTATTCCTACTGGTTTTCTTGCAGGGTTGTCGGCGATTATTATCAAGAAGTTAGCGCATTATATCAGAGACTATTTCTATAACATCGCGACACATGAAGACCATTATGGTTTGTTGTTTTTTATATTACCGGCAATAGGAATTCTACTCACTATCATTTTCTGCCGATATTTTTTAAAGAGAGATGTCGGGCATGGCATTCCTGGTATTTTATATGCCATACAGAAAAATAAAGGTGCTGTTAAACCATATAACACTTTCGCTTCTATCATCACGAGTTCGTTGACAGTAGGTTTCGGCGGTTCTGTGGGACTTGAAGGTCCGTCGGTTTCTACTGGTTCAGCCATAGGTTCCAATATCGGACAGTTGCTGCGTCTAAATCAGAAGAATATCGTAGTACTCATTGGAATGGGTTGTGCCGCCGCTTTGGCTTCAATCTTCCAGGCACCAATTACAGGAATTATTTTTGCTATAGAAGTGTTTATGATAGATATTTCTATGGCATCATTGATACCAATCATAGTATCATCGTTTGTAGCGATCTTGACGTCTTATTATTTCTTAGGTCGTGCCTTCGAATATACAATTACGACAAGCACCGCTTTCATGCCTTCTAACTCACTCTTCTATATCGGTTTGGGACTTTTTGTTGGATTGATGTCTGCTTATTTTATGTATGTATATTTTAAAGTCGACAAAAGATTCAAGAAGATAAAGTCGCCATGGGTGAGATTTGCTTTAGGTGTTAGCGGACTTGGAATCTTGATTTTCATCTTCCCTGCTTTGTATGGTGAAGGTTACGAAGCAATCAATGCCGCTCTTAACAACGACCAATCTATATTATTCGAGAACAGCATATTCGAGAGTTTCCGAGATAACATCTGGATTGTTTTGGTGTTGATGCTTGTAATAATCTTCTTGAAAGCCATCGCCACATCGTTCACTTTCGCCGCTGGTGGTGTAGGAGGCACATTCGCTCCGGCCTTGTTTATTGGCGCTTTCTCGGGAATGTTCTTCGCCACATTAGTTAACGCCATCGGCATTGGCAATCTTAACATCACCAATTTCGCTCTCGTAGGTATGGGCGGCGTCATCGCCGGTATGTTGCACGCACCTCTCACTGGAATATTCCTCATCGCAGAGATAACGAACGGATATTCACTCATGGTGCCGCTTATGATTGTGTCGGCACTTTCTTACGCCATCAACAGGGCTTTCTTTAAAGATTCTATTTATACTAAAGCTGTTAGCGACAAAGGAGTGCGCGTCTCTCATAACAAGGATGTCAGTATCTTAAATATGATTACTGTCAACAAACTTATTGAGACTAACTTCAAAATAATACGACCGGAACAAACTTTAAGAGATTTACTTCCTATAATATCTACTTCTACAAGAAATATTTATCCTGTAGTGGATGAAAAAGGAAATTTTAAAGGTCACGTGCTTTTCGATTCGATACGTAAAATAATCTTCGACCCGGAACAATATGATACCTTGATTGAAGATATCATGCTTCTTCCTGATTATCTCGTCACGACAGAAGATAGTGCCGAAGATGTAGTAAAGAAATTCGAACGTTCAGGCAACTATAACATTGCGGTTGTTGAAGGGAAGAAGTATCTGGGATATATTTCCAGGGCATTGATATTCACAACTTATCAGGCGACTTTAAAAGAAATCTCTGATGATTGATTTAGAAAATGAAAAATTCTCTGGTTTTCAATGTTTCAATTTCTCTAGTTTATAATAAAATACTATGAATTACATAACTAAAATAAAAGAACTATACAAGGACAAGAAATATACTTCGACCATTGATGTCGGGTTGTTTATATTATTGATATTTAGTTTCCATTTCCTATACTTAGGATGGCAGGCGACTAATTATTTCCCTATACCGGACCTTATCAGTAGATTATTTGACTCGGCATCGACATTGTTGTTTAATCAAAGTTGCTGGGTATTGGAACATATCTTTAGAGTTGACATCGTGACACACAATCATATTATCGGCGTTATTAATTGTAACGATACATATTCATACATCAGCGTGGCTCCGGAATGTACAAGTCTTAAACAATGGCTGCATTGGCTGTTTCTGATGCTGATATTTCCTGGTCCTTGGAAACATAAATTATGGTATATCCCGTTAGGACTTGTCATTATAGAACTTATAAACGTTGTGAGAGTTGTTGGCATCACACTCTGCATGATACCATTCCCAACACGTTTCGACTTTTTCCACGATTATTTCTTTAAAACATTATTCTACTTTTTCATATTTATAATGTGGGTGGTTTGGGTTGAGAAGTTTTTACATAAGAAAGAAAAAATTAAAAAATAAACACTATGGATTCAAAAAGCATTATCTTCGTCCTTGATGCCGGTGGCACAGGATTCAAATTCTCTGCTGTACAAGATTATAAAGAAATTATTGATGCGTTTACTATCAAGACTGCTTCCGATACATTAGAAGAACAACTTAACAAGATTATTGAAGGTTTCCGTCGTACCGAAGAATTATGCGGAAGCAAGCCTGCTGCTATAAGTTTCTGCTTCCCTGGTCCCGCCGACTATCCTAACGGCATCATCTGCGACTTAGCGAACTTGCCATTATTCAGAGGCGGTGTCGCATTGAAAGCAATGTTAGAAAACGAATTTAAAGTACCTGTATATATTAATAATGATGGTGACTTATTTGCTTATGGTGAAGCTCTCGGTGGCGTTCTACCTGAAATCAATGCCATGTTAGAAAAAGCAGGTAACCCTAAGAGATATAAGAATCTGGTCGGTCTTACTCTCGGTACAGGCTTCGGCGGCGGTGTCGTGCTTAACGGAAGGCTTCTCGAAGGCGACAACTCAGCAGGCGCTGAAGTGTGGTGTATGAGAAACATTCTTTATCCTCAAACAAGTGCTGAAGATTCTATCAGCATCAGAGGCGTGCGCCGCGTCTATGCCCGCGAGGCAGGAATAGAATTCAACGACGCTCCACAACCTTTCGACATCTACGAGATAGCAATGGGAAATAAAGAAGGTGACAAAGATGCTGCTCTCAAAGCATGGGATGAATTTGCTACAATATTAGCCGACATCATCGCTAACATTGCAACAGTGGTTGATGGTATTGTTGTTCTCGGCGGCGGATTGTCGGGCGCATCAAAAATATTCATGCCTAAGGTTGTTGAACATCTCAACAAAGCTTATCCTGGTTTGGACGGGAACGAAATCCCAAGAATGGAAATATCGGCTTATAATTTAGATGATGAAGAAGGCAGAACAGCGTTTGCTGCTACTTCCGGTAAGATGATTAAGGTTCCATTCAGCGATCAGGAAGTTTGGTACGACCCATCAAAGAAAATAGGTGTCACAGCAACAAAACTCGGAACGTCATCGGCAGTTTGCATCGGAGCTTATGCTTTTGCCATGAACAGTGTACAATGAATAATTAATAAATAAAGTAAAATGAATAAGGGTTGCAAAAAAATCGCAACCCTTATTTGTTAATTGTACATTTAAATTGTCAATCATTTAGTGATAACAATCTTTTGTGTCTTCATTGTTCCACCTAAGACTTTAACGAAGTAGATTCCGCTTGGGAGGTCAGAGACGTTGATGCTTCTGCTGCCACTGAAAGCGAACTTCTTGACTTCTTGTCCTTGAGCATTCAAAATCAAAACGCTTAACTTACCGTTTTCATAATCTGATGAGAAGTTGAGTGTTGATGTTGCTGGGTTAGGGAAGATATTGACGTTATAGTTAGCGTAATTTTCCATTACAGGAACGCAACCTCCATCAAGAATTGCAACATTGTTACTATAAGAAACGACTTTGCCAGAAACTCTTAAGACTGGGTTGTCTGGTGAATCACATTTAGGACAAGAGTTCTGTCCGTCGGCACAGTCAGGATAGTTAGGATGACATTCATCGATATATGTTGGGTCGAATTCGTAGAAAATGTTAGCACCATTGCTGATGTAACTTGAGAGGTCATAATCCCAAACTATTGCTATGCTTCCTGGGCACCATCCAGAACGGTTGTAAGTCCATGTACCATTTTGAGGTTGACATCCTGATGGGTTAGGATTACATGTTCTCCATAAGTGCTGATCGCCGATTTTACTGTTGTTAATATTAATATTATGTGTTGCTTCATAGAACTCAGCGGCATTACCTGTGTTGTATGTTCCGTTTGTACCGCTGCTCCAGTTGTGACCTGTTGTAGTGAGTTTCAATTTTGCTGCTTCAGCATTTTCATCGAAGGTGTAATCAACTTCTGGAACCGGTTGTTGGTTGGCGTAGTCGCCGAATGAGAAAATGTCGAACCATATTTCATCTAAGTTGACATAGTCATATTCAGGAGCGCCTTTTGTCATGTCGAAAGTAAGAGTTGGCATATAGCCTGTTCCATCCCATGATTCGAAATAGAGTTCAAATTCAACGAGACCTTGAAGCACTGATGTGAAGTCGGTTACATCTAAGTTGTCGTCACATTCAACGCCGAAAGGAGTGATATAGCGGAAGAGTTCCATCCATTCGCCACGATAGTTTCTTACCTTAACGCCACCAACACGGTCGTAAGGGTCGCAGTCGCCGTTGATACAATTGTGGTCATATTGAGCCATTATCTTATTGAAAGCACCTACGTGAGTTGGCATTTCGTAGTTACCTTTTGCAGAATGAATTGAAGGTGTACATTGAAGGTCTCCATCGAATGCTGTAACGCTTAAATCGTTGAACTCATTTGTAACAGTGAAAGAAGATGTCTTTGTTGTTACATTGCCACCAGTTGTTGTAACAGAAATTGTCATTGAATAGTCGCCATATTCTGATGGAGTCCAGTAACCGTAGAAGTAGCCGTTATCTGCGTCATCAGGATAGTCTGTTGTCAATGTTATCTCTTCGCCGTTGACTGTTGCTGTCACTTCTTCGAAATGAAGAGCGTCGGCATGTTCAACGATGAGACTAGCATTCAAGATGATAGGTTTCAATTCTGGAAGATATACCTTAGAACCATCGTGTGGGCGACGAATAGTGATGTCTGTTGAATAAGCAGTGTGGTCTATTACTTCGAAAGTCTTTACTACGTCTGGAGCAGGAAGCCATTCGGTATTACCATCCTGAGTAGCTTTCAAAGATACTGTGCCGGTTTCGCCTGTAAGAGTCATTATGTTACCTTCTATTGTAGCAGGACCGCTAATCATTTCGAAAGAAACAGGAAGACCAGATGTTGATGTTGCTTCTAAAGTATAAGGAGGGTTAATTGTCAATTGTTTTGGGATGTCATTCATATTAATATATTGAACGTTACCTTCTGGCATTTGACGAACGAGGAGATTGTCGAATCCGCCGGTGCCGCCTTGGCAGTGATAGAATACAGCGTCCCACTTAGCATTGTCGTGCATATCGCCAGAACCTGGAGTAATACCCATATTGAGTTCTGTTGCTTCGGCGAGCTGTATCCATTCGCCCCAGTTTGTTCCGTCGAAATCTTTGACGAAGACTGTCAAAGAACCTGCGCCATCATGACCTGAGAAGTCGAACGACATTTTATATCTTGCCCATCCTTCTTGAGTGTAATTAGAAATAAGGACTTCTGTTCCGTCGGCGAGCATGATGTTAGGATGATTTGATTGACCGTTAGCACCAGCAACTCTGAGGTAAACACCGCCGTCGCCGTCTGTCATGCCTTGAAGCACGTGACCGTCGCCATCAGCATCATAACCTACACCGGCGTAGTTGCCCCACCATGCAGGATAGATGTCGAATTCCATGTCAATGATTCCACCGTCTTTGAAATTGAAGTTGAAGTTGCTTGTAGCTTTACGTGTTGCGGTTCTACCGACACCTGCACCGCCGTATGGATAGAAAACAGCAACACTTTCATCTGGTGATAACAATCCGTCAGCTGTATAGTCGACATCGAAGTCTTGTGATGAACCAGCTGTTTGGTAATGTGTAGCCCAGTTATCTTGTCCGTTGAGACATTGTGTGCCTGTAGTATAGTTATTGAAATCAATAACGTATTCTACTTGTGCGTTAACCATCGTTAAGCACAACATTAATGATAATGTTAAAAATAATCTTTTCATTTTTAGTTGTATTAAGTTAATTAATATTATTCCATCCACCATACCTTGGTTTCTCTTGTATCGCCATGAGTCATCTTCTTGACTTGTTCGTTGTAGTTGTCATAGTTATATGTAACTTCCGATTGAGGATAAGGTAATCTGTAAGTTACGAGTTTCTGATGATTTATAGTTGTAGGAGTTGTTGCACCTGAGTCTTTAGTGCGGCGAGCGAGATTCCATGCTTCATTAGGTTGACGGAACAAGTCTAACCAGCGTTGTTGATAGATGAATTCCAAGTAAGCTGTTTCGTCATACATGAAGTCATAGTTGAGATACATCATTTCATTCATGACTTGAGAAGCGTAAGAATCAGAGAGAGACCAGATGTCGCCGCCGTCTAAGATAGCTTGAAGTTCTGGGTATATATATTTATATGTAGCGTCTGTTCCGTAGATAGGAAGTTGTAACCACATATAATAAGAGTTTTTGATACCGTTTCTGATGAGTTCTTCTACCGCCATTCCGAGACCTCCAGGGACGATGCCTTTGACAATCATCTCAGCTTTGATGAAGCATACTTCTGCTGGACTTATCATAATTTGAGGTACGAAGACGTGGTCGCGGATGAGATAGAAGTTGAAAGGAGAATATAAGCATGCAGGACCTTTGAAACCGTAGTTCTTGTCACGTGCTGATGAGTATGGAGTGCCACCTTCAGTAGGAGTATTTTCGTCTCTTATTTGTGGGAATGCTCTCCATGCGCCTTCAGGATATCCCGCTGTCTTGTTGTTTGTATCAAAGAATACATATACTCTTGGGTCAAAGATACGATTGTCGATAGAGTCTGTTTCTTTTGACATCTGAGCGAATACTGTCTCACCCATTCTTAAGTTCTTGTGTTCACGGAATGACCATCCTTGGTCGCCGAACTGACCGACGTTAAGTGGCCATAATGCGAAAGCACCATTACCGTTGTACATATAATCATCGATGACAGGTTCGTTGAATGCTTCTTGCAAGATAGGACCGGCAAAAGCTTCATCTTTATGATACATTCTCATACCATGACGCAAAATCAAGGAGTTGGCAATCTTAGCCCATTTGTTATAATCGTTGTGATACATCACGTCGTAAGCTCCGAGAGAATAGTATTGATTGCCGAGTGCTGTTATTGCAGAGCCGTTGCTTAAAACATCTCTTGCCCATACCAATTCATTCAACAATGTCTTATAGATGGATTCTTGTGAATCGTATTTTGGTTTTCTGTTACCTTCTGTGTCGTACCAGATATAGCCTGCTTCTGAATAAGGAATATCGCCGAACATATCTGTTACTTTGAAAGTCTTGTAAGCTTCGATGACAGTGAGCTGAGCTCTCACCTTATCGTCGATTTCATTGTCGCCTGTTGCTGAACACATCTCGTCAAGGCGTTTGTCGATGTCGTGGATGTTAGCCAATGCTAAATAGTAGTTATTCCAGACAGCGTCGACACCGATACTATAGTTACCCCATGATTCAGAAGTCAAAGCACCGAGTTCTGATTCTGGATAGAAAATCTCGTTGTTGAGATAGAACTGTTCGTCCCAAGTCCAGCAAAGGCTGCTTACCACTCCGTTGAAGAGAGGTCCGATGTCGGTGCCTGTCGGACTCATTGGATTTTTATTCATTTCCTCAAAACCTTTGGTACATGAACCGAAAGCGAAGGCGAGGATAACTGTCGATGCCAACAATATGTTTTTGATATTTAAAATGTTCTTTTTCATGATTTTTCTCCTTCCATTAATTAAAGACCGAATCTGAGTGAGAATATAAATGAACGTGTCATTGGGAATGAACCGTATTCAAGACCTTGAGCGTTACCTGTTCCGAGAGTTCCTTCTGGGTTGATGTTGTTAGGTAATGACTTGTAGAAATAGAACAAGTCGCGACCTGTGACAGAGATGGAAGCATTTTGGAATACTTTAAGTTTCTCGAGGAATCTGCTTGG
Organism: Bacteroidales bacterium; assembly: GCA_045606705.1. Taxonomy (GTDB): domain Bacteria; phylum Bacteroidota; class Bacteroidia; order Bacteroidales; family F082; genus Limimorpha. The sequence continues at coordinate 84,440 of JAZUSL010000033.1, forward strand.
AATGTTGTAACTGAGTGTTATCTCACGCATCTTAATCCATGTGTTGTTCAAGATACCCGGTGTTGAAATATAGTTACCCCAACCACCGAAGTTAGGCATGTAGTTATAATAATAATGTACTACTTTATCATTTTCTGTCACCTCTCCTGTTTCAGGATTTACTTGTACGCCAGGAAGGACGACGCCGTAATTACCTAAGAAGTTGCCTTCTGCATCGTAGAGTGGAAGACCGTTACCTTCGCGTTCATACAAACTCTCAGGACTTTGACCTGTTTGCATTGCGATGACGTATGAACCACAATAGATTTCACCTCCAAGTTTAGCATCAATTAATGCATATAATGAGAAATTTTTGTAATTATATTTGAGGTTGATACCGCCTGTAACCCATGGGGCGCAGTTGCCGACAGGAACACGTTGATTTGTCTTGAGATATTCTGTGCCTTCTTCGTTGAGTACAGGACGCATATTGCCGTTAGCATCTTCTGCGTAGACGTAATCCCAACCGTAGATTGTGCCGTATTCTTCGCCTTCTTGAACAGCGATGGCAGGTCCGTTGGAACCCCATACTTCTGACAAGATATACATGTCAGCTCCGCCTAAGTCGACGATGCGGTTGGTGTTTCTGGCGAAGTTCAAACCTACTTGGAGATAACTGTTAGGTTTTTGGAATACGTTATAATTGATGATAGCTTCGATACCTTTGTTGGTGACTATACCTGTGTTGATACGAGCACTGCTTGAACCTGATGACACTGCCATTGGTGATGCCAAGATCTGATCCCATGAGTAGATGTCGTAGTATGTGAAGTCCATATTGACTTTATCCCATAAACCGAAGTCGACACCTATTTCGTATGAACGTTGACGCTGTGGTTTCAATTGCAAAGGAGGAACCTGTGTAGGAAGAGTTGATGTCAACTGACCACCGAATGAACCTGTGTTGTAAGTGAAGTCTAACTGATATGGATTGTCGTCGCTGGCTGTCATAGCAGCAGAACCTCTTACCTTCAAGAAACTGATAGGACCCCAGTTGATTTTGAAAGCTTCTGTCAAAATGAAACTTACTGTTGCTGATGGGTAGAAGTAGCTGTTGTTATCCAAAGGCAATGTTGATGACCAGTCGTTTCTACCTGTCAAGTCTAAGAAGAGATAGTTTCTGAATGACAAGTTCAAGAATCCGTATAAAGAGTTCACTTGTTTTTCATAACGCGACTCGCCTGGGAGCATATTTGTTGTGATAGGATTTGAACCGCCGCTGAGGTAGTTGTAGAATGTGTATAAATCAGGGAATGCCCATTCGCCTGTGCTAGCCCACATGCCGTACATATTTCTGTAATAACGTTCGCCACCGAATGAAAGACGTGCGTTGATTAAACTACCGAAGATATAATCTTTATGTGCCGTCAAGAGGAAGTCGGCATCGAGGGTGTAGTCTCTTGAAAGATTTTGTTTGTAATAACCTCCTGTCATACCATCATTTGTAGTGGCTTTATTCCTTGTTTCATATTGGTCCAAACTGAAGTCGAGAGCAGCTTTGCCTGCCAATGTCAACCAGTCTGTTATGTCGTATGTGAGACGTAAAGAACCGTAAGCCTTGTCGCGGTCGAGAGTAGTGTTGTTGTTATAGAAACTCCACATAGTGTTGGCATTGATATATTGGAATGGATAGTTGCCCCATTCTGTCATTGTTCCGTCAGCTTGTTCGTAAGTTGATGCTTCGATACCTTGCCAGCTTCTTGGCCAACTATAGAGAAGACCTTTGTTGAAGTTGCTGTACGATTCACCGAGGATAGGAGAGTTGAGACGGTGATAGTCGAAATATGTGAAGGAGATGTCGGCTTTTATCTTTTCAGATACATTCAATACAGAACCGACGTTGAATGTTGTCTGACTTAAATTACAGTTGTCGATGATAGCATCCGAACGGTCGTCGGTTACAGAGACTCTGATAGAACCGAAATCACCTGCATTTTGGAATGAGATGTTGTTTGTGAATGAATGTGCATTTTTATATAACATGCTGAGATTGTCTGGTTGTGGAGAATATTGTCTCTGAACGCTGTCCCACCATAACATTGATGTTCCATCCATGACAGGTCCCCATGAAACGGCACCACCGTAGTAACCGAATGTTGTGTTTGTCGGTTCGCCTTCCGGACCGTTGTCTGATTGGTAGTTACCGTTATAGATGTAATTTCCGTTAGCGTCTTGTGTCAGTGTCGGTGTCATGAAAGAGACAGGACCGCCGGCGCCATATTTGTTTTGTACGTCGCGGAATCCGTAAGGTGTGGTCAACTTGTATGTTGAAGAGAAGTTGATACCGAGACCTTGTTGTTTCTTACCTTTCTTTGTTGTGATGAGGACGACGCCGTTACCGCCGCGTGCGCCATAAAGAGCTGCTGCGGTAGGTCCCTTTAAGATGTTGAGATCCTCGATGTCTTCTTGGTTAATGTTGTTGAGAGCAGTACCCCAGTCTTGTCCGCCATCCCATCCGGTAACGCCGCCTTCGTTGGTCATAGGTACACCGTCAACGACGATGAGCGGTTGGTTGTCGCCAAAGATACTGTTGTTACCACGGATAACGATACGAGAAGAACCTCCCGACACACCGTCGCTGGTGATGATCTGAACACCGGCAGCACGACCGCTCAAAGAGTTGATGACGTTGTCGCTACCCGAACGTGTCAAGTCTTCACCGCTGATGTCTTCTGTGGCATAACCTAATTCTCTCTTCTGACGTTTGATACCTAAAGCAGTGACGACGACATTGTCTAACATCACGGCGTCGGTACTCATAACGACATCAATTTTGCTTCTGCCATCAACAGGGATGTTCTGCGTTTGATAACCTACATAGGAATACACCAATGTGTCGTTGGCTTTGGCTGTAATGACGTAATCACCGTCAATCTCGGTAATTGTTCCATTAGAAGTGCCTTTAACTTGAATCGTGACACCCGGCAATCCATAACCGTCTTCTTTTGAGGTTACGTAACCGGAAACTTTAATATCCTGTGCTTTTAAGGATGTTCCTAAGCAAAGTAGCAGGATTAAGAAAAAGTAAACTTTCCTCATATTTAATACATTTTAATTTCTCAAAAAAAATTTCCACAAATTTAGCATAAATAATAATATAAATCAATAAAGTATTTCTTAATTTTGTAAAAAATAAAATTTGATAAAATGGCAAAGATTAAGACGGTATTTTTCTGTAAGGAATGTGGCAATGAATCGCCGAAATGGATAGGACATTGCCCTGGTTGCGGAGCGTGGAATAGTTATGTGGAAGAGAGTGTTGTGGTGGGAAAAGATAGTAAATCGACAAAGAATACCATTGTTTCTAAAACCAAAGCGAGACCTGTTAAAGTGCAGGATATCAGCAGCACCAAAGAAGCACGTATCGATTTGGAATGTGACGAACTTAACAGAGTACTTGGAGGCGGTCTTGTGCCTGGTTCTCTCATACTTCTCGGTGGAGAACCAGGCATTGGAAAGTCGACGCTTCTTCTGCAAGTCGCACTGAAACTTAAGGATAAAAAAATCTTGTACGTTTCAGGAGAAGAGAGCGCACAGCAGATTAAGATGCGTGCCGAACGTATCGGTATAAGCAATGAGAATTGTCTCATCCTGACGGAAACAAATACAACCAATATAATAAAACATTTTGAGGAAGTAAATCCCGACATCGTCATCATCGATTCAATTCAAACTCTTGAATCACCGGCGATAGATTCTACTGCGGGAAGTATCAGTCAGATTCGTGAGACTGCCGCCGAGATGAACAAGGTGGCGAAGAGTCTTCATGTACCTACATTCCTCATAGGTCATATCACCAAAGACGGAAGCATCGCAGGACCTAAAATTCTGGAACATATCGTTGACACTGTGATACAATTTGAAGGCGACCGTCATTATGGTTTTCGTGTTCTTCGTACAATAAAAAATCGTTTTGGTTCTTCTTCAGAATTGGGTATCTTCGAGATGAATTCTAATGGTTTGCGTGAAGTGTCTAATCCGAGCGAGATACTGCTTTCACAACGTGACGAACAAGTTAGCGGCATCAGCATTGCAGCGACATTAGAAGGCTTGCGCCCTATGATGATAGAGACGCAGGCTTTGGTGAGCACCGCAGCTTACGGAACACCTCAACGTAGTTGCACCGGTTTCGATACTCGCCGTCTCAATATGTTGCTCGCTGTCTTGGAAAAAAGAGCGGGGTTCCGTCTCTCAATGAAAGATGTCTTCCTCAACATAGCGGGAGGACTGCGCGTTGATGACCCGGCAACAGACCTCGCGGTGGTGGCAGCGATATTGTCATCTAACGAAGATGTCGAGATAAGTAACAGATACGCTTTTGCCGCTGAAGTCGGTCTCTCCGGCGAGATACGTTCCGTCAACAGGATAGAAGCTCGTATCGCTGAAGCCGACAAACTCGGAATGGAAAAGATATTCGTCTCGAAATATAACTGCCGCGGACTCGACACTTCAAAATACAACGTGGAAATAGTGCCGCTCGCTACCATCGGCGACCTGATAAAAAATATGTAAATTGCAAAATCACAACTATGAAAAAATTATTCCTCCTCGACGCTTACGCCTTGATATATAGAGCTTATTTCGCTTTAAACAAAAATCCTCGTATCAACTCAAAAGGACTGAATACTTCCGCGATAATGGGATTCTTAAACACCTTGTACGAAGTATTGAAAAACGAGAAACCTACTCACATAGGCGTGGCTTTCGACCTCGGCGAACCTATACGTCGCACGGAAAATTTCGCCGAATATAAGGCTAATCGTGAAGAAACACCACCCGACATCAAAATTTCTGTTCCTTATATCAAAGAAATCATAAAGGCTTTTAACATACCTATCTTTGAAAAAGCAGGATATGAAGCCGACGATATTATTGGCACTCTTTCAAAAAAAGCTGAGAAAGAAGGGTTCACGACTTATATGATGACGCCAGATAAAGACTTCGGACAATTAGTAAGTGAGAATATCTTCATATATAAACCTGCCAAAGGCGGCGAGCCTGCGAAGGTACTCGGAGTAAAAGAAGTGTGCGAGAAATTCGGAATCAAACGTCCTGAACAAGTTATCGACATCCTCGGTCTCTGGGGCGACGCTTCGGATAACATCCCAGGTATTCATGGAATAGGAGAAAAGACGGCTTCCAAACTCATAGCCGAATACGACTCCGTAGAAAATGTCATCGCCAACGCCGATAAACTCAAAGGCAAGATGCGCGAGAATGTAATCAATAATGCTCATAAAGGCATAATGTCAAAACAACTCGCAACAATCGACATTAACGTTCCAATAGATTTCAATGAAGAATTGTTGTCGGTAAAAGAACCAAATTATCAATATCTTACAGAATTATGCGAAGAGTTGGAGTTCCGTACTTTCATGTCGAGATTTAATAATAGTTATCAGCGGTCAGCAGTCAGCAGTCAGCAGTTAGCAGTCAGCAGTCAGCAGTCAGTTGTCAGCAGTCAGTTGTCAGTAGAGACGCACGGACGAGCGTCTGTTAGCAGCCAATTAGATTTATTTGGAGATTTAGATAATGAGCCTCAAATTATCATTGAAAATAGGATAGAACCTATTCTGATAAAAGATGAGAAACAAATTTCTGAACTTGTTGAGATTCTCAGAAAAGTCAATTCTTTCGTTTTTCATATCGACGAAAAGGAAATATTATTCTCCACAAATCCTAATGATATTTATAAACTACCTGCATCTACATCTTTGTCAATATTCAACGACATCTTCTCTGATGAAAATAAAATCTTAATTGACCATAACATAAAATCAGACGTCGCAATATTATCGAAGTCAGGCATCGAGATTAAGAATAAATTGTGGGACGTGATGATAGCTCATTATCTCATCGAACCAGAATTGAATCATGGATTAGAATATCTTACCGATATTTATGCTGACGGTAATTCTGAAATCAGATGGCAACTTTATGAAAAGTTCAAGTCTATGCTGTCGGAAAATAATCTCGAGAAACTTTTCTACGATATTGAGATGCCGTTGGTTAAAGTCTTAGCAAAGATGGAATCTAATGGTGTTAGAATCGATATCGAAGGTTTGAAGCAAATAAGCGACGAGCAGGAGAAAGACATCAAAGCTATTGAAAACGAGATTTTCGATATTGCGGGAACTTCATTTAACATTGCATCTCCTAAACAATTAGGTGAGATACTTTTCGAGAGACTGAATATCAAAGCACCGAAAAAGAAAACAAAGACTGGTCAATATCCGACCGGAGAAGACGTGCTTCAGAAGATTATTGACGAGAATCCTATAGTACAACTTATCCTCGACTATCGTTCCTTGACGAAATTGAAATCCACATACGTCGATGCGTTGCCGTCTTTGGTAAGTCGTACCGATGGTTTGATTCATACTTCGTTCAATCAGGCTGTTACTGCAACGGGAAGATTAAGTTCCAATAATCCCAACCTTCAAAATATTCCGGTGCGTACCGAGAAAGGTCGCGAGATTAGAAAGGCATTTGTTCCTCGCGATGAGAATCATATCTTGCTGGCAGCAGATTATTCGCAGATAGAATTGAGAATCATCGCCCATCTCAGCGGTGATCAGGTTATGCAGAAGGCTTTCCGTGAAGGATTGGATATTCATGCTGATACGGCATCGCGTGTTTATAACGTGGCATTGGAAGATGTTACAAGTGAAATGCGTCGTAATGCAAAAGCAGTAAACTTCGGAATCATATACGGAATGTCGGCTTTCGGTTTGGCTGAACGTCTTAAGATTTCCAGAACAGAAGCTTCGCAAATCATTAAAAATTATTTCAAGGAATATGTAGGAATACAAGAATATATCGACAAACAAGTTAATTTCGCCAAAGATTATGGTTATGTTGAGACGATGCTCGGACGTCGCCGCTATCTTCGCGATATTAATTCAGGCAATAGCGTGGTGAGAAACTTCGCTGAGAGAAACGCCATCAACGCTCCAATACAAGGAAGTTCCGCTGATATGATTAAGATAGCGATGATAAACATAGACAAGGAAATGACATCGCGCAATTTGAAGTCGAAAATGATATTGCAGGTTCACGACGAATTGGTATTCGATGTTTGCAAAGACGAACTCGATGTTTTACAAGAGATAATTAAAGAAAAAATGCTCAACGCCTTGCCGCTAAGCATACCTATAGAAGTAAACCTAAACACGGGAGAGAACTGGTTAGAAGCACATTGATTCTTTAAATCTGAAAATTTGAAAACCTGAAAACTTGAGAAGTTTTGACTAATGACTAAAGTTGATATCCAAAAATTCTCAAGTTCTCAATTTCTCAAATTCTCAAGTTTAATTTAACTCTTCTTTCCTCTCTTCTTCGAGGCGTTGTTAGGATCGTTGATGATATCCATACAATCTTGATAGCTTAAGTTTGTAGGGTCGTAAGTCTTTGGAATCTTGTAGTTTTGTTTGTTAAATGAGATGTAGATTCCGAAGCGGCCTTTAAGAACTCTTAAGTCTTCGTTTTCTGGATATGTTGAAACGATATTGTCTAAGTCTGCTTTACGTTTAGTTTCGATGATTTCTACTGCTCTTTGGAATGTCACCAATGCAGGGTCGTCTAATTTTGAGAGACTATAGAAAGTGTTGTTGTGTTTGATATAAGGACCAAAACGACCTATTGCCACTTGAATCTCAGCATCTTCATATTCTCCGAGTGTGCGAGGAAACGCGAATAAATCCAATACCTCTTCCAATGTGATTGACTCTATGCTTTGGTCTTTTTTCAATCCGGCGAATTTAGGTTTCTCTTCGGAGTCGGTGTCGCCGATTTGCGCAACAGGACCGAAACGACCAATTTTCACAAATACATTCTTTCCTGATACAGGGTCAACGCCAAGGAATTTCTCGCCGCTGAACTTGCCCGAATTGTCGGATGTTTCTGTAATCTGTTTATGGAAATCTTTGTAGAAGTCGCCAATCATGGAGTTCCATTTACATTCGCCTTCTGCAATCTTGTCGAATTCTTTTTCCACATTTGCCGTGAAGTTATAATCGATGATATGTTCAAAATATTGAAGTAAGAATCTGTTGACAAGTATTCCTATATCAGTCGGCACGAGTTTGCCTTTTTCGTTGCCGATGTTTTCTTTACCTGTCTTCTCTGTTATTCTGTTTTTCTTGAGGGTCAAGATTTTATAGTTACGTACTTCGCCTTGGATGTCTTTCTTTTCTACGTAACCTCTCTTTTGAATTGTTGAGATTGTTGGAGCGTATGTTGAAGGACGACCGATGCCGAGTTCTTCCATTTTCTTGACGAGACTTGATTCGGTGTAACGAGGAGTGTGACGTGTGAAACGTTGTTGAGCTTCCATCTTCTCCAAGTCAAGTGCTTGACCAATAACGAGAGGAGGCAGCATTCCGCTTGTTGATTCGCTTTGTTCGTCGCTGCTTTCGTTATAGACTTTCAAGAAACCATCAAATAAAACGACTTCTCCGCTTGCTGTAAATTCTTTGTCGGAATTAGAAATCTCAATACTTACGTTTGTCTTTTCAATCTGTGCTTCTGCCATTTGAGAGGCAATTGTACGTTTCCAGATAAGTTCGTAAAGTTTACGTTCGTCAGCGGTTCCTTTTATGGTTTGTTGGTCGAGATATGTCGGACGGATAGCTTCGTGAGCTTCTTGTGCGCCTTTTGATTTTGTCGAGAACTGACGGTTCTTTACATATTGAGGTCCATACATATTCTCGATTTCTTTTTTAGCAGACATAAGAGCGAATTGCGACAAGTTGACGGAGTCGGTACGCATATAAGTAATCTTTCCTGACTCATAGAGTTGTTGTGCAATACGCATTGTGTTACTTACGGAGAAACCTAACTTACGTCCTGCCTCTTGTTGTAATGTTGAAGTCGTAAATGGAGGCGCCGGCATTTTTGAGAGAGGTTTCTTATCGACGGATTTGATTTTATATGAAGCTTCTTTACAGTTTTGTAAGAATGCGTGCGCTTCTTCTTCTGTCTCGAAACGATATGGTAATTCTGCTGATAATGAATATTCGCGGTTTTCGATGGTGAAGGTGAATATCGCTGTTACGCGGAATGCGCTTGTCTGTTTGAAGTTCTTGATTTCTTCCTCGCATTCTACGATGAGACGAACAACAACAGATTGTACGCGACCTGCAGAGAGAGCTGGTTTCACCTTTTTCCAGAGAAGCGGTGACAGTTCATAACCTACGAGACGGTCGAGGACGCGGCGTGCTTGTTGAGCCGCAACCAAGTCCATGTCAATCTTACGAGGGTTATCGATAGCATGACTGATAGCTGTCTTTGTGATTTCGTGGAAAACGATACGACGATATTTTTCGTCTTTCAAACCTAACGTCTCGAAAAGATGCCATGATATTGATTCTCCTTCGCGGTCCTCATCGGAAGCCAACCACACCATTTCGGCGCTCTCGGCTAACTTCTTCAATTCTGCCACCAATGCTTTCTTATCTGCCGGAATCTCATATAAAGGTTGGAAACCGGCATCCATGTCTAAACTCAAATTTGATTTGTTCAAGTCTCTTACATGACCATAGCTTGACTTCACAACATAATCCTTGCCCAAGAAACCTTCAATAGTTTTCGCTTTGGCAGGAGACTCGACAATTACTAAGTTTTTTACCATATATATAAATGTGTTTAATTTCGTTTAAAAACTGTGACGAAACTATAACGTTTCTCGCGTGCAAAATTACTACAATAAAAATTGTAAATTTCAACCTAATTGAAAAAATTTTTTTTATCTTATAAAAATCAATGAATTGTAAATAAAAATTAAGAAAAAGTTACACACAAAAATTAAGAATTCTATATGGATTTTACAAAACTTGACGACATTCATTGATGACATGACAGTTAAAATGAGGGAAATGATAATGGAAAAATAATTATCTTTGCCGTAAATTCTTTTATATGAATTCTGTATCAAAAACACAACGCTTTTTTAACTGTTTCAAATCAGCACGTCCAAGTGCTTTCAAGACAATATGGTGGCTTGCTAAATTGATGACTTTATTGTCTTTTGCCATAATGTTGTTGCAATATTTCGGAGTAATAGAATGGATTTCTTATTGGCTTACACCGATATTCTCACATTTCGGTTTGCCGGGAGAAGCCGCGTTGGCATACGTTTCCGGATATTTTGTGAATTGTTATTCTGCCATCGCCGTGATGATGACTTTGGACTTAAGTGCTAGAGCAGCAACAATATTGTCTGTCATGGTGTTATGTTCACATAATATGATTGTCGAGACGACGGTGCAACATAAGACTGGTTCTTCCGTATTGAGAATAGTGGCGATAAGAACATTGTCGGCTTTCATATTGGGTTTTGTATTGAACAAAATTATGCCCGGAAGTTTTGAGACTGCATCAGCATCAGGCGATGTCCAAGAAGAATTAACTTTTGCATTGATGTTAAAAGACTGGTTTTTCAGAACATTGAAAAATGTTATTATAATGACAGTTCTGGTTTATCTTCTGACTGTGTTGCAAAAGATACTGACAGAATATGGTATCATCGAATATATATCAAAATTCTTAAAACCGGTGATGATATTCTTCGGATTGTCACCAAAGACAGCATTCTTATGGTTGGTTTCTAATACTTTAGGGTTGGCATATGGCGCTGGTATTATGATAGAGGAAGCTGAAAAAGGTATCACTACCCAAGAAGAGAACGATTTGTTGAACCATCATATATGCATTTCTCATAGTAATTTAGAAGATTTATTGTTGTTTGCAGCGGTAGGAGGTGCCTATATGTGGATGTTACTTTCCAGATGGATAATGTCATGGATTTTGGTTTGGGAAAGAAAATTGGAAAAGACATTGAAATTGTCAAAAATATAATTTATTGATAATCAATAATAGCATTTGTGAGAAGTCAAAATAATCAAAAAAATATATGATTATTTGAAAAAATGGTTTAACTTTGCAAGGATTTTTTGAGCAGAAAATTTTTATTAACTTAAATTTTATAATCATGGAAAACGTAAAAGAAAAAGTTGTATCAATTATTGTTGAGCATTTAGGCGTTAACCCTGAAGACGTTGTAGAAACAGCAAGTTTTACAAACGATTTAGGCGCAGATTCACTTGATACAGTTGAGTTAATCATGGCATTCGAAGAAGAATTTGGTTTGGAAATTCCAGATCAAGATGCAGAAAAAATCTCTACAGTGGGTGATGTTTTAAACTATATCGAATCACATAATAATTAAGAATAAACATTGAATATATGGAATTGAGACGTGTAGTAATCACCGGATTAGGTGCTGTCACGCCGATAGGTAATACGGTTTCGGAATTTTGGGAAGCTCTATGTAAGGGCGTTAATGGCGCAGGTGAAATAACTCGTTTCGATTCTAGTAAGTTCAAGACTCGCATAGCATGTGAAGTCAAGAATTACGACCCACAACAATACTTTGATCGCAAAGAATCAAGAAAATTGGATCTGTACACTCAGTTCGCTATAATAGCATCTGATGAAGCAATTAAAGATTCAAACATTACTAAAGACAATACTGACTATGATGAAGTCGGTGTTGTCTTTAGTTCTGGTATAGGTGGCATTAACAGTTTTTACGAGGAGGTTGCCAATTATGTCGCTGGCGACGGTACTCCACGTTACAATCCTTTTATCATTCCTAAGTTGTTGCCTGATTTGGCAGGTGGTCATATCTCCATAAAAAACGGATTCCGTGGACCAAACTATTCTACAGTTTCGGCTTGTGCCTCATCGGCAAACGCAATAACAGAGGGTTATAATCATATTCGCTACGGAATGTTTCCTGTTATTGTTGTCGGAGGTTCAGAAGCAGCAGTATCCCCTCCAGCTATGGGTGGCTTTGAAGCTATGCGCGCTATGACTACTCGTAACGATGATCCTATGACAGCATCTCGTCCTTTTGATAAGGACCGTGATGGTTTCCTTATGGGAGAAGGCTGCGGTTGTCTAGTTTTAGAAGACCTGGAACACGCAATTGCGCGTGGCGCTAAAATATATGGCGAGATTGTAGGATGTGGACTCTCTAGCGATGCTTATCACATAACAGCACCTCATCCGGAAGGACTTGGCGCAATGATGTGTATGCAACGTGCTTTAAATGATGCTGGTTTACAAACAACCGACATCGACCATATCAATACTCATGGAACATCAACACCAGCAGGCGATACCTCAGAAGCAATGGCAATTAGCAATTTGTTCGGTGAACATATTAAGAATATGCCTATTAACTCCATCAAATCAATGACAGGTCACTTGTTAGGTGGTTCAAGCGCGATAGAAGCGATAGCGACAGTCATGACACTACGTGATGGAATAATACCTCCAACAATTAATCATTTCAACGATGATCCGTCTATTGATCCTAATTTGGATATAGTTTATTGGGAAGCTCGTAAAAAAGAAATGACTTATGCCATGAGCAATGCATTTGGTTTTGGAGGTCACAACACAAGTATCATATTTAAGAAATATTAATAATTTTTAGGTTTTGTCTCTATTTACTTTTTTTAGATACAGAAATAAGTCTGATAGAGCATTGGCACGTTCTATCCACAATATCTTTGGATTCTATCCCAAGAACATAGAATTGTATAAACTTGCTTTTACTCATAAATCATTGTCAACAAAGACAATGTCGGGTTGTACTATAAGCAATGAACGCCTCGAATACCTCGGTGATGCCGTGTTGAGTGCTGTAGTGGCACAGTTTCTCTTCAAGAAATTCCCTACAAAACAGGAAGGTTTCCTCACAGAGATGCGCTCTAAGATTGTGAGTCGCTCTTCTTTAAACAAACTCTCATTGAAATTCGGTTTGGATAATCTGATTCATTATGCCAAGACAAACGAACATTGCAGATATAAGTCGATGGGTGGTAACGCTTTTGAGGCATTTAATGGAGCATTATTCCTTGATTATGGTTACGATTTTACATATAGAATAATAGTTAACCGTATTATTAAAGCACATATCGACCTTGATGAACTTCAGAAGAATGAAACAAACTATAAGAGCCGTCTCCTCGAGTGGGCTCAGAAGGAAAAGCATCAGGTCAACTTTAAACAAGTGACATCTAAAGGTTCTGGTTATGACCGCCTTTATGTGATACAAGTTTTAATAGATGAAAAGGAATACGGACAAGCCTTGGATCATTCCATAAAAGGAGCAGAGCAACTGGCAGCGGAGAAAACATGGAATATGATTAACAATAATTAAGAAGACTCGGTTATGGCGATGAAAATCAGACTCGAATTGGATCCTTTTGATGATATAAGAGTCGTCGGTATTACTACCGCGGTTATGGATTATCAAATCGCTTCTTATCTTAATAAGACGATTCATACAGAGTTTGTTAAACGCGAGAACATAATTGATGAAAAAGGTGGAGAACATTCTTTTTATATCTATACCAAAGGAGAGAATTCAAACACTTTTGACCTTGTTGCGATAACGTCTGACGAAGGAAAGGAATGGGTGTCGTTCAAACCAAAAACCGACTATTTCTTTATTGTGAGGGGATATATGAGAGAGGAAGTTTTCAATCAACTCTTAAATAAAATTAAGTCAATACCAGCAGTTTTTCATGCATATCTTGTTGATACTGGTACTAATAAAAAAATCTATAATTTTCTAGAAGATGTCGAAAATCATGAAATCGATGTCTTAGATAGGATGAAAAAAGAAGGCATCCTCTGATTTAGAAGATGCCCTTATCTATTAAAAAGTTAAGCCTTTTCAAATTGTTGCAGGAATCTTACATCGTTTTCGAAATATAATCTTAAGTCGTTGACTTGATATTTGAGCATTGCTATTCTTTCCACGCCCATACCGAAAGCGAAACCGGTATAAACCTCAGGGTCGATGTTGCAAGCTTTCAAAATGTTAGGGTCGCATATGCCGCAACCTAAGATTTCCAACCAACCTGTGTGTTTGCAGATGTTACATCCTTTTCCACCGCAGATGTTACATGAAATGTCCATTTCTGCTGATGTCTCTGTAAATGGGAAATAAGAAGGACGGAAACGCACTTTTGTTTTTTCACCGAAATATTCTTTTACGAAGTGGAATAATGTTTGTTTTAAATCAGCGAAAGAAACGTCTTTGTCAATGTATAGACCTTCAATTTGATGGAAGATACAATGAGCGCGAGCTGAGATGGCTTCATTACGGAAAACTCTTCCTGGAGCGATAATACGGATTGGAGGTTGACCTTGTTCCATGGCGCGAACTTGTACACTTGAGGTATGTGTTCTTAATAATACGTCAGGATTTTTGCTGATGAAGAAAGTGTCTTGCATGTCGCGTGCAGGATGGTCGGGTGGAAAGTTCAATGCTGTGAAGCAATGGAAGTCGTCTTCAATTTCAGGTCCTTCGCTGATAACGAACCCTAAGCGCTCAAATATATTGTTGATTTCTTCTCTAACGATTGATAATGGGTGACGAGCACCTTTCATGGTGTCAACAGGAAGCGATAAGTCTTGGTCGTTTGTAGCAACGTTCTGTGTTTCGAACTGTTGCATCTGTTCGTCGAATACTTCCTGCGCTCTGTTTTTTAATTCGTTGAGTTTAATGCCGAGTTCCTTGCGTAACTCTGGAGCTACTTGCTTGAAGTCGGCAAACAAAGCCGGAATAACACCTTTTTTACTGATGTAAGCAACTCTGAAATTTTCTAATGCTTCTTTACTCTCTGCTTTAAAAGAGTTAATCTCTCCTAATATCTGAGCTATTTTTTCTTTCATCGTTTTTTATTATTATTTAAGTCAACAGACAACTGACAACGGACTACATACTTTGCCATCGACAGGATCAGGCATCAGGTTGGTCACTGTGTTTGTCGAAGTGCCGACTTATGATTCTTTTGCCTTTTGTCTTTAGTCATTTAATTCAATTTCTCAGTTTTTCAGATTCTCAGATTTAATATTATTTAAGAATCTCCATAGTCATTGTAACAGGTTCTACCGGTACGTCTTGGTAACCTGTCTTTACGCCTGCTATTTTGTCGATAACATCCATGCCGTCAACAACTTCTCCGAATACTGTGTATTCTCCGTCTAAGTGTGGAGTTCCGCCGACAGTGGTGTAAGCTTCAATTTGTTCTTGTGTGAAAGTCTTGCCTAAACGTTGTTGGTACATCTGAACGTGTGCGTCTGATAAAACTTGACCTTGAACGATATAGAATTGGCTGCCGCTAGATGCCTTTTCAGGATTTACGTAATCAGCTTGGCGTGCTGCTGCCAATGCACCTTTTTTATGGATGTGGTTTGCGCGGATTTCTGCTGGCACTTTATAACCTGGGTCTAAGGTTCCGTCTTGGTATTGTCCGCCTTGAATCATAAAGTCTTTGATGACACGGTGGAATGGAGAGTTTTCATACCAACCTTCTTTAACTAATTTGATAAAATTGTCTCTATGTAAAGGTGTGTCATTGTATAATTTAACAGTGATGTCGCCTTTGGTGGTTTTGATTAAAACTAATGTTTCTTTTTCTTGTGCTTGTGCTGTCATACCTAATAAGATACAAATGATTAAACAAATTTTTTTCATGGTAAATTAATCGTCAATTTTTGAATATACAATATCTAATTTTATTCTTTTGTCAATTTCCGGGCTGTTAGGTCCGTGCATTATCCAGCGTTTTGCGTTGAAAGCACCGGAATATGTATAAATGTATAATCCGTAATCTTCTGCGTCAGGACCTGCCAAGATAAGGTCTTGAACATATTCGGATATCCTAAACCAAACCTGGTCTGTTTCTGGTTCGTAGTATCCTCCAAAATAATTTGTGCCAACCAATTGGTCGGGGAGGAGTGAATAAGAACCGTCTTCTTTCGCTTTCACGACAACTAACTGGACTGGTTGGGTAAATATGGTTGTGTCGTTATCAACGCCGTTTATTATGCCATTTGCCCCTGTGAGGGTTAATTTAGCCTCATTGATAAGTACATTGGTGTTTTGGTCTTCTGCCCATTGTGCTAGTTCTGGGAATTGGATTCTTGATCTTACACCTGCTGTTGATTGTACGTAAATATATTCGTTGAAACTAGTGTCGTTAAATGTTATAGGAGCTTGTGCTGTGCTATAGTCATGGTCGAAATGATTAAAACGAATATATTTGTCACTGACGTTGAAGTCGTAGAATGTAGTGTCGTGATCATTGTGGTAATAAACTCTTAAGAAAGAATTGGTGTTGAGCAGGTTGAAGTAACAGATGGATCCTGTTCCTGATGCTGGTTCGCAAGAAACACGGATGCCTTTGAAGTAATTCATGAACACGTCGTTGGAAGCGAATCCTGTTTCTTGGTCATTGATGAATTTTTCTCCTAATGAGTTGTCGATAGGGATTCGTATAACATTTGCGGTAAGGCTATCGTTGTCTAATGTTACTTTAGTTCTAGGTGTCGGTTGGAAAGTGTAATTTGCCAATTCGTCGCCTACTTCAAAAGATACATTAGAGTAATATGATAATGAGTCGCCGGTTAAGGATTCTGTCACCTCATAAACTTTTATGGTCAGTGGGGTGAGAGTGTCGCCATAATATCCTGCGTATAAAAGTTGCAATACTATTGAGTCTGTTGTAGCACCTTCTCCCCATATCAAACTATTACTTGTCAGTCCGATTTGGGAATAGAAACTTAGATTGGAGTTTCCGAATTGAGGATCGTTGAGGTCGCCTACGAGCGAGAGAGTTGCCGACTTGGTGCTTAGTGAATCAACGCGACATACTTCAGAAACAATGTTCTGGTTGCCGGAAAAAGCCACATGGATGTAACTGCTGTTTGGCTGTAATGAGTCGCCGATGTGTTGTGGTGTTTTCTTGCATGATACAAAAAACATCAACATCAATAATGCTGCTAATAATATACGTTTAGTTTTCAAGGTTATTTATTTTTCTTCTTTTAACAAATTATCGTAAAATACGTTGTAAGCATCAACGTAATTTTCCGGACTTTGGTATTCTAAGAAAGGTTTCCCTGAAGATTTTACATATTCTTCGAGTTTAGGATTGATTGTTTCGCTGCCGAATATTATCGCGTCGGAGAAGTCAATGGCTGTTTTCATAAGATTGACGTAATTTGTAGTCTTAAGATTTTTTACGTCCTTAGGATTGATGCCGTTCATCTTCATTTTTTTGTCGAAACCTGCCGGGAATGACTTAGGAAAGTCGTCGTCATAAATCGAAAATACGATTTTAGAATCAGTGAATAAAGGATTGTCGATGAAAGTTCTCTTGATATAGATAGGGATGAGTGCCGACATCCATCCGTGGCAGTGTATGATGTCGGGTGGCCAGTTAAGTTTACGTATTGTTTCGATAACGCCACGTGAGAAGAATATGGTTCTGTCGTCATTGTCTCCAAAATAAACACCATCCTTATCGCAGACCGTTGCCTTACGTTTTGTGAAGAAGTCGTCGTTGTCGATAAAATAAATCTGCATTCTTGCTTTTTGGATAGAAGCGACTTTGATGATGAGTGGGTGGTCGGTGTCGTTTATAATCAGGTTCATGCCTGAGAGTCGAATAACTTCGTGTAATTGGTTTCTTCTTTCGTTGATGCAACCGAAGCGTGGCATGAAGATTCTGATCTCTTTGCCTTTCATCTGAATACCTTCAGGTAAGTTACGACCAATAGTAGAAATTGGATTTTCATCCAAGTAAGGTGTTATCTCTTGATGAACAAATAGTATCTTAGTTTTTTCCATATTTGGCATAATTTAATTATGTCGAAATGACAATACAAAATTAAGCAATTTTTTTTGAATAAATGAAGAAAAAAATGAGTTTTTTGAAAAAATGCATTCAACTTTAATTTTATGTTAAAATGGAATAAAAATTGATTTATTTTTGGGCATTAAAAAACACATGCAACTTTAGAATGAAATCTTCGTTAAGGAGATGTGAATAATCAAGTAAAAAGATATTCTGTTATGAAACGAGCATTTTTATTTCTTTCGATTTTGTTCTTACAAGTCGGAGTCTTATTTTCTCAAAACAACATTAGTGGTGTGTTGATAGACAGTTTGAACAACGAGAAACTTCCTTTTGTTAATGTAGGTTTGATGCGTGCTGCCGACTCTGTCTTCGTGTCGGGAACATCGTCAAATGAAGTGGGATTTTTTAAACTGGAACATGTACCTAATGGTAAATATATCTTCTTCGTTTCATCAATAGGATACGAATCGACAAAGAAGATTCTTGACGTCAATTCTGATTTGGATTTAGGCGTCGTAAAAATGAAACCGGGAAGCACTACTTTAGATGAGGTCGTAATCGTTGAGAAACGTCCTCTCTTCAGTAACGAAGGCGAGAAGACATTATATAATGTGAGCGAAGACCCGAGCGTACAGACGGGAACAGTCTCCGATGCTCTCCAAAATGCTCCAGGAGTGGAAGTCGATGTGGAAGGTAACATCACCTTGCGTGGCGTCTCTTCAGTAGAAGTCTGGATCAACGGACAACCTTCCAATCTCAATGAAGAGAATCTTAAGACATATTTACAGCAGATGCCTGCCAACGCGCTTGAGAGAATTGAAGTGATAACGAATCCTTCAGCGCGTTACTCATCAAATAGCGACGGCGGTATCATCAATATCGTAACCAATTCCAAGATTAAGAAAAACCAATTCCTCAGTTTCGGCGCAAGAGCTTCGTCATCACCAAACGTCTCTCCTTGGGCATCATACGTATGGGCAAACGAAAAATTATCTCTTAACGTTTTCGTAAACGGTTCTTATTCAAAATGGGAAAATTACTACAACGGTTATAGCACTTCCTACGATATAAACCATGAAATAACAAACCATACAGAATACAATGGAAAATCATTCTCCAACAATTTCGGCGGAGGGTTTAACATCAACTTCGATTATAACATAGACACCATGAATACCATCGGTTTCTGGATCGGTGGATGGCCGCACGCCAATAACAGCGAAAGCTGGCAAGAGACTTTCCGTCACGAATATATGCAAGACTCAGGAATGTATCATTACGACACTTACGGCGATTCAAAAGGTCTCAATCAGTTCTATCATGCCGGTTTGCAATATATGCATAAGTTCAACAATGAAGGTCATAACATCAGTTTAAGAATGACTGGCAATATGGCAAATGGTTATAGCAATGAATACAATAAACAGACATACGAAACTCAAACTTGGATGAATATCGATTACAGAGAATTAGCCGATTACAATGACATGGGATACGGAGTAAACATTGACTATTCACTTCCATATTCCGAAAACGGAGAGATTGGAATAGGCGCTTCCTACGAATATAGTCCCGACAATTATTACATCGATTACGACACGCTTAACGGAGAGACTTACGTGAAAGATATTATGAGAAGTTTTTCCAGAGAAGTAGGAACTAACGAATATGACCTCTATCTCACAGTCCAACAGAAGTGGGGTAACTTTGTCTTGAAACCCGGTATCAGAATGGAATATGAGAGATTGTGGAGCAATATTTCAGGATATGAAACTGTCAATCAAACTGAAGATTATCTCAACTGGCGTCCTTCAATCCATATCTCATACAGAACAAAATCGATGCATAACTTCAGCTTGAGTTATTCACGCCGTATCGCTCCTCCAGGTGCAAGAGACGTCACAAGTTTTAAATTCTATAGCACTGAATCATTCTCTACAGGTAACCCTGACCTTCTCCCGACATATACAAATTCCGTTGAAGGTGGTTGGACAAAATACTGGAACAAATTCGGTTCTGTTGGTCTGACAGCATATTACAGAGATTCAAGAAATACTGTAGATAATATTAGCGACGTAATTTATGACGATTTCTTCGGAAGATATGTTCAATATTCTTATCCTGTCAATGTCGGTAAATCATCGAGAAAAGGTTTGGAAGCAAATATAACATATCGTCCGACTGCGATGTTCAACATGAGATTATATGCCAACGTTTATGACTATTATTATGAAACAGTGTTCGATAAATTAAGTAATGAAGTCATCAAAGATAACTCTTTAGTTTATAGTATGCGTCTTAATCTCTGGACAAAATTATGGAATAAATTGGAGATTCATGCATCTGGCAACTACCGTTCTCCACAGAAGTCTCTTTTCGCTGAACGACAGGCAAATTATTCCATCAACTGCGGATTGCGTGCCGACTTCTTCGACAGAAAGATGTCGGTTCACATCAACGTCAACGACATCTTTAACTGGAACAAATGGGACAACAATACAACAAATCCTTATTACATCTCATATAGTTCGTTCAAATATAACAGCCGTTCTATCAGCGCTGGATTAGTATTCCGTTTCGGTAAGATGGAACTCGAAAGAAAGGCGCAGACAGGAGGCGGCGAAATGCAAAACCCGAACATGTCAATGTAATTGAAAATTGAAAGTTGAAAATTAGCTATCAGCGGTCAGCGGTCAGCTAACAGTAAAAGAAAATGTAAACAAAGTCTGTTGACTGTTGACCTTATAATTAATTATGAAGTTTCAGAATTTTTTAAAGAAGAAAGATGTCAATATCACGGCGAAGGCTTACTTTCTCGATGCTCTCGGAGCAATGGCTTTCGGTCTGTTCGCCTCATTATTAATAGGGACAATCTTTACCACCTTAGGTGATAAATTGAATGTTCCTATTTTAGTTGAAATAGCGAAATATGCTAAGCAAGCAACTGGTGCCGCTATTGGTGTGGCAATTGCTTTTTCGTTACATGCTCCATCATTGGTGCTGTTTTCTGCCACGGTTTGCGGTATCGCGGGCAACGCTCTCGGTGGTCCTGTAGGAGCTTACGTCGCTGCTGTGATAAGTACAGAATTCGGCAAGATTGTCTCTAAAGAAACTAAAGTTGACATTCTCGTTACACCGTCTGTCGTGATAATAAGCGGCGTGTTACTCGCCATGTTCGTCGGTCCCGGCATCAATGCTTTTATGGAAGCCTTCGGACGTTTCATCGAGAACGCCACAGAGCTGCGACCTTTCATTATGGGAATCATCGTCTCGGTCTCTGTAGGTATCGCCTTGACATTGCCTATCAGCAGCGCCGCCTTATGTATTGCCATCGGATTGTCAGGTATTGCAGCAGGAGCTGCCACAGCAGGATGTTGCGCTCAGATGGTTGGTTTTGCGGTGATGTCGTTTAAGGAAAACCGATGGGGCGGACTTATTTCTCAAGGACTTGGAACCTCGATGCTGCAGATGCCTAACATCATAAAAAATCCTTTGACATGGATTCCTCCTACTTTGGCAGCTGCCATCACAGGACCGATATCGACTTGCGTCTTCCAACTCGAAAACGTGCCTATCGGAGCTGGCATGGGAACATGCGGACTTGTAGGACCATTCGGCATCATAACAGCTATGCCAGAAGGCGGAACAAAGATGTGGATCGGAATATTGTTGATTTGCTTCGTTTTGCCAGCAATTTTAACTTGGATATTCGGAGAGATATTCAGAAAAATAGGTTGGATTAAAGAAGGAGATTTGACGTTGCCTAATTAGGAATTCTCGTTTTTTATTCTCTTCACCACCGCGACATAAATTAATAATATCACGTTCATAAGAAGTGCGTAGATTATTGCAGGTAATGCCATTTCACCGCTGTTAAAGATAAATGGCGAACTCGCGATGGAGATTGCCTGCGCGGCGTTCTGCATCCCGACTTCAATGACGATAGTTCTTCTTACCGCAGTGTTCGATTTTGTTGCTCGAGATAATAATGAACTGCATAACATCGCGGCTAATATCAATGCCGTGATAGTAATTCCTAATACCGCGAAGTTTTCTTTGATCTCTTCTGTGTATTGTAAGAAAAATATCAACGCCAATATCATCAATGCAGGAAAAGCTAATTTGCTGAGTACCTTATTGACTTTCGCTGCAGCTTTTGGATAAAACTTTCTGAATAGGATTCCTATGATTAAAGGAACGAAAAGAAGGACTATGTTTTGTACGATGAGTTTACCGAATGGCAGATGTATCTCGATGCCGCTTTGTTCAGAAACGAAGTTGGATACAAACTCCATAATGAAAGGAATAGTGAACATCGTGATGATGCTGCTTATCGCTGTTAATGTCACTGATAACGCGACGTCGCCTTTTGCCAGCATGGAGAAAACGTTGGATGAACTTCCTCCAGGGCAACACGCGATGAGAACTATTCCCATGAAATAGACAGGATGTAGATTCAGGATATATGCCAAAGCGAATGCAATAACAGGCAGCAATATCAATTGTCCCGTCATTCCTATGATAACGGCACGCGGATTACGTGCTACATTAGTAAAAGAATCTTTGTTCAAATCTGTGCCCAACAAAAACATCAGGACAATCAGAATAGGCATCACTATCCAAATCATCAACCTCAATTTTCAATTTTCAACTTTCAATTTTCAACTTTCAATTTGAAGACGCCACAGGGGTGACGTCTCTACCTTAATTTTCAATTTAAGACACGTTTGTATGTCTCTACGAGGATTAATCTGCTAGTACTATTATCTTATTGTTCAACACTTCAACTATGCCGCCTTTGATTTCTAGAAATTGAAAACTATTGTTATTACCGATTTTGACTTTTCCTTTGCCAAGAGCTGCAATCATAGGGGCGTGGTTGTTAAGTATCTCAAACAAACCATCGATACCAGGTAGTTGTACCAAGTCGGTCTCTCCGTCGAAGATATGTTTTTCCGGTGTTATGATTGTTAAGTTCATAATTTTCCTTTTCAATTTTCAACTTTCAATTCAATTGAGACGCATCAATGTTTGTTAATTTTCATCGGTATCATTGGTACGTCTCTACCATAATTTCCAATAACTTTTAATTGTTAATCATCTTCTTACCCTTTTCAATAGCTTCCTCGATAGTTCCGACCATCATGAATGCTGCTTCAGGATATTGGTCTACTTCTCCGTCCATAATCATATTGAAACCTCTGATGGTGTCTTCTATGCTTACGAAAGCGCCCTTCATGCCAGTGAATTGTTCTGCCACATGGAAAGGTTGTGACAAGAAACGTTGTACACGGCGTGCGCGGCTTACGGTGAGTTTGTCTTCTTCAGACAATTCGTCCATACCGAGGATTGCGATGATGTCTTGCAACTCTTTATATCTTTGAAGGATGTTCTTTACTCTTTGTGCTGTGTTATAATGTTCTTCGCCTACGATGTTAGGTGCCAAGATTCTTGATGTCGATTCGAGAGGGTCGACGGCAGGGTAGATGCCTAACTCTGATATCTTACGGCTTAGAACTGTTGTTGCGTCCAAGTGGGCGAATGTCGTTGCAGGAGCAGGGTCTGTTAAGTCGTCGGCAGGAACATAGACGGCTTGTACTGATGTGATGGAACCGCTCTTTGTTGATGTGATTCTTTCTTGCATGAGACCCATTTCTGATGCTAATGTTGGTTGGTAACCTACTGCTGAAGGCATACGTCCGAGAAGCGCCGACACTTCAGAACCTGCTTGTGTGAAGCGGAAGATATTGTCGATGAAGAACAAGATGTCGCGACCTTCTGTCTCGCCGTCGCCATCGCGGAAATATTCTGCCATGGTAAGACCGCTCAACGCTACTCTCGCACGTGCTCCAGGAGGCTCGTTCATCTGCCCGAACACCAAGGTGGCTTGTGACTTCTCAAGTTCTTTATAGTCAATTTTGTCGAGATCCCATCCGCCTTCTTCCATCGATTTCATGAATTCGTCACCATATTTGATGACGCCCGATTCGAGCATCTCTCTCAACAAGTCGTTACCTTCACGGGTACGTTCACCAACGCCGGCGAATACCGACATACCTGAATATGACTTGGCGATATTATTGATCAACTCCATGATAAGAACAGTCTTTCCAACGCCGGCACCGCCGAACAAACCGATCTTACCGCCTTTAGCGTAAGGTTCAATCAAGTCGATGACTTTGATTCCAGTGAAGAGAACTTCTTGTTTTGTTGAGAGGTTCTCGAACTTAGGTGGGTCGCGGTGGATGCTGTTACGTTTTGCAGACTCCACTTTCTTCAATCCGTCGATAGAATCACCGATAACATTGAAGAGACGTCCCTTGACTTGGTCGCCTGTTGGCATTGAGATAGGATTGCCTAAACAACGTACTTTCATTCCTCTGCGTAAACCGTCGGTAGAATCCATGGCAATTGTACGCATGGTGTTTTCTCCGATATCTTGTTGTACCTCAGTGATAAGTTTGTCGCCATTAGGTCTTTCAATCTCCAAAGCGTCCAGGAGATTTGGCAATTGTGATTCGTCGTCGAATGCCACGTCGATGACAGGTCCGATTATTTGTACTATATGACCATATTTTTCTTCACTCATGGCTGTTGTTTTTGTATGTTCTTTTCTTCTGTATTTGATAGAGCATCGAGGTTGTCGATGTTCTTTAAAAAATTCCATTGAAATAATAAAAGATATAAGAAACCAATTGTTATAGCGCTGTCGGCTATGTTAAAGATAGGACTGAAGAATATCTGTCCGCCGAAGAATGGTATCCATTCTGGGAAGGTAAACAAAGGGAAGTAAAGCATATCAACGACTTTGCCTTGCATGAAACCTGCATAACCTCCGCCATCAGGGAATAATGTCGCTACTTGTGTAAAAGTGCTTTCGCTGAATATCATTCCGTAGAACATTCCGTCGATGATGTTGCCTAGCGCACCCGCTGTGATGAGCGAGATACCGAACAAAGGACCGAACTTTACTTTCTTCTTATCCAGATAATATATGAGATAAAAAAACAACGCCACAGCTATTATCCTGAAAATTCCGAGTGCTATTTTTCCAAACTCCGCTCCGAACTCCCAACCGAAAGCCATGCCGTTGTTCTCTATGAAATAAATATGAAACCAGTCGCCCAATACAGGGAAACTCTCGCCTATAGTCATACTTGTCTTAATCCAGAACTTTGAGATCTGGTCTATAAGCAGTACCAAAAAAACGACTATAAGCGATTTTTTCATTATTTCTTTTGTCCTAATTTTGCTTCAACGCTTAATGTTGCATGAGGTACTGCGCGTAATCTTTCCTTTGGAATCAATTTTCCTGTTACGCGGCATACTCCGTATGTCTTGTTTTCGATACGTCTCAATGCGTTTTCCAAATTCTGAATGTATTTGTACTGACGTGCTGCCAACTGACTGTTTTCTTCCTTTGACAAGACGTTGGAACCTTCTTCCAAAATCTTAAATGTATGAGCAGTGTCATTGGCACTATTGCCGCTACGTGATACATTCTCGTTTAGTAATTCAAGGTCTTCATGTGCTCTTTCCAATTTTTCTAAAATCAGAACCTTGAATTCCTCGAGTTCCTCATCGGAATATCTTACCTTTTCTTGGTTATTTATATCTTCCATAATATCAAATTTTGTGTTATACAATCTATTCTAATTGCTGTCAAAGTTAAGAACTTTTTCCTTAAAACACAAGATTTTATTTTTTATTTTTTGTTAATTCTAATCTTGGCTGTGATATTGTCGATAAGTTCTGTTTCTTCAACATCTTCGCCGATATTGTCAACCATGTTTAATGTTGCCAATGTCTCTGAACAGATGTAGTCTTTATATGTTTCTACAACATTGTTGATGCTGTCATTCTTTTCTATTGTCAAGACGATGTGGTCGGTGACTTCGAAGTCGGCATCTTTTCTCATGTTTTGGATTCTGTTGATGATTTCTCTTGCGAGACCTTCTTCTGCCAATTCTTGAGTGATGGTGATGTCTAATGCCACTGTTGAATCGTCTTGTGTTGCTACTGCCCAACCTGGTATGTCTTCTGTCGTGATGATAGCGTCGTCAAGTTCGAGGTGTAACTCTTGTCCGTCTAAGGTGATGTCCAAATAACCGACGTTTTCGAATGTTCTGATTGTCTCTTGTTCAATCTCAGCGAAGAACTGTGTGATTTGTTTTATCATCTTGCCATAACGACGTCCTAAGTTTCTGAGGTTTGGCTTAACCTTCTTTACCAAGATGTTCTTGTCGGCTGTGAGATATTCTATTTCCTTGACGTTAACTTCAGAAAGGATGAGCTGCTCAACCATCTTGAATTGTTCAAGTTCTTTTTCAGATTTGATTGGGATCATAATCTTTGACAATGGCTGACGAACACGGATGTTGGCTTTCTTTCTCAATGACAATACCATCGATGAAGCAAGTTGTGCCATTTCCATTCTTTCTTCCAGATCTTTGTTGATTAAGTTTTGCTCTGCTACCGGGAAGTCGGTGAGGTGTACTGACTCGGCAGTGTCGCGACCTGTAGCTGCGTTCAAGTCTTGATACAAGCGTTCTGAGAAGAATGGTGCGATAGGACTTGAGATCTTTGCCAATACATTCAAACATGTGTATAATGTCTGGTATGCTGATGTCTTGTCTGTTGAAGCGTCGCTCTTCCAGAAACGGCGGCGTGAAAGACGTACGTACCAGTTGCTCAAGTGTGCGTCAACGAATTCTGCTATTGCACGACCTGCTTTTGTAGGTTCGTAGTTTTGATAATCTTCATTGACTTCTTCAATCAAAGAGTTCAATTCTGATAAGATCCATCTGTCTATTTCAGGACGTTCTTCGTAAGGTATCTCTGCCTCTGAGAAGTCGAATTTGTCAATGTTGGCGTATAATGCGAAGAATGCGTATGTGTTATATAATGTTCCGAAGAATTTACGACGTACTTCATCAACGCCTTCTTCGTCAAATTTGAGGTTGTCCCAAGGTTGTGAGTTTGTTATCATGTACCAACGTACTGCGTCGGCACCGTATTTTTCTATTGCTTCAAATGGATCGACAGCATTGCCGAGACGTTTCGACATCTTGTTGCCGTTCTTGTCCAAGACCAATCCGTTAGAGATAACTGTCTTGTAAGAGACGGAGTCGGAAATCATTGTAGCGATGGCGTGCAATGTGAAGAACCATCCACGTGTTTGGTCGACGCCTTCTGCGATGAAGTCTGCCGGGAATGTCTCATCGTTGAGTTTGCCTTCTTCACCCATATAGTGGATCTGTGCGTAAGGCATTGCTCCAGAGTCGAACCATACGTCGATGAGGTCTGGCTCACGGAACATCTTTCTTCCGTCTGATGAAACTAATATTACGTTGTCGATATAAGGTCTGTGTAAGTCGAAGCTGTTATAATCTTCTGAAGCGTATGGGTTTTCTGTCATGAAACCTGCTTTCACCGACTCGTCGATTCTTGCGCGGAGTTCAGCTACACTGCCGATACAAACTTCTTCTGTGCCGTCTTCTGTTCTCCAGATTGGAAGTGGTGTTCCCCAGTAACGTGAACGTGACAAGTTCCAGTCGACTAAGTTTTCCAACCAGTTGCCGAAACGACCGCTACCTGTTGCTTCCGGTTTCCAGTTGATAGTCTTGTTGAGTTCTATCATTCTGTCTTTAAGAGCAGTGCTGCGGATAAACCAGCTGTCTAATGGATAATAAAGGACAGGTTTGTCGGTACGCCAGCAGTGTGGATAGTTGTGAGTATGTTTTTCGCTCTTGAAGAGTTTGCCTTCTTCTTTCAAAAGAACTACGATGTCGACGTCTAATGACTTGTCTTTTTCAGTTTTTGTTGGGTCGAAAGCGTTCTTTACGAATTGACCTGCGTAAGGACGATATGCTTCAACATTCATGAAGTTCTTCACGAATTCTTCGTCGAGGTCTTCTATCTTGAAGAACTTGCCTGTTTTGTCAACCATTGGTTGAGCTTTGCCGTCTTTGTCGATCATCTGGAGTGGAGGTATGCCGCTTTGTTTTGCTACGCGGTCGTCGTCAGCACCGAAAGTAGGAGCGATGTGAACGATACCTGTACCGTCTTCAGTACTTACGTAGTCGCCGTGGATGACGCGGAATGCGCCTTCGCCTGGATTGACCCAAGGTATGAGTTGTTCGTATTCCAAACCTACGAGGTCTTTGCCTTTACATGTTCCGAGAACTTCGTAAGGAAGTTTCTTGTCGCCGACTTTATAATCTTCGAATGATGGTTTTTCTGCCTCGCTTGGGAAGAACGAACCCATCAATGGAGTTGCTACTACGAAATAAGCGAGTTCGCCGCTTACTGGATTTACAGATTTTACGAGGTTATAGTCGATGCCGTTGCCGACGCACAATGCTGTGTTTGAAGGCAAGGTCCATGGTGTTGTTGTCCATGCTGCTATTTGGATGCTGTTGAAAGGAACGTCAACGCCGAAAGGATTTGCCTTTATTGTTGTTTGTTCAGCCTTGACGCGGAACAATGCTGTACATGTGAGGTCTTTAACGTCGCGGTAGCAACCAGGGATGTTAAGTTCGTGTGAGCTTAAACCTGTACCTGCTGCCGGTGAATAAGGTTGAATTGTGTAACCTTTATAGAGGAGACCTTTCTTGTAGATTACTGATAGGAGATACCATAAGGTCTCGATATATTCGTTTTTGAAAGTGATATAAGGATCGTCGAGGTTGACCCAGTAACCCATGGTACGTGTGAGTTCGTCCCATAAGTCTTTATATTTCATGACTTCTTCACGGCAAGCCTTGTTGTATTCATCGACGCTGATTTTTACGCCTATGTCTTCTTTTGTGATGCCGAGTTTCTTTTCAACGCCGAGTTCGACAGGGAGTCCGTGTGTGTCCCAACCTGCTTTACGAGAGACTCTCTTGCCTTTCAAAGTCTGATAACGGCAGAAGATGTCTTTAATGGTACGTGCCATAACGTGGTGAATACCAGGAGTTCCGTTTGCTGACGGTGGTCCTTCGTAGAATACGTATGCCGGTCCATCTTTGCGGTTATCTAAACTCTTCTGGAAGACGTCGTTTTCTTCCCAGTATTTACGAACCTCTTTAGCGATTTGTGTGAGGTTCAAATTCTTATATTCTCTATACGAGCCTTTCATATATATTTAATTTAATATTATTTTTTTAATAAGTGGCAAAGATAAGATTTTTTTCTATAATGCTTGCACATAATTTATATATAGTACGAGATTTTTTTGTCTTTTTTCGAATTATTTTTACAAGATTATGAACTAACTTTGCAAACAAAAAATATGATTGCAAGTATAAAAAAATGGTTTTATGCAATAAGACCTTATTCTTTTCCAGTTTCAATGGCGACTGTCATAATGCCGACGGCAATAGCCTTTAGTGAAGATGACATAAAATGGTTGCCGGCGTTTTTATGTTTATTATTTGCGTTGTTGGCTCAAACAACATCTAATCTCGTTAACGATTATGCGGATTTTAAAACGGGCAGCGACAATGAAAATAGTTTGGGTAAAGATCGTAAACTCGTGAGCGGAGAGATAACTACAAAACAAATGTTGGTTGCTATAGCAATTTCCGCCACACTATGTTTCTTGGTCGGTTTGCCTCTTATGTTTTGGGGTGGATGGATATTGCTTCCTTTCGGATTGATAATATTGGCGGCGGCATTCTGTTATTCTTTAGGTCCGATACCGTTATCGTATAAAGCTCTCGGCGACGTGGCGGTGATATTGTTCTTCGGAATAGTTCCGGTAACTTTCACTTATTTTATCTTGACAAAAAATATTACTCCTGAAATTATCACAGCGGGATTTGCAATGGGAATAGTGGTAGACGAATTGCTAATCGTCAACAACATCCGTGACGCCGAAGAAGACAAACTTCATAATAAAATCACTACTGTAGGTTTGTTAGGAAAAGAATTCATGATGAAGGTCTTTCTCTTTAACCCATTGATTGCTTGTGCGCTTGGATTCTATTTTCTTAGAAATGTCTGTGATTATATAGTATGGATGATTTTGATAATTCCAATGATAATTTATTCAATAAATCTCTATAGAAAATTAAGAAAATACGAAGGAAAACAACTTAACGCTCTTCTCGGTAAAGCATCTTTTGAAGCGATAATTTTTGCGGTTATGGTAGTGGTCGCATGTCTTCTGTAGTTAGACTTATTTTCTTCTTTAACCTATAACGTGCTGTTTCCACGCTTCGGATTGTCTTCTTTGTTAAAGTCGCTATTTCTTTGCTCGACATATTAACATGTAACATCATGTAAAGTCGTCTCTCCGATTCAGTCAGTTGAGGATATTCTCTCGTCAATTTATCTAGGAAAAGTACGTATGTCTCATCAATGTGTTCGCGTACTTTTAGAATGTTTATGTCGAGGTTCATAATCTTGAGATATAAAGCCATATTGATTATCATTTCTTTATTATCTTCAATTTGTTGTTTGTACGATATCTCCCGATTTTTGTAATGAAAGCTTTTGTGCCAAAGAACGATAATCGTTATTAGCATAATACATAATGAAATGATGATGATGCAGAGTAACGCATGCTCGAAATGTGTATTCATATATTTTGGTTTTATAATGATAATAATAAACGATAGTATTGTTTTATTTATTACTTTTGCTTGTATTAAAAAATTACGTCTATGAAAAAAATATTCTTTTTGTTTTCCGTATTACTTTCTGTTTCAGCGTTTGCTTCATCGCTTGAATATGACCGCTATTTTACCAATGAGCAGTTAAGAATCGACTATTATATATATGGTAATGCTGATTCGTGTACTTATGCTCTGGATAAATATGTAATGGAACCGGTGTGGGGTGGAACTCGTAATTGTTTGATAGATACTCTTGGTTATGGAGATTACTTTTTTGAAGTGATGCTCCACGATTCTGATGTCGTCATTTATTCCAGAGGTTATTGTAATCTTTTCGGTGAATGGCAAACGACACCTGAATCTGAACAACTTACACGTGGTTTCAATGAATCTGTCATTATGCCTTATCCAAAAGAAATTGTCGATGTCGTTTTTTATCTGAGAGATTATAACGGTAATTTTGTAGAGAAAATGCGTCTCATTGTCGACCCGGAAAATTATTTTATACAAGACGCACCAAAATATCATTATTCTATTTTTAACGTTCATGGTGACTATGCTCCTGAGAAAGCCGTCGATATTGTGATTCTTCCTGACGGTTATACAGAAGAGGAGATGGGTAAATTCGTTAACGACTGTAACTTCTTCAGAGAATGTCTGTTCTCTTACGAACCATATACTTCTTATCAAGACAGATTCAATATTCGAGCTGTGATGGTTCCTTCTAGAGATTCTGGCATTACTATCCCTGCCGAAGACATTTGGAAAAACACTGCTGTCAATTGTTCCTTCTATACCTTTGATTCGGAACGTTATTGTATGTCGTACGACAATCAGTCGATAAGAAATCTTGCAGGACAAGTTCCTTATGACCAGATTTATATTCTTGCGAATTCTTCAAAATATGGCGGTGGTGGAATCTATAATTTCTATTGCGTGAGTTCAACCGACGACAGTTTCTCTTCCGATGTCATTATTCATGAATTTGGTCATGGATTTGCAGGACTCGGTGATGAATATTACGACGACTCTGGTTCTTATGAAGAGTTTTATAATCTGAGCATAGAACCTTGGGAACCAAATCTTACCACCTTGGTCGATTTCGACAAGAAATGGAAGGATATGCTAAAGAAGAAGACACCTGTCCCAACACCGGAAGTTGGTAAACATGTCAATGAGGTAGGTGTTTTTGAAGGCGGAGGTTATGAAGCAAAAGGTGTCTATCGTCCTAAGGTGGATTGTCTTATGAAGAGCTTCAAAGGCGACACTTTCTGTGAAGTATGTACCAGAGCAATAGAAAGAATGATTTTATATTACTCGGAATAATTTGTTGAACATAAGACCTGAAACTAAGAACGGAGAACTGATACCCTCAGTTCTCCGTTCCTATTTCTATGTTCCAGTTCTTAGTTATTACTCCTCCGTTCTTATTCCGCTCTCTATTATTTCTTTTTTCAGTTCCATAAGGTCGCGAGCGTTCTCAACGGAGAAATCGCCAATCTTCGTTCTGCGTAATGAAGTCATACAAGCTCCGCTGTTTAGTTTTTTTCCGAAGTCGTTGACCAACGATCTGATGTAAGTTCCTTTGCTGCATTTCACTTCGAACTTTATTTCAGGGAAGTTGGTGGTGTCAATTTTAAAGTCATCTATATGGACGAGACGCTCTTTGAGGGCGACTTCTTCATCGGAGCGGGCATATTCGAAAGCGCGTTTGCCTTGTATCTTGATAGCTGAGAATTTTGGTGGTCGTTGCATGATGTCGCCAAGAAACGACATGCGTGCCTCATCCATCATCTCTTCTGTGATATTGTCGGTAGGGTAGAAAGCGTCGGGTTCGCTCTCCAAGTCGTATGTCGGCGTGGTCTGTCCGAGTAGCATGGTTCCGGTATAGACTTTCTCTTGTCCCTGGAAGTTGTCTATCTGTTTTGTCATTCGTCCTGTACATATTATTAAAAGTCCGGTAGCCAATGGATCTAATGTCCCGGCATGTCCTACCTTTAACTTCCTGATGCCGTGATAGCGTTTTATCACGGCACGAATCAGATTGACAGCATCGAACGAAGTCCAGTCTAATGGTTTGTCGATGAGGAAAACCTCGCCTTCTTCAAAATGGAACATAACTTATAATGAGAATATTATTGTTGCTGCGCCAGCGAGTGCACAATAAATGGCGAAGTAGATGAGTTTACCTTTCTTGACCAAATCTATCATGAACTTACATGCGAGGCAGCCTGACAAAAATGCTCCGAGGAAACCTACGGCGAGAGGTATGAAACCAATTCCGCTAATACTTGCAGGATCTTTGATGATGTCGATTACGTTCAAGAATGTTTCTCCTAAAATTGGTATTAGCACCATGAGGAAAGAGAACTGTGCTATGCTTTCTTTTTTGTTTCCTAAGATAAGACCTGTTGCTATGGTAGTTCCGGAACGTGAGAGACCTGGCAATACAGCAACAGCTTGTGACAAACCGATGATGAACGCATCGAGATATGATATGTTTTCTTTCTTGCGAGGTTTAGCGTAGTATGCGAATGTAAGCAATGTGGCGGTGCATAATAAGCAACATCCTACTATCAATAATCCGCTGCCAAAGATTTCTTCGACATAGTCTTTGAAGAACAGACCTACAATCATAACAGGAATGCATGAAAGTAAAATCTTTGCTACATATTCTTTTTCAGGATTCCATTTGGCTGTGAAGAATGTGCCTTTAAACAGATTCTCTATTTCTTTCCATAATATCACTATAGTACTTAACACTGTTGCTGCGTGAACTGTTACGGTGAACAATAGGTTGTCGGCTGCTGTTGTGTCTAAGTTTAAGATTTCTTGTCCTATGGTAAGGTGACCGCTGCTACTTACAGGTAGGAATTCTGTTAATCCTTGTAATATACCTAATAATAAAGATTCTAACCAACTCATAATTATTTGTTTTTATTTTTTTTCATAATTGCATATATCTGGATGCCGAATCCTATAAGCACTAATATTGGTGCTAATGTAAGACGTCGGAAGTTGAAAATTGCTTCGTTAAAGACATCAGGGTCGTCGGATCCGCCGCCTATCATGAGGAGGAAACCTACGAGTAAAAATGCTAAACCTATTATCACCCAGAGATAGTTGTCGCGACCAAAAGGCATTTGTTTCAAGCCTTCATCTTCGGCGCTTTGTTTGTTCTTTTCTTCTTTATTCATGGTTAAAAAATTTACATGTAAAACTTATCGATGTCGGCATTGAGATATCTTCTCATTGAGAAAATGGTGGAGAAACTTGTCAATAAAAGACTTAGAATCAGCATCGATATATAAATAATTATAATGTCTGTATTTGTCGTGGAAAAATCAATGACAGGTAGGTAATCTACTGCTCCATATAATATTACTGTCATTAATATTAATGTTATGATGGATGCGATTAAGCCCTGAAGCATATACGTCTTGACGAAAGGTTTCATGATGAATCCGTATGTCGCGCCAACCAGTTGCATCGTTCTTACGGTGAAACGTCTTGAATAAACGGATAGACGAATAGTATGGCTTATCAGACTGATGGCGATCATTAATAATATCAGACTCAGTGCGAAGAGTATGATTTTTATCTTGCCTATATTATCGTTAATGGTGTTTGTTAGTGATTTTTGGTAGATGACTTCTTTTACTATGCTTTTTTTCCCGACCCATTTCTCAACCATCGCCATGCTGTCGCTGTTGGCATAATCGGCAATGAATCTTACATCCAGCGAAGGTAATAACGGGTTTTCTACGTCACCGAGCCATTGAAGGAAATCTTCACCTAATTCTTCTTTCATTCTGTTTGTGGCTTCTTCCTTGCTGATGTACTCAACTGATTTTACATACTCCTTTTTGCTTAACTCGTTTTTTAACTTGTTGATATCATCTTCTTTGACCTTGTTTTTTATCACAATCTCGAAACCGATATTTTCTTTTACATAGTCGAGCATGCTGTCAGTAAAAACTACCGTAAAGGCATACATTCCCAAAACGAAAAGCACTAATATCATGCTTGTCAATGAGATGAAATACGAACCAGCGTATCTTATTTTTGTTGAGTTTTTGTCGGAATGCATTAGTTGAAATTTCTTTGCAAAGATAATTATTTATTTTTTTAAAACTCGAATTACAAATTTTTATTTCATGCATTGATAAGAAAAAAAATGTAATTTTACACAACCAAAAAACTCATTATGTTAAGAAAGTTAGGTGACTATTTGATATTGATGTCGCAGGTGTTTCGGAAACCTGATAAATCATTGGTTTTCAGAAATCGTCTGCTTCATGAGTTTTATAATTTAGGTTTTACGTCAATAGGTATCGTTTTGATACTGTCGGTTTTTGTAGGTGCAGTAGCTACTATTCTTGTTGCGTATAATACAGATAGTCCGCTTTTGCCAGAAAAACTCATCGGTTTCTCTGCACGACAAATGATTATTCTGGAGTTTTCTCCTACTATGATAAGTCTTATCCTTGCCGGTAAACTCGGTTCGCAGATAGCGTCGGAACTTGGTACAATGCGTGTTACCCAACAGATTGACGCTCTCGGAGTGATGGGTGTCAATCCTGCCAATTATCTCATCATGCCAAAAATCATCTCATGCCTTTTGTTTATTCCTGTATTGATAATTTTCAGTATTGTTGTCGGTATCTTGGGCGGTTGGCTTGCCTGCGTTTTTACTGGTGTCATCACTCCGACCAACTACGTGATTGGTCTAAGGTCGTGGTTCGAACCATATTCCGTGACATTCGCGATGATAAAGACAGTGGTTTTCGCATTCTTGATAACCTCAATATCGAGTTATATCGGTTATGAAGTCAAAGGCGGATCCGTTGAAGTGGGTAAGGCTAGTACGCAAGCTGTTGTGATAAGTAGTATTGCAATCATAATTTTCGATTTGATTTTAACACAAATGCTTCTGACATGATAAAGATTGAAAATATTACGAAGATGTTTGGCGACCGTATTGTCTTGGATAATATTAGCGCTATTTTCGAAAGAGGTAAGACAAACCTTATCATCGGTCAGAGTGGATCGGGTAAGACGGTGTTGATGAAGATTTGCATTGGATTGTTTGAACCTGAAAAAGGTAACGTGACTTTCGATGACCGTCCTTTTTCTAATGTAAAGGAAAAACAGAAAAGTAATATTCGTAAGGAGATGGGTGTTCTTTTCCAAGGTGGCGCACTTTTCGACTCAATGAACGTGGAGCAAAATGTGATGTTTCCTCTTGATATGTTTACCGATTTGTCGTATGAAGAAAAACTCGAAAGAGTGAACTTCTGTCTTAACAGAGTGAATCTTCACGGAATAAACGAGATGATGCCTTCTGAATTAAGTGGCGGAATGATGAAACGCGTCGCCATCGCACGTGCAATATCCAATAGTCCGAAATATCTTTTCTGCGACGAACCTAATTCCGGTCTCGACCCTCTCACCGCAGAACTCATCGACGACCTCATCAGCGAGATTACGGAAGAATATAATATCACGACAATAATCAATACTCACGATATTAATTCGGTTCTGAAGATAGGTCAGACGATAAATTTCCTTCATAAAGGTAAGTTGTGGTGGAAAGGCGACAATAAGTCGGTATTAAAAACCGATAATATAGAATTGAACAATTTCTTGTTCTCCACAGAGTTGACAAAAAGATTAAAAACCTAATAATAATTATTGTTATGAATATTTTAGACATTATCATCGGAATCGTCCTGTTGCTTTTCGCATTTGCAGGATTAAGAAAAGGATTGATTATAGAGGCTTTCTATCTGGCATCTATAATAATAGGATTATATGGAGCGATGTTTTTCTCTGACGCCATGTCGAACTGGCTCTCTGAAATTATCAATGTTGAACCTCAATATCTGGCTTTAGTGGCATTCATATTGACATTCATACTCTTTATGGTGTTAATAAGATTCGTGGGCAGAATAATTAGTGGTCTGATTGAAGCAATACACCTAGGCTTAATTGATAAAATTGGTGGTTTTATATTTGGAATAGTTAAAGGAGCATTATTGTTAAGCATCTTGATAATGGTGTTAAATATTTTTAACATTAGTAGTGCTATCAATAATAATACAAGAAGAAACTCGGCGCTTTATCCACGTATAGAAAATATTGCCAATACATTATATAAGAATCATGAGGTTATTGAAGACTCTATGCAAAAAAGTTTCAATAAAGGAATGGATTTCTTTGAAGATGGTTTGGATAAGGTGGAAAATGTAATAGAAACAAGTTTAACTAAATAAGAATCAATATGAAAAAAATAGCTGTTATTTTAGGAGGTTGCGGAACAAAAGACGGATCTGAAATCAATGAGACGGTAACATTGTTGCTTGCTCTTGATCAACATGGTGTTAAATATCAATGTTTTGCTCCAGATAGAAATCAATATCAGGTCATAAATCATCTTACTGGTGAAGTCATTAATGAAGAACGTAATATGTTGGTAGAGTCGGCACGTATAGTTCGTGGTGAGATTCTTCCATTGACAGAATTCAATGCCGATGACTTTGACGGACTTGCTATCCCAGGTGGAGCGGGTATCGCAAATAATCTTTTCACTTATTTCATCGATGGTCTGAATATGACGGTTTTACCTGAAGTAAGAGATGCCATCGTTGCCGTACATAAACAAAACAAACCTATCGCGGCAATGTGTATTGCTCCAGTTTTGTTGGCAAATGTCTTGAATGATATTACAATAACGTTGGGTAATGACAACTGCGGTCCTGCAAAAGACATCCTCAACATGGGAGCTCATCATCAAGCAACAAAAAACGGTGAGGTCGCCTGCGACTTGAAAAACAAAATCTTCACCACGCCTTGTTTCATGCTCGACGCAACATTGAAAGACATTTATGCCGGAGCATATAATATGGTGAAGGAATATGTGAAAGCATTATGATTGAATGAGAACTGAGGTTATATAATTAAAGAGGCTGTCTAACAACAAAAAGTTAGGCAGTTTCTTTTTTTATGAGCAAAACTCTGGATTATTAACATATTTGAAGATTTTTCCGTGTGGATTCTGAGATTTCGTCAGAACATACCAAAATGCGCATAAAAACGTCGA
>JAZUSL010000034.1:0-10237 GCA_045606705.1 Bacteroidales bacterium
TGAAGCGGCATCCTTTGCGAGCGCAGTTTACGGAGCGAGCAAAGATATAGCGGAAAGCCCGACGGCTTGCCGGAACGCCCTCCTTTTAAAGTTTAGAGTTTAAAGTTAATAGTTTAGAGTAGTTTTAAAGTTGAAAGTTGACAGTTAACAGTTTACAATTAACAATTGACAGTTGACAATTGGGGAGACGTGTCGATGTATTTACAATATAAACATATACTGACACGTCTCATTGATTTATATTTTTGATGTGGAGTCGATGTTTTGTGATTTCTATAATATCCAGTTAAACAAATATCCTGATATGATTATGAAGAAGGTGACGACGGCTAAGAATATTCCTATCAGTTTCCATGTCATGACTTTCTTTAACATCGTCGCTTCGGGTATTGAAAGTCCGATTACCGACATCATAAATGCGATGGCTGTTCCGAGCGGAATGCCTTTTGCAACAAAGACTTCTACAATCGGCACTATTCCAGCGGCATTGGCATAGACGGGAGCGGCTAAGATTACAGCGACCGGCACGCTCCACCATTTGTCGGCAGAGAGATATTGTTCGAAGAATCCTTCGGGGACATAACCGTGCATGAAAGCTCCGATGCCGATGCCTATGAATATGTATATCAATACGCCACGAACAATGCCCCACGACTCTTTAGTGATGTCGGGCAGTCTTTTCAAAAACGGAGTCTTCTCGTTTTCCCAGATTTCACTTTGTGCAGTCGACTGTTTCTGAGCGTCTTTCACCCAATCGCTTAGATAGCTTTCAAGTTTCATCTTACCCAAGACGAATCCGCCAATCATGCCTAATAATGTTCCGCTTATGATATAAATCAATGTCGCTTTTATCCCGAAAGTGCCTAAGAACATGGCGACAGCTACCTCGCTTACCAATGGTGAGGCGATGAGAAAAGAGAAAGTGACGCCTAATGGAATGCCGCCCTTGACAAAACCTATGAACAAAGGCACGGACGAACATGAACAGAATGGCGTGATGCCGCCAAAAAGCGCGGCTAAGAAATAGTCTAACCCATAAAGCTTGTGCGTAGTCAGGTAGTTACGTAATCTATCGACAGGAAAATACGCGTTGATGATGCCCATCACAAAGCTGATGACAAAAAGCAATATTATGATTTTTATGCTGTCGTAGAAGAAAAAATTGACTGCTATTCCTAATGAGGTGGCG
Organism: Bacteroidales bacterium; assembly: GCA_045606705.1. Lineage (GTDB taxonomy): Bacteria > Bacteroidota > Bacteroidia > Bacteroidales > F082 > Limimorpha. The sequence goes on from JAZUSL010000034.1 coordinate 1,190, forward strand.
GCGTCTAATCCGAAGATGCCATATACCAACCAATCTGCAAATCTTTGTATCATAAGCCTAATATTTCTTTGATTTCTTTTTCTGAAGGAACACGCCCTTTAATCTTGATTACGCCATCGAAGACTACAGCGGGCGTAGCTAAGATATTGTAACTCATTATCTCAACAATATCTTCAACTTTGACAAGCTGAATGTCAAGATTGTTATCTTTTATTACCTTTTCCAATAAATTGTAAGTTGTCTTGCATTTTGCGCAACCTGTGCCTAAAACCTTAATTTCCATAATTTTAAAAATAAATTGTTATACAAAAATAAATTCCTATGACGATAAATAGTATTCCTACTATGTTGTTGAACCATTTTTGAATGGCTTGCATCTTGCCGTAAACCACGCCTATTTTGTTCGCGCTGAATGATAAGAACCAAGCAACGATGACTACTGGCAAGGATGTCGCTACTGCAAATATCATTGGAAGGAAGTAGCCCGCTGCCGATGTCGCTGACATTGGGATTAACATTCCGAAATAGAATATACCGCTTGAAGGACAGAATGCTAAGGCGAATAATATTCCTAATAGCAACGCGCCCCAGCCTCCACGACGCGCCACTTTCTCGCCGTCTCCTTTGAAGCCAAATGACGGCAGGTTAAGCCTATGGCCGAAAAGGATGAACAATCCGAAAAGAAGAAGCATAGGACCTAATATCATTTCTCCGTATTTACCTATAAAACGCTGGATGCCAAACATACTCGCACCTTGTTTTAAAATAAGGATTAGAATAACTCCTAAAATTGTGTATGCTAAAGTGCGACCTAAGGTGTAAAGCAATCCGTTTCTGAATATGAGTCTTTTGTTTTCCATATCCTTGCCAATATATCCGATGGCAGCGATGTTGGTTGCCAAAGGACATGGCGACAAGGCAGTGAGAAGTCCTAACAGAAAGGCGGATAACAATGGCATTGTGCTGTTATTCAATATCGACTGCAAAAACTCCATGATGATTATTATTTTAAGGGGATTTCTATAAATTGCTTTGCGAGTGATTTATGATCTTATCTTTGAGAAGATTTTTGTTTTTCTCGATAGAGCATAGCGAGCTATGTGATTGAGAAAAAGACAAAAAGATTCCAAAGAGAAGCATAAAGCACGCAAAAGTTTTTAACATGATTGTCATAATTTATTTAAACGGGGAATTTATAGAAGTCCCCTTAATTGTTCAATCTTTTCAATTATACCTTTCTTGAAAACCTCAGGAGAAGAGTAGGCGTTAGAAAAAGCGAACTCCGTCATGTTGTTGACTTTTTCTTTTTTGCCTTTTATCTTGTTGATAAACAGTGACGACCAAGCCACTTCATATTTATATGCCAACTTTTCGCCTTCCTCGGTGGAAAGGTCGATTTTCTTAAATACGACTTTCCCGTTTTTCATCTCATCGGCAAATTCATTCTCAAGAACTTCTTGTGTCAATGTCTCGATAGCCACGCAAGTGATGCATCGCTTCTTGCCATAAAAATAAATCACTTCGACATAATCGTCGTTGACCGACAATTCATTAGAGACTTTTTTCTCAGACTGTGCTGAGCAACCGCTTACTGTTAAGACGGCAACTATTGCCATCATTAACCTGATGAATTCTTTCTTCATAAGATATAAATTTAATGTTAAATGTTAATGTTATAAACCAATCTTGATTGAATTACAAATTTGTTAGACATCTGAATTTCTTCCACATATCTCCATAAAGGCATTTCTGCTATGAGCATCAGCTGCCACTTTGACGACAATCTGCATAAGACTTGAGGAATCGCTTTTATCATGTGATATGATGTTCCGATCAAAACGCAGTTTTCGCTTTTTGCTCTGCCTTGAAATTCATAACCCATTTGCATTCCTATTGATACGACTTTATGAATCTTATAATACGCTGCGACATTGCTGTAGAAAAGTCCGCCGTATTGATAGTCGAAATTTGTTGAGACAATACGTTGAGAATATTCATATAGGCCATATAATGTCAGGTAGAATTTTTCTGACAGATTTGAATAAAATGAGAACCCTAATGAATATTTGAAACTTCCTGATGAGGTCTGCATTGAAAGCGGCAGTTTGACGCCAGCGTTTTCGCTGTCAAATTTTCCGACGGGAATCTTTATAGAGGCGAAAGGCGTAAATTCGATACCTTTTTTTATATCACGAAATACGCAGTAACTCAGACTTACACTCATGTCGCCGAGACCAGAAATTGACGCATCGGGAAGCATAGGATTATCGAAGTCTTCACTCTTTCGAATATAATATCCTAATTGTGTTTGTAATGTTATTTTTCTTGTCACGCCATAACCGATACCAATGTTCATGAAGTCGTATGATGTTTTATCGACCATGCCGAAGAAATTGAAGTCTGATTCTATACTTCCTTCGTAATATCTGTCCGATTCACTATGACGATAATCTAACGAAAACTGAATGTTGTTCTTGCTGATGCTTTGATCCACATTGGTTACGTAAATAGGATTACCTGCTCCGCAGCATTGTGCGTTTACTTCCACAATTATAAATGAAAGTGCTATCAATAATGTTAATTTTTTGGCAGCCATTCTCTTAAGATATAAACGTTAATACTTTCTGTGTAAGAACCAAATTCGTTTGATACTGTGCAACTTATTGTTAGCCATCCAGTGCAGGTGGGGCAGCCCCAGAAATAAGCGATGTTAGGTTCGTCGGCTTTTGGGACGAGAGAGCCTTTGTTCTTCTGCCATTTGTAATTCAGACTTTCTCCGCTTGCAATAGCTTTTACAACAATAGTGTCGAACATATAAGCAGTGTCTTTCGAGACTTCCAATCTCTCGAAATTGATTGTCTCTGTCGGGATGTCTTCCGTCATTTCAAAATACTCAGGCTGACATGCGGTTAGCGACATTAATGCAGGAATAATAAGATAAATCATTTTCTTCATAAGACAGTATTATTTAATTTGTATTTCGGCGAACTACGAACAATATATTTATAATTATTGATTAAAATTATTATTGTTAAAAAATCATTTACAGCAGTTTTCTTTCTTGCAGACAGATTGGTTGAAAAATTCGTGGAAATATTCGCAAGCCAATTTCCAGTTTTCGCGGTTGATGCAATACTTCACTTTTGGAGTTTCCACTTCGCCTTGTATCAAACCAGAATCTTTAAGTTCTTTTAGATGTTGAGAGACGGTAGCTTTAGCGATAGGGAGTTCTTCGTGAATGTTTCCAAAGTAGCAAGTATCTTGTTGAGCGAGAAACTGAAGTATCGCGATTCGAGCCGGATGTCCCATCGCTTTTGCAAAACGCGCAATCTGTTCTTGTTTGTCTGAATATTTCTTTTCTGACATAATCTTAATTTTATGTTCGCAAAATTACGAACATTTTTTAATTATGCAAGAGGATTTTAAAAAAAAGTTAGCCTTTGGTCTTTCATCTTTCGTCTTTTTATTATCTTTGCGTTTAACTAACAAAATTGTGAAATCTTTAAAATATTGTTATGCCAGAAATTAGCAGATTTTATGGAATCTTTATATTAATGAATTTTTCTGATCATCATCCGCCACATTTTCATGCGTGGTATGGCGACTACAAGATAATTGTTAATATAAAAGATGGTGTTGTGAAAGGTGAGATGCCTAATAGAGCGGTGAAATTGATATTGGAATGGTTAGAACTGCATCGTGAAGAGTTGATGGAAAATTGGCATCGTTCTCAATGCGGAATGATTTTGGAAAAAGTTGAACCTTTAAAATAAAAGATATGTTTTTAGAAGTTGTAAAAGCTGAGTATTTGATGGATTATAAAATTAAGTTGTGGTTTAATAATCATGTCATAAAAGTCGTGGATTTGGTAAATTCATTGAATGGAGAGGCTTTTGCGCAGTTGAAAAATATCGAAAACTTCAAAAGTTTCACTATTAAGTTTAATACTATTGAATGGGAAAATGGTGCCGATTTGGCTCCGGAATATCTTTATGAAATAGGGGAAACAGTTTACAATTAACAATTAACAATTGACAATTGACAATTGGGGAGACGTGTTGTTTTCCATCTTAACTTACTTTAAGGAAACATGTTGATGTTTTAAAATAAAGTCAGTGTCGAAGTCGAAGTTCAAAGTCTTTTTCTTATCTTTGCACCTCATTAATTAATCTCACTTAAAATGATAACAATAGAAAACTGCAAAGAGTTATGTAAGAGGATTGAATCCTTGAGGAGGTATCTTTGACATCGACGGTAAGTTGATGCAGATTAAAGAATTAGACGAACAGACCAATGCCGACGGCTTCTGGGACGACCCTAAAAACGGTAAGGTGATAATGCGTAAGCTCCGCGACGTGAAGAGCTGGGTGACAGCTTACGACGAGATAGTGAAAGCTAACGACGACCTCGGTGTCTTGTTCGAGTTTGCCAAAGAAGGTGAAGCCGAAGAAGAAGAAGTCGACAAACAATATGAAACCACAATACAACTTGTTGAAGATTTAGAATTCAGAAATATGCTTCACGAAGAAGCCGACCAGATGAGTTGTGTCTTGAAAATCAATTCGGGCGCCGGCGGCACTGAGTCGCAGGACTGGGCACAGATGCTTATGCGTATGTATATGCGTTACGCCGAGTCTCATAATTACAAGGTAAGAATCAGCAACTTGCTTGAAGGTGATGAAGCTGGTATCAAGACTGTCACTATGGAAATAGACGGTGACTTCGCATACGGTTATCTCAAAGGTGAAAACGGCGTGCATCGTCTCGTCCGCGTCTCTCCTTACAACGCACAAGGCAAACGTATGACATCGTTCAGTTCCGTCTTCGTGACACCTCTCGTCGACGATTCTATTGAAGTCGTCATCGACCCATCGAAGATCTCATGGGATACATTCCGAAGCGGCGGCGCTGGTGGACAGAACGTTAACAAGGTGGAATCGGGAGTTCGTCTCCGCTACCAATACAAAGATCCTTACACAGGCGAGGAAGAGGAAATCTTGATTGAAAACACCGAGAGCCGCGACCAGCCTAAGAACAGAGAGAACGCACTCCGTCTCTTGAAATCTCAACTCTACGACAAGGAACTTCAACATCGTATGGAAGAGAAGAACAAGATCGAGGCTGGCAAGAAGAAGATAGAATGGGGCTCACAGATTAGAAGCTACGTCTTCGACGACCGCCGCGTGAAAGACCACAGAACTAACTATCAGTCGAGTAACGTACAAGGCGTGATGGACGGAAAAATCGATGAGTTCATCAAAGCATATCTGATGGAATTCGGACAGAAATAATTGATTTAATTCATAATTCAAAATGCATAATTCATAATTAGCGATGAGCCGTGAGCTATGAGTTGTGAGCGTTTGCTCGAAACTCAATGCCCATGGCTCATCTCTTTTAAACAGTAAAATTATGATCACATTTTCAACAGCATTAATTATCCTCGTCTTAGGATATTTCATTTACGGAAGATACATCAGCCGTATGTTCGGTGTCGATGAGAAACGACCTACGCCGGCTGTCACCAAGAACGATGGCGTCGACTATATCGTGATGCCGACATGGAAGATCTTCATGATACAATTTCTTAACATCGCAGGTCTCGGACCGATATTCGGCGCTATCATGGGAGCCAAGTTCGGAACCTCGTCATATCTGTGGATTGTTCTCGGAACAATATTCGCTGGCGCCGTCCACGACTATCTCTCTGGAATGGTGTCGCTTCGTAACGACGGCGCGAGTCTTCCTCAGATAGTAGGAAAATATCTCGGAAGCAGAACCGAAAAGGTGATGATAGTATTCACCTTATTATTAATGGTGTTGGTTGTAGCCGTCTTCGTCTTGCAGCCGGCACAGCTCATCGCCAATATGACGCCGACAAATTTTAACGTATATTTCTGGGTTGTGGTGATATTCGCCTATTATCTCATCGCGACATTATTGCCGATAGACAAAATCATTGGAAACCTATATCCAATATTTGGGGCAGCTCTGATGTTCATGGCGATAGGAATATTAATTGTTCTTTTCATAAAACAGCCGGCACTTCCTGAGATGTGGAACGGATTCGGCACCAAGTACGAGCCAGGACCGATATTTCCTATGATGTTCATCTCTATCGCCTGCGGAGCCATCAGCGGATTCCACGCCACGCAGTCGCCTCTCATGGCACGATGCATCAAAAACGAAAGACACGGACGCCCTGTATTTTACGGCGCCATGATAGTAGAAGGCATAGTCGCTTTGATATGGGCAGCCGCCGCCACAGCCTTCTTTGAACAACATGGAACAGACTTCACCGCAGCGCAAGTCGTTGATTTCATTTGTAAAGACTGGCTCGGTGTGATAGGCGGAATACTCGCGGTACTCGGCGTGATAGCAGCACCTATAACATCGGGCGACACCGCCATGCGTTCGGCACGACTTATACTCGCCGACATGTTGAAGATGGAACAGAAAAGCATCTCGAAGAGATTGTTACTCTGCGCCCCATTGTTCGCGGCATCATTAGGATTGTTGATATTCAGCATTATGAACAACGACGGCTTCACGATAATATGGCGTTACTTCTCATGGTGCAACCAGACCCTGTCGGTCTTCACGCTCTGGGCAATAACGGTTTATCTCGTCCTTGAGAAGAAAAACTATTTCGTGACTTTGATTCCAGCCTTGTTCATGACATGCGTCGTCACGACGTACATCTGCATTGCGCCAGAAGGATTCAGAATGAACGAGACGATAGCCTACATAATCGGTGGCGTCGCTACGATAACAGCCATCGTCTGGTTTGCGAGATGGAAAAAGAAAAACGAACCAGTGTTATAAGACGTAAAGCCGCAAGGTCGCAAAGACGCAGAGTAGAGACGCGTTAATGTTACCTAAAATTTAAACAAACATTGACACGTCTCTTGATATAATTATGAATTATGAATTACGCATTATGAATCATGAATTGACCAAAGATTTTATCAACGTGCATCTTAACGATGATGTCAACAAATTGGCGTTGTCGAAGTTTCCAGATGACATTGATAAACAATTCGTCATACGACAGATACAAGCGAGGCAGCTGCTGAAGAAGAAGTTGCCTTCATGGTCGGAGAACGATGAGTTGCTTTTCCCGAAGCGACTATCTTTGGAACAATGCTCTTCCGAGCTGACGGCAAAATATAAAAGGACCATAAGTCGAAATGACGCAAAGACGCAGAGTAGAGACGCGTCAATGGCACCTGCTATAAAACACATTGACACGTCTTTACATAGAATATTAGTAGACCTCACCGGCGGAATGGGCGTCGACACTTCTTTTCTTTCCGACAATTTCGACGAGACGATTTATGTTGAGAGTCAGGCGGAACTCTGTGAGTTGGCTGAACATAATTTCAAGGTCTTAAAGAAAAATATAAAAGTCGTCAATGCTAAAGCTGAAGATTTCCTGACGCAATGCGGAGAAGTCGATTGCATCTATTTAGATCCTGCTCGCCGTGACGAATACGGTCGTAAGATGGTCTCTCTTCACGACTGCAGTCCCGATGTCGCCGAACTTCAAGATTTGATATTTGAAAAATCTAATACTTTGATAGTTAAACTATCTCCGATGCTCGACATCGACATCATCAAGAAAGAGTTAAAAAATATTAAGGAGATACATATCGTTGCAGTGAAGAATGAATGTAAGGAAGTGTTGGTAAAGTCAGCGAGACAACGAGACAACGAGACAACGAGTAGAGACGCGTCAATGATACCTGCGATAAAACGCATTGACACGTCTGATGATAATGAGGCAATAAGACGACTCTATATCTCTGCGATAGATTTAAAAGAAAATTGGAAGTTCTCTTTCACAGAAGATGAGGAGCAAAATGCTATTCCTACTTTTGCTGATGAGATTGGGAAATATCTTTACGAGCCAGGTGTAGCTTGCATGAAAGCAGCACCGTTTAAATTATTATCGCAAAGATTTAATATCAAGAAGTTAGATAGAAACAGTCATCTCTACACCTCTGATGAATTAGTTACCGACTTCCCAGGAAGAACCTTTGAAGTTATAGCAGCTGTCCCATTCGATAAAAAAGCGAAGAAAACAATTTTAGAGACACAAAGACACAAAGACTCAGAGACGCAAAGTGACGAACATTCTGCGACTCTGCGACTTTGCGACTCTGCGACTTTAAAAGCCAGCGTCGCAGTTCGTAACTTTCCGTTATCGGCTGAAGAGTTGAGAAAACAACTTGGTTTTAAAGACGGCGATGATTTTTATATCTTCGGCACCACGATGAAAGGAGAGAAGAAGATAATCGTTTTAGGGAAGAGAGATAATTAACAATTGAAAATTTATTATATTCTTAAGCCTTAAACAAAAGACCAAAAAAATCTTAATTTTTTTTAACATTTTTTGCAAAAAAAATTGTATCTTTGCGCCGCTTTTTTAATACTGATAAAACTATAGATTATCAAAACGTTAGCAAAATCTGAGAATCTGAAAATCTGAGAAACTGAGAATTTGCTGTACGAATCTTATGTAGAGGCACACGGACGTGTGTCTTGTAATTAGGAATCTGATAATCTGAAAAGACTAAAGGCGAAAGCACTCTGCGACCTTGCGACTTTGCGACCTTTTTGAAAAAAATGAAAAACAAAATAAAAATTATTAACTTAAATTAAACACTTATGAAGAAAAAAATTATCTTTTTAATGCTGATTTTCAGTATTTTATGCATTGGGGGGGGTGAAATCAACTCTCTGAATGCTCAGGAAACAGTTACAATTGGAAGCGGAACAGGCAATGCTTCAGACCTTCCAGTTTATTCCTATTACAATCACAGCGTATCTCAGCAGATCTATCTCGCTGAAGAAATGCAAGGCAAGTCAGGAAATATCACAAGTATATCATTGATTAATACGTCAGGCACCCAGTTGAACACTCGTAATATCGAGGTTTATATGGCTCATACTACTGAGACGTGTTTCTCATTAACAAGTTCTTATACTAACTTTATTAGTATGGCTGCTGCAGATCAGGTATATGCAGGCACATATACATTCGAT
>JAZUSL010000035.1:0-8636 GCA_045606705.1 Bacteroidales bacterium
TATTAAATTCAAGCTCCTGTTACGAATGTTTGCTGTCATCAAGCGCGGAACACCTTTCGTAAGGAAACCTGATTTTCTTTGTTAAGAAATATTTTTAAAAAAATATGCAAATTTATTTGGTTATATCCTATATTTCTGTGGAATTTGTGGGAGAAGAAATTATGTCCCACGAATTGGCACGGATTAACACAGAAAGAATCAGTGAACATCTGTGGAATTTGTGGGACTTTGACTTAGCTCGTCTCACGCATTTGATTCATGATATATTTAAGTCCTGTAAGGACGAAAGAAAAGTAGGCAGGTATGAAGAGCGGAGCTCGTAATGCCTGCCTGAAAATATTAAAGTATATCTGAATAAACGACGGTCGTCGCAAATTTCATCAGCAAAAAAATCTCATATTCTATTTTTTTCGTTTTTTTAGATTTAAAAAAATCTTATCTTTACGGAAAATTTTTATTGTTATGAAAAAACGTTTTGTATTGTCTCTGTTGTTTGTAATGTCTGCTTTTACAAATATTTACGCTCAGAATGTCGACGTTGACAGAGCGAAGAGAATAGGAGAGATGTTCGTAAAAGAAAGTACGTCTTTAGGCAAAGAAAGAGACGTCATCAATTCAGCACTCTCTCATACCTTCAAATCGAGTGATTCAACGCCTTCTATTTATGTTTTTAATGTCGATGGCGGCGGTTTTGTAGTCGTCTCGGCGGAAGAAAAAGTGAAACCTATCTTGGCATATTCAACAAATGGTTCTTTCGATGCCGAGAATATGGCTCCGGGTTTTAACTTCACTCTCACTTCTTATCAAGATGAAATAGAATTCGTAAGAAAAAATAATATCGCAGCGACTGATGACATCAAGAAAGAATGGTCGATGGTAGAGTCGAAAGGTCGTATCACAGAAAACAGAAGCGCAGGCGTAGGTCCGCTCTTGACGACAACATGGAATCAGAATTATCCTTATAACTCATTATGTCCGGAAGATACCGCTGGTCATGGCGGTCACGTCTACGCAGGTTGTGTCGCGACGGCGATGGCGCAGGTTATGAACTATTGGGGCTATCCTACGACAGGAAGCGGCAGCCATAGTTATGTACCTTTCAGCTGGAGCTACGAACAGACTTATATGTATGACGAGCAGACCGCTAACTTCGGCGAGACATTTTATAACTTCGATATGATGCCTAACGACTTGGATTCGTTGAGCACCGAGGAAGAAATATATAACATAGCGCTTTTGCAATGGCATTGCGGAATATCTGTCGATATGATGTATAGCCCTGAAGGCAGCGGCGCATATTCTGAAGACGTGCCGTATGCAGTATCGACTTATTTCGGATATAACTATCCTGACATGTTGGATATGTGGTATTACAATAATGATGAGTGGGCAGAAGCTCTTAAAATGGAACTCGACCAGTTGCGTCCGATGTATTATTCTGGTTCTGATGATTCCGGATTAGGCGGACATGCTTTCGTGTGTGACGGCTACGACGAAAACAACTTCTTCCATTTCAACTGGGGATGGAGCGGACGCGACGACGCATTCTGTGCTATAGGCGCTCTTAATACTACAAAATACGCCTTCAACCAATGGAATATGGCTATCATAAATTTCTATCCAGAAGAAGACTATTATTATAACATACCAGATACAGTGTCAGCCTTGACGCTTGCAGAAAATGAAACTCATAACGAAGTCACAATTTCTTGGACTAACCCTTCCACAGACAAAGAAGGTAACGAACTTACATCTTTGGATACAGTCTTCATCCGTCGCGACTTTGTCACTATCGCAACATTGACAGACGTTGAATCAGGACAAGCAATGACATATGTCGATAATGTCGAGAATCCGGGATTGTATCATTATTCCGTTTTGTGCAGTAACCAATATGGTCACAGTAAGTTCAAAGAAGAGACGATATTGGTCGGACAAAAATGCGACTTGACATTCGAGCTTTTTGATGAAGGCGGTGACGGATGGAAAGGCGGTAGCATCTCAATATTCAAAGATGATGAAAGAATCGCGAAAGTGGCTTTGGAAGACGGCGCATCGTCAATAGATTCTGTCCCATTACTTAACGGCGATCTCACTTTTGTGTGGAACAAATGCTGGTACGCAGAACCTTATTATACTTGCGACGAAATCTCTTTCGTGATAAAAGACAAAGACGGTAACGTGATTTATGAATCAGAAGGCGAGATGGAACCTGGCGTTTTCTTGACATTCAATAACGATTGCACTCTCGATATAGAAGAGACTGAATTCGAAAACGAAAACGTCGTCATCTATCCAAATCCGACAAACGGAATTATCAATATCAACGCATATAACATTACTGAGGTAAACATTTATAATCTCGTAGGTCAGAATGTTGAAACCATGACTATTGACAATGACAATTGTATGATTGATTTGTCGGATTATAATAGCGGCGTTTATTTTATTAAAATTAATACAGGTAAAGAAATCATAACAAAGAAAATAATATTAACTAATTAATTAAAGAAATGAAAAGATTATTACTCACAACATTCGTCTTATTATTCTCATTAGGACGATTATTTGCAGGTCCTGTCGACGTTAAAACAGCTCAGTCGATAGGAGAGAAGTTCGTTAGAGCTAACATGGAAACTCTCAGAAATTTCCAGACAACACAACACATCGGCACATGGACAGATGCTAAAGGAACAGCAAGTCTATACATTTTTAATATAGACGACAAAGGTTTCTTTATCGTTTCTGCCGACGACAGAGCAAAACCGATCTTGGCATTCTCAGACGAAGGAGCATTGGATTTCAACAACATTCCTTCAAACATGGCTTACTACTTAGATCGTTACACAACAGCTATTTCTTTCGTAATAGAAAACAATTTAGAAGCAGATGCTGAAGTCGCAGAAGAATGGAACCTTGTCAAATCACGTGGCATCGTGACAGAGAAAACCCTCGGAAGATCTGTAGAACCATTAATCAATTTGTTATGGAATCAAGACAGTCCATATAATATGTATTGTCCAACAGCGCCGGGAGGACCTGGTGGTCGTGCTTACGTAGGTTGTGCCGCTGATGCAATGGCGATGGTAATGAAATTCTGGAACTATCCTGACGCCGGTGTCGGCGAACACTCATACATTCCTGAAGGTTTTCCACAACAATCAATCACTTTAGGTGAAGCATACGATTGGGAAAACATGCCAATACAACTTTATAACAGTTCACCTCAAAATCAAAAACATGCAATTGCAATCTTGATGTACCATTGTGGAGTTACTATTGATATGCAATATGGTTGGGATGGTAGCGGCGCATTCTCAAGCGACGTTCCTGAAGCAATGTCTTCACATTTTAAATATACCGACAAGATGAAGTTGGAATACAGAGATTCATTTACTAAGAAAGAATGGGAAGATATGCTCATCGCTAACTTTGATCAAGGTTTCCCTGCATTTTATGCCGGTCATAGCGTAGCAAGCGGCGGTCACGCTTTTGTTTGCGACGGCTATACTGATAACCGTTATTTCCATTTCAACTGGGGATGGACAGGCGCAGGTAACGGCAACTTCGCCATCGATGCTTTGAATCCAAATGTATGGGGACAGGCAATGCAGTTCAATGACGGACAGAATGCTATCTTCGATATGATTCCAGACTATGCATACGAAGCAATGGCTGATGAACCAGAAATGGAAGTACGTGCTAATAGCGTATATTCTAAAAAAGGTACTATCATCGTAGAAGTTCCTGAAACTTCAGAATCTGGTGCCGAACTCACAACAATAGAAAAAGTCGTTATTATGAGAGACGGCGTTGAAATATATTCAGAATCAAATGTGACACCAGGTTCTGTCGTTACTTACGAAGACGAAGTATCACAATATGGTTGCTATACATACAATGCTTATGCAGTATACAGCGGCATTAAAGGTCGTATCGCAGAAGAAGCATTGATATACGGACCTACATGCGAATGGAAACTCATCAGCACAACAACAAGTTTCCAAGGATGGAATGGCGCGACATTACAATTCTTAGCATCAAATGGAGTCGTTTTCGAAGAAGTTACAACAGACGATTCAACACCTATTAGTAAAGAAATTCAAATCCCAGAAGGAGAGTTCTCTTTGAAATGGAATGCTCCGATGGCTCCAATGTCATCAATCATAATCAAATTGAAGAACTCTTCAAACGAAACAGTTTACGAGTATTCAGGTTCATCAACGGGTTTGACAGCAGGAATAATATTTAACGGAGAAAACTCTTGCGAGAATTGCCAAGCACCTGAAAATCTTACAGCTGAAAACAAATTCATGAACGGACAAGGCGGTACTCTTGTTTCTTGGGAAAAGAAAGGCGAACCTGAAGAGTTTATCATCTACAGAAGTGAAGACGGTGATGATTATGATAAAATTGCTAAAATAGCAGCAACAGAAAACCAATACTTCGATGCTGTAGAAGCCGGTACATATTATTATCAAGTTACTGCTGAAAATGGTAGTTGTGAATCAATGCCTGCAGCTACAGCAGATGGCGAAGCAGATTTCGTTATGGTCGAAGTAACATCGATAGCTGAAAATAGTATTGGCGCAGCCGTATATCCAAATCCTGCAAAAGACTATCTGAATATCGAAGTAGAAGGATTGATGAATGTCACCTTATATAATATGGTAGGACAGAAAGTCTTCGAACAGAATGTCGATGCCGATGAATTTGTATTGGATATGACATCAATGGAAAACGGAGTCTATATGTTGAAAGTCGTTTCAAGAAATGGCGAGATGACACAACGCATTTCGGTTGTTGACTAATGACTGATGCCAAAAGTATAAAGACGAAAGTCTAAAGAAGAGAAGTCGCTGTGAATAATAGCGGCTCTTTTTTTTAATTGAAAGTTGAAAATGGAAAATTGAAAATTTGCCGGCTCTGTGCAGCTCCGTGTCTCTGTGCGAGAAAAATTTTTGCCTTTCGACTTCAGACTTTCGCCTTTTTTTTTATCTTTGCAATCTAACGATTCCACTATGAGAAAATATATTGTCATTCTGTTTCTTTGTTTTACGACTTTTTTTCTTGTATGTTGCGACAGGAGTGACAAGATTTTCATGCCTGACAAGAATGATCATGAAGATGTGGAATATTCGAGACTTGTTGACTCTGTAGATAAATTGCTGTGGGGCTTCAATTATTTTGATTTCAATGATTCTATATTATATCCGGCTTTGGAATACTATAATAATGACGACAATATGCGCCATCTTTGGATGCGGGCTCGCTGCAATTTTCTCATAGGTATGTTGAAATTCAATGATAATGTTATTTCAGATAAGTCGGTGGCGAATCTGCTTGAAGCATTGGATATACTTGATGAGCATTTTAGCACCTCATATCCTCAGGTGTGCTGTCTTTACAGCAAAATTCATTATATTAACTCTCGTATCGCATTTAATCATTCTGATGGAAATGCATGTAGTTACTTCGCTAATCTCGGATTGTATTACGCGGCATTGGCCAATGATACCTCTTGCATTGCGTACTCATATTATAATCTGGCTATTATCTATGATCGCATAGATGTGAGAGACACTCTGAATACTCCTTATACATATTATCAGAAGGGCGTCAGTCTCATTGATTCGTGTAATTATAAAATGGAGTTGGCCTGCCTTGAGAATGCTTACGCCAATTATCTCAGATTTAAAGGAGAATATGATTCAGCGATGGTACATTATAATAAACTCAAGACTTTGATTTCAGATAATACACAATTCTATCATAAGACCCTCGTTGAGGAAGCTTTTGTGTATTATAGAAAGAATGATTACCAATCTGCTATAAGCAATTTGTTAGAGGCGTATGAGTCGGATGCCGATCATATAAAGATTATGGCAGTTAAAGGCTTGGCTGACTGCTATAAAATGATAGGCGACACTGTCAGATCGACAGAATATCTTATGTATATTGCAGAATATATGAATCAATTGACGGTTACCAAGAAATATAACATGAACGCTATATCATTGCTCAATGCATATATAGAAAGTAAAAGCGTCCATTCAAAAGATGCTGGCATGGCGTGGATACTTGTTGTTGTAACTGTTGTGATTGCTGTTATCATAACCATATATTACATCTTAAGGAAGAAACATAATATAATCATCAAAGACAAAAATCTTGAAACACTGATGATAAAGGTGGATGCGATATACAGAGATAAATACGGCAACAAGAAGCAACGTATATTGGACGAATTCAATGCCGTATTTCCGGAAACTATAGCCGTACTTAAAGAAACGTACAGCGATTTAAATGAAACAGAAGTCAATGTATGCGTATTATCTTTCTTTCCATTCCAACTTAAGGAAGTTGCTGACATTTTGAACCTGAGAGTCAATACAGTCTCGAAGAGCAAAATCTCACTTAAAAAGAAGACAAATAAAGAAAATATAAATGATATTTTGAGACCATTCATCTCGTAATTCTATATTTTTACCAAAAAAAATATGGATTTACATTCTATAACTTATTGATTATATTTTTTATCTGAGGAAAATATGGTGGATTTGGTGTAAATCGCATCATTTTCGTTTCATTTTGCTTTAACTTTGTCAACATTAACAAATCATTATTATATCAAGATGAAAATGAAAAATGAATTAACAACTTTATTGACCGTTACTCTGCTCTTTTGTGGAGTTAGCATGATGTCTCAAGAATGGGAATTTAAAATTGATGGTTCGCCTTCTCCTGATGCTATTAGAAATTTTGCGGATGCCATTGAATTGTCAGACGGTGGTTTTGTGATGAATGCACCCGAATCATTCTACTTTGAACAGGATTTAATCTATGGTCGTTTCCCAACTCCGCATCCAGCCTTGGTGAAATGTAATTCGGATGGTGTGGGAATTGTTGATAAAACATATTTTCGCCCTAGTTATTGTTCTGTGTCAATTCCTCAACTACATGAAGACGAAAATGGTGACTTATATGTTTTGATGACATATAGTCCCGATCATGAATATTTCGGCGATAATTATTTCAAGAATTTCGATAATCCTCCGACCAGTTCAATCTTGGGATTGTACAAATTGGACGATATGCTAAACATAGAAAAAAGTTATGAGCATTATTTCCCTATAGACACTTCGGAAAATAGAGGAGAATATATTTGGGAAGCCATGCCAAATGAAAGTAGCGGAAATATATACCTCTTCACGTCAATAATTGATGATGGCGACATTGTCGGTGCTTTTTTCAAGAATGTTACGCTTCATAGTGCCCATCAGCCAGAACACGATTCGTTGTTTTTGTTTAGAATGAATTTCAATGGTGAGATATTACAAATGAAATCATACGAATGTCCCGACGGAGGAGGCGGTTATATGATGTATAGAGGGCATTGTATGATTAAGACAGATTCTCACTATATTCTCTACAGAATGCACAATTGGAATACGAATCAGAGTAATAATGGAGAAGCTGTATTCTTTGACAAAGACCTCAATTATGTCGCGTCAAGAAGATTGTTGCAACCTGGTTTTTCGGTTCATGACCAATCTTTGGCACCAATGCTAAATTTATCAGTAGCGAAAGGTAATGGCAATATTTCATATTTAGCATCCCAAGCTCCTAACAGAAACAATGTTGGAAATTATCAGTACCAGGATTGCAGATTGTATGAATTTGATAATGATTTAAGCAACTCTGACGATTTGTTGCCTATAAATAAATATATTGTCAGAGGAACATCGTCAACAGAAGATTATCAGTCCTCAAATAATGGAGTGATTGTTAGAGAGGATAATACTATAGTGTTTGTGTACAATATGAATATAGGGGATTATCAAGGTGACTCATGGATAGTGATAGAGCATTTGGATAATAATTTTGATGCTATATCTACGATGTATTATACTACTAATGATGATAACCTTTGTTATGAAGCAAATTCCGTAATATCTACAAAAGATGGTGGATTGTTGTTGGTCGGTAGAATTTATAATACAATGAATGCCGAAATTGAAAATGTCTTTGCGACCAAATTCCCGGCCTCGGCATTTGTCAGCATCGAGGAAGCTCACGCACATAATTTAAAGGTTGCTGTCGCTTATCCTAATCCTGGTGGAGACGTGATGAATATCAGAACTTCATTACGCAACTGCACCTTGCAGGTTTATGACATGCAGGGAAGAATGGTTCATCAACAAGAGATTACAGATGATGTAACGAGTGTAGATGCTTCGAGTTGGTGTTCTGGAACTTACGTTTGGAAGTTAACAATTAACAATGAACAATTGACAGTTGAGGAAGGGAAGTGGGTTAAATAGAATTGAAAGTTGAAAATTGAAAATTGAAAGTTGAAAATTAATGTAGAGACGTATCAATGATACCGAAAAAAATAAACAAACATTGATGCGTCTGACAAATTGAAAGTTGGTTTGAATGTCAACAGTCAACAGTCAACGGTCAACGGTTTTTTAGAGTCTTAAAAACTGAGGAATCAGTGCACATCAGTGAAATCCGTGGGCGTAGAGAACGAGCTTACAGAACTTTAGAATTTTAGAATTGGCTCTTAGCTCACGACAAAAAAAGAAATATTAAGTAATTAACAATCTATATTTTATCATTATGAAAAGAAA
>JAZUSL010000036.1:0-34186 GCA_045606705.1 Bacteroidales bacterium
AGTAGACATAGGAGCATACGAAACATCGTATGAGTCTGAATTTGAGGTTGTTCCGGATGCAAACAACATAATATATGTAACGACGACAGGAGCAGGATTGAAGAACGGCTCCTCATGGGAAAACGCTACAGCTCATCTAAACATGGCTTTGGCAGAAGGAAGCAAGATGGCTGTCAAGCCGACTATCTGGGTTGCAAAAGGAACATATACAGGCGACGGCACATCGACAAACGCTTTCAGAATGGAGGAAGGTGTTAACGTTTATGGCGGCTTTGCGGGAACGGAAACATCATTGCAGCAAAGAGATACGGAGACTAATGTCACAATATTGGACGGACAAGGCACACAAAGAGTTTTGTATCAGGATAAGGTCTATACGGAATCTACCGCTACGGTATGGGACGGCATCACGATTCAGAACGGTGGAGGAGCATATAATGGAGTAGGAGCTTATATTCTGGAATATGGAACTTTAAGAAATTGTGTTATAAAAAATAACGGCAGAGAGTTTACGTCGTCGGGACGAGTCGATGGTGGCGGTGTTTATCTTAATGGCGGAAGATTGGAATATTGTAAGATACACGACAATCTCCTCAAGAATACAAGAAGTAATTATATCTACGGAGCCGGTGTATATATGACAAACGGTTATATAACAGACTGCGAGATTTATAATAACGAAGTTCATAATACATATTTGTCTTCGTATGCTAACTGCGCCGGTGTTTATGTCGAGAACTACAGTAATACGAAGAAGGCAGTGGTAGAAAACTGCTACGTTCATGATAACTATAGTCACAGCAATGCTGGCGGTATGTATCTTACGGGATATACTAATAATTATGTTGAGGTCATAAATTGTAGGATAGAGAATAATGAAGCGGAACAGAATGGCGGCGGTGTGTACATGAACTCATACGCAACCCTTGTAGGATGTGTTATTTCTAACAATAATGCAAATATGGGTGCTGGTGTCAGTTTGTCATATCATAACAATATCATTAACTGTAATATTGTAAATAACAAAACGAAGACTGCTAATTATAATGGCGCAGGTATTGATGGTTCTTCGTATGCTAATATATACAACTGTGTAATTTGGGGTAACAAGAAAGCTGATGTTTCAGATAATGTTTATTTCAGCGGCAACACCAATGTCGTCGTCTCTCATTCGGCTATAGAAGGTGGTTATACAGGAATTGGCAATATCAATCTTTTTTCGTCAAATACAGGTGACGGAATACATCCTAAGTTCGTGAATCCTACAGAGGGCGCGGGAAAAGATTATTACCATGGCGACTGGAGTTTACAAGACGGTTCCGCATTAATTAATAAAGGTGTAATAGAAGGATTACCGATTGCACTTACAGAAACTGATATTGTGGGCAACATCCGTGTTCAGAAAGAGAAAGTCGATATTGGAGCTATAGAGTCATCATACGAGAGTACGATGGAGATAGTTTCCGATACTAACAATATAATCTATGTTACTGAAAGCGGAGCTGGATTGAAGAACGGTTCTTCATGGGGAAACGCTACTCCCTATTTAAGTATGGCGTTGTCGGAAGCGAGTGCGATGAATCCATTGCCAGAAATATGGGTGGCAGCTGGAACATATTACGGCGACGGCACTTCAACAAATGCTTTCAGAATGGTTGAAGGCGTCAACGTATATGGCGGCTTCGCAGGAACGGAAACATCATTGCAGCAAAGAGATACGGAGACTAATGTCACAATATTGGACGGACAAGGCACACAAAGAGTTTTGTATCAGGATAAAGTTTATACAGAATCGACCGCTACGTTATGGGACGGTTTTACAATTCAGAACGGAGGAGGAGCATATAGTGGTGTCGGTGCATATATCCGTCAGTATGCCACATTGAGAAATTGTAAGATAACGAACAACGGCAGGGAAATCAAGACATCGGACAGAATATATGGCGGTGGTGTATATATTGATGGCGGTACGTTGGATTATTGTGAGGTCTTTGGAAATCTCATCAAAAACACGACAACTGGTTATACATACGGTGGCGGTGTTTATATGACAAATGGATATATCACAAATTGCGAAATATACGAAAACGAGATACGTAACACTTATTCAACGTCGTATGCTACAACAGCCGGTGTTCATGTCGATAACAATAGTAATACGAAGAAGGCTAAGATAGAAAATTGCTACATACATGGCAATATATGTCAGACTAACGGTGGTGGTATGTATCTTTCAGGATATAGTAATAATTATGTTGAGGTTATAAACTGCAGGATAGAGAATAACTATTCGGAACAGCATGGCGGTGGTGTATATGTTAGTGAAAACGCAACTTTCATAGGATGTAATATTTCTAACAATACGGCTAATGAGAGTGGTGCCGGTATGCATACCTCATATCGTGTAAATATCATCAACTGTAATATTGTAAATAACCATATTAACTCAGACTATCAGTATTATAACGGTTCTGGTATTTATGGTTCTTCATATACAAATGTTTACAACAGCATAATCTGGGGCAATAAGAAAGGTGAATCGACAGCAGATCAGATTTTTTTCAATGGTAATACAGATGTCGTCGTTTCCTATTCCGCTATCGAGGGCGGCTATGCAGGTACGGGCAATATAAGTCTTTAGTCAGAAAATGACGGAGAATCTGCTGATATTATGTATCCTAAGTTCGTGTCGCCAACAGCAGGCGCAGGAAAGGATTATTATAATGGCGACTGGAGTTTGCAGGAAGGTTCGGCTTGTATCAACAACGGAACTAACGATGTGACGGTCGTAGAACTTCCGGATACTGACATGGCTGGTAATGAAAGAATACAGAAAAACACTATCGATGTTGGTGCGTACGAATCTCCTTACGGAGCGACAGTCATAACTCCTGGTGACAATAACGTCATCTACGTCGCGACGGAAGCATCTGGTTTAGAAGACGGAACTTCATGGGAAAACGCTACTTCTAATTTGCAGCTCGCCATCAACCGTGCTGCCGCCTACGACTCCAATCCTCAGGTGTGGGTTAAAGCAGGTACTTACACAAGTACTGCGGAATCTAATAACTTCCTGACGATGGCTGAAGGCGTGGAAGTATATGGCGGTTTTGCCGGAACAGAGACGAGTTTAGAACAGAGAGACATCTCCGCAAATAAAACAATTCTTGACGGAGGTAACTCAAAACGCGTCATATATCAGAACGATGATTTCACCTTAGAGACGATAACGATATTCGACGGCTTCGTGATTCAAAACGGTAACATCAATGAAAACGGTGCAGGTGTTTATATGAGAGACTACTCCATGCTCCGTAACTGTATAGTGAGAAACAATACAGGTAATAGAGGCTCAGCTATTTATACTTACGGATACGCCAATATCATAAACTGCTTGATAGTTGATAACATCTCAACATATAATTCTACTAATGCCTCTTCGGTATTTCTCCTCGACAGTACTTTGTTCGTAAACAATACCGTCGTCAATAATACAAGTGTCGCCGGCACTGGCGGTGTTTATGTCGATAATTCAAAAGTAAGAATCTATAACAGCATCCTTTGGGGTAATAAGAAAGGTGAGGAAATCAATAATATTGAAGGACAGGTTCCGGATATGAGATTTACAGCTGTTGAAGGCGGCTACGCTGGAATAGGTAATATTCCTCTCGCTTCAGAAAATACAGGTAATGCCGGTTATTATCCTTGTTTTAATGATATAGAAAATGATGACTATTCCTTGACGGCTAACTCTATATGTATCAATAAAGGTTCTTCGGCTTTGATGTCATTGTCGTCGATAGATTTGGCGAATGATGAACGTATCAAACAAGGAACTATAGATATGGGAGCTTACGAATCTGATCATACTCCTGTGATAAATATAGTTCCAGGTAATAATAATGTCATTTATGTTGCTACAAACGCTTCCGGTAAGAAAGACGGTTCTTCGTGGTCTGACGCGACATCCGATATTCATCTCGCGGTAAATCTCGCCAACACATTTAACCCTCCGGCGGATGTATGGGTCAAAGCCGGAACATATTACGGACTTCTTTATACAGAAAACGCCTTCGAGATGATACCAGGTGTTAAGGTATATGGCGGCTTCGCGGGAACAGAGTCATCGTTAGATGAACGCGACTTCAGAAACAACGTCACCATCCTCGACGCTAACAACACACGCCGTGTCTTGAATCAAGCGTATAATTTCACGTCCAAGACTTTAGCGGAATGGAACGGCTTTACTATCAGAAACGGTAATACCGAAGATTATAAGTCGGATTATGAAGGCGCAGGTGTCAGAATGAGAACCTACTCCAATATCAAGAACTCTACTATCATTAATAACAACTCAAAAGGCGACGGAGCTATTTACGTTCAAGGTGAGAATAATAACGCATACGACACCATCGCTAACTGTATAATACAGTCGAACTATTCTCGTTACGCCGGTGGTATTTACGCAAGCTACTATGTTTATATAGTAAATAGTTTGATAACGAATAACAGTTCCACTTATGATGGCGGTGGCTTGTATGTGACGAATAATGTAAAACTTATTAATAATACTATCGCTAATAACGCTTCCGAGAGAGGAACGGGCGGTCTGTATGTATATTCTTCTTCAAACTCTCTTATCAGAAACAATATCATCTGGGGAAATAAGAATAATGGTATCTCTGATCAGATTTATATTTCATACTCTTCCGGTGTGATGGAATATAACGCTATCGAAGGAGGCTATGAAGGAACAGGTAATATCACCTTGGAAAGTGCGAACTCTGGTTTGGGATTACATCCTGAGTTCGTTAATCCTACTTCGGTAGCTGGCAGCGAGTATTCGGGAGGCGATTGGTCTTTGTCGCAGAACTCTATATGTATTAATAAAGGTACGACAGATAATATCACGCTTCCGATGACAGACCTCGCGGGTAATGAACGTGTTCAGCATGAGGTAGTCGACATGGGAGCTTATGAGTCGTCGGTGGAGTCATCGTTCGACATTGTTCCTGACGCTAACAATATCATTTATGTTAAAGTAAACGGAACCGGCGATGGTTCTTCATGGGCTGATGCGGCTTCAGACTTACAGTTCGCCATCACAAGGGCGGGAACCCTTTCTCCAAAACCAACGATATGGGTCGCTAAAGGAACATATCGTAGCAATGCTGACGGCGTGGCTTTCTGTATGTCGAAAGGCGTTAGTATCTATGGAGGTTTCGCTGGCGATGAGGCTTATAATTACGACTTGAGTCAGAGAGACTTCGTGACGAATGCTACTGTACTTGATGGTATGAATACGAGACGCGTCATCTTGCAAACGGAAAATTATAATGCGGAGACAGCGATAGTTATAGATGGTTTCACCATTAAGAACGGCTATGATGACAGCAGCGATGGTGGTGCGGCGGCGTATCTGAGAAACTATTCTACATTACGTAATTGTCAAATATATGACAACGTGTCGGAGAGATATGCAGGCGCGGTGAGAATAAGCGGTTCTAATTCCCTCATCGAAAACTGTGTCATAAGAAACAACAAACATTTAAGCAGCTCGTATGGTGGCGGTGGTGTCTATCTTTCAAATGCCAAGATTATAAATTCCAAGATAACGGATAATGAATCCAATGGACAAGGCGGCGGTATCTGCGCTTCTGGCGGTTCCGTCATCAATTGTCTCGTCAGTAACAACTGGGCTAAGATGTCGGGCGGTATCTGTGGTTCGCCATCGTTGGTGCTGAATACCACAATAGTCAATAATGCTTCAGAACATGAATATGCCAATGACTATGCAGGCTTGATGACATGGTCTTCTGAAATCGTAAACTGTATTGTTTGGGGGAACACTCATCAAGGTGAATATGCCGAGATTATGACGAGCAGCGGCAGCGTAAGTCACTCCGCTATTCATGGTGGTTATGAAGGAACGAATAACATAAACATAGAAATAGATAACGACGGAGATAATGAGAGCCTCAACTACATACGTTTCATCGATGCGGAACATGATGTTTATGAACTTACGGATAACTCTGTAGCAGTTGATGCCGGTAATAACGCCAATGTCAATATTCCGGATTTAGATCTTAACGGTAAGGAACGTGTCAAAGACGGAACTGTCGATATGGGAGCATTTGAGCAACATTGTGTGAGATATAAGTATATCGCAAAGACGATGGGAATTGGACAGTCGATGTCGTTCTATGGCATGACTATCACGGAACCTGGACGTTATGAGAAACGCTGGTCTTTGGATGCGAGTTGTGATAGCTTGGTGGTTATGGACGTGAGAGTCAACAGCGCAATATTCTACGTTACGGAGACAGGTGCCGGACTGAAAGACGGTTCTTCATGGGATAACGCGGCAGACAATATCAACACTGCTGTCATGAATGCTTATAACACCGCAGGCTTCGATACAAAGCATGTGTGGGTGGCAGCAGGTACTTACATCGGAAATAACAATGGCGTGGCATTTCCTATGGTGGCAGGAATAGAAGTGTATGGCGGTTTTGCAGGAACAGAGACCTTGTTCTCTCAACGCGATGTGGAAAACAATAAGACAATACTCAAAGGCAACAACTCTTATAATACCATGTCCGCTTCAACTCAATATCCTGCAACGGCGGAGCAACCTTCAAAATGGGACGGATTCTATATCAACTCCGGTCAGAAGATTGTCATTACGGAAAATAATATATTGCAAAATTCAGTGATAGCGATACTTGCGGAAGTCAACGGAGGACTGCTGCAAGACTGTACTTTCGATAATGTAAAAAACAACAACCCGGCTATCAAGGCAAATTCTTCCACTATAAAAAATTGTAGGTTCATCAATAACGATTTCGGCAATTCATGGCAGTCCCTTATCGTACTTGAGAACAGTACCCTCGATTCGTGTCAGGTATATGCTAACAGCATGGCTACTTCTATGATTAAGGCGACGAGAAGTAATATCGTCAACTCTAATATCTTTAACAATACGGTTAAACTGCATTCAAGCGATTTTGAAGGTGTCGTCAAGGCTTCAGACAATTCGACGATTTCTCATACTAACCTTTTGAATAATATGGTGACGTTTACGTATACTTCGATAACATCTCATTTTGATGGCGATGAAGATTATTATCATCAATATAAATATGCTGTCGTAGTTTTACGTTCGTCAACCTTGAAGAACAGTATCTTATGGAATAACGCCATCACTTCTTTCGATAACAACTTCATATCAAAAGACAAGAACTCAAACGTGGACTATTGCGCCATCGACGGAGCTTTGTATAATGGCGTAGGTAATATCCGTCTTACATCATATAACGAAGGCAACGATGTGTTCTCTCCATGTTTCGTGAATCCTATCTATGATATAGGTAATTTGATTAATCAGGATACTTACGATTGGAGTCTGAAACAAAATTCCGTGTGCTTGGGTCACGATGAAAACGGAGGTGCGATAGGAGCGATGCCATCTGACTATCAGAAGACT
Organism: Bacteroidales bacterium; assembly: GCA_045606705.1. Classification (GTDB taxonomy): domain Bacteria; phylum Bacteroidota; class Bacteroidia; order Bacteroidales; family F082; genus Limimorpha. The sequence goes on from JAZUSL010000036.1 coordinate 7,490, forward strand.
TTGTGTATAAATCCTACAGATAATGTCATCTATGTAAGCGCAGAAGGCTCCGGATTGAAAGACGGCTCTTCATGGAGCAACGCTACACCTTATTTACAATATGCAGTCGCTCAGGCAAACACCTTCAATCCTATTGCGGAAGTATGGGTCAAGGCTGGAACGTATTTTGGTGACGGCATCGTAGGTAATAACGCTTTCAATATCGTTGAGAATGTGAAGGTCTATGGAGGTTTCGCTGGAACAGAGACGAGTGTAGAAGAAAGAGATTTGGAGAATAACAAGACCATCCTCGACGGACAGAATCTGCAACGTGTTCTCTTCCAGAACGAACCTTTCGCTGATGGAGGAACGACATTATGGGATGGTTTCACAATTGCAAACGGGCAACTCTCGCAAGCCGATTTCCACAGTCAGAATTCTGTTTATTGCAAGGTGTCGAATAATTGTGGAGGTGTAGGACTCTATCATCTCGTGGGTGCGGGAGCAGTGTTGCTCGACAATACTACCATCAGAAACATGATATTTGACAATAACAAGATTGAGATCGATGCTTCCATAGAAAGTCAATATTCCAACTCGATGATGGCCAATACTCTCGCCATGATAGGATCCGTTGCCGACAGTATCACCATCGTCAATGCTACAACGCCTTCATGCAACGCAACGCAATATAAAAACGCTTACCTGTATGCTGTCAGTTCAATGATTACGAATTCAACATTCAAGAATAACGCAGGTAAGATATTCGCATACAACACTGTCATAGACCATTGTGAAATATGTGACAACCAATCATTGGTTGAGATGCCAGAGAAAGAGAATTTCACCAATATGATTCTAGAACCTTTCGCATCTACAATCAAAAACAGTAAGATTCACGATAACAAAGGCGTGACGGTTTCAAGATATAAAATCAACGGAACACAATATTCCAACACCTTCATCAATACTTTATTCAACGGCAATGAAGGTTTAGCCATTGTGAATCACAGGAAGGAAAGCGGCGATAAATTCATCAATTGTAACATAGTAGGCAACAGTTCCACAAATACCTCAAGTAGTTATTTCATGATTAGCGGCGGCGACTTCCATAACACCGTAGTCTGGAATAACAGAAACGGTATTGGTGTCACTTTCGATTTCGACAGAAACAACCTTGATAAGTATTCATTTAACAACTGTGCCGTAGAACTCGGTCTCGGTGATGATGATGAAGTCATCGCTCTTTCTTCTAACAATGCAGGAACAAGTCAGGCATACGGATATCCTGAGTTCATCTCTCCTGAAGGCGGCGACTATGACCTTGCGGAAGGTTCTGCTCTTATCGACGCAGGTGACAACTCTGTAGTTACAGAAGAATACGACATACAAGGCAGAGAACGTATCGGTGAAGACATCGTTGATATAGGTGCCATTGAAAGCGGTTGCGTGCTCAAACGTGAATACGACGCTGTGACGATGTTGAGTCAATATCCATTCTATGACCAATGGCTCACCGAACCTGGTACTTACATCTATCGTAAAGAAATCAAGAACAGCGAATGCGATAGTATCATAGTCCTTAACCTTACCTTCAAGAGAATAACATACGTCGATACGAGGGCTAAAGGACTCAACAACGGCAGTTCATGGGAAAATGCGTATACCGACCTTAAGATGGCGTGCGACTCCATAAATACCGATGACGGGTATCTGAACGAGATCTGGGTCGCTAAGGGTAACTATAAAGGCGACGGAACTTCTGTCAATGCTTTCGTCTTGCAACCTAACGTACATCTCTATGGCGGTCTCACAGGTACCGAACTCGCAAATTATGATCTGTCGTTACGCGATATTGAAGCAAACGAAACAGTACTCGACGGAGGTTACATCCAACGTGTCGTTTATATGGAAAAAGACGCTACGGAAGAGACTCCGGTAATAATTGACGGCTTCACCATCATGAAAGGTTTCTCACGTCAAGATGTAAATGACGGAACGGCAATGGAACTCAAGAAATATTTCCATATAAGAAACTGCGTCATCACCGACAACAGAACATTTGGCGGCGTGAATGCGATAAATATCGTATCGGCGGATGTTAATAACTGTAACTTACGTCAATATATCAATACTTTTGAAAATTGTAAGATAACGGGCAACCAAGGCAAGGAGACGATACATTCTGAAAATACGGCTTTCATCCACTGTGAGATTACTGACAATGATGGTGTAGGTGTTGAGATATTGACATATACTAAATTAGAAAATTGTGAAATCTCCAACAACGGCTCACGCGCCTTGAAAGTGTTGTGGAGTGGTAAGAAATTCACCGATGAGATGGGCATCGAAAGATACGCCTTGTCGCATCACGACGTGATAAATACCGTCATCAATAATAATGTCGGTGGCGTTTATCTTGAAAATCCTAAGGAAGTAGGTGGCTTGGGCGATGGATTCTATTATAATACCATCGTCTCAAACAACAAACTCAGCAATTCTAATGACCCTGACGGTGCTGCTTTCCGTAAGATATATGGTGACATACGATTATACAACTGTACCGTCATAAACAATACCGCCATGACATCAGGAGGTGCCATGTATGGTATCTATGATGAGATCGTCAATACGATATTCAACGGTAACAAGGCAAACTCTTCAATAGACAATTTCTCTGACTTCTATTATTATTATGAAGAATTTACTGGTGCTCTGTATAAGGATGTCGGATATTCCAACCTCCGTTATTGTGCCGTTGAAGGTGGTTATCCTGGAGAAGGCAACATTAACTTATGTTCCGATTTCCCGTTGGCGATGAACGGAAATATTCTTACCAATAAATCGGTCTGTGTCAATGCAGGAACTTCAGAAGGCATCATGCTCACAGAATATGATGTTAAAGGTAACAGCCGTGTACGTCAAGGAAGAGTAGATATCGGTGCTGCTGAATCTGATTATACAGGACAGACCATTATCACTCCTGACGCAAATAATGTCATTTATGTAAGTACTGAGAGTGTTGGCGAGAAGAACGGTTCTTCATGGGAAAATGCAACATCACAACTTCAGACAGCGATGAACCTCGCCATGACGATGGAACCTCAACCGGAAATCTGGATGAAGAAAGGTAGTTATACCTTCACCGATAACAATGCATGGAGTATGTTGACTCTCATGCCTGGAACCAAACTCTACGGCGGTTTTAACGGAGATGAAAATCCAGCATCCTTCAACAAAGACGACAGAGATCTATTTACAAACAAGACTATCTTAGACGCTAAAGACCAAGCACGTTCCATAGATCAGATTACAGACTTCGATAATGATAAGAAAGGCGTTATCGACGGATTTACCATCAAGAACGGTAATGCCGAAGCTGTCTATGTCAAACGTATTCCGTCATCATTGATAGCAGCTTTCACAGATGAATTTGTAGGTGGTGCTATTCGTCTTAAAGATAATGTATCTGTGAGTTATTGCGACATATATAATAATGTCTCCGATGAAGGCGGTGCTATCTATGCCAATAACCGTAACGAAGATAAGAATATCAGCATCTCGTATTGTAAGATCCATGATAACTACGCTCACGATATAGGAGGTGCTCTTTCAATACATAGAGATTACATCTGGATGGAAACGCCACAAGATAGTATCATCAACTGTGAGATCAGCAATAACAAGTCGGATCGTTTCGGTGGTATGGACATAAGTATGATGAGGGTCATCGGTTCAACTGTCGTCTCGAATAATTCAGAGATGTATTCATACGATACCTTATATTCAAGCAATAGAAACAACGAATATTACAACAGTATTATCTGGGGTAATGTCGGACGTAATTATCCTAGTCAGATAGAAGGTTATCAAAACAAATATGCGTATTGCGCTATCCATGGCGGTTACACAGGTGAAGGAAATATCAATCTCGACAAATATAATTCTGGGGAAGATCCTGATGCTAATTATGTCAACTTCGTCAATCCTGAAAACAGAGCATATCAACCTATGAATACTTCCGTCGTCGTTGATGAAGGTAACAACGAATATGCGGTAGGCGATAAGGACCTTGCCGGTAAGGATCGTTTCTATAACTCGCTTGTCGATATAGGTGCATACGAAGCAGGATGTATCAACTATAAACATCTGAAGATTATCATCAACGAACAATATGTGTTCTATTCTGATACTTTGAGAGAGTCGGGATTCTACAGCAGACAATGGACACCGGAAGGACACGACTGCGACAGCCTCGTTACCTTGGATTTGGAAGTACGTAAGATCTGGTATGTGACACCGACAGGTGCAGGTGACAAGAGCGGTTCATCGTGGGACAACGCCATGTCGAATCTCCAGGATGCTATCAATGCTGCTTCCGCTTTCGTGACCGATGCCAAGAAACAGATCTGGGTCAAAAAAGGAACTTATATGGGTAACGGCTCCAGCGTACAAGCCTTCCAGATAAAACCAGGCGTGGAGATATATGGCGGTTTCTCCGGAACGGAATTATATGGAATAGAGTTCGACGAGAGAGATTTGGTTGAAAACGAGACAATACTAAGCGGAGCCAACTCTCAGAGGGTAATAGGCAACTATAGCGCATACAGTAATTTCACCGTCAACGATAATGCTGTCATTGATGGCTTCACTATCAAAGATGGATATAACACCAAAGAAGGTGGCGGCGTTTATATCAGAAACTTCGTCAAAATCAGAAACTGTATCATCAAGGACAACCAAGGAGGTAAGGGCGCAGGTATCTATGCCGATAACAAATGTGAGATAACAGATTGTAAGATATTCAGCAATACTGCACTCACACAAGGTGGTGGCGTTTATTGCAAGTCATCGACATTGACATACTGCGAAATCAACAACAACCTTATCGACAATATTGAAAGCTCTGCAAAATATGGTGGCGGTATCTATGGCGAAAACGCTACCGTCAATAACTGTCTCATCGCTAACAACAGCGTGCTCACCGACAACTCATACGGCGGTGGTATGTATATCGGTAATTCAACACTGCCATCACAGTTACTTAACTGTACTGTGGTTAACAACTTCTCATATTATCTCGGTGGCGGCGTATATAGTAGCAACTATGGAAGTAATAACGAGTTCATCAACTGTATAATGTGGGGTAACAAGACAAACCTCAACACACAGCAAGTAGCGGTATCTGCTTCTAATGTTCCTATCTATGTGAGATATTGTGCTATCCAAGGCGGTGCCGCTGGTATCGGTACTATCAACCTTACCGATGAAAACGGCGACGATATGTTCTCGCCTCGCTTCGTAAATCCTACTGAACAGGTAGGTGCCAACTACTGGGGCGGTGACTGGAGAATCAAGGAAGGTTCCATCTGTGTCAATATGGGTGAACGCTTGGAATATATGATAGAACAAGACTTAGACGATGAAACTCGTGTAAAACAAGACAGAATAGATATTGGCGCTTACGAGACGGATTATAACAACGACTTCGCCATCTATCCTGATGAAAACAATATCATATATGTCAAGAAAGACAATGCAGGCAGCGATATGACTGGTTCTTCATGGAACAATGCTATCGACGACTTGCAACTCGCTCTTAACTTCGCAGCCGATGATGACAATCATCCAAAGGTATGGATTGCAAAAGGTACTTATACCGGTAACGGCTGGCCATACGTAGATGCTTTCATCGGTCTCAACGGTATCGACATCTATGGCGGTTTCGCCGGTAATGAGGTTCACGACTACGATATATCTCAACGTGACCTCGTCAACAACGCTACAATCCTCGACGGTCAGAATATCCAGAGAACCTTGCATCAGGCAAGTAACCATCACTTCAAATATTCCCTCGATCCTTTACATTACGCTATATATGATGGTCTTACCATCAGAAACGGTTTCGTCTATATCAATGGTGGCGGTAACGTATATATGTGCAAGGGCGAACTCAGAAACGTGATAGTTGAGAACGGTACTGCCATAACAGGCGACAACGACGGCATCATGTTCAATATGGGCGGTGCCGGTATCTTGGCGGAATCTGATGATATCATAGTCGAGAATGCCATCATAAGAAACAACAAGGCTATCAATGCATACGGTGGCGGTTATTACGGAGGATTGACATTCAAGAATACATTGTTCAATAATAACAGTGCTATTGAAGACGAAGAATATAAACCTATTGCTGCCGCTGAAGGTGGAGCAGGATATAGCAACGCATATTCCAAGGCTAAACATTACAACTCCACTATCGTCAATAACTTCGCGACGAATAAATGCGGTGGTGTCATGAATTATAGTATAGTGAGAAACTCCATCATCTGGGGAAATAAGATAGAAGGTAATGTAAGCGCAAACATAGAAATCAAAGCTCCAGAATATTATTATGATGACGACATTCGTTATTCTGCAGTTGAAGGCGGTATCTTAGGTGAAGGTAATATAACATTGAACGTAAGCAACAGCGGAAGTGATGATGTCAATCATCCTATGTTCGTCAGTCCGACTCCTGTTGCAGGTAGCGGCAATTATGGTGCAGGCGACTGGAGACTGCAAGACGGTTCTGTATGTGTCAACCGCGGTACTACAACGACACTGATAACTGACTTCGACCTCTATGGTAATGACCGTATCCTTAATGACTCCATCGATATGGGTGCTTACGAAAGTAACTTTAAAATCAACCATGTGATTATTCCTGACGCTAACAATATTATCTATGTGACTACAGAAGGTGCGGGAACGAAAGACGGTTCTTCATGGGCTAACTCCACTCCATATCTACAATTCGCTATGGATAACGTATATAGATATGAAGGACAGGTGAAGATATGGATAGCCAAGGGTACATACAGAGGCAACGGCGTAGCGACTAATCCCGCTTTCCTCATGTCTGATAGAATAGAAATGTATGGAGGTTTTGCAGGTAATGAAACTGCTAACTATGATTTGTCGTTACGTGACTTAGAGGCTAACGCTACTATTTTCGATGGTCAGGACTTGCAGCAGATTTTAAGAAGAGATTATCCTTCAGGTAAGACTGTCTCGCGTAACAGAATCGACGGTATCACCTTCCAGAACGCTCGTTCTTCAAACAATGGTGCGGCATTATATGCCAAGAAGGTTGATGTTGTTAATTCAATATTTACGGACAATACGCATCTCGGTACTAACGGAGGCGGTGGTGCGATATATATGGCAGAATCGACAGTGCGTCGTTCACAGTTATTGAATAATCACACATTCAGTAATGGTGGTGCTATATATTCAGAATCATATACAGACACCATATCACACTGTCTTATCAGAAACAATACGGCAGAGATAAATGGCGGCGGTATATACTCTACATCTGTCAAAATCTATAATACTGAGTTAAGTTATAATACTGCTAAAATAGGCGGTGCTGTCTATGGTACTCCTATGATTGTAAACAGCACCATAGTCAATAATAATGCTGATAATTACAGGGAAGGTGATTATGGAGGCGGACTCTATCTCACCAACAGAAACTGCAAGATATATAACACAATAGTATGGGGTAACAGAGGCGGCTCGTATGTAAGTAATGTGAGAGGCAATACGACACAAGACTTCCAATATTCTGCTTGCGAGCGTGATGAGTTCGTGCCTTCGCTTGCTACGAATATCATTTTGGAAACCTCCAACACTGGTGACGACATCTCTCTCAACTATGTTGCTTTCGTCAATCCTGATGAAGGCGAGTTCCAACTCATGGAAAATTCAGACTGTATCGACAGAGGTAACAACGAATTTGCTCCTGAAGAGACTTACGACCTTGCAGGCAATGAACGTCTCAGAGGAACAATAATCGACATGGGTGCATACGAACAGTATCCAGCTTCTTGTCAGATGGTCTCCAACCTTAGCGTGTCGGAAGAGATGATAACATTCACTACCGCTGACGTGACATGGACTCCTGGAGGAGAAGAGTCGGAATGGATAGTTTATTACGATAGGGTAGGAGCCAACTCTCCAAAACTTATGACTGTCGACAGCAACTATATCACTTTGGAAAATCTCTCGCCTAACATCGAATATTGCGTTAAGGTAAGAGCTAAGTGCAGCGAAAACGACCACAGCTCATATTCAAATATGGTAAACTTCACGACAGTATGTCACCCTGACTCAGTGGTGTGGGTCAATCGTTTCGAGACGGCAAATCTTCTTCCTGAGAGAGACCAGGCATTACAATCCAACAGCGAGGTGCTGTTCTCATGGGATCATATAGAAGGTGCAGATTCGTACGAGTTATGGTTGTGGCGTGCCGATGAAGGTCACGGTCTTGCGATACCTGATTTCCCTGTGGCTTATAATATTACAAATAATTATTATACTGTCGATTTGAGAAGATCGGTTTATCAAGGATTCGGTAAATATCCGAGATCTCTCAGTAAACCTGAACCTCCAGGATATCTCGAACAGACACCTGAAGAAGACATAGCCTATTACGCATGGAAAGTCGTGGCTTACAGAGAATGTGCTGCCATAGAGACAGACACCATGTATTTCAATACAGCTCTCCCTGACCTTCATGTCACAGCTATGGATTGCTCATACGCACAGACGGGTCAGCCTATGACAGTGGAATGGACAGTACGTAACGACGGTCATGGTCCGACACCTGTGGGTGAGATATGGCACGACTATATAGTGCTTTCTTATCCTATCAACTGGACAGAAGAGAGTTTTACTCAGGTTCCTTACGAATCGTTCATAATGGAAGCAGTGCCTAACCTTACGGCTTTGGATGTAGGCGAGAGCTATACTAACAGTACCACAATCTTCGTCCCTGACGATATGTATGGAGCGGTCTTCTTGTTCGTGATATCTAACTGGAGACCAGGAACAGAGCTACAACTCGATTTCGCGCAATACGGAGGAGTATTCCCTAATCCTTATACTCCTAACCTTAACGGAATTCCTTATTACTATATGTCGGGTAACAATGATAAATGCGGCAACGCATCGTTTGAAGAGATCAACGGTCAAGACGCATTCTTCTATGAAGCCATTGAAGTCGATATTCCTCCAATCCCTGACTTGATAGCTACTAATGTGATTCCGCCTTACGAACATTTCGCCGGTGACACTATAACGATTACATGGGAACTCACCAACCAAGGTGGTGCTGCTTTTGAAGATATCCCTGTGACAGACAATGTCTATATGTCAACAGAGAATGTGTTTAACTCCAACGCCCGCATGATAGGAGCATATCGCGATACCATCAGCCTTGGACGTGATGAGACCATTACACGTGTAGCTTACTTCCCGACAAACGAAAAAGACTTAGGCATATTCTACTTCTTTGTGGAGACCGATGTACGTAATCAGGTCTATGAGTCATTGTTTGAAGACAACAACATATCATCAGCTTCTGAATATCCGACCGAGTTCATGCTCGTGCCTCCGGCAGATATTACAGTGGAAAATATGACAATATCGAAAGATACATTGTCACCGAATGAGAAATTCACCATCTCATATACTGTCAAGAATGTCGGTTTTAAGAATACCGGATTAGGTGATCCATGGACATTCGACACCTGTGGCAGTCTGCCTAAGGTAATAGGCAAGCCATGGAGAGATGTAGTATATATATCTACAGAACCTGAGTTCGATAAAGCTAACGCTAAACAGCTGACATCTTACAATAACAATAAAGTACTTTGGACCGAGTCGGAACTTGAGATGATTGCCGATACCATCGACGCATACGTATGGTGTAAATATCCTGAAATAACGCCTCCTGATACGACAGAATATCCTGAGTTGTGGAATCCATATCTTCAAGAAGTGGAGAACCAGAACCTGAAACGCGAGGCTTTGCGTCACGAGACACTTAAACAATATATCAATAGTTATACTGTAGAAAGAGAAGTCCTCATACCTGAAGAATATGACGGCGGAACGTATTATATCTACGTCGTGACAGACCAAGGCGACAATATCTTTGAATATACATTTGAAGATAACAATATCATAAGTGAAACGACAACTGTGGTGTTGCCTGACCTTATGGTCTATGACTTGGAACTTAACGAGACTCGTGATGAGATTTCCTTCATGGTGAAAAACATCGGTAAAGGTCAGGTTATTGATGGACTTATCACAACAGCTGTCAATTATAACAATGCGGAAATAGAATATGCTGTTGAAGATGAAGTGAACCTCTTGCCAAACGATTCTCTATTCATACAAGTGCCGATAAACTTGGAATGTAACTTCTATGTCGATAACACTCTTAAGGTGGATTCACGATTGATATATCTTGAAACAACATTCACGAATAACAATCAGACTATAGACCTGCAACTTTATAATCCCGACTTTCATGCTCATGAACTTGTGTTGCAATCGACGCAACTCGGTTCGGGACAGACGTTCCAGATTTCATATTCCGTAAGCAATAACGGTGATGTCGTTTTCGATGATGATGTGAATATAAAATATTATCTCGGTCTCTCTCCTGAACTTAACTTCATCACTGCCGAAGAGCTGCTGAGCAAACAAGAATATATCAATCTTGAAGTCGATGAAACTATGACAATAACGGAAAATATCACATTGCCGATCTCTGCCGATGGTCTCTATTATCTGTATGTCTCTGTCAACGACGACGAGTCTGTTTGTGAAGGTGACAACACTTATACCAACTACATAGTGTCGGATATGCTTGAAGTTTCCTTGTCGCCATATCCTGATTTCGTAGTGACACAGGTAAGTCTCCCCGATCATGCAACAGCAGGCTCGATGATAAATATGTCTTATACCGTTGAGAACAGAGGTGTGAGAGACGCTCTCCCTTCAGAAAACTGGGTCGATAAGGTATATATTTCTTCCGAACCTCAATTTGATGAGGACAAAGCTGTCTTGGTTGGAATGAAAGAAAGAAAAGGTTATCTCAATGTCAACGATATTTACACAGAGACTATGAAGATAGGCATTCCTGCTAATGTCACGACTTCTCAATATGTTTATGTTGTGGCAGATGCCAATAACGATGTCTTTGAATATATTGGAGAAAATAACAATGTATATCAAACTCCTATCATCTCGATAGAGTTATATGACTGTGACCTGAAGGCAGTCTCTTTGACTTGTGCCAATACCTTGCAATGGGGACAGAACGTAAGTATGGATTATAAGATCAGCAATGCTGGAACAAGTGAGACAACGGCACATACGTATTATCATGCGGTATATCTGTCGCGTGACGAGAAACTTGACAGTGAGGATATAGAGTTGGCGACTATCAATGCTAAGAAGTTAGACGGCGGTGATTCAGAATCTGGTACTGTCGGTGTGAGACTTCCTTACGGCATGTCGGGCAATGCTTACATCTTGCTTGTCGCTGACGTATATAGTTACAATCCTGATGTGAATATTGATAATAACATCCTGGCAAAAACGGTGACATTGGAGAATGTCCCTGTTCCTGATTTGGTGATTGGCGATGTCACATTAGTGACGGAATATCCTGCCGCTGGTCAGCCGATACTTATCGCATATACTGTGACGAACAACGGCGATGGAACTGTCAGCACGTCATGGAAAGATAAGGTATATTATTCAAGAAACACCTTTGCTAACGCTACTTTGGGAGAGACATTGGAAAGAAGTATCAGTCTCGCACCTGGTGAGTCATATAGCGACACGACAAATGTCATAATCCCATTGCCTAACACAGGAAACTATGCGATATACATCGATGTCAATGCGTCTGTCGGTAAAAACGGCGAACGTTCATTCTTCGAGATGGATTATGAAAACAACAGAGGCATGCAAGCCGTCAATGTCGATTTCAATCCTCCAGGCGATTTGATAGTAGATGCGATATCACATCCGTATGTCGTCACTGCCGGCGATGATATGACGATAACGTATAACATCATGAACTTGGGTCCTAACGTGCTGGAAGGATTCGGCTGCAACGATGTGTTCTATCTGTCAACAGACTATACATTCAGTCCTGACGATATCTTGCTAGGCAATGTTGAACATGAGATAGTGTTGCCTAACTATTCATACGAAGAGTATGACTTCACAGCTAATATTTCCGGTGTGCCGGAAGGCGAATATTACATCATCATATATACCGATGCCCGTAACGCTTTCCATGAAGTTGATGAGGAAAACAACAGAGCATATTCCGCTTATCCTTTCGAGGTGCAAGTTCCGGAGTTGTTCGTAGATACACCTATAACATTTAAGCTTAAAGACCTCGTACATAAAGATTTTAAGTTCAATGTCTATGGAAATATCAACGAGACGGTACGTATCCATCTCAGCTCTCCTGATGCCGAAACCGGCGCTGTCAATAATATCTATGTGAAATATAACAGTATGGGTAGCAATATGGATTACGACTTATCATCTGATGGCGATATGGAAGGTAACTCAGAAGTCTATATCCCAGCCACTAAACCAGGCTATTATGGCGTCAGCGTCTTGGGTAACGACCCGGTAGATGGCGAGCAGATGGTAACTATTGAAGCTAATATCCTGCCATTCGAGATTCGTTCTGTCGAAGCTGATGTGGGTGGCAACACAGGTAAGGTTACTCTGAAACTCATTGGTTCTAAGTTCCGTTATGATATGCCGGTGAAACTCTTCATGGGAAGTCCGGAAGACAGCACGATGTATAATGTCATAGAAGCTGATACTGTATATTATGTCAACTTCAATGAGGTGTTCGTGACATTCAATCTTGAAGGCGCAGAAGAAGGGGTGTATAGCATAGAAGCTTATAACTATTGTGCGGGATTCACTTACCTCATGGACTGCTTCATGATTGTTCCGGGATTACCTGAAAACCTCGCCACCAACCTCATCATTCCTGAAGGCTTGAGACAGAACAGACATTGTATCCTGACACTCGAATATGGTAATATAGGTAATACAGATATAGTAAATCCCGTCTTGAAGTTATGTAGCATAGGCGGTTCTTGGATAGGTCTCGAACGTGGTGAGATAAATATCCATAAGACGGAACTCGACATACCGACGGTGAATGAAGATGAACCGGAAGGAATACTTCGTCCTGGAGTACGTCATACGGTGTCGATATATTGCTTTACCAACGAAAGTCTTGAGTTCGTGATTTATTCGAATGAAGAAGTGCATAACTATGAACAACTTAAAGATGAGATAATAAAATAATTGCGATATGAAAAAGAATATTATAAGACAGATTGTATTATTGTCGCTCCTTTGGGCATCGGGAGGTCTTCATGCTCAAAATGATAATAGCAGAAGTATCGGCGGTATAGAGTTTGAAACTCCTGATCTCGACTTTACTATAAATGATGATCCGTATGAACCAGGGTTCGCAGGTGGTGACAAATCAGCGTTCTATGATAGAAATCTCGGATATGTCTATGTGGATGTCGGTAAGACTGACTCGAGAAAGAACGTCTATTACAAATGGGAAGTCTTAGATGTCCCGGATGCTGGAAACGTCGAGTTTAGCGACATCTACAGCTCAAAGACGACGGTAAAACTTGACAAGCCGGGTGTGTACGTATTGAGATGCATACAGATGTCAAAATATGGTCGCAAGTCGGAATGTATATACGTCAACGTTTCATCTAAGGTTAATCTCATCTCTGTCAGAAGAAAAGACATCTGTTACTTTAATACATCAGCGATATTGAAACACGATTTCGAATATGAGACAGATCCTCCAGGATTGGAAGATTATGTCAATATGCTGCCTCCTGATGTGATATATGGAAACAATATAGACGAACTATGGCCTATGTTTGTTCATGACGTGGAGTTTGAAGCCATGAACGAAGACGGCGGCTTTGATAAATCAGATGTCAAATGTCAGTTGCCTGTCATCGACGACCAGACGAGAGTCTCTTATTCACAGATAAAAGAAAGATACGAGAGCGGAGAACCGTTCCCTACAATAGTGGAGGAGAATGTGGAACCTATGAAAGAAGCGGTCGGCGCGATGAACAGGATGTTTTGTCTCAGCAACCCGAACTATCTCTTGCCTCCTGTCTTTGAAGAGATAATTATGATTGGTGAAAACGGACCTTCTGTAATGAGATTATCTGGAAATGTATCTAAAGGTCTGGAAGTCTACGGCTTCATACAATCGGTAGCAAGCAAGTTCGAGAAGTTTAAAAATGTGCCAGATTTATCGCCTGTTTCTTTCGAACCTCAGTCCGATTTCCAAGATATGGGCTTTAGGATGGATTGTGACAATGGCGACATCATACCAAAGATCTATTATATAGGAACGCATAGTGTGTCACTGGTTTATAATAATGACTTCGATGTGCCGAAACTTTCGTTGCCTAAGTTGGGTGGCGTTTATGCTGAAATTGATGTCGGATTGAATGTGAAGTTTGAGAATAACGACATCAACAAAGAATTGAATCCTACGGCAGATAAACTTGTAATACCTCTTGATATTAATTTCTTGGGCGGGATAAGAATTGGTGTCAGATTCATCAGTGCGGATCTGTTGTCGGGTAGTGTGGCGGCACATGTTGACATGAAGGCTGATGCCGACATCAATTTCACGACCATGCTGAAAGATGACTGCTGTAACGACTGCTGGGAACTCGCTGATGATCCTTTCGATATTAAGGAATTTGACGCTAAGGTAATTCTAAATGTGAAACGTACTTTCATGAGTTTCACCTATACAGATGAATCATTCACTTTGATAAATTACAATTCGATAAATGGTCTCATGTCCGACTTGTCTGATTAATTTTTTGATAACCATAAAAGATACATATATGAAAAACAGATTATTATCATTATTATTGGTCGTATCGTCATTGGGACTTACAGCCCAGACTGATATGTTCCCGGAATATACCCCGGAAAGCTATAACATAGCAATGAATTATAATGCGGACTCCATCTATATGTTCAATAAACATAAACCTAATGACATCTGTAACACTTATATGTATTATCAGATTTATGGTGTGAAACCTATTGTCGGTCACAGATGGATCAAGACAACAGATGGAACGCAAAATGCCGATGAGGTTAACAATCCTGCCGCTCTTCTGTGCCGATTGCTTAAGGCTTACGCTTCACGAAACCTCGATGAGGTTAAGAGCCTCTACAGAGAATCCGATGCCGCCATTATCGATAATATCATGTCGGTCGATTCCGTCAGTCAGAGATGGTTCGATGTTATCTCGCTCATCAATAAGTTCGACCTTATCATGAGTTATGACGTCGATGAATATACTCAGCTTGTCGTGGAACTGTATCACGATAATGAGTTGTTGACACAAAGTCTGTTTACTTGTATCAATGAAAACGACGGTTGGAAGATGGCATCAATTGTAGACAGCACCTCGCTCACAGCAAACCTTTCTATGTATCTTAATTTCTACCATCCAACAACATTGTTGGCAGACGATGACATGGACGGCGACGGAATACCAAACTTAGAAGATAACTGCGCTTGTGTATCTAACGCCGATCAGAAAGATAAAGATGACGATGGCGTGGGTGACGATTGCGACAATTGCCCTGACTTAAGCAATCCTTACCAAGAAGATTACGACAACGACGGAATAGGCGATGAGTGTGACAATTGTTTGGCTTATAACCCGGAACAACTCGATACCGACCAAGACGGCGTTGGTGATGATTGTGACGTATGTCCTTACGACTTCGACCCTGACCAGGAAATGGTACGTGATGCTGAAGGTAACTGGATCGGATTGGCATGTAATCCTGACATCGACGGCGATGGTATCCCTAATGAAGAAGATGACGATATGGATGGCGACGGATGGCACAACGAGATGGATAATTGTCCTCGCAGATATAATCCAGACCAGACCGATAGTGACGGCGACGGCGTGGGTGATGTGTGCGACAACTGTAAGCTCAAATACAATCCAGACCAAGCAGACACAAACCATAACGGAATTGGCGACGTGTGCGACGAAGATATTGACGGCGACGGAATACCAAACGAATACGATAACTGTCCTTATCATTATAACCCTGAACAGGAAGACGAAGACTGTAATGGCATAGGCGACGCTTGCCAAGATTTCTAAATAATAAAAATCATTGAGTTATGAAAAAGATATTGTCGAAATTAATGATATTGTCCGCTTTGCTGATGCTTCTGAATCCATCGGCTAAAGCAGATACTCCTTATTATTTCACCTGGAATGGAGAACTGAGAGACATATATGTCGATCATGATGAAGATATGCCGCAACCATACGTCTTCGTCGATGACCTCTTGAAAGACAATCCGGACTTCTCTATATCGACGAGCTCTATTATTCAGCAGATGACATTGGTACATACCTACGATGAGGAGAAAGTACTTCATGCTCAGCATAGAGAATACCTGAGACATTATGTGATAGAAGATCCGGGCGATAATGATTATGTACATAAACATTATCTGACACAACGTATCTTCAAGAAGATAACAGGCGCAACGATATATGAGATTAGGGTAGAATCGGAATATATGAAACTGTATTGGGAAAACGCCAACTTAGATGAATATGTCAACGGTATCATGGAAAACGACTCTCATGTGGATTACAAAAGACCTATTCTTTTTGATGATGAATATATCAAAGAATATCTCAACAAATTCTTCCCTTCGATGTGTGACCATTTGGATGAGGTATGCGACGCTGACGATTACACCATGACATACACCGACAAGAAAGTGGCGTCTGGTGTGGCTCCTAATCGTTGTTATACAACCATCAGAAGAACACACTTCATCGACAGAAAATGCAACGGAATGACATATAGATTTGTAGCTATTCTTAATTTCAAGATATTGCATTATAATGCCGTCATCACTTACGAAGGCGTAATGGATACGATAAAGGTAAAAGAGACTGAGGCGTATCCAGCTCCGTATAAGTCGTTGAACAAGATGTTGTCGGGTAATCCTAAAATCAGATTCGTTAATGGTACTTTGACGAAGAAGATCAAGATAGAACGTGTGGAGTTTATCAATAGTGACGGAACTGGCGACCAATTGATTTATGATGCTGAAGGTCGTAAGATATATAAGAGAACCTATCTTCTTTCGGATAAATGCGAACCAAGAGTTACAGCCGATATGACTCAATTTATTGTCGTGAACGGAACTGTCGATCTCGGTAAAGGAGAACACAGCACTGTTATTTATCATCCCGATGACGACCTCTCTGATTACAACGAAGGAGCGTTATATGACAAGGATAAGATAATGTCTTATCTGAGAACGTATTTCCCAGGACCTTTCAAAACTCTTGACGATAAATGTGAGAGCAACATAAATATGTCATATGCCGAAGAGAAAATATTCTACGCTCCATTCCCGGAACGTTGCTACACAACATTGGTAAGGACACATAATATTTCTAAGGTCTGTGACGGCATCACATACATATACACCGCCATAGTTAATTTCGATATCAGACATTATAACGAGACTATAACTTCAACCGGCAACATGAGCAAGATTGAGGTTAAGATAGAAGACGGCAAACCAGAGCCATATACTTCTTTTGAAGCTTTGAAAGCCGACAATGCAGCTCTTACCATCAATGCGGAAGTAATGAACAAGGTGGAACTCGGCGCATATCGTGAGGAGACAATTATTGATCAGGAGAATCGTAAAGAATATAAGAGATATTATACCTTGCGAGATAAATGCGACAACAGTGTCACTCTTGAACTTTCGCAGGATGTAGTGCTGAGAGATATTAACATTGTAGGTGAGAAAGAAATTAACATCGACATATATCATCCCGACGATCAGCTCATGGATTATAACAAAGGTGAGCTATATAACGAACTGAAGATAGATATTTTGATAACTATCAACTTCTCAGAAAGCGATCAGCTGTTGGATAAGGCTTGTGCCGATGCAGCGGTATCTATAGATTCGAGGACATACGAAGACGTGTATGTAAACAAAGACGAGCCTTTGCAAGACAGATGTATTACACATATGAAAAGAACATTCCATATCGACAGAGAATGCGACGGATTTCTTAACAGATATATAGCGATAGTCAATTATTACGTGCACCATTATAATAGGGATGTTAAGATAACAGGCTCTCTCAGAGACATAGAAGAAGAGGCGTGGTCTCCTGAAAATGTTCCTATTTATACTTCCATAAAGGAAATGGAGGAGTTTAATAATCTGTATATCGAAGCGGATAATATGGACAGACTCGAACTGATTCACGACAGAGACGAAATTCTCAATGATGATGTATGTAACATAAAAATCAACAGATATTATAAAATACAGGATCCATGTACCTTTAAAAATGAAGATCTGTTCGATAATATCGATATAGAGTTGAAACAATATATTGAACTTAGAGGAAGAGTGAAGGTGGAAGGTCCTATGAATATTTATAAATACAAGATAGGTGAACTTCCTACCAACGAACATAATACTATAGAACACCTTACAAATTACGGAGCAATGCTCAATGGTCTCTATTACGGAACGGGAAATATTCTTATTACTCACAAAGACATCCCTGATGAGAAACTGCCGTACGTGTTCGAGAGAGAGTTTATCGTGAAATATGATTTCTGTGAAGAGTCGGCTGATACCATTTATCAAAGATACGAACCGGACATCATACATAGAGCAAATCTCTTGGATAAAAGGACTGTCTTGGATTGTGATTTGGAGACAGCCAACATTGAACCTGTCAACAACAAAGAGGCGATATTGGAATACCTTAAAGATAAATATATCAGCGTCTCGTACGACGATTTGATTTTCAATGTCGCTCCTTTCAATGAATATGAGGGTAAATTGGAAGTCTATTATGTTGATAACATCGACCAGTTCGATTATTCTGCCTGCGGATATGATTTCGTGAGACGTTATTATTTCATTTATGAATATTACGGTTCTTTGTTCAGGAACTTCGCCGATGAGCATATCACCATCAAGGCGCATGGCGATGAGGAAGAATTCGAGGTCACAGGTGAGATTGAAAATGACACTTTGCCAGGCTTTTATGCATCAGACCTTCCTAAGGCGTTCCATTCTGTGGCGCAGTTTGAAGAAAGAGGCGTGACGATAACTCAGCCTTGCGGTCTCGAACAGAATATCGGAATATCATACGAAGATGAATTGGATGATGAAACAGATTGTGAAGCGAGATACATAAGGACGTATTACATCAAAGACAACTGTTCTGAAAGGGAACCTGTAGAGTTGAAACATACCATTGTCTTGTATAAGACCTTGAAGGTGGAAGGCAAGATGAAGACGATTTATTATGATGAAGATGAAGATTGTCCAGAAGCTGAGGATAATGTCAAATATATTCAAGATAATGGAGGAAAAATTGTTTATAGCAAGAGTCTTAACGAGTTGGAAGTGACTCATAAGGATTATGAAGATGACAATACTCCTTGCGGTAGAGTGAAACGTACTTATTATGTACAATCGCCTTGCGATACCATCATCGACAGTATAACTCAATTCTTGGCTCAGAAATCGTCATATAACTCCAAGTTCGAGATTGTGAAATGGCAGAACATCAGCGATGGTGGAAGTAATGACGGTAAAGTCATCTTGCAGCTTCCTGCGCCGTCGTTAGATTGTGATGATTGTCTTGCTGAGGATATTTACGAATTTGTCTTGAAAGACATAAAAGATAATGTATATGAATTGAAAGAGATTGGCGAGGATCTTTGGGGCGCCGATAACCTTCCTGCCGGAAATTACATACTCGATGTCTTCCCTAAGAATTTCTTCAATACAAAGGATGCCGAAATGCAAGAGCCGATATACAGATGTATGGGAAAGATTACCGAGCAGAATATGGGCGTGTCTGTCGAACCTTGGATGTCGTTCTCTTCCTACAATTTCTATGTGGAATCGTTCGGTCATCACTTTATCTATGGCGACGACAAATACGATTACGACAGTTATGAATATATTCAGAATAACAAGAACTCTAAATGGAGATATTTCTTCACCGTTGAAGGAGGCAAACTGATAAACAGTATATGGGACGGTGATGAGACTTGGCAGTTCTATCCTTCTATCCAGAAAAATTATGAAAGCAACTCAATAGTATGGAAACCTGGAGAAACGGTGCAGTTGACCATGAACTCCACATACATCACTTTCCATGCTGTTAATGAAGAAGGTAAAGAGCTGACAGATAGAAAGATTATCTATCGTTCAAAGATTTGTCTCTCCAACGACCCGAACGAGATTTATGGTCCTGCAGGTTATGGCGATGATAAGATGATAGCCGCTGCCGACAGAATCGAGTATAAGATTATGTTTGAAAACGACCCTGAACTTGCTACGGCTGCGGCATCGCGTGTAAAGATTACTTGTCCTTTACATGAAAACGCTAAGTCTAACACCGTACGTCTCGGACAATATGGCTTTGGCGATTATATTTTTGATGTGCCTCCGATGTCAACTTATTATAATACACGTCACGACCTCGCTGATTCGTTAGGAGTGTGGCTCGACGTGAACGCAGGCATCGATGTGAATAAGAATGAGATGTATTGGATATTCCAGTCTATTGATCCGGAGACCGGCGTCGCTCCTGTGGATGCGATAGGTTTCCTCCCGGTTAATGATACTCTCATAGGCAACGGAGAAGGTTTCGTGACATTCTCGGTGTTATGCGATGACGGTATGATGACAGGCGACACCATTTCGGAACAAGCCGATATCATCTTCGATGAAAACGATAATATCTTGACAAATATCTATACCAATATGTTTGATGCTGTGGCACCGACATCAGTATCGGTATGCGACTCGTCGAGTGTGACATACGACAATAGTCTTGTCTTTAAGTCAGTCGCTGCCGATGATGAGAATGGCTCAGGAGTAAGACAAGTTGACTTATATGTCAATGTTGATAACACACAATATATATATGCCGGTTCTATGTTTCCTGATACTATAGGAACGGCAGATACTATGGCGCTCTCTTATCGACTCGGTAAAGGTTCTTTATATCAGTTCGTGCTTCAGGCTGTCGATAATGTCGGAAACAAAGAAACGTTCCCTGATGTGGCGCAAATTACTTATGTAAACAATAGCTCTCCATTGGATATTTTCTTGTCTAATCGTTCTTTCGATGAAGATGCCGCGATGGGAACACTGATAGGCGAGTTCTCTACTATTGATGACCAGTCATCATCAGACTTCACATATTCATTTGTGGACGATGAGAACTATGATAATAATCTCTTCAAGATAGAAGGAAACAAATTGTATACAGACAATGACTTCCGTTGCTATGGAGAGTATGTGTATCAGATTATGGTGAGAACAACAGATATCAATGGAGGTAATCTTGATAAGCTGTTCATCTTGTTCGTTAATCCGAATATGACTCCCGATGCAACTGTAATAGAACATTATTTGTGCGACGGTGACTTCGTTGAGATAGCAGGGGATATAATCTTTGAAGACGGATATTATTACGATACCTTGTCGACAATTTATGGATGCGATAGTATCATAAAACATATAGTGAAACATCGTCCAGATGCTATCGTCACCGAATATATTGAGTCGGTTTGTATTGATGAGGATTATGACAAGGATGGAATAAGACTATCATGGGATGATATTCAAACCTATCTCAATGATTGGGATGAAGATGACGAGATTGACATTGTCATTAAACTCGATACAATAAACGACTACGGTTGCGCCGATACCATAAGTCTCTATCTTACAGTTTATCCAGAACAAAGAAGTGCAGAAGATATTATTGTTTGTGCCAACGATATGCCATACACCTACGGCGACAGTCTCTTCGTCGCAGCCGGAACGAAAGAAATTTACTTCACATCTAAATTGACAGGCTGCGACAGTATCGTCACCGTTAACCTTGAAATAGCTCCTTCTCACTTCGACGTACCTGTCTATGCTGCGATATGCGAAAACGAATACTATATGTTGTTCGACGATACCATCAGAGAAACAGGAATATATTACGGAATAGGAGAATCAATTTATCAGTGCGACAGTAGTGTGGTGCTCACTCTCGATGTGATTCCTTTAAAATATGGTAACGACGTTATAAGCATCTGCGCTTCTGAACTGCCTTATACATTCGGCGATTATACATTTGACGAATCAACAGTATCTGGCAATTATAAAGTCGTGTTCCCAGCTTCGAACGGCTGCGACAGTATCGTTACCTTAGACCTTACAGTACGTCAGGATGGTAGTCAGCAGAACGAATTTTCTGGAACATGGGACTGGTTCTCATCTTATATCGACGATGAACATACTGATGTCTTTGCTGAATTGAAGGAAGGTCTCTCATCATACGGTAAGACTATAAAATCTAATACTAAATTCGTGAACTATAACGCTGGCGTATGGTCGGGACTTCTCGATAAGATAGAAAATGAACAGATGTATATGGTGCAGACTAATATGCCGCAGCAGACTTCAATAACGGGATGTGTCGCTAATCCGGAAGATCATCCGATAACTATCAAGAACGGCTGGAATCATATTGGCTATATCTCGCAATATTCTGCTGATGTCAACGACGCTCTCGCCGGATTGAATGTCACTCCTCAAGATGGCGACATCATCAAGTCGTACCGCGACGGTTTCTCCGTTTATTTTGAATCGTTCGATATGTGGTTCGGCGACCTTACAATGTTACAACCTGGTCAAGGATATCAGTATATGTCGCAAAACAATGACGACATCACACTCACTTATCCTCAGATGTCTCAGAATAGTGGCGAAAGAAAATCAATGCTCGCACGTAATTGGACACCGTCTTACAAATATCCGAACAATATGACATTCATTGCCGATATCGTTGTCGATGACTTGGTTCATGACTCGGACACTCTTGAAGTCGGTGCTTTCTGTAACGGAGAACAACGTGGTAACGCTCGTGCTATCTACATCAAGGAAGTCGGTGCGTATCGTCTCTTCCTGACGACTTACGGTAATGAAGGCGATGAGTTGTACTTCATGTTGTATGATCACGAAAGTGGGGAAATGGCGGCGCAAGTCTCTAATCAGAGAGTGACATTTGAAGTGAATGCAACCTACGGTTCTCTCGTAATACCGTTCTCATTCGAGTTCAATACCAAGTACAACACTTTGATTGAAGCCGACATCTGTTTCGGTGAGACTTACGAAGAAAACGGATTCAAGACCAATCTGGCAGGTTCGTATTTCAACAGACTTAAAGACGAAAACGGCAACGACAGTATAGTGAAGTTGAAACTCGGAATCAATCCTGTATATCGCATCGATGAAGATGTTATCGTTGACCAATTCCCATACGAATATGACGGAACATGGATTGAGGAACCTGGTGTTCATACTTTCAACTATACTTCAGTACATGGATGCGATAGTATCATGGTATGTAGTTTCATGCCTAAGATAGAAGAACTGATATTATTGCCAAATCCTGCTGATAAAGAAGATAGAGTTATAGTCTTATATAACTTTACGGAGGAAGATAAGTCTGGATTGCTCGTTGAGATTTATAATAATTTAGGTGTTAAGGTTCAAGGTATAGAACCTAAGCGATTCCCGATAGAACTCCGTGAAATTGATACTTCTGGTTCATATATCATAAGAGTCATCACAGGAACGGGAAAAATTTTAACGGCAAAACTGGTTATAATGTAATTTTATGTAACTTTGAGGGCGGTAATTCTGCCCTCAAATATTTGTGTTATGAAAAGATTATTATTCCTATTATTATTGTCTATTAGCTTATGCGCCAATGCCCAATATGAAAACCATTGGACTCCAAATCCTTATCAGTATCCTAACAATATGACAATCATAGGAGTCGTCTCTTTTAATGGTGAAGAACAACGTTCATCGTCAATGGAACTTGGTGCTTTTTGTGGTGATGAGTGCCGAGGCAGTGTCATTGCCAATTATGAGGAAATGTTTGACAGATATTTCTTTTATATGATGGTATATGGTGAACAGAATGACGAGATTAGTTTCCGTTGCTATGATCATAATATTAATATGGAACTAAATCTGATCCAAGAGACATTCGTTAACTTTCAAACAAACGCAATGATGGGTGAAGTGGTGGATCCTTTTGTGTTTTCATTCCAAACATATCAGTTTGATATTTCTTTAGATGTATTTCCTGAATATGGTGGTAATGTAATCGGTGCTGGTACATATAATCAATATGATACATGTTTTTTGGAACTTAATCCTGCAAGTTATTATCAGTTTGATGCTTTGTTGGAAAATGGAGATACTATTACGAAACAGAATCACTATAGTTTCATAGTCATGTCTGACAGACATTTTGAAGCTTATTTTTCGGAAATGCCAGTATATTATCAAATAACAGCTGAAGCAGATCCCACAACAGGAGGTGCGGTCACTGGAATTGGTGAATATCTTGAAGGGGAATCATGCACTTTGCAAATATCTGCTAATGACGGTTACATATATGAAGGACTTTATGAGAATGGTCAACTTGTTACTTGTGATACAATATTCACTTTAGTGGCAGATGAAGACCACCATTTTGTTGCTAAGTTCTCCATTAAGATAAATCATTACCAGATAACAGCAGACATCTCTCCAAATGAAGCTGGAACAATAACAGGTCTCGGTGTATATCAGGAAGGTACCATGTGTAGTTTGCAGATCTCAGCAAACGATGGTTATGCTTTTATAGCTCTTAAAGAAAACGAAACTGTTGTATCGGAAGAAACTACATATAGTTTTATCGTTGATTCTGACCGCCATTTCGTGGCCGAATTTTATAAACTGGAATATTATTATGATATTACAGCTGAAATATATCCTGAAAACGCTGGAATAATAACAGGTACTGGTATATACAAAGAAGGCGACGCTTGCAGTTTGGATATTGCCGCAAATGAAGGCTACCGTTTTGTCGCCCTCAAAGAAAACAATGAGATTGTATCAGAAGAAACAACATATAGTTTTACTGTTGATTCCGACCGACATTTCGTGGCTGAGTTTGCTTTGCAAGAATATGAAGTTAATTTATCTGCAAGTCCTGAAGAAGGCGGAACAATCTCTGGTTCTGGTAGTGGTACTTATACTTATGGAACTACAATTTACGCCATCGCAAATCCTAATGAGAATTATATATTCTTGAATTGGACCGATAAAGACGGCACAGTGCTCACCACAAATCAACAATATGTTTTTGAGGTTACACAGGATGTTGATTATACAGCTAATTTTGTGTATGTTGATGCTATATCTGAGAATGATGATGCTCGTTTTATGATATATCCTAATCCTGCATCTGATTTCGTAATAATAGAAAACAATATTGAAGGTCAATGTGATGTGACTGTTTATGATATGTCAGGAAAGATTGTTTTGAAGGAAAATATTGATGATAATATACTTGATGTAAGCAATATTCCTAATGGAACATATATAGTTACCATTGAAAATGATTTCCATAAGATTATGCATTATAAATTATGTGTCAAGCATTAAAGACGCATAATTTCTTGTAATGTATCGTAAGCAAACGGAAAAATCTATCCGATAAATCATTAGTTTGGAGAACCTACTCAGACTGCTATCGTGGAATATGCCGACAATAATCGGTGCGGACAGATGCAATGTAATGAGAATTATCCTCGAATCTCAGAGATACCATTTGACTCGGAACGTAAACTGATGACGACCATTCATCTCGCAAAGGATAGTAAGTTGTTTGTCGCTACGATGGGAGGATTTGATGAATTGCTTGCGAGATGTAATTTCATAGATGATAATAATGAGGTGCGAGTGTTGACAGAGGAAGATAAGAAAAGGTTGTCGGATGCCAATAATGCGATGGCGGAGAAAGCATTGAGAGTGTTGTGTATGGCATACAAGATGATTGATGTTGAAAATGGATTCGTTGATGGACATCTTGATGAGATTACGAAAAATGCTGAGTCTGAGCTTGTATTTGTCGGTATGCTTGGCATGATAGATCCGCCGCGCGAGGAGGCTCGTGTTGCTGTAGAACAATGTAAAAAGGCAGGCATAAAACCAGTGATGATTACCGGCGACCATAAGATAACGTGAGTTCGATATAAGTAACTAACATATAATCAAGTAATAATCTTCATCAGATGAATCTGAACCCTGTAAGGGTTTACAGATAGAAGGCAGACGATGGAGCGACAGCGTAATCTCTGCCTAAAATGAGGCGAGACCAATCAAAGCGCTGTAGGCGCGACAGAGTTCTGTCGTCCCTCCAGGACTTCTATGATGGTCTGTCGTTGTTTGGCAGGCGTGTGGTGAAACGGAACGCCTGCTTTGTAGTCTTGCGTCCTTACAGGACTGCTTGTAAGTGATTGGAATAATGTCAGTTGCTTTTTGCCATCTTCGATTGAATGTTTTTTAACTGTTTCATTAAAAAAATTGCAGAAATCGTCTGCCATATAGAAAATTTCAATAACTTTGTTATCGGATAACATAAGGTTTTATTCTTGTTGTTAGCACTTTAAAGATACAAAAATTTCGTTATGTTATTCATTTTTAATGAATAATTTTATGTTGAACTCACGTTATTTACTATGAAAAAATATCTTCTACTATTAATGACAATTTTCCTTGTTAGCTCATGCATTCAACGCAAACAACTTGGATATACGAGAGATGGTATACAAGGATATACTCACTTTAAAAACAAGGAGCCT
>JAZUSL010000037.1:0-3545 GCA_045606705.1 Bacteroidales bacterium
TCTATATCAGGGTTTGCCATATATTATTTTTTTGTTAGTTACTCATCTTTCAACTCACATTATCAGTCGGTTGCCTTGAAGTTTGCCTTTAGTATTCCTTTGGTGTTCCATTAGATGACTTAGGGAAGTCTTGTGATAGTCTTGTAGAAATGAAGCGGAACACCATCGGAATACTTACGGGCAGGTTCCCAGGGCCTCGTGAATGCGTGCTACAAAAGTATAGCAAAAAATCGGGATAAAATCAAGTTTTGGGCTTACCTGAAAGATTGATATAATAGATTATAATTTTTGGCTACAACAGTGTAAAAATTTCAGCAATTTAAAAAAAATTGTAGATTTTAAAGAAAAGTGTTGAACTTATTGATTTACATTTAATTACAAAGGTTTTTTATTTGTAGCTATTGTAGATATTTTGTAGATTATCTACATTATCTACAATAACATTTTACATTGTAGATAATTTAATGTATTGATTTATAATATATAATAAGCCACTTCTACATTATCTACAAAATCTACAATAATTTTTAAAATATATATTTTTTCTTTCCATTAAAAGCCAATAAAAAAAAAGCGGTAAAAGTTTGATTTTTACCGCTTTATGTAGATTTTTGTTTCATTCAGACCTTTTGAGTCCTTTTTTCGCACCATTTAATGATATCTTCGGCTATTTCCATTCCTGATGCACATGTCTGATATATTTTGTTTCCGTCATAACCCATAGCAAGATGCAAAGTGTTATAACCTTCGTTTACATACATCAGTAGTTTTTTATCGAATTTGGAAGCCATCTCCTTGTAATCCTTGATATCCTTTCTGCCTTTCTCTTTCTTAAATCCGAAAGCGTAATCAAGTGCAATCAATACGCCATTCCACGCTGTGTTGCCTGCCATCTTAACATATTTAGCATCTGTATAGAATTTACCTTCTTTACCTGCCTTTTCCTTCAGTATGTCTTTTGCGTTCTGAAGATAACGCTTAGCTTCTTCGATAGGATTTTTCTTCTCCATGGTAAAATATTTTTGCAAAGTTAATAATTATTTATTTTCCGAGAGTCCTTTGTCAAACTCTTCCATCTCTTCCGGACTCAAGAACTGGTTTATATGAAAGGTGTAACACCTGTCTTTTGCGTTCATGAACTCAACACAGTTGTAGCTGTATTTATATTGAAAAGTGGTGGCGGTACTGACTCTATAACCATTGTCTTTCAGCCATTCCTTTATCATCAGCGGCGTGATGAAACGATACTGTTCTTTCACCAGCTCGAAAATGACTTTTGCAGACAACTTGATTTGTGCAGCTTCCTGAATAAAGAACTGTTCCTTTATAACCTCTTTGATGTTCTTTATACTTGTGTTTTCGGTGCGTTCCTTAATCTTGTTGAGTGCTTCCGTCTCGAAGATTCTTTCATCGAACCACAGACGCGACTTCTCAGGATAATAAAGCTGTCTGTTTTTCAGAAAATACAGAAACGCCGGTATCTCCTTGACCATTCTGTCAAACATGTGAGGGTCTTTCGTCTCCTCGATAGGATTTACCTTGATGATGCAGTAGCGGTTTTCTTCCATGTCGATTTTCACGAAGTTATATTCATCGTTGGAGCATAATATAAGCTTTGAAATGTTCGGCACTTCGGTGCTGTCCTTGCCTTTGCCCTCGCATGGAATGGTGGCATTGGTAGCTATCATCTTCAACTTGTTGCCTGCTCCATTCTTTTCATCCATGTTGATAAAAGACTCGTCAACCGAGACAATGAGCTTTCCAGCCCAGTGGCCGTTAAACTTCGACATCAGCCTTTCGGAGTCTAATATTCTCATATTCTCTATGAATATGGCGCGAAGAAGATTCAAAAATGTAGTCTTGCCTGTTCCGCGTTCCTTCGATACCAAACACAATATAGGAAGATGTTTCACTGGCTGTGTGTATAGAAGCTGTATGTAATCCAGCGCGAAGTCGTACAAAGACTCTCCTGCCACGTTCTTATAGTCAAAGATATGGTGCAGCAGCTTGTTGATAGTGCGCCAGCTCCCTTCTGCCGGAATATGATAAATTGGAGAATATCTATTGTAAAGACGTGAGGTTATTCCGTCCTTCTCCGAGACAATAATCTGTTTGTATTTATTCGGATCATTCTCCGGAACGTTGGTGAAAGCGTCACATTTCTCTATCATATTGATGAACTCCTTTGAGTTGTGGAAGTCCTGTCTGATATTCTCTTTCGACCATTTTATGATGTTGATTTCGGTCTGTCCGTTAGGTGCTTTCTCCACAATCTTCTTATAATAGTCAACACCGATACGGACATAATTCTTCTGCTGACCTTTCCAGCTTACCGCCAGCTTACCGTTCTCGTCAGCATAATACGGATTGCCTTTATATATGAACTCCTTGTTTTTAAGGATTTCTATGTTTAGTTCGTAAAACGTCTTGACGCTGTCGAGTCCGAAGATACGTTGTATTTGGAATGGTGATGTTCCGGTAATGAGATACGTCATTATATACTTCCTCTCATTGACTCCAGACAAGAGTTTTGTAATTTCCTCAATCACCAGTTTCTGATCAGCGCGGCCGTTGTAAAGAACATCGTCGATTCCTTTGTCGGGGCTGTCGGCCACAATATGAGAAAAATACAACGTGAGATTATGAGGTTTCAGATACTCGTTGAATTTGTTAAGAGCGGTAAAGAAGCTCGACAGTCTTGTCGTCAGTTCCTTGTCCTCCTTCCATTCCACTTTGAGGCAGTCCGCATCGAACAACAGAACTATGTTCTGGACCTTGCAACGGTGGCAGAAATCCAATATATAAGGGTGGATGTCGTCTTTCTTGTTTGACTTATAATTATGTATTCCGCCTATTCCGATAGTAGGCAGACCGAAGTTAGACATAGCGAAAGCCTTGAACTCACCTTCAACAATATAGAGCGTTTCGGTTTCCTCCGACTTCTTATAGCGTTTCAGTATCTCAGGTGTGATGAACGGCAGCACTGGTGAACCCGAAGGCTGACCATATTTCATGTCACCTTTAGGATTTTGGAACCGTGTTCTTGAGAAGCTTCTTGTTTTGCGATTCTCCGTCTCATACACTTCGACAACACCATCCAAGCCGATGTAATTTATCGAAATATCACCCTTGTCTGTTTCCGTAAAAAACTTGAAGTTAATGGAATGACCGTCAATATCCGTTGCTTTATAGGTATTGATTTTATCAGTGATATGCAATATTTTGAGTCTGTCTTCTATGTATGACATAACTATTCGATTTTAAAGATTTTTTTCTGGAAGAAAGTCTCTATAAGGACTCTCTCCTGGTAATTGATACGGGTCTTGCCCATGACCTTATTGTAATAGACTGCCAGCGTCCATCTCATATACTTGCACAGCTCGTCGCGGATCCTGATGTAGTCGCCTTTCGGCAGCTGCTGAAAATGACGGTATAATTGTTTGGAATAGAGGTTCATAATTACTCCTCCCATTTTATTTTAAAGTCTGTTACTATTTTGTTTCCTTCTTTAAGTTCGTCGGCCATTGCCACTAAAATGTTCATGG
>JAZUSL010000038.1:0-19906 GCA_045606705.1 Bacteroidales bacterium
ATAGATTCTTGATAATAGACAACGAACTTTACCATATAGGAGCTTCAATAAAGGATTTAGGTAAGAAATGGTTCGCCTTCACATTAATGAAAGACATTTCTCCAAATGAGATATTACAAAAAATATAATATTCCCCTTCGTACCACATTCGACTCACATTCAAGACAAGTTAGGAAAATTTAACTTAACCTTTACTTCATTTTTTTGTTTGATGTTTTAAAAAGTCAACGGACAACGGACAACAGTAGAGATGCATCAATGTTTCCTGCAAAAACACATTGATACGTCTAAAAACAACAGTCAATTATAGACATTAAAAACATAATGTATGAAAACGTCAAACTTTATATTACTATCAATCACGACTTTAAGTATGATGTTTCTTTTCAGTTGTGATAATAAAGGAAAGAAAACGGCTACCACCGAGATTCCGAAAATAAGCGTCGCGAAACCTTACGTGATGCCGATTGTCTTGCATAAGGATTATCCCGGCTATCTGCAGGCGAGTAACATTATCAATGTCGTGGGACGTGTCAGCGGCTACGTCACGAAACAGAATTTCAGCTCGGGACAATATGTCAATGCTGGCGACTTGCTTTACATCATCGATCCTTCTATATATGAAAATCAGGTAAATCAGGCGAAAGCGAATCTTCATTCCGCGGAAGCGAGTTTGGATTATTACGAAAACAATTACAACAGAATGTTGGAAGCTTCCAAGAGCGACGCTATAAGTCAGATCGACTTGATACAGGCGGAGACGAATGTGCGTACCGCGAAGGCTAATGTGGAAAACGCAAAAGCCGCATTGAAGACAGCAGAAAAGACGCTAAGTTATTGTTACATAAAAGCTCCGATTCCTGGTAATGTATCAACGAGCGGCGCCAGCGAAGGAGAATATGTCGATGGATCTGTCTCGCCTGTTTTATTAACGACGATTTACAACAACAATCCTATGTTTGCTTATTTCAACATAGAAGACAATCAATATCTTGCGATGAAAGTAGCGTCAAAAGATTGGGATTCGCCTTTACCTAAAAAGGTGTATATCAATATGCAGGAAGGTATGTTTCCAAAGATTGAAGCGACACCTAATTATATATCGCCTTACGTGAATTTAAAGACCGGCACTTTGATGCTGAGAGCTGTCTTCGACAATGACAACAGCGACCTTAAAAGCGGCATGTATTGCACGGTTTCTTTGCCTTACGGCGAAAACGAAAATGCTATTTTAATCCCTGACGCTTCCACCGGAACTGATCAGTTAGGAAGATATGTTTATGTTGTAGATAAAAACAACGAAGTGTCTTACAGGCACATAGAAGTCGGAGAAATTATCAACGATAGTCTCATCCACGTCACCGCAGGATTGTCGCCCGACGAGAGATTTGTTACAAAAGCCTTGTTGAAAGTCAGGGCGGGAATGAAAGTCGAACCTATAAATCAATGATGCCATGTTTACGAAATTCTTTATCGACAGACCGATATTTTCCACCGTCATCGCCATCGTCATCGTCATTGCCGGATTAGTGACATTAAGGACCTTACCTGTAGCGCAATATCCCGACATCACGCCTCCAACTGTCATGGTATCAGCGTATTATCCTGGAGCAAGTGCGGAGACTGTAGCGCAGACCGTCGGCGTTCCTATCGAGCAACAGGTCAACGGTGTGGAGAATATGATGTATATGAGTTCTAGTTCATCCAGCGACGGAGAATATTCATTGACAGTGACTTTCGAGTTGGGTACCGACATCGACGAAGCAGCCGTCATGGTGCAGAACAGAGTCAATCTCGCGGAAGCGAATCTTCCTTCTTCTGTGAAACAACAAGGCGTAAGCGTATTGAAACGAAGTCCAAACCAACTGATGTTCATAGTTTTGGACAGCGATTTAGAACAATATGACGGCTTATTTCTCGCCAACTATGCCAATATCAATATCGTCAATGAATTGGCACGTCTCAAAGGTGTCGGTGACGTTCACGTTTTCGGAGCTTCCGACTACGCCATGCGAGTCTGGCTCGACCCAGAGATAATGAGAATCAGAGACATCACTCCCGATGAGGTGCTTTCCATGATTAAAGCGCAGAACATGGAAGTCTCTGCCGGTGCCGTCGGCGCTCCTCCTACATCAAGCGATATGGCATTCCAATACAGTATCAGCACCAAAGGAAGATTGGTCGATGTATCTGAGTTCGGAAATATCATCATACGTACTTTGGATAATGGTGAATATCTGCGACTCAAAGACATCGCTAGAATTGAATTAGGTTCGCAATCTTATTCAGTGACAACGACTATGAAAGGTGAAGAAATCGCTGCTATCGGCATCAACCAGATGCCAGGATCTAATGCCTTGGATGTCGCTAAAGAAGTGAAAGCAAAAGTCAAAGAGCTGCAACAGTTTCTTCCTGAAGGCATCAATATGGAAATAGTGATGGATAACACAAAATATGTCACCGCTTCTATTGATGAAGTTTTAGTCACGATAGCAGAAACGACATTACTCGTTATCTTGGTGATGTTCTTGTTCTTACAAAACTTCCGCGCCGTCATAATTCCCGCATTGACGATACCGATTTCATTATTAGGAACATTCGCCGTGATGCGACTTCTCGGATTCTCCATAAATTTATTAACATTATTCGGATTGGTATTGGCAATCGCGATTGTCGTTGACGACGCCATCGTCGTGGTTGAAAACGCCTCGCGATTGATCGAAATGAAGAAACGTAAATATATCAATTCTGACAAATCAGAAATTGAAATCCGTAGAGAAGCCGTGACGGAAGCCATGAAAGAGATACAAGGTCCGGTAATAAGTATCGTTTTGGTATTGTTAGCAGTATTCATTCCGACAGCATTCATCGGAGGAATCACGGGAGAACTATACAAACAATTCGCACTAACAATAGCCACTGCCACAGTGATTTCCGGAATAATATCCTTAGTATTCACACCAGCGATGTGCGTACTTTTCCTCAAAGAAGAGAAATGGAGTCTCAAATGGTTCAACAAATTCTATGACAAGACATTAGGACTTTACATCAGAATAGTGAAATCATTTTTAAGAAAACCGGCGATTGCATTGACATCATTCGTAATCATCTCAGCCATAACGATGTACGTCTTCATAAAATTACCTAATGAATTCTTACCAGAAGAAGACTTAGGATATTTCTTAGTGACGGTACAACTGCCTAATTCCGCAAGTTTAGAAAGAACGGAGAAAGTCACGGAAGAACTATCAAAAAAATTAGACAAATATCCCGAGATTGATACATATTTGGTTATCAACGGATTTTCGTTTGTGAAAGGCGGCAATAGTTCCAACGAAGCAAGTCTGTTCGTGATGCTGAAAGACTGGGACGAACGTAAAGGCAAAGGCGAATCTGCTATGGCATTGATTGACAAGATAAATATGGAAGCTAATGATATTGAAGAAGCTAACATCTATGCCGTCAATCCGCCTTCCATTCCAGGATTAGGAGCTTCTGGAGGATTGGCATTCGTACTCGAAGACCGTAACAACTTAGGAACTACAGAGTTAGAAAACGCCGTCGCGACATTGATGGACAATTATCACAAAGAACCTGCGTTGATGTATCTGCAAAATCAGTTTCAAGGCAACAGTCCGCAATATTTCTTAAACATCAACCGTGACAAAATCGGAATGATGGGATTGCAAGTAAATCAAGTCTTTGACGCATTGTCGTCATATATGGGTTCCACTTTTGCCAACGACTTCGTGAAGTTCAATAATATTTATCAAGTCATCATACAAGCCAATCCCGGTAACAGAAACGTTATCAGCGACATTTTGAAGTTAAGCGTAGAAAATCCTAATGGCGAGATGGTTCCGTTCTCGGCATTTTGCAACATCGAGGAAAAGATGGGACAGACGCAGATAAACCGTTACAACCTCTACCCTGCCGCAAATATTATGGCTGTAGCGAATGAAGGTTACAGCAGTTCCGAAGCGATGACAGCTTTAGAAAATCTCACCGAAGACATGTTAGGAAACAATTTCGGTTATGAATGGACATCAGTCGCCTATCAAGAAAAGTTGTCAAGTTCAAGTGTGACAATGATTTTCGTCCTTGCGATAATATTGGTACTCTTAGTTTTAGCTGCGATGTACGAAAGCTGGACAAATCCTTTCGCCGTAATATTAAGCGTGCCCTTAGCCTTGTTAGGAGTCATTGCAGGTTGTATCGTGATGTCGTTGCCGATAAGTATTTACTCGCAAATCGGCATCATATTGTTGATTGCCTTATCGGCGAAGAACGCCATTTTGATTGTAGAGTTCGCCGTCGAATACAGAGCTAAAGGCATGAGTATCAAAGACGCTGCCATTGAAGCGGGACGAGTTCGTTTACGTCCTATCTTGATGACATCCTTAGCTTTTGTGCTCGGCGTGCTGCCGTTGATGTTTGCGAGCGGTGCCGGCGCCGAAGCACGTATAGCACTCGGCACAGCAGTAGTATTCGGAATGTTCTCAAATACAATCTTCGGGACTTTGTTCGTACCTAACTTCTATGTAGTCACAGAAGGCTTACAAGAAAGAAGTCAACAAGTCGACAAGTCAACGAGACAACAAGTGGAGTTCAAGTCCACGGAATGAGGCGAAATAAAAATATAATAATCATAAGGGCGTGATAATGAGTCGCGTCCTTTGGTTATTTGAATTGGATACATTAATTGATTACTATAATATTTATGATTTATTTTTTAATTTTTTTGTTTGTTTTCCAATATTTTTAACATCACATTCCAACCTTCTTTGAACCTTCTTAACATCTTCATCGGGTGGCAATAATTCCGGCTTAACTCCACGTTCATCTAAAGCCATATCATCTATTTGACGCTGAGCGCCTTTTGCAATATTTATCATTTTGTTGAATTCAACAAAATGATCATCAATATTCTCACCCGCATTTTCACAAGATACTTTTGCTTTGTCTATAATCTTAATAAAATTACGCCATTCTGTATAATTAAAAACAGTCTGTAGTTCACGTGCGCTCCAACACTCTATGCCATTATATTCATAGCAAGCGGTTTCAAATTTGCTCAACAGCTCTTGGATTAGTTCTGATTTCATAATAAGAATTTTGGTTAATAATTTAAGGAGAATTAAAAGAACATTCAATGTCGACCTCAATAATTCTCAATGCAAAACTATACAAATAAAAATAAAAAACATTATCTGCAACACTTAATTTTTCAACATTCATCACATTTAACAATTTTTTTTCAAATTATTAACAAACTTTGTTAAAATACGTTAAGGAATGAAGAAATAATTTTCCGAATATGTCTCGAATGTGGTACGGAGTAAGTTCTTAGGAAGATAAATCTTGTCCTTAGTTGAAAAATATCTTTTTATAGAACCCCGCCTTGTTTTCCAACGACATAGGATAA
Organism: Bacteroidales bacterium; assembly: GCA_045606705.1. GTDB lineage: Bacteria > Bacteroidota > Bacteroidia > Bacteroidales > F082 > Limimorpha. Next base: position 5,426 of record JAZUSL010000038.1, read on the forward strand.
GCTCTTGACGATGATGGCATTCTCCAGAATGATATTCTGCGACCTTCAAAAATTATTTCAGACTTCTCTCCCACTTTCGGTTCTTCACATCGGAAAATATCTACGATAATATCAGTGGCTTTCTGTCCTGTCGTGATGATGTTTTCACATTGAGGAATTTTTCTTAATAACGCCTTGACATCGGTCTGCTTCACGACTTCAAGAAATTTATCGGAAGCATTGTCTTTCAAACGAATGACTTCCGTAGCCGTATCATACAAAGCGATTCCTTTCTCTTTGCAGAAATCAATGATCTTATCTTTATCGAAACGTTTCTTGTCTTTTATCTCGAAATGATGTCTGTCGTCAAAGAAGATAAATCCCATTATTCGCCACATGTCATTTATCCAGTTAGGATAGAAAAACTCCATCGACCATCTCTCCTTTTTCGGAGGAAAACTGCCGAGCATGAGATATTTTGCGTCTGTCGGAAGAAACGGCTGTAATGGATGAGATTCGATGTTATTGGTATTCATATATAAAAGTCAACTAGACAACAAGACAACGTGTCAACATATTGTTGTTGCAAATTTAAAGGTTTATATAATTAACACGACAGATTTATTTTCACTCCTTGATGTTTTAATTCAATTAATTTTTCTATTTTTGTAGGCAACAAAACAAATATTAACAAAAACTGATGCCTATGATATAAGAGCGTAGATTGATACGCACATTTTAAAATATTGGAAAAGCGTTTTAGCTTTTATTCTATCATTTCGAAAGTTTGGCGACTTTAAAGAGTTCTGATAAGGATAATAGCGAAAATGCTCGTGCTATGCGCGGGCTTTTGGTTATTCTATCAGAACGGGTTACGCCAAACACCTCGAAATGGGAATAAACAAAAGTGCCGCGTTTTTTTATGTGCATATCTCAGATTCCCAAGGCACTTAAGGTGTAACCGAAAAGCCTTTAAATGAGTAGGAAGTAAAATTTTAAATTTAAGAAAAATGAAAAAAGTATTATTAGTATTGGTAGCGATGTTATTTACAATAGAAATATCAGCAAAACCCAATGCAAGTGCAATATGGTATTTATATGAATTATGTAAAGATTCTCAATATTATGATGATAATATTGAAGTAATCTATACTGGTCGTGTAAAATATGCGAATCCCGCTAATAGTCGTGGTCCTGTTCCTATATTGACAATGTCTATAACAAATAAAACAGATAAAATTATATATATAGATCTTGCAAATTGCTTTATCAAGAAAAATGAATATGCAAGCCAAATATACAAATCAAAGTCTCACATTACAGGTAATACTACAGCTAATAGTATTTATGGTGGTATTGGCATCATTGGTTCTAGTAGTTCAAATAGTAATTCTAATTATAACATTACTGAAGAACAACAATATATTGCTATACCACCAAAATCTGTATATGAAAAAGATATAGTTTTATATGAACATGGTGACGAACGTATCTATAATTATAATCTCATATACTTTACCGATCATAATTATGATTTTAGTGCTAAACAAAAAAGGGATTATATTTTTTCATATGAATATAAAGATTTAAAAGTTGGGGATTATATAAAAATTAGTGAAGATGAGGCTAAGTTACATATTACTGGTATTATAAACTATTCTTTCACAAATGATTTTAAAGAACTACATACATTATCTTCAAAGTATTATGCAAGTCATATATTCGGTTCAAAATATATATTAAATCCATGGAGTACCAAAGAATGGGATATTGTTAATAAGACAATTGATGGACTTGAAGATAATAGCATTTCTTCTACTATTTTATTTTTCGTAAGACTTTGGGCACCAAGATAACAATTAGGTTTATTAATAATAATGAGATAATAATAGCAGGTGTTTCATAATACAATATCCTACACCTGCTTTTTATACAATAGTAATTATTCTACTAAAGACATAATAATTTATAGTACTTCCACACATTCTTGATTTCATATTACAATTAAGTTTATTACCAAAGTGCTAAGTGCTCCACCATCCGTTAACAATTCTTAACACTTCTCTCCTACTTTCATTAACATTTACGTTAAAAATTGTTAATGGCGGAATATTCGTTCTGATAAAAATTTGATCTTCAGAAAATCTTTCTATAGTTACAATATGCGTCGTATTGTTGGAATTGTTCCTGCTCGCCATCATACAGCATAGCGGTGGAGACGATAAAGTACGAGTTTCATCGTAAGTCTGCCAAATTGCAGAACCAACTCCTCTAATAATCTATTTATCAAATGTTTATCCATAATCTTGACAAATTTAAAGTTGCACTTTAATATTGTAATATAAAATTATTAATAATAAAAGATATTCTGACAGAAGATTATTTTTTATTCAAAAAGTGTTGTTCATAGACATATATCAACAGATTTTGTTAATATACATTAAGAAATAGAAAGATAATTTTCCAATATGTCTCGGATGTGGTACGAAGGTATCGGCGTGGAGTTTTTAATATTAATCTTCTTTAACTTTATGAACCAGCACCTTATCAATTCTTGCAGCATCCATATCCATGATTTCAAAAGTAAAATCATGCCATCTCACCTTCTGCCCTTCTTGCGGAATCTCTTCAAGTATATCTATTATCAAGCCACTGATAGTGTTAAAGTTAATATCGTCATCAAACAAATCCTCTTTATCGAAATAAGCAAGAAAATCGTAGAAAGAATAACGTCCGTCAATAATAAAAGTTCCGTCCTCTCTCTCGATAATATCTGCAAGTTCATCTTCTTCAAGCATCTCACCCACAATAGCTTCCATAATATCTTTAAGAGAAACGATACCGACAACACAACCAAATTCATCGGTGATTAAAGCCGACTTTATCCTTTCTTTCTTAAAGAACTCCAATGCCTTGTTAAGGTTCATATTCTCAGGAAGATAGAACGCCTTTGCAACAATATTTTTCAATGAGAAATCATCTTTCTGAACAGCGACAAAAAGCGATTTAAGATTAACGAAACCAACAATATTATCCAACTTGCCAGACACCACAGGATAAGTATTGTAAAGATTACCTTCTATCTTTCTTATCAAAGTTTCTTTAGTATCATTAATATCGAGTGTCACGAGTTCGGAGCGATGTGTCATAATAGAAGATATTTTTCTATCGCCGAGGTCGAATACACGTTCAACTATATCATGCTCAGCCTCATCGAGTTCGCCATCATTCAACGACTCTTTCATCATAGCCTTTATTTCTTCCTCCGTAACGGGACTATCTTTCGTCTTGTTCAGTCCTAAGATATTAGAAATCAATGCAGAGCTCTTTGCTAAAATCCACACCAAAGGATAAGCCAACTTAGAGAGAAACATCATCGGTTTTGCGATAAACTTGGCTATAGACTCAGCCTTTGCCATTCCGAGACGCTTAGGCACGAGTTCGCCTATGACGAGAGTTAAGTAAGTGACTAATATGACGATAAGAGCTTTAGAAATCATATATGCGTATGGCGACAAGAAAGAGATTCTCGCGACATAGACGGAAAGGTCTGCGGCGAAAGCCTCACCGGAGAAGAGACCTGTCAAAATACCTATCAATGTTATTCCGATTTGTAGCGTCGAGAAGAAATTGTCGGGATTATCAGCGAGTTCTAGAGCCGCTTTAGCACTCTTGCTGCCTTTCTTGGCATCAGTCTCCAACTTCGACTTACGAGCCGACACCACAGCCATCTCCGACATAGAAAGGAAGCCGTTCACAAGGATAAGAATAATGATAATTATGATTTCCATTACAATTACATTGTTAATTTTTAACACACAACGAAAAGAATTGTTTTTTATTGTAATTGTCGAATAATACTTTTAAGCATTTGTCGCATTTAATATTTATTTATCAGATTATTAACACTATTTGTTAAAATATATTAAGAAATGAGTCATATCCATATGATAATCAATTAAACGACAGATAGTTAATAGTTAGTAGTTTTTATTGAGAAATAATATAATTACATTGAAGCTCATATAATAATACCATCTATCTTATGTTATCTCATAAAAATCTTAAAACAACCAACAATGAGCACAATAGAATTAAAAAATCACGGTGACAGAAAAAAGTTATTGAGTCACATTCGTAATCTGGTGGCTTTATCTTATGCCGATGGAAAATTTTCTGATGAAGAAAGACAATATGTCGCCAACGTTGCAAACGAAGCAGGATTGACAGCTGAAGAAATGAAACAGATCATTGAAGATCCCGAGAGCATCAGATTTATCATGCCTGCAAACGAGATCGAAAAAATCGAGCATCTTTATGACCTGATTCTCTTGATGATGATAGACGGTGACCTCAACGAAAATGAGATAATTTTCTGTAGGGCGATGGCAATAAAAATGAAGATACCGTATCAGGTTGTTGATGAAATGGTTGCCAAAATAATCGAATTCATCACTAATAATTTCTATCTCGAAGATGTCATTGAAGAATTAATAAAAACATCAGAGATTTAACAAAAACAACAAGCATTCAAATTATTCAAAGCACTCAGTTTCCTATCTGAGTGCTTTTTATTTATGTACATTAAAAACACCATTATTTTCCTCTCTCCGCCATCAGGATTTTTATTTCGTTCTCATTGATTCCTACCATAGCTTCGCCGAGGTCTTCGCTCAGTTCTGCCAATACATCAGGACTGTTGTAGTTAGCAACGGAATTGACTATAGCCTTAGCTCTCTTCATAGGGTCACCGCTCTTGAAGATTCCGCTTCCAACGAACACGCCTTCGGCTCCCAACTGCATCATCAGGGCAGCATCAGCGGGAGTTGCGACACCTCCTGCAGCAAAGTTAGGCACAGGCAACTTTCCATTGTCATGTACATATTGTATCAAGTCAAAAGGAACCCTCATTTCTTTGGCTGCTTCATATAACTCATCAGAATTAAGAGAAACGACTTTCCTTATCTCACTTTGCATCATACGCATGTGACGGACAGCCTGAACTATGTCGCCAGTGCCAGCCTCGCCTTTTGTCCTGATCATCATGGCGCCTTCGCTGATACGACGCAAAGCCTCGCCTAAATCTCTCGCACCACAAACAAAGGGAGCCTTAAACTGACGTTTGTCAACATGATAAACATCGTCAGCCGGAGAAAGCACTTCGCTCTCGTCGATATAATCTATACCTATGGCTTCTAGTATCTGTGCTTCAACAAAATGACCGATACGACATTTCGCCATAACAGGAATGTTAACGCTTTTTTGTATCTCCTGAATCATCTTAGGATCACTCATACGCGAGACGCCACCCGCGACTCTGATGTCGGCAGGAACTCTCTCCAAAGCCATAACAGCCTTAGCACCAGCAGCCTCAGCAATACGAGCCTGCTCCGGATTAGTAACATCCATAATAACGCCGCCTTTTAATAATACGGCTAAATCACGATTTATTTCTTTCATCATTTATAAAATTTAAAACGATGCAAAGAAAGATATTATCAAAAAACGAAAGAAAATTAAATTCCGATATTGTGAAATATTATTCCGATAATAATAAAGGGAACTTCTATAAATTCCCCGTTTAAATAAATTTTTACAATCATGTTAAAAACTTTTGCGTGCTTTATGTTACATAAATCACTCGCAAAGCAATTTATAGAAATCCCCTTAAATTCCTAACTAAAAAACTTTTGCCTTTTGTCTTTAGTCATTTTTTCTTGGCGTTCCGGCTACGCCGTCGGGCTTTCCGCTATATCTTTGCTCGCTCCATCTCCACCCCGCTCCCAAAATTCCGTCCTGTTCCCAATTCCCGTTCCCGTCCCCGCATGGCTCGCAAAGGATGCCGCTCCAATCCCTAACGCGGTCTACAAATCAACGAGATAAAAAGTTAAAAAATGTTAATTTTGTAAAACATATAATTCTTATTTATATCTTTGCAAAAATCAAAATTTTACTATGAAACTTTTTAATCATGAATAAATTTATTAATATCTTTGACAACGACTATCTGCAATGGATTCAGGATTTATGCAAGCGCTATCGTCAGAGTCAAATCAAAGCTTCTATGCAGATAAACAAAGGCATTCTTGCTTTTTATTGGGAATTAGGAAAAGACATTGAAGAACGCAAATACGATAACAAATATGGTTCTCGTTTCTATGAAAATCTAAGTCGCGACTTATCAAAGGTATTAAACAACAAGAAAGGTTTGGCTCCAACAAGTTTAAGATACACAAAGTATTTTTATTGCTTGTATGCTCCATTATTTGAGAATTGTCGGCAAGATGCCGATAATTTTAATCTATTGTTTTCAATACCTTGGAGTCATCATCAGAAAATAATTGATAAAGTAAAAGGCGACTCCAACAAAGCTTTATTCTTTGTACGCAAGACATTGGAAAACAATTGGGGACGTGGTGTATTAGTAAATTTCTTAGAAACAGATCTTTATGAAAGACAAGGCTCAGCGTTATCAAATTTCAAGACCACAATGCCATCTATTGAAGGAGACCTCGCTCAGCAGATGTTGAAAGACCCTTACAATTTTAACTTTATTCCATTACATGAACAATATACCGAAAAAGAATTAAAAGACGAATTGATGGATAAACTTTCAAATTTTCTCTTAGAATTAGGAAAAGGTTTCTCGTTTGTCGGTCGTGAATACAGAATATCAGCTGGAGGGAAAGACAAATATATTGACCTATTGTTTTATATCATACCACTCCACTGTTATTGTATTGTTGAAGTTAAAACTACAGAATTTGATTTTCAAGATGTCGGACAACTCGCAGGATATACAGCAATGGTTGACGAACTATTAAACTCCAAACTCGACAATCCTGCCATTGGCTTATTGATTTGTAAAGAAAAGAACAGCGTTTTAGCGCATTACGCCCTTTCAAGAATCAACTCCCCTATAGGCATATCTGAATTTATAATTCCAAAACAACAACTACCAGATGAACTTAAAGACAAACTTCCAAGCATTGAAGAAATAGAAAAATGTATGAATATCTAGGGAACTTCTATAAATTCCCCGTTTAAATAAATTTTGACAATCATATAAAATCATATCATGCGAAAATCAGATGGCGTACATCTTTCATACTTCATAAAGAAAGAAGAGAACCTCGACTGCGATGAAAATCCGAGACGATTGGAGATTTCCTGTATGTTAAAATTCGTTGACTCTAAAAGTATTTTCGCTTCCTTCATCACATAATCCGAGATAATCTGTTTCGGACTTGCGCCGACAACATCATTAGTTACTTTTGACAGATAACGTGTTGATATGCACAACTTATCAGCATAAAAATTAACATCATGCGATTTATTATAATATTGAGCAACGAGCGACATAAGTTTGTTGTAGATGACAGTCTTTCTCGAATGTTGTATTATTTCTTTCACAGCATAGACCACTTGTTTATGCATATAATCGTGAGCCTTTTCCAAAGCCGTTGTGATGTCGTCGCCGAAAGCGAGACGAGTCGCTATAGCAGAGGAAAGTGCGCCGCCGACACCATGACGCTGCCAGCCCTCGGTGTTGTGAGAAGTGAAGAAATGACAATTCTCATTCTCATAAAGCAAAGCCGTCAGCAGTCCTTCGGAATGTTTTGACGCACGTAGCAGCACAGATTCCGCGCCCATATCGACGAAGGCACGAGCCGCCTTTATCATATCGTCGTCGGTCTTAATCTTCATTGCGAGCATCTTTTCCGCTTCGTTACAACGTAATATCAGCAGCGTAGCCATAGGAACGAGATGCTTTTTAATGGCAGCGACAGCCGCATCGGGAATTATCTGACTGCCATCGGAAGAGAAAATACCCGGAACCAACACTATTTTCTGCGAGGCGACAATCTCTTTCTTCAGCATCTTGATTGCTGTAACATCGCGGACGAGACCTATTTTCGTAACCTTTGGATGCCATTCTTTTACTATAGTCCTCACCTGCCCTATTATCATATCAAGGGGCAGGTCGTTTATGAAAGTCGAGCCGTTTTCATCTTGCGTCGTCACCGATGTTATAGCAGTGAGAGCATAACCACCAAGAGCCGATATAGTTCTTATATCAGCTTGGATTCCAACGACACCTGCGCCGTCGGAACCTGTTATTGTCAATATCGGGACAAGACTTGGCATTTTGTTTATTTATGAGCAGTTAAATTTTTTTTCGTATCCCAAATGCGTTAGGGATTGGAGCGGCATCCTTTTGGAGCGTAGCGGAAAAAGATATAGCGGAAAGCCCGACGGCGATAGCCGGAACGCCCACATTAATTCATAATGCATAATTCACAATTCATAATGCATAATTCATAATGCATAATTCATAATGCATAATTCATAATGCATAATTCATAATGTGTGATTTATAGAAATCATTGTATCTCAACCACACCTGTATTTATATTGTAATATGCAGCTTTCACAATAAGCTCACCATCATCAACTTTCTCCTTTATCAATTCGTTGTTTAGAATTTCCTCAATCTGAACGTCGGCATGATGTCTGATAGCCTCATCCAAAAGCTCTGTCTTGCCGATATATTCCGGTATATCTTCTTGAATACAATGCAACAACTTCCCTATCTCGCCATGATGTGCGCCACCGGTGATAGCGGAAGTGACGCCGCCGCAGGAGCCATGGCCAAGCACCAAGAGCACCTTGACGCCAAGATGATCGACGGCATATTCAATGCTACCCATAATCATCTTACCATCAATATTATTACCTGCAGTTCGTATCACGAAAATATCACCCACGCCCTGATCGAAAACTATTTCTACCGGAACTCTCGAATCGGAGCAGCCGACGACAGCCGCAAAAGGCTCCTGATGAGGTGCTGTCTCTTTAACCCTTTTCATATCACTGTTAGGATGAATCATCGCGCCTTCAACATAACGTTTGTTACCTTCTATCAACGCTTCCAAGGCTTTCTGCGACGTTGTAGGAATATCAACTTTCTTGTCATTTTCACATGAGATCAGAGTAAAAAACAAAGAAAACAATAATAATTTCAAGCAGACTTTTTTCATAATGATAGTTTTAAATTTGAGTTAACAAATATAAGAATTATTTTGATGAGACTTCAATAAATCCACTTCATTATGACAACACTTCATATCAATTTCTCAAATTTTCAATTTTCAACTTTCAATTTTCAACTTATAAAAACCCCTCCCATCATCGCCGCGCCACCGAAACCTAAGTCCTTCAATAAAGAAATCCTGTCGTATGTAACGCCACCTAAGGCAACGACTTTCTCATCAATAATACCTTCTTCCGATGCACGTCTCAACTCATCTTCCGTGAACGCCGACTTATATCCTTGCTTTGAAATGCTGTCGAAAATCGGACTTAGAAACACATAGTCGAAATCGTCTTTATACAGCTTCACTTCTTCCAAAGAATGACAAGAACGTGTCTTAAATCCTTGATAACCTTCTGGATATTTTACAATATTTTTATTTATATGAATACCTTTCAACGAAAATTCATAATATAACTCAGGATAATCGTGGACGACGATTTTACTTCTTTCTTCCGATGATAATTCGTTTAAAATATTTCTACAATTATCAATATCTGAATTAGGTTTCCGAAGATGAACAATGTCGAAGCCGCTCTCAAACAACCTCTTGATGAAAGCTGCCTCGCCATCGTAAAAATCAGGTTTTGTTATCGCGATTAATCTCATATTGGTATAAGGTGTAAAGTGTAGGGTGTAGAGTGTAGAGTAGTTTTATAGTGTAAAGTTGTGAGTTTAGAAGTTTATCATTGCTTAATACACTTTAAACTTTTCACTTTAAACTCACAACTACTCTAAACTCTACACTTTAAACTTTTCACTTTAAACTCACAACTACTCTAAACTCTACACTATAAACTATAAACTTTTAATAATCAAATCCGCGACTTTCTTTCCAGAGAGAAGCATTCCGCCGAAGATAGGTCCCATGCGTGGTGTGCCGCTTACGGCTGATGCCGCCATGCCGCAGACATAAAGTCCAGGATATATCTCTTTTGTGCCGTTGACGACTTCTTCTTCTCCTGAGACGACATCTAAAGAACGCTCTCCGATGACATCGCCGGTGTCGGTGGCGAGACGAATGCCGTTCTTACGAGCTACTGTCCTACACATCTCGCTGTCGTGACCCGTGCCATCGATGACGCATCTCGCCATGATATTCAACGGATCGACGTGCATGCCTTCACGTAAGACAGGTGTCCAGTTGACGACGACGCCACTCACGACATTATCTTTAAAAATCACGTCTTCAACAGAATAGCAATTGAAGATAGTTGCACCGGCATGTACCGCCTTATACAACAATGCCGATGTACTTTCCACAGAATCCATGACGTAAAGGTTCTCGTCATATTTCTCGTAATTGATGTCGAACTCCTTGATGATGTGGAGCGCTTCTTCCTGCACCACAATCTGGTTGAACATCATCGCGCCTCCCCACATGCCGCCGCCAGGTGATAACTTCCTGTCGAACTGCGCTACTTTCAAGCCGGCTTTGGCGAGATAATAAGCCGCTACAATGCCAGAAGGTCCGCCACCGACAATAGCGACATCCAAATCTAAATTCTTTTCTAACTTACTGAAATAGGTACTGATAATTCCCTGCGATACTTTTTTTTCTATCATAATTATTTTTTATTTATGTCAACAGACTACGGACAACAGTCAACAGTCTGTTTTTGGTTAATAATTTTTATTTAATTTTTATAAATCATCTCAATTTTAGACATATATTCATACATGTCAATTTATCATTCCTGAGACGTGTCAATTTATCATTCCTGAGACGCATCAATGTTTGTTTATATTTTATCGGTATCATTGATACGTCTCTACATTGTTATTTGTCATCACAAATCGTCTGGCTGATTCTCATGGCGCAGAAATTAGGTCCGCACATGGTGCAATATTTTCCTCCCACATGATTTGCTGTCTTATAATATTCCAATGCTTTCTCAGGGTCTAAGCTGAGATTGAATTGGTCTTTCCATCTGAATTCATAACGAGCCTTACTCAATGCGTTGTCGCGTATCATCGCTCCCGGATGTTGTTTCGCGAGGTCTGCCGCATGTGCCGCCAACTTAAACGCTATCACGCCGTCACGCACGTCGTCTTTATTAGGCAACGCGAGATGTTCCTTAGGCGTCACATAACACAACATCGCGGTTCCGTACCACGCTATCTGCGCCGCGCCGATGGCGGAGGTGATGTGGTCGTAGCCTGGTGCTATGTCTGTCACCAAAGGTCCTAAGGTATAGAATGGTGCGTTATGACATTTCTCTATCTGACGTTCCATGTTTTCTTTGATCTTATGCATCGGCACATGCCCCGGTCCTTCGATGAAAGCCTGCACATTCTTAGCCCACGCTCTCTCAACGAGTTCGCCCATGGTGTCTAACTCCGCGAACTGCGCTCTGTCGTTGGCATCGTAGATACTGCCTGGACGTAAGCCGTCGCCTAAGGAGACAGCGACGTCATACTTCGCGAGAATATCGCAGATGTCGTCAAAATGTTCATATAAGAAACTCTCCTTCTGATGTATCTGGCACCACTTCGAGATGATGCTTCCGCCACGACTTACCATGCCCGTCAGTCGCTCCGCGGCGAGGTTCACGTTCTTCAGACGTATCCCACAGTGTATGGTGAAATAATCGACACCTTGCTCACATTGTTCTATCAAGACGTCTCTGAACAGCTCCCAAGTGAGGTCTTCCGCCTTGCCGTTCACCTTCTCCATCGCCTGATACATCGGCACGGTGCCAACAGGTACGGGACAATTACGCAAGATCCATTCTCGCGTCTCGTGTATGTTGTTGCCTGTCGATAAATCCATGAGAGTGTCGCCGCCCCACTTGCAGCTCCACACTGCCTTCTCCACCTCTTCTTCAATACTCGATGTCGTGGCAGAGTTACCGATATTGGTGTTTATCTTCACCAAGAAATTACGTCCTATTATCATAGGCTCCGACTCCGGGTGATTGACATTAGCTGGAATGACAGCACGACCTTCTGCCACTTCACGACGCACAAACTCCGGCGTGATATGACTTTCAATGCCTAACTCCTTGCAATTCATATTCTCTCGGATTGCGACATATTCCATCTCCGGAGTGATGATGCCTTTCTTGGCGTAATACATCTGACCTATATTATCGGCGTCTTTCTCAGCTCGCGCTCTAATCCACGCCTCTCTCAGTCGCGGCAGTCCTTTCCCTAAGTCGATGCTGACATTCTCATCGCTATAAGGTCCTGAAGTGTCATAAATATAAATGGAAGGATTCGGCGTCTCTATCCTCTCCTCGCCTTTCATCACCACTGTCGGCATCTGTCTGACGAGACGCATCCCGACTCTAACATCCGGATATATAGTGCCTTGCATATACACCTTCTCCGAACCCGGATACGATATTTTAATATTTGAATTCATAGTTTTATTTTTTACTATTGACTGTTTTTACTTCATCATTACAGGCGTTACGTTTCACTTCACACCAGTTTATTGTCTTTCGCCCTACATTGCTCACATTAATAATTATGAATTATGAATTGTAAATTGCCTTTGGGCGTTCCGGTTATCGCCGTCGGGCTTTCCGCTATATCTTTTTCCGCTTCGCTACAAAAGGATGCCGCTTCAATCCCTAACGCATAGAGGCTACTATTATAAAATATCATCTGCAAACATATGTTAAATCTGTTGTTCATCATTCTCTCCTCGGCAGGCGTTACGTTTCACTCCACACTCGACTATTTATCTTTCGTCCCTACAGCTCACATTAATATAATTATGAATTATGCATTATGAATTGTACATTGTACATTGTTTCAACGGGGTTTTCCGCTCTCAAAACGCTGCCGCTGATAGCAATTCCGTCGATGCCAGTCTTCATCAACTCTGGCACGTCGTCTTTGGTGATGCCTCCTATCGCGACAAGCGGAATGTCGATATTGTTTTCCTTCATCTTTTTCATGATCTCACGATAACCATCCAACCCTAATATCGGAGCGAGATTTTTCTTCGTCGAAGTAAAACGAAAAGGACCGCAGCCGAAATAATTAGGAACTCCCAATTTCGCTAAGTCTATAGACGTATCAACGACATCTTGTTCATTGTTTTGTGTCGTTGACGCGTCTCTACTCGTTGTCTCGTTGACTGTTGACTGTTGACATAATAATACATCATCAAAGGTATTGACAGTCGCGCCGATAATGAAATCATCGCCGAGAATCTTTCTCGCTTCCGCAATGGGCATATCGTTCTTACCGAGATGTACGCCGTCGGCTTTTATCTTCTTACAAAGATGAACGTTATCGTCGATGATGAATGTCGCGTCGTATTCTTTGCACATCTTCTGTACTATGAGAGCCGTCTCTTCCAACAAAGTTTCATCGGCATCTTTCATTCGTAACTGAATCCAACGGCAGCCACCTTCGAGCGCGATACGAGCCGAGTCGAGGTAGGAATATCGCTCGGTATAATGTGTTATAAACTGGAGTCTTACATTATTCAATTTCATAACACTATCATTTTTTGAGGGTTAAAAGCATGATTCACCGGACCTATCCCCTTACCTATATTAATATCAGCTCCGGCGCGTATGGCTTCCGTCACATAATTCTTAGCTTCTGAAATAGCATCTTCCAAAGAAAGGCCTCTCGCTATGAATGCCGCTATCGCCGAAGAAAGAGTACAACCCGTACCATGAGTGTTCTTAGTAACAACCGTCTCTGAAGTGAACATCGACAAAGTCTGTTGTCCGTTGTCTGTTGTCTGTTGACTCACAAACAAGACATCCGTCTTCACCTCGCCTTCTTCGTGACCTCCTTTAAGGAGTATGGCTTTCGCTCCGAGATTGAAAAGCTGTTGAGCAGCTTCCTTTTTCTCATCAAGAGATGAGAGTGAAAAGTCAGTCAGGGCTTTCATCTCAGGGATGTTAGGAGTCAGTAAATCTGCTATCGGGATAAGTTTTTCTTTTATAGTCTCTTGAGCTTCGATGGAGAGAAGACGATGTCCTGTGCTTGACACTATGACTGGGTCGAGGACGATGAAAGAAGGTTTATAATCATGAAGTGCCTTTGCCACAGCCTCGACGATTGCCGTATTCGACAGCATCCCGATTTTCACCACGGAAGGTTCAATGTCGTCCATCACCGCCGCAATCTGATCATAGACCATCTGAGGCTCTATGGCGAATTGAGAGTTAACGCCTTGAGTATTCTGTGCTGTGATTGCAGTTATCGCCGTCGCGCCATAGACGCCGAGAGCCGAGAAAGTCTTGAGGTCGGCTTGTATGCCAGCGCCGCCAGAAGAATCTGAGCCAGCGATAGATAATACTTTAGGATAAGATTTCGATTGATTCATACCACTATTTTTTAGTTTTACCTTTCTCAAAATAGTGGTACGGCATGGTACCATGAAGGACTCCAAAACTTCCAGCGTCAGCATTATCTGTACTGGTGCAATGTGTATA
>JAZUSL010000039.1:0-90056 GCA_045606705.1 Bacteroidales bacterium
AACAAGGAATGGAAAGGCTCTCACACTGCTGCTTGGTTTGTTTTTGAGTAGCTTAATGTTTTCGTGTGAGACGATAAACAAAAGTAAAACAGATGATATGTTTTCAAGAGAAACCAAAATTTTCTATTGGTATGCAGACAGTTTAAACATAAATATCCCAAATGAGAAACATACTTTTTTTCTTGTGCCTGACAATTCATGTAGTGGCTGCGTGGTGAAAACAATAGACGTATTGTTTCCTGAAACAGACAGTTCTACATTGATAACGACACCCTATATAGCACAGAACTATATAGGTCAAATAGATGATAATGTAATAATAGATTCAGTCAGTCTGATAAATAAATTGAATTGGGAACATAGAAATATTATCGAGATCAAAACAAAAGAAAATAAAGTCGTATTCGCCAAAAGCTACTCTTCAGATGAATTGGTGGAATTTTAATGTAAAACGTAGAATTTATAAAAGTCCCATCAAAACTTTTTCGGTTTTTCAGATTCAAAAAAAATCCGTTGTCCGTTGTCTGTTGTCCGTTGACTTTTCTTATCTTTGGCGTTCATTAATTTTTAAAAAATATGAAGTTAAATCTTAAGAAACCTATAGCGTTTTTCGACCTTGAGACAACAGGATTAAATCCGGTGCATGATCGTATCGTAGAAATAAGCGTGTTGAGAGTCAATACTAACGGAGAAGAAGAACAGAAGACTTGGCTCATAAATCCGGGTTGTCCTATCCCTCCTCATACTACTGCCGTACATCATATCTCTGATGCTGATGTTAAAGATTGCAAGTCGTTCAAGGAACTCGCTCCTGAGATTGCGAAGTTCTTCAGTTCGTGCGACCTCGCGGGTTATAACATACTGAAGTTCGACGTTCCTTTCCTGATGGAAGAGTTCCTGCGTGCGGGCATCGACTTCGACATCAAGAACCGTCATCTCATCGACGTGATGAATATCTTCATGAAGATGGAACCTCGTACCCTCAAAGGCGCATATCGTTTCTTCATGAATAAAGAACTCGAAGACGCTCACTCTGCTTCTGCCGATACTTCCGCTACTTACGAAGTACTAATGGCGATGCTCGATAAATATCAAGATACAGAATATACCGATAATAAAGGCGTGACATCTGTACCTGTACAGAACGACATGCAGGCGCTTTCAGTCTTCTCGTCTCATAACAAACACGCCGACCTTATGGGACAAATAATCTTCGACGATGAAGATAAGGAAGTCTTCAAATTCGGTAAATATAAAGACCAAAGGGTGGAAGACGTCTTCCGTAAAGAACCTCAATATTATGACTGGATTATGAAAAGCGACTTCCCTGAATATACCAAGAAGGTAATTACAGGAATAAAATTAAGAATGAGTGGTAAGAATATTAAATTTTGATAATATGACAACAGACAATAGACAACAGACAACAGACAGCGTCCAAAAGATTTCAAAGCTGATGAGATCTTTATTATTCTTCTTGTTTATCTTTACTCAAGGCTCACAGCTCAAGGCTCAAGACCTACAGCCATTATGGATGCGTTACAACGTGATTTCTCCTCAGGGCGATAAAATTGCTTTCGCATACAAAGGCGATATTTATGTAGTTGACGCTGACGGTGGTTTGGCTCGTCAACTTACGACATCGACAGCATACGATTTTAATCCTATCTGGTCTAACGACGGTAGATATATCGCCTTCGCTACTGATAGAAACGCTAACTTCGATGTCTATGTGGTATCTGTAGATGGCGGCGTGGCTAAACGTGTAACTACAAATTCAGCATCAGAGATGCCACTCGCTTTCTCAACAGACGATAGCATGATTTATTATTCCGCCAACATTCAGAAAGACGCCGATAACGTCCAGTTCCCTACAGGATGGATGCGCGAATTATATAAGGTGTCTGTCGATGGAGGTCGCCCGCAACAAGTAACAGCTGTTAATGTTTGCAGCATGTCGTTCGACAAAGACGGAGAGTCGTTTCTCTATTATGACCAAAAAGGAGGTGAAGACGATTGGCGTAAACATCAGATCTCTTCGGTGGCTCGCGACATAGTTTATTATGACGCTAAAGAAAATACTCATACCATTCTTACAACAAACATCGGTGAAGACCGTGACCCTCGTTTCTTGCCTAACTTTGAAGATTTGGTTTTCCTCAGCGAAGGTGAAGGAGGTAACTTTAACGTCTATAAAGCAAAGATCGATGATATAAATAATGCGGAACAAATCACAAACTTCCCGACATATCCGGTTAGATTCTTAAGTGTATCAAACGATGGATTGTTATGTTACGGCTATCAAGGTGAAATCTATACTCAGACTCTCAGCGGCGAACCAAAGAAAATAGAGATTCAGATTATCAACGACCAGGAAGAAACACCTGAATTGGGTAAGTTCGGAAGAGCTACCGACATCACGATAACTCCAGACGGCGACCTCATCGCTTTCGTGGCTCGCGGCGAAATTTTCGTCACCTCAGATGAATATCAGACAACGAAACAGATAACCCATACTCCGGAAGCAGAAGCATATCCGACTTTCTCGCCAGATGGAAAGACGTTGGTCTACGTCTCTGAACGCGACGGTTACTTCGCTCTTTACAAGGCTGAAGTAGCTCGTGAGGAAGAGATAAACTTCACTTACGCAACATTAATCAAAGAGGAGCCTTTGTTTGAAGACGATGGAATAGAACGCGGTGTGCCTAAATTTTCTCCCGATGGAAAAGAACTCGCTTTCATCGAAAACAGAAATATCTTAAAAGTTATCAACTTAGATACAAAGAAAATTCGTCAGATTACCGACGGAACACAACATTATCGTAACGATGACTATTGCTTCGATTATGAATGGTCGCCGGATGGCAAATGGTTCGCGCTTTCATTCATCAGCAATATGCGTGACCCATATTCTGATGTCGGTATCGTTTCTTCTAATGGCGACATGAAGATTTATAATATCACCAATGACGGCTATATCACTTCAAACGTGCAATGGGCTATGGATGGCAACGCCGTGACTTTCATCTCAAATCGTTACGGTATGCGTTCTCATGCCTCTTGGGGAAGTCAGGACGACGCTTTCATCGCGTTCATGAATCAGGAGGCTTACGATAAGTTCCGTCTCTCGAAAGAAGAATACGACCTTCTGAAGAAAGAAGAAAAGATGGCTAAGGATTTGGCTGAGAAGTCTGACGATAAGAAAGACAAAAAAGATAAGAAGGATGACAAGAAAGCAGAAGAGAAGAAAGACATCGTCGTTGAATTGGATGGTCTCGATGAACGTATCATGCGTCTCACACCGATGTCATCGCGTCTTTCTGGAATATCACTTTCAAAAGAAGGCGACAAATTGTATTTCCTGAGTGCTTTCGAAAAAGCTTACGACCTTTGGGAACTCGACATTCGCGAGAAATCTACAAAGATTCTGAAGAAACTCGATATGGGCGGAGCCTTGCTGAAACTTAATAAGAAAGGTGATAAGTTGTTCGTCTTGTCGGGCGGTAATCTTCAGACTATCGAGACAAAAGGTGGTAAGGCTACTCCTATAAAATATGACGCGACTATGTTGCTCGACCGTGCCGCTGAACGTGAATATATGTATAATCACATCTTCTTGCAGGAAAACAAACGTCTTTTCAGAAGAGACAGCAACGGCGCAGACTTCGCTCAGATAAAGAAAGATTTCTATCCTTTCTTAAAACATATTAACAATAATTATGACTTTGTGGAGTTGATGAGCGAGATTCTCGGCGAACTTAATGTCTCTCATTCAGGAGCAGGTATGCGTAGCAACGGTAAGAGCGGCGATGTGACAGCTTACTTCGGACTTCTCTTCGATGTGAATTATGATGGCGACGGTTTACTCATCGATGAAGTCCTCGAGAAAGGTCCTTTCGATAAGAACCACTCTAAGGTGGAAGCTGGCAACATCATCGAGAAAATCGACGGAATTGAGATTACCAAAGACATGGATTATTATCCGCTTCTCAACAAGAAAGTCGGCAAGCAAGTCTTAGTCTCGATATATAATCCTGATACAAAGAAACGCTGGGAAGAAATAGTGAAGCCTATCTCTAAGGGAACACAAAATGAGTTGTTATATCAACGTTGGATTAAACATAATGAAGAAGTGGTCGATAGTCTCTCGAACGGTACTTTGGGTTATGTACATATCCGTAGTATGGGCGACGCGAGTTATCGTGATGTATATGCCGATATTCTCGGAAAATATAACAGAAGAAAAGGCATCGTGATAGACACACGTTTCAATGGCGGAGGACGTCTGCATGAAGACATCGAGATTTTATTTAGCGGGGAGAAATATCTTGAACAGGTGATTCGCGATAGCGTGGCTTGTGTGATGCCTTCACGCCGTTATGTAAAACCTTCAATAATGATTATGTGTGAGGCAAACTACAGCAACGCTCACGGAACGCCATGGGTTTATAAGCATAAGAAAATAGGTAAGTTGGTCGGTATGCCTGTCCCTGGAACCATGAGCAGCGTTACATGGGAGACATTGCAAGATACTGACTTGTACTTCGGATTGCCGGTTGTCGGCTACAGAACACAAGAAGGATATTATCTTGAAAACTATCAATTGGAACCAGATGTAAAGGTAAGAAACACGCCGGAGAAATTGGCAGTCGGCGTTGATGAGCAGTTGGAAGCAGCAGTGAAGGAATTGCTCAAAGACGTTGAGAATTATGGATATTGGGGAGAGTGAGTTTAATTGAAAGCTGAAAATTGAAAGTTTAAAGTTGAAAATTAATGTAGAGACATACAATGTTTATCAAGACTATGAATAAAACATACTTTTTTATGACTTACATCTGTTTGATGATGTCATTGTTATTATTTTCTTGTGATAATAACTCTACACCGGAAGAGGTTTTCCCGGATGGACAGATAGTTATTGTTTATGATAACGACGTTCATTGTGCTGTGGACGGATATGCTAAATTGGTTGCGTTGAGAAACCAACAGGAACGTATTGCAGATTACGTCACTACTGTATCGTGTGGCGACTTTGCAAATGGCGGTGTCGTCGGCGCTTCATCAAAAGGAGAGCTGATAGTAGATATTATGAATGAGGTTGGATATGATGTGGTTATCTTAGGAAACCATGAATTTGATTATGGTACAGAACAAATGTTTAATCTGACTGACAAACTGAATGCAAATGTGGTGAGCTCTAATTTTAAGAACTGTCAAACTGACGATTATGTTTTTCCAGCATATCATATTGTCAATTATGGAAATGTCGATGTGGCATACCTCGGATTTACAACGACCTCGACGGGTACATCGGTGATGTTTGAAGATGGAAACGGTAACCAGCTTTATACTTTAATGCGTAATGAATTTTATCAGAACGCGCAAAATGTTATTGATGAGGCTCGTGCAGAAGGCGCAGAATATGTGATTGCACTCGCTCATCTCGGCGATCTGGAACAAGATGGAGGTCATCCGAATTCAGTTGGTCTTATTAACAATACAAATGGAATCGATGCTGTTATAGACGGACACGAACATAGTATTATAGAGGAGAGATTCGTTTTAAACAAAGATGGTAAGCCTGTATTGTTGACGTCATCGGGTTCATATTTCCAATATGTTGGAATGGTGTCTATTAATACTAATGGAACTGTCGAATCAAAGCTTGTTGATCTTGCTTCAGGAACAGTGCCGACAGATGCAAACACCCAGCAGTTTGTCGATAATGTTAAGGAAGAAGTTAATTTGGCAGGGCAGAGAGTTGTCGGACATAGTGAGGTCTTTCTTACCGTTTATGATGATGAAGGTAATTATGTTGCAAATAAACAAGAGGTTAACATCGGTAATTTCTGTGCCGACGCATATCGTTCATACACCAGAGCGGATATTGCCGTTATCAACGCTGGAGGAATTCGTGCTGAGATCAATGTAGGTGATGTTACATTTAACGACGTTTTGGCAATGCATCCTTACTCTAATGAGATTGTCACGGCAATGATTACAGGTCAGCAACTTGCTGATGCTTTGGAATTCTCTGTAAGCTCGCTCCCTGATGGTGTGTCAGCATTCTTACAGGTTAGCGGAATGAAATTCGAAGTGGATGCTTCCATACCATCGCCTGTGGTGTTCGATGTAGAGAATGACATTTATTCTCATGTCGGAAATGGAGAACGTAGAGTCTCGAACCTTCAGATTATAGATCCAGAAACAGGTGATTATTCCCCTGTAGATTTGGGTTGTACATATACTTTAGCAAGTGTCAACTATCTGCTTGTAAATTGGGGCGACTCCGGAATCTTACGTCATGCCGAACCTGATGGTGAATATTGGACTACCGACGTTGAGGCTATAACATATTATATTGATAGACTCGGCGGCGTGATAGGTTTAGATTACGAAGGATCAGATGACAGGATTGTTATAAATCGTTAGTCGCATATAATCTCATCCATAAACATCCATGACGGATTATTATATCCTGGTAAGCCTTCCGGAATGATACCAGGACTTTCAACGACGATTCTTATGTATCTGCTGTTTAATTCGTCGACATCTAATTTCCTTGTCACAATTGTCGCCTTTGTTTTTTCGACATCTTCGTAAATGTCAAATGTCTTGAATTCTTTGTAATTGATGCCATTGTCTGAAACATAT
Organism: Bacteroidales bacterium; assembly: GCA_045606705.1. Classification (GTDB taxonomy): domain Bacteria; phylum Bacteroidota; class Bacteroidia; order Bacteroidales; family F082; genus Limimorpha. The sequence continues at coordinate 6,655 of JAZUSL010000039.1, forward strand.
ATATTTAAAACTTTCGGCATAAGAATCCAGTTGTAAGGATATGTGATGAAGTTGATTTTTATTGAATTAAGTTTTTCTTTCTTGCCGAAGTCTAATTCGATGTCGCAGTCGTTGCCGTAGAATCCTTGCCAGTTTCCGTCAGTGTAATCCATGCTTCCTATCGCACCGTTGAGCAAAGCGTCTTCTCCACCTCCGGAATATTCAGGACGATAGTTGCCCGCCACCGTATTTAACTTTTTGAAATGCCCCATTCCTTTATGATAAAGAATGTATTTCTCGTTGACAATCTTATCTCTGTTATCTTCAAAACAAACTGCCTTCACAACACAAGAACGTTCTATCTCAAAAGGTTCTGTATAAATATTACTGTTCTTGTCAGGCTCGCTTCCATCGACAGTATAATAAATAGGTCTGTCGTTGAAGATGGTTTTCAGTTGTACCATTGGTTGTCTTGAAATTTGAGAATCTGAGAATCTGAGAATCTGAGAATTGGTGGAATTGTTATTTTCAGATTCTGAGTTTTTCAGTTTTTCAGTTTCTATAAAAACTTTATTCCCTGCATTCAAGACGTCTTTCGCAATCTTGTCGTAACGTGCTGTAAAGACATTTCTATAATATGAACGCGACTCCATATCCCAAGCCTTGACGAATCTTTTCTTCAGAAGATGCAAAGAATCTAAGAACTGTTCCGACATTTGTTTTGATGCAGCGATGTTTTCTTCAGTAGGATTTTGTAATGTGTTATAAAGGTTTTGTTTTAGCTCGTTCTTCATCGCTCCGACGTAAGTCCTATAAGCAGATAATATCGCAACATCAATGATTTCTGTGTTAGTACTTATCTCTCTTCTGTCTTTCAATAAGTTCTTATAAATCTCAAACGATTTCTCCTTATATTCTTTATTTAAGGCAATGTTTGCCGAATCGAATTCTGAAGGATAAAATTCTAACAGAGGAGCGTTGAGAACCGTGAAGTTCATCAGATTTGTTGTCGATGACTCGTCGATTAATTTATTTAATTCGTAAAGATTACTTATAATTGAACTCTGACTGTTGACTGTTGTCTGTTGACTGTTGTCTGAAGACGTGTCAATGTGTTTTATTGCATGAAACATTGACGCGTCTCTACTTGTCTCTGCGACCTTGCGACTTTGTGACTCTGCGACTTTAAAATATTGAACAATGAAGTTCTCATTAAAAATCTTCTCTCTCTCGATTCTTTCATTTTCGTCGTTGCTTTTCAATGTGTTCCAGCTTGTCTCGGCGCACCATATCATAGCATGCCATGTCGAGTTGAACATCGTTTCTCCGTAGTCGTCCCATGCTGTGTTGATGACGCCTTTAGCTCCGTATTTTACAGCGTCGCGGTTGAAGTTGGCGATGTTCTTTGTGTAGTTGTCGATATATGGAAAACTCGTCGCCCAGCAGCTTGCTCCAGGAGCAATCCAGAAAGTATGTCCGGAGTTTTTGAAAGGCTCGATCATCTCTCTGAAATCATCGCGACCGCCATAGCTCCACACGATGAACTGTATGTCTTCTGGAAGTTGTTTGATCATCTCCGGATTCTTTGCGATGATGTCGCCCCACATCATGACTTCCTTGTCATATTTCTTAAGGATGTCATATACCTTATTTATATGTTGGCAATAAGCGCTTTCATTGCCGACGCTGTCGATGTATGACTTCGCCTTTCCGTTGCCGAGACTCTCTGTCTCATCGCAGTTGATATTAAAATATTTCGATTCGTATGCTTGCGCCGTCTCTCCGAGAAGCACTTCCAAAAACTCGTAAGTCTTATCGACGCCAGGATTGAAATTGAAGCGTGTATCTTTTATGTCATCGTAGAAAGGATTGTCTAAAGTCTTTTCAGCATGAGCGAAACATTGTTGGTTTCCAATAAATTCGATATAATAGTCTTTCGCGAATTCGGTCAGTTCTTCGATTTCTTCTTTTGTGAGACCGTCGGTAGGAGCGATGTCGGGATAATCTTCAAGTTTGAAAAGATGTTCAGTATAAAGGTTGAAGAAGTTGAATTTATATTCGGCGAGACGGCGAATCTCTTCCTTGATAAATTCCTTCGTTGGGATAGGACCGCGACTGATGTCGTCCATCCAACCACGATATTCAAGAGAAGGATAATCGAAAATCTCGTAACAAGGAATATTTAAATTATTCTCTGTGAGAAGCTGGTGACGAATAAGTTGTTTCAGACTTTGAGCTCCGTAAAAAAGACCTTGAGGTGTTGATGCTGAAACATGAATGTATTTGTCTTTAATTATAATGTTATATCCTTGATTGATTCTTAGAATTTGAATATTTGTTAATGAATCGTAGTTTAAAAATGATGAAGGTCGTATTAACTCAAATGAAACATATTTCTTCTTCTTTTTCTTTGAAATCTCTAAATCGAGGCCTGTTATTTCTTGAATGTCATTTTTGAAAATATTTATTATTCTTGATATTTCTTCATTTTCATTATCAAGTAATACGCAAGATTCATCTAAGGCAAAATAGTCTGTTGTTAAATAACTGACATCTTGCGGACTCGGAATAATTCCGATATCGGATGTTAAACTTTGTCTGTTGTCTGTTGTCCGTTGTCCGTTGACATTTAACGAAAATATAACTGCAAGAAATAATAAGATTTTTTTCATGATAAGATTTTTCGTATTGTTGCTTTAATGAGACGTGTCAATGCTTGTTGATGTTGCAGGATTCATTGACGCGTCTCTACTTGTAGACTTGTAGTCTTAAATATCAAACCCCGGCGCATTGACGCTGAGCATGTCGTATAAATCATCTATGCCCATTCCATCGACAAGGCGTTTGATGATAGGAGGGAAGTTGCTGCCTTCGTTGACGTACCCGTCTTTGTAAATGTCTTCTTTCAAGAACTTGTTTATGTTTTCAAAGATTTCGTCGTCGTATAAAAATGAATGAAGTACGTCGGTATCTGTTTGGAAGTCGAAATACATCTTGCCGTCTTTTCTATTTTGTCCGTGATAATTATCGACGACGATGAAACGTTTCATTCCGAATTGATATAAGTCGCAGATGAGTTCGCATTCGTCGGTTATTGAAAGTGAGCAAACTCCGTTGTCGTTTATTACAAATTTACCTCCGATACGAGGTTTATGAGTTTCATTATAAAATTGTTGAGCTTTCTGTGCGTCCTCAAAAGAAGGGAAGCGCATGTAAAAATCGTAATATTTGTGTGTCATAGTAATTCTTTTTTGCAAAGATAACGAAAAATATAACTGTTTTGAAACATGATTATTGACTTAAATAATTATTTAGATTAATTATAATAATTTGTATTGTAAAAACTTTTATCTTTGTAGTTAAGTATCTGTTAGTGAAAAATCAATTTTATTTATTGGAAATGAATAAGTTATTAGTACTTTTAGTATTTGTTTTTACATTATCTGTTTCAAATGCTCAATCTAAATCTAAGAAGTTTGATTCCGAATCAATCAAGAATAATCCAGAGTATTATTGGGGGATGAGTCAGGTTATGGATTCACAAGATGAGGCTATGGAGGCTTCGTTGGATAATTTGTATTCTAACATTGCAAATAAATGTAATCCGGATGCTATTTACGCAACGACCGATGAACAGAATGTACACTTGTTAAATATCATAAAGACATTTGATAATAAGATACAGCAAAAGATTATTGAGCAAGTTCCATTGGTGGAAGATTTCGAAGATGAGCAGTATTCATATTTTATCTATATGAAACGTAGCGATTTTAATGCGCTGTGTGATGAGAGATACAAGAGTGTTGTCCGTCTTGCCTTAAGAGGATATGAATGCGAAAATGACGACAATCTTCAGATAGAAGATGCCTTGAGAAATTATTATTGGAGTCTGGTGTTGTGTCTTGCACATCCGCAAGGAGAATCTCTTACTATAAAAATAGATGACGAAGAGGTAAATGCATATAATTGGTTAATTGATAGAATAAATGGTACTGACGGAGTGTTAAATTCATTTTCCTTTATACTTCCTAAAGAGAATGCCATAGAAGAGACTTCTGAAGGTTTGATTGTAAATCTTAATGTTCGCTCAACTACAGGAATACCGGTCTCAAATCTTCAGTTCGATTATTATAACGGGCAGAAATATATACCTACGTCAGTTAATGATGGAACTGCTGCTGTTATCATTCAACCAGACAGAACCACAATAAACATAAGAATAGAATATGAATTTAAAAATGAATCAACGATAGAGACAGAAGTTCATAAGGTGTTGCATACACTGGAACACAATATAAAATTCAAAAATATAAAGCATACAATTAATCTTGATAATGCTAAGAAGGATAAAGAGATTAAACCTGTTTTGACGGAAAAGAATCAAGAATATAATAATGAATGGCGTAAGATCGACGGCAAATTTGATGTGAAAGATTCCGATTATATGAAAATTATGAATGATGTTGAAGCGGCATTGCGATCTAGAAACTATACTAGTGTAAGACATCATTTTACGGATGAAGGTTATGGAATGCTCGACACTCTTTCAAAATATGGTAAGATGACGATCATTGGTGAGCAGGATTATAATTTTCTTAAGATGGGGAATCAGGTCATTTGCCGAGATATCAATATGCAATTTGATTTCAGAAACAATGTATCGTTTAATCGAGATGTCGTTTTTCGTTTTGATTCAGAGACAAGAAAGATTGTCTCTATAGCATTTAGACTCTCTTCCATAACGGAGCGAGACATTGTGACAAAGTCAAAATGGTCGGAAGAAGCACGTCTTACATTGATTAACTTTTTGGAGGATTATCAGACGGCATATGCGTTAAAACGTCATGATTATTTGGAAAGTATATATTCCGATGATGCACTTATCATTGTCGGTCATCTTGTAAAAAAGACTGTTATTCCTGATCAGGCGCAATTTAATTTCTCAGACGATGATGTTAAACTTATGCAATATGACAAGAATACGTATTTTAAGAATTTGGCGAGAACATTTAACTCACAGGATTATATAAACATCAAATTTGAGGACACTGATTTTACTAGAGCAAAGTCATCTACAAATAGAGATGTTTATGGTGTAAGGTTGCTCCAGAGATACTATTCAACTACATATGGAGATGTTGGTTATTTATTTTTGTTGGTTGACCTTACAGATGAAAATCCGTTGATTCATGTCAGAGCATGGCAACCGGATGAGGTGGAATTGGAGAAACTCATGGGTATGAAGGATCTGAGGTTATAATCTATTAACAATTGACAATTTGCAGTTAACAATTAGGGACATGAATTTCACATGTCCCTTTTTATTTTTTTGTTGGCTATTGAACAAAAATATATTTAAGATTGTATAATGTATGGTTTTGGTTATACATTTCAATTTTCTCAAATGATCGAAAAGCGCTCAAGTTCCCAGCTGAGTGCTTTTCTTATTATTATACAATCAATTGTTAATTGTTAAGCTTGAGCTGCAGGACCTCCCATTGTAAATGGAGGCATTTTTTCGTTTACGTCTTTTATTTGACCATGAGTTTGTTCGTATTTGCTTATATTGTCAGCCAAAGCTTTATAAAGACGTTTTGCGTTTTGAGGAGTTAAGATGATTCTTGACTTAACTTTTGCTTTTGGAGATGCCGGCATGAGTTTGATGAAGTCGACGATAAATTCTGTTGAAGAATGTGCTATTATAGCCAAATTCGAATAGATACCTTCTGCGATCTCATCAGTTAATTCAATGTTAATCTGATTCTTATTATTGTTGTTATTTTCCATAGTTATATAAATTTAATTTTCTACAAATATAGTTTAAATATACTTATAAAAAAAAGGTCGGCGTAAAAAACCGACCTTTTATTTTTTAATGAGCGATTTGTTTAGAGTTCATCACTCATTGTTGATAAGTTTTCTTAATTTTCAAAGACAACTTCATCGTTTACTTCAACTCCTGTTTCTACATTATGGTCAACGCTTACTATTGGTTCGTAGTCATCGCGAGATCCAACGATCAAGTCTTCGTATTCACGTAAACCTGTACCAGCAGGAATCTTATGACCGACGATAACGTTTTCTTTCATACCTTCGAGGGTATCTGATTTGGCGTTGATAGCTGCTAATGTCAAGACTTTTGTTGTTTCTTGGAATGATGCAGCAGAGATGAAACTTTCTGTTTGAAGAGCTGCTCTTGTGATACCTTGTAACACTTGGTGTGCAGTAGCAGGTTGAGCGTCGCGTGCTTCAACGAGTTTCTTGTCTTTACGTTTCAAGAGTGAGTTTTCTTCACGAAGTTTTCTTACTGTAATCATCTGACCGTTGGCGAGGTTTTCAGAATCGCCGCTTTCAGTAACGATAACTTTACCGAAGATTTCGTCGTTACATTCTTGGAATGTGAGTTTGTTGACGAGTTCGCCTTCGAGGAAGCGAGTATCACCTGGGTCGTCGATTTCAACTTTACGCATCATTTGACGAACGATAACTTCGAAGTGTTTACCATTGATAGTTACACCTTGTGAACGGTAAACTTCTTGAATTTCGTTTACGATGAATTCTTGTACCTTCATAGGACCTTCGATAGCGAGGATGTTTGCAGGAGTGATAGCACCGTCTGACAAAGGTTGACCTGCTTTCATGAAGTCGTTTTCTTGTGCAAGAATTTGTTTTGAAGTAGGGATGAGGTAAGTCTTTTGTTCACCTGTTTTAGAAGTGATGATGACTTTACGGTTACCGCGGACGAGTTTCTTTTCGAATGAAACAACGCCATCGATTTCAGAAACGACTGCAGGTTCTGATGAGTTACGTGCTTCGAACAATTCGGTGACGCGTGGAAGACCACCGGTGATGTCACCCAATTTACCTGTAGCGCGAGGAATCTTAACGAGCATATCACCAGCCTTAATCTTAGCACCGTCTTCGACCATGATGTGAGCGCCAACTGGCAAGTCGTAAGTCTTGATAATTTCACCTTTCTTATCGATGATAGAGATTGATGGGTTCTTACTTTGTTTACGACCTTCGATGATAACACGTTCGTTATAACCTGTTTGTTCGTCTGATTCGCTACGGAATGTAACGCCTTCAACAATATTTTCGTATTGTACCTTACCTTGGTATTCGGAGAGTATCAATGCGTTGTATGGATCCCATTCGCAGATGAGGTCACCGGCGTTAACTTCTGTACCAGCTTTGACATAGAGTTTAGAACCGTAACGGATGTTTGCTGTTGTAAGTGCAACACCTGTTTTCTTGTCAATGATCTTCATTTCTGCAGAACGACCAACAACAACTTGATATTGTTTTGGTTCTCCTGTTAATGGATCGACTGAATCTTCAATATAGTCTACAACACGGAGTTCATCGATTTCGAGGATACCGTTGTATTTAGCCTTGATTGATGAATCGTCTGATGTTGTAGAAGCTGTACCACCTTGGTGGAAAGTACGTAATGTAAGCTGTGTACCAGGTTCACCGATTGACTGAGCTGCGATAACACCGACAGCTTCACCTTTTTGTACAAGTTTACCTGATGAGAGGTTACGTCCGTAGCAGTTTGCACAAACACCACGTTTTGATTCACATGTCAATACGGAACGAATCTCTACGCTTTCTATTGGTGATTCAGAGATTCTCTTAGCTATATCTTCTGTGATTTCTTCACCTCCGTTGATGATTAATTCACCAGTTTGTGGATGGAAGATATCGTGAAGAGCAACACGACCTAAGATTCTGTCATAGAGTGATTCGATGATTTCGTCACCTCTACGTAATGCACTAATTGTCAAACCACGCAATGTACCGCAGTCTTTTTCGTTGATGATAACGTCGTGAGCTACGTCAACGAGACGACGTGTCAAGTAACCAGCGTCAGCAGTTTTTAAAGCGGTATCGGCAAGACCCTTACGAGCACCGTGTGTTGAGATGAAGTATTCAAGAACTGATAGACCTTCTTTGAAGTTAGACAAGATAGGGTTCTCAATAATTTCAGCACCACCTGCTGCAGATGATTTTTGTGGTTTTGCCATCAAACCTCTCATACCGCAGAGCTGACGGATTTGTTCTTTTGAACCACGAGCACCAGAATCCAACATCATATAGACAGGGTTGAATCCTTGGTCGTCTTTTGGAAGGAGTGTCATAACTTCTTCTGTCAACTTGGTTACAACATGACCCCAGATGTCGATAATCTTGTTATAACGTTCGTTGGAAGTGATGAAACCCATATTATATTCTTCGCGGATATTGGCAACTTCTTCGTTGGCTTCTTGGATTAATTCTTCTTTTACAGAAGGTACCAAGACGTTACCTAAGTTAAATGACAAACCGCCTCTGAAAGCCATTTCGTAACCCATATTCTTGATAGCGTCCAAGAACTTGGTTGTTGTTGCTGTACCGAGGAGTTTTACCATCACGCCGATGATATCGCGGAGAGCTTTCTTATTTAATAATTTGTTGATGAATCCGAACTCTTTAGGAACTACTTCGTTGAAGAGAACACGGCCTACTGTTGTTTCAATCTTTTCATTTACAATAGTGCCGTCTTCTTTACGAACGTCGACGCTTACGTAGATGATAGCGTGCATATCTACTTTCTTTTCGTTATAGGCTATGATGACTTCTTCTGGTGAGTAGAATGTCTTACCTTCACCTTTAACTGGATGTTCCGGAGTGCTCTTACGTGGTTTGGTGATATAGTACAAACCGAGAACCATGTCTTGTGAAGGCACGGTAATAGGAGCGCCGTTAGCTGGATTCAAGATGTTGTGTGAAGCCAACATCAAGATTTGAGCCTCAAGGACTGCTGCGTTGCCGAGTGGCAAGTGGACAGCCATCTGGTCACCGTCGAAGTCAGCGTTGAAAGCTGTACATACGAGAGGGTGGAGACGGATAGCTTTACCTTCGACGAGTTTTGGTTGGAAGGCTTGAATACCGAGACGGTGCAAAGTAGGAGCACGGTTCAACAATATTGGGTGACCTTTCAATACATTTTCTAAGATGTCCCATACAACAGGGTCTTTACGGTCGACGATTTTCTTTGCTGATTTGACAGTCTTTACAATACCGCGTTCTATCATTTTGCGGATGATGAATGGTTTGTAAAGTTCTGCTGCCATATCTTTTGGAAGACCGCATTCGTGCATATCGAGTTCTGGACCGACAACGATAACCGAACGACCTGAATAGTCGACACGTTTACCGAGTAAGTTTTGACGGAAACGACCTTGTTTACCTTTTAAGCTGTCGCTTAAAGATTTTAGAGGACGGTTTGAGTCAGTCTTAACAGCACTTGATTTACGTGAGTTATCTAACAATGAGTCTACTGCTTCTTGAAGCATACGTTTCTCATTACGCATGATAACGTCTGGAGCCTTGATTTCGATAAGACGTTTAAGACGGTTGTTACGGATGATAACGCGACGATATAAATCGTTCAAGTCTGATGTAGCGAAGCGTCCGCCATCGAGTGGTACCAATGGACGTAACTCAGGTGGGATAACAGGGATGACTTTCAAGATCATCCATTCAGGACGGTTTTCGATACGTTTTTGAGCATCACGGAATGCTTCGAAAACTTGAAGTCGTTTGAGGGCTTCTTGTTTACGTTGTTGAGCTTTTTCCTTGCTTGCTCTGTCGCGAAGTTCATATGACATTTTATCTAAGTCAAGACGAGATAATAAGTCATATACAGCTTCAGCACCCATCTTAGCGATGAATTTGTTTGGATCGTCTTCCGGCAAGTATTGGTTTTCAATTGGAAGAGATTCCATTATGTCGAGGTATTCTTCTTCTGTGAGGAAGTCTAAGTAATTGATACCATCTTGTTCTTTGATACCTGGTTGAATAACAACATAGCGTTCGTAGTAGATGATACTATCTAACTTTTTAGTTTGAATACCAAGCAATGCACCTATTTTATTAGGTAAAGAACGGAAGTACCAGATATGAGCTACAGGCACGACCAATTTGATGTGACCTGTACGTTCACGTCTAACTTTTTTCTCTGTGATTTCAACACCGCAGTGGTCGCAGAAGATGTTTTTATAACGAATACGTTTATATTTTCCGCAATGACATTCCCAGTCTTTTACCGGTCCGAAAATTCTTTCGCAGAACAAACCATCACGTTCTGGTTTGTATGTACGATAGTTAATTGTCTCTGGTTTAAGAACTTCACCGTATGAGCGTTTTTCTATTGACTCTGGTGATGCAAGACTAACTGTAATCTTGGAAAAGTTGCTGTTTATTGTGTTCTTATTTAAAGCCATATACAAGGTTAATATTGTAGAACATTATTATTCAAACGTAATTTCAAGTCCAAGTCCACGCAATTCATGGATTAAAACATTGAATGATTCTGGGATGCCCGGTGTTGGCATACTGTCGCCTTTAACGATAGCTTCGTAAGCCTTAGCTCTTCCGTTTACGTCGTCAGATTTTACTGTCAAGATTTCTTGAAGGATGTTACTTGCTCCGAATGCTTCGAGAGCCCAAACTTCCATTTCTCCGAAACGTTGACCACCGAATTGTGCCTTACCACCTAATGGTTGTTGTGTAATCAATGAGTATGGTCCTATTGAACGGGCATGCATCTTGTCGTCAACCATATGGTGCAACTTAAGCATGTATATATAACCTACAGTTGCTTTTTGGTCGAATGGGGTGCCTGTGCCGCCATCATAAAGTTGGACGCTGCCGTTTTCTGGAAGTCCAGCTTGCTTCATATAGTCATTGATTTGATCTAATGTAGCACCATCGAAGATAGGTGTTGCGAACTTGACGCCGAGTTTTTTACCTGCCCAGCCTAATACTGTTTCATAAATCTGCCCCAAATTCATACGTGAAGGCACACCAAGAGGATTCAATACGATGTCGACAGGTGTTCCGTCTGCAAGGAATGGCATATCTTCATCACGAACAACTCTTGATACAATACCTTTATTACCGTGACGACCAGACATCTTATCACCGATGTTAAGTTTACGTTTCTGAGCTACATAAACCTTTGCCATTTGGACGATACCATTAGGAAGTTCATCACCAACACTAGCAACATTCTTTCTACGGCTATAAACACCATAGATTTCTTTACATCTCATATTGAAATTATTGATTGTCTTAATGATTAATTCATTAAGTTCTGGGTCTGTTGTCCATCTATAAGGATTAACAGTCATATAATCAATATTCATTAATGCTTTGTGAGAGAACTTGATTTTCTTAGGGATAACAACTTCCTTGAAATTGTTGTGTACTCCCAATGATGTTCTGCCAGCGAGGAGGCTCATTAATTTTTCGATGAGTCTTTCCTTAAGGGCATTGATATCGCGTTGGCATTCGAGATCTATCTCAGCAATAATGTCTCTATCTTTTGCTTTAGCTTTACGATCTTTGATAACGCGTGAGAACAAGCGTTTGCCGATAACTACACCTTTCATTGAAGGACCTGCTTTGAGAGATGCGTTCTTAACATCACCGGCTTTATCACCGAAGATAGCACGAAGCAATTTTTCTTCAGGTGTAGGATCAGTCTCACCTTTAGGTGTAATCTTACCTATTAATATATCACCTTCTGTAACTTCAGCACCGACGCGGATAAGACCGTTTTCATCCAAATCTTTTGTGGCTTCTGCACTGACGTTAGGAATGTCGTTTGTTAATTCTTCGAGACCGCGTTTTGTGTCGCGAACTTCGAGTGTGAATTCTTCTATATGTATAGAGGTGAATAAGTCTTCTCTAACTATACGCTCAGAAATAACAATAGCATCCTCATAGTTGTATCCTTTCCATGGCATGAAAGCAACCATAAGGTTACGTCCGAGTGCTAAATCTCCACCTTGTGTTGCATAACCTTCTGTAAGGATTTGTCCTTTAGTAACCTTTTGTCCTTTCTTTACAATAGGTTTTTGGTTGATGCTTGTACTTTGGTTTGTTCTAGCGTATTTAATTAAATTATATGTCTTTTCATCGCCATCGAAACTTACGAGTCTTTCTTTGTCTGTTCTTTCATATTTGATAACTATCTTTGTTGAATCGACAAATACGACTTCGCCATCACCTTCTGCTTCAACGATGGTACGTGAGTCTCTTGCAACGTAACGTTCGATACCAGTACCAACGATTGGTGCTTCTGGATTCATCAAAGGAACAGCCTGACGCATCATGTTTGAACCCATCAATGCACGGTTAGCATCGTCGTGTTCGAGGAATGGAATTAATGATGCTGCTATAGATGAAATCTGGTTAGGAGCAACGTCAATGAGATCTATTTCTTGTGGAGTGACGATAGGGTAGTCGGCAACGTAACGAACTTTAATCATTTCTTCTGTTATCTTACCGTTGTCATCCATAGAAGTACCTGCTTGAGCGATGATCTTTTCTTCTTCTTCTTCAGCTGTAAGATATACTGGAGGATTCTCGAAATCAACAACACCGTCAACAACTTTACGATAAGGTGTTTCAATGAAACCTAAATTGTTGATTTTAGCGAATACGCAGAGTGATGAGATAAGACCGATATTTGGACCTTCAGGTGTTTCAATTGTACAGAGACGACCATAGTGTGTATAGTGAACGTCACGAACTTCGAAACCAGCACGGTCACGTGACAAACCGCCAGGACCTAATGCAGATATACGACGTTTGTGTGTTACTTCTGACAATGGGTTTGTTTGGTCCATAAATTGGGACAACTGATTTGTTCCAAAGAATGAATTGATTACAGAAGATAATGTTTTTGCATTGATGAGTTCTGTTGGTGAGAATTTTTCGCTGTCGCGTACATTCATTCTTTCGCGGATTGTACGAGCCATACGAGCCAAACCTACGCCGAATTGTGCGTATAATTGTTCACCGACAGTTCTGATACGACGGTTGCTTAAGTGGTCGATATCATCAACTTCAGCTTTGCTATTTGATAAGTCGATAAGATACTTAATGATAGCGATTATATCTTCTTTTGTTAAAACCTTAACATCAGCTCCGATTTCGAGACCTAATTTCTTGTTTATTCTATAGCGACCTACGTCACCCAAGTCGTAACGTTTATCAGAGAAGAACAATTTTTCTATAATGCCTCGAGCTGTTTCTTCATCTGGTGGTTCCGCGTTGCGAAGTTGTCTATAGATATATTCAACAGCCTCTTTTTCAGAGTTTGTTGGATCCTTTTGTAAGGTGTTAAATACTATAGAATAGTCAGAAATATTGATATCTTCGCGGTCGAGGAGTATTGTTTTAACGCCTGAGTTGACGATAATGTCTATATGTTCTGTTTCCAACACTGTTCCACGATCTAAGATTGATTCGTTACGTTCTATTGAAACACATTCACCGGTTTCTTCATTAACGAAGTCTTCGAACCATGAGCGTAGTACTCTTGCAGAGAGTTTACGACCTAACACTTTTTTAAGTGCTGTTTTAGAAACCTTAATTTCTTCGGAGAGATTGAAGATCTCAAGGATGTCTTTATCTGATTCGTATCCTATTGCGCGGAGCAATGTTGTGATTGGTAATTTCTTTTTTCTTTCGATATAAGCATACATTACGTTGCTGATATCTGTTGAGAACTCCATCCATGAGCCTTTGAAAGGAATGATACGGGCAGAATATAGTGTCGTACCATTTGTATGGACGCTAGAACCGAAGAATACACCAGGAGAGCGGTGTAATTGTGATACCACAACGCGTTCAGCACCATTAATGACGAAAGTACCTTGTGGTGTCATATATGGGATGAGACCAAGGTACACGTCTGTAGTTTTTGTTTCAAAGTCGTCAAATTCAACATCATTACAAGAAAGTTTAAGTTTTGCTTTTAATCTTACGCAATAACTTAAACCGCGTTCGATGCACTCTGCAATGCTGTATTGAGGAGCGTCAATATAATAATCGAGGAATTCGAGTACAAAGTTGTTTCTTGCGTCTGTGATAGGAAAATTTTCTTGGAAAACCTTATAGAGACCTTCGTTTTTACGGTTATCAGGGTTGGTATCAAGTTGGAAGAAATCCTGGAATGATTTCAGTTGGATATCCAAAAAATCTGGATAATCGAAAGGTCTTTTAATAGACGCGAAACTGATTCTATCTAATGTTTTATCTGCCAAAGTGTGTATGTTTTTAATGTTAGAAAGCTATGTTAAAATATAAATAAAGAAGGGATCAATTAAGACAATTAACTATAGGCACAAACCTCAACTCCAATTTGGAGTCGAGGTTGATACCTATTGTGTCTTTTGGAAATTAAATCCTTATTTAACTTCAACTTCAGCACCAGCTTCTTTAAGAGCTGATTCGAGAGCGGTAGCTTCTTCTTTGCTAACGCCTTCTTTGATAGCTTTAGGAGCAGCGTCAACTAATTCCTTAGCTTCTTTCAAACCGAGGCTTGTTAATTCTTTAACGAGTTTTACAACTGCTAATTTTTGTGCACCAGCTGATTTGAGGATAACATCGAATGATGTTTTTTCTTCTGCTGCTGGAGCTGCATCGCCTGCTGCTGGAGCTGCTACTACTGCTGCTGCTGCTGCTGGTTCGATACCGTATTCTTCTTTCAATATAGCGGCAAGTTCATTAACCTCTTTAACAGTAAGGTTTACTAATTGTTCTGCAAAAGCTTTTAAATCTGCCATTTTCTTAAGTTTTTAATTGTTATACAAATTTTATTTTTATTTTTTTTATTCTTTTATTTTTATTCTGGTCTCTCTGATAATGTTTTAACAACACCACTGAGGATATGTCCACCAGATTGTAATGCACCGAGTACATTCTTTGCAGGTGATTGTAACAATGCTACAACGTCTGCTATCAATTCGTTCTTTGACTTGATGTTTACTAATGTATCGAGCATATTGTCGCCAATATAAACACATTCTTCGATGTATGCACCTTTTAATATTGGACGAGTTTCCTTTTTATTACGGAATTTTTTTATCAACTTTGCTGGAGCATTGCCATTTTCTGACAACATCAAAGCTGTAGTGCCCTTCATAACACTGTAAAGATCACCGTATTCTTTGCCGGTGTTTTCCATTGCTTTCTTTAACAATGCATTCTTTACCATTACAAGCTTGACGTCGCTATTGAAGCATTGTCTTCTTAATTCGCTTGTCTTCTCTGCATTGAGTTCAGCGATATCTGTCAAATAGAAATTTGGACATGCATTCAATTGCTCTGTAATTGAGTTGATAATAACTTGTTTATCTTCTTTTCTCATGTCAATAACTTATTAAAGGTTTAGAGGGCTATTGATTTAGGATCTACTTGTACGCCAGGACTCATTGTGCTGGAAATGTAGATGCTCTTGATGTAAGTACCTTTAGCAGCTGCTGGTTTCAATTTGATGATTTGTTGGATAACTTCTTTTGCGTTATCGTAAATCTTTTCAGATGTGAAACTGACTTTTGCAATACCAGCATCGACGATTCCGTATTTGTCAACTTTGAAATCTATCTTACCAGCTTTTACTTCTTGAACAGCCTTAGCGATGTCCATTGTTACTGTACCAGTTTTTGGGTTAGGCATTAAACCTCTAGGTCCGAGGATACGTCCTAATGCACCAATTTTAGGCATAACAGTAGGCATTGTGATAATCACATCAACATCGGTCCATCCGTCTTTAATCTTTTGGATATAATCCTCTAATCCGACGAAATCTGCACCAGCGTTCTTTGCTTCTTGTTCTTTGTCTGGTGTACATAATACCAAAACGCGAACGACTTTACCTGTACCGTGAGGAAGTGTAACACTACCACGAACCATTTGGTTGGCTTTACGTGGGTCAACACCTAAACGAACGTTCAAGTCTACAGATGCATCAAACTTGGTGTAAGTGATTTGTTTCACGACATCAACCGCTTCTGTCAAGGAGTAAACCTTGCTTTTGTCGAACTTAGCTAAAGCTTCTTTTCTTTTTTTAGATACTTTTGCCATTTGATAATTTCTTTTTTTTGTGTTCTACAAATGCTTAAGACTTAGTCTTATTTTAAAGGTGATTCGCCTGTAATCTTAACACCCATACTACGTGCTGTACCTGCTACCATGCTCATTGCTGACTCTATAGTGAAGCAATTTAAGTCCTTCATTTTGTCTTCAGCAATATTGCGAACTGTATCCCAGCTCACTGATCCAACTTTTGAACGATTAGGTTCTTTAGATCCTTTAGCAATTTTAGCAGCTTCTAATAATGAAGCAGCAACTGGTGAAGCTTTGACAATGAAATCAAATGATTTATCCTTGTACACTGTAATGATAACCGGAAGTACTTTACCAGCTTGATCTTGTGTACGAGCATTGAATTGCTTGCAAAACTCCATGATGTTAACACCTTTTTGACCCAATGCTGGACCAACAGGTGGTGCAGGATTAGCGGCTCCTCCTTTGATTTGCAGTTTAATTAATCCGCTTACTTCTTTCATTTTAATTTTTATAAAAGTTAAATGAAAACAAAAATTTTCAAAATTCTTAACTACTTATTATTGTTCTCTCTTTACTTGGAAATAACTGAGTTCTAATGGAGTTTTACGTCCGAATATCTTAACCATAACTTTGAGTTTTTTCTTCTCTTCGTTAACTTCTTCGATAATACCACTAAAACTACTGAATGGACCGTCGTTTACCACTACAGTTTCGCCCACTATGAACGATAATTCTGTTCCTTCTCCCATCTCTGTAAGTTCGTCAACTTTACCTAAGATGCGCATAACTTCTGATGGACGAAGTGGGTCAGCTTCTCCTTTAGTTCCAAGGAAACCTAATACATTAGGTGTATCCTTGATAAGGTGTGTTACTTCTCCTGACAAAACAGCTTCAATTAAAACATAACCAGGAAGGTAATTTCTTTCCTTACTGATTTTTTTACCGTTTCTAACTGAATATACTTTTTCTGTTGGAATAAGAACATGTGAAATCAGAGCTTGTAAATCAGCACGTCTAGATATTTCAGCGTCAAGATACTCTTTAACCTTTTTCTCTTTACCACTGACAGCCCTTATAACATACCATTTTTTTTCGTTCTGTTCACTCATCTCGATAGAAAATTAAAAGTAATTAGAATGTTGACTAGATCAAACACCAATATTAGAATATACGATAGAAGTTTTCTAATAATGTTTCAAAAGACTTATCCATCAGATAAACCACTAGAGCGATTATTAGGGAAGCAATGGATACGACGATTGCACTACTTTGGAGTTCTTTCCAAGTTGGCCAAGATGTCTTCTCAACTAACTCAGTGTAACATTCTTTAACGTAGTTTATAAACCTTTTCATTTGTTTGAACTATTTTTATTTATTTGCACAGGCAGAAGGACTCGAACCCTCAACCAATGGTTTTGGAGACCACTACTCTACCAATTGAGCTATGCCTGTGTGATGGGTGCTATTTTTCAAGCACCCAATATTTATCTAAATTATCAATCTTCAATGATTTCAATAACTTGACCAGAACCAACTGTTCTACCACCTTCACGGATAGCGAAACGGAGACCTTTGTCCATAGCGATTTCTGAAATCAAGTTTACTTCGATTGTAACGTGGTCACCTGGCATAACCATTTCCATGCCTTCTGGTAATGTGATTTCACCTGTAACGTCTGTTGTTCTGAAGTAGAATTGAGGACGATATTTGTTTCTAAATGGAGTGTGACGACCACCTTCTTCTTTTGAAAGAACGTAAACTTCACCTTTGAAATGGTTGTGAGGTTTTACTGAACCTGGTTTTGCGATAACCATACCACGACGGATTTCGTCTTTGTCTATACCACGGAGTAAGAGACCTGCGTTATCACCTGCTTCACCTTCGTCCAAAAGTTTACGGAACATTTCAACACCTGTAACAACTGATTTAAGTTTTTCAGCACCCATACCGATGATATCAACTGGATCACCAACTTTAATGATACCTGTTTCGATACGACCTGTAGCAACTGTACCACGACCTGTGATTGAGAAAACGTCTTCGATTGGCATCAAGAATGGTTTGTCAACTAATCTTTCTGGTTCTGGAATCCATGTGTCACAAGCATCCATCAATTCATCGATTTTTGGAGCCCATGTTGGGTCGTCATTCAATCCACCGAGAGCTGAACCACGGATGATAGGAGTGTTGTCACCATCAAATTCATATGTTGACAATAAGTCTCTAACTTCCATTTCAACGAGTTCTAACAATTCTGGGTCGTCAACCAAGTCACATTTGTTCAAGAAAACAACTAATCTTGGAACACCAACCTGACGAGCGAGGAGGATGTGTTCACGTGTTTGTGGCATAGGACCATCTGTTGCAGCAACAACGATGATAGCACCGTCCATCTGAGCAGCACCAGTAACCATGTTTTTAACGTAGTCAGCGTGACCAGGACAGTCAACGTGTGCGTAGTGACGTTTCTCTGTTTGGTACTCTACGTGAGCTGTATTAATGGTGATACCTCTTTCTTTTTCTTCTGGAGCAGCGTCGATTGAGTCGAATGACTTAACTTCTGATAAACCTTTTTTTGAAAGGTGTAATGTGATAGCTGCTGTTAAGGTTGTTTTACCGTGGTCAACGTGGCCGATTGTACCAATATTGACGTGTGGTTTTGTCCTTTCGAATTTTTCTTTTGCCATAGCTATTTATTTTTACTTAAGGTTAATATTTAATTTCTTTTCTTCTTGAAGAGCCGGCGACGAGATTTGAACTCGTGACCCCTTCCTTACCAAGGAAGTGCTCTACCCCTGAGCTACGCTGGCTTTCGTTTGAGCGGAAGACGGGGCTCGAACCCGCTACCTAAAGCTTGGAAGGCTTTCGCTCTGCCAAATGAGCTACTTCCGCCAGTGGTGGGGGAGGGTGGACTCGAACCACCGAACTCATCCGAGGACAGATTTACAGTCTGTTGCAATTGCCACTATGCGACTCCCCCTATTCAGTTCTATGACTGATTGAGCCGGCGGAGGGATTTGGACCCCCGACCCCGAGATTACAAATCACGTGCTCTACCGCTGAGCTACGCCGGCCTTTTTTACACTATTTTAATGAACTTAAAATGCAAACCATCTCTTTGGAAAGCATCCTCTGAAATGGTTTGCAAAAATAAACATATTTCTTGAATCTACAAACGTTTTCTAAAAAAAAATGTGTTTTTTTTGAAAAAAATATTCAATTTATTGAAATTCAATATGTTTGTTGTTATTCTAACTTGCCTTTGTATTTCTCTAGTTGTTTTTTTAATGCATCAATTGCTAGGTCAACTGATTCTTCAAAGGATTTGCTGACTTTGCTTGCATATAAATCATTACCTTTCAATATAATTCTTATGTCTGCTATCTTATTTTCGGGTGTATCTGTGTTGTCTAATTTTAATGTTACCTCAGATCCTATAACGTCTGTAAATTTTGAACATACTTTCTCAACCTTCTGTGTGATGAATTCTTCAAGTTTTTTGTCAGTTTTGAAATGTACTGAATTGATGTTAATTTTCATAGTAACCTCCGTTTTAATTGGTTAATTAATATTATGTCTTTCGACTGTTTTATTTGTCTCCGTATGGATGTGCTTTTTTATATGTTTCTTTTAATTTGTCAATCGTATTGTGGGTGTATACTTGTGTTGAACTTAAATTATTATGTCCTAGCATCTTTTGTATTGCTCTTATGTCCGCACCTCTGTTTAATAAATGTGTTGCAAATGTGTGTCTTAAGACGTGTGGACTCTTTTGTTCTACAGTAGTTACTTCTTTTAATATTTTGTGAACTATATTATAAATAAATTTTGGAGTTGATTCTTCTCCTTTATTGTTAACAATTAAGTTGTTGTTTTTCCTTTCTGGAAATTGTTTGTTTCTTAAATTGAGATATCTACTAATCAGATTTATTAAATCTTTTTCAATTGGTATAATACGCTCCTTGTTCCTTTTACCTAATATTTTAATCGTTTGTTTGTTCGTGTCTATATCGTTATCTTTTATGTTACGTAATTCACTTTGTCGTATTCCTGTTTGGTATAAAATTTCTATTACTAACTCATCTCTTCTAATTATAAAATCATCGTTTTCCTCAAATGATATGTTGAGCATGTCGTACTCAGGAATGAATTTTGCTAATTCTTTTGGTTGTTTTAATGACTTGATTTCTGTTAGTGGAGATATTTTTATTTCTTTTTCTCTCAAACAATATGAATAGAAAGTTCTTAGACTAGATATTTTTCTGTTGATGCTTCTATTTTCTAATCCAGAGTCTTTCATATTAATAATGTAAGAGCGGATTATTTCGGTATCAACTGACAGAAGGTTTTCTGTTTCATAATTATTTTTAAGAAAATCGACGAATTGTTCAATGTCTCGTCTGTATGCATTGACCGTATGAGTGGAATAGCGCTTTTCGGTTTCGATATGTCTTAAAAATCTTTGTAGCATTAGAGTATCTTTATGCGTCAAAGATAATAAAGATATTTGTAAAAAACAATATGTTTATAAAAAAAAACTTTGCCCATTGGACAAAGTTTTTTTTCTGAAATCATTCTTGCAAAAAGTGCAAACAAACAATTAGTTGTTTTCTTCTGCTTGACGGAGCTGCTGAACGTAAATAGCCTTCATGCGTTGTTCACGCTTGATGATTGAAGGTTTTGTAAACTTTTGACGGTTACGTAATTCTTTTACAACACCGGTTTTTTCATACTTTCTCTTGTAACGTTTCAGAGCGCGATCAATGCTTTCGCCTTCTTTTACAGGAACAATAATCATGTTAATACTCTCTCTTTCTTTAAATTGTTAAACTAAAAATCGTCTTTTCTAAGCGGGTGCAAAATTAAATATTTTTTTCAAAAAAAACAACTAATTTTCCAAAAGATTTTTAAATAAGAAATTGTTTATTTTTTCGAACAAATGCATTCTTACGTCTATACCGTCTCGTTCGTATTTTCCGTAAATGCTATGATCCTTATTTGGGTATACCATTAAATCAAATTGCTTGCCCTCTGATATTAATGCTTTGATGAGTTCCATTGCATTTTGGAAATGTACGTTGTCATCGCCACTGCCATGACATAACAGATAGTTGCCTTTTAATTTATCTACGAAATTGATAGGCGAATTGTCGTCATAACCAGAAGGATTTTCTTGTGGAGTGCGCATGAATCTTTCAGTATAGATGTTGTCGTAATAACGCCAGTTTGTAACAGGAGCAACGGCAACTGCTGTACTGATGTAATCGGCGCCTTTTGTGATGCCAGATGTAGCCATAAAACCTCCATAACTCCAACCGTAGATAGCAATTTTTTCTGGATTTACGTATGGTTGAGCGGCCATATATTTTGCTAAGGTAATCATGTCTTCTGTTTCATATTTTCCGAGTTGTTGGTAAGTCATTTTTTTGAATACTTCGCCTCTGGCACCGCCACCTCTATTGTTGATTGAAACGCATATTATTCCTCTTTGAGCTAGTAGTTGCATCCATGCAAAATCGTCACTGCCCCATGCGTTGTTGACAGTTTGGTGTCCAGGTCCGCCGTAAACATAAATTAAAACAGGATATTTTTTGTTAGGGTCAAAGTCTGGTGGCAAGATACGCCATGTTTCCATTTCAATTTGAGTTCCGTCAGGTAGGATGAAAGCAGGATCTGTGATCGTGATAAATTCTTTTTTGCCGAGGTTGTATTGTTTCATTCTTTCTGCAAATTCTTTATTGTCTTCGAGCATTCTTACCTCCTTACCTTTATTGTCAAACAATACGTATTGACGAGGTTGGTCGACGCTTGAATTAATGTTGATTAAATATTTGTAGTTAGAACTGAAATATGCATGATTTGTACCTACCTTATTAATTAATGTACGCATTTCACCTTTTAAGTTTACTGCGTATATCTGACGTTCGATAGAAGAGTTCTTTGCTGCTTGGAAATAAACTTCTTTTCCATCAAATCCATAAACATTAGTTACATCCCAATCTCCATCTGTAAGTTGTCTTACTTCAGTACCGTCCATTAAATATAGGTAGATGTGGTTGTATCCATCTTTTTCGCTTGTCATTATAAATCTGTTGCCGTCTTGGAGGAATGTCCAATTGTCTGTGATGTCGATGTAATATTTATTTGTTTCATCGTAGAATACTTTTGATTCACCAGTTGTTGCGTTTGCTGCTAAGATTTCAAGGTGATTTTGATGGCGATTTAATCTTTGGATTGCAAGGATGTTAGGGTCTTGTGTCCATTTCATTCGAGGAAGATAAATGTCAGTTTCTTCACCTGTATCCATTTTTGTTGTTTTGCCAGATTCGATATCATATACATAAACCTCAACAATAGAGTTGTCTTCACCAGCTTTAGGATATTTGAATTTATAATCGCTAGGGTATAGTCCGTCGAACATTTGCATGTTATATTCAACTACGTTAGATTCGTCGAAACGATAGTAAGCTATTTTTTTGCTATCTGGTGACCAAAAGAAACCTTGTGCGAAACCGAATTCTTCTTCGTAAACCCAGTCTGGAGCACCATTAATTACGTGATTCCATTTGCCGTCGTGGGTGAATTGTAGTTCTTCTTTTGTTTGTAAATCTTTAATAAATAAATTATTGTCACGCATGAAAGCGACTTTTGTTGCGTCGGGTGAGAATGTTGCGAGACGTTGGTCGCCATTTTCTGATAAAGGCATTAGTTCCTTATTATTAATATCGTAAACATAAAAACTTGCTGTGTAAGAATGTCGGTAGATGTAATCTACGTTGTTCATAAACAAAACTTTAGATTCGTTATCACTGAGTGTGTAAGTTCCGTATAATGGAACCGCGACAGAATCACCTGGTAGTATTAGTTCGCTCATGTCGAAGAGAGTCTTGACCATTTTACCGGTTTTGTAGTTGTAGATGTTCAATTTTCCATCTTCAAGAGTAGCATAAGTGTTGCCATCTTTCATAGGATTCATGCCGGCTACACCCTTCATTCGGAAAGTAGGACGTTGATAAATGTCGGCTAATTCAAAATTTTTCTTTTCCTGAGCATTAATTGTAAATAAACCATTCAGGAGAAACAATGTGATTAATAGATACTTAACTTTATTCATAAAAAATAGATTTAGAAAGTTCAAAAATAAAATAAAAAATGGAATAAAAAATATTTGTATGAATAAAAAAATGTTGTATCTTTGCACTCGCAAATGGGACGGTAGCTCAGTTGGTTTAGAGCGCATGCTTGACAGGCATGAGGTCACAAGTTCGATCCTTGTTCGCCCCACGAAGAACGCCCTAGAGGCGTTTTTTTATTGTCTTAGGGACGTTAGCCCAGTTGGTTTAGAGCGCTGCCTTCACACGGCAGAGGTCACTGGTTCGAGTCCAGTACGTCCCACGTTTGCTGCAGACTTTCCTCTTTTTGGGAAAGTCTGTTTTATTTTCAAAAAAATATTCTTTAGAGAGACTTTTTATATCAAATAATTTTATAACTTTGACGTTCCAAGAAAATTTGAAATTATTTAATTAAAAGCAACATATTATCATGAAGAATAACATTGTACCGGTTGAAGTAGCTCAGAAAGTATTTAGCGAAAGCAACCTTCCTTGTATTGGTAAAGCAGGTATTCGTGAAATCAACAAACTTGCAAGAGATCTTGAGACTGCAAGTGGAGTGAAATTTATTCACATGGAGATGGGTAACCCTGGTCTTCCAGCAGCACAGGCTGGCATCGATGCTCAAATCAAGGCTTTACAAGACGGAGTGGCAGCAACATATCCTCCGATTGATGGCGTTCCTGCAGTTAAAAATGAAGCATCACGTTTCATCAAAAATTTCCTTGACCTTGATGTTGATGCAGCAAATTGTATTCCTACAGTTGGTTCAATGCAAGGCGGATTCGCATCATTCATGATATGCGGTCACACTAACAAAGAAAAGAACACAATATTATTCATAGACCCAGGATTCCCTGTTCATAAGTTCCAGAATAAAGTCCTCGGCATCCCGATGGAAAGTTTCGATATCTATGAATATCGTGGTGAAAAACTTCGTGAGAAATTAGAAAGTATCTTTTCTACAGGAAAAATCCACAGTATATTATACTCAAATCCTAACAATCCAACATGGGTATGTTTAACAGACGAAGAACTCCGTATCATCGGTGAATTGGCAAACAAATATGATGTTATTGTTCTCGAAGACTTGGCATACTTCGGCATGGACTTCCGCAAAGACTATAGTCACCCTGGCGTAGCACCATTCCAACCAACAGTTGGTAAATATACAGATAATTACATCTTGATGATTTCAAGTTCAAAAGCTTTCAGTTATGCCGGCGAACGTTGCGCGATTTTAGGTATCAGCAACAAGTTGGCACAACGTCATTATCCTGACTTGAAAGAATTCTGCGGACAAGAAATATTCTTGAGAGGCATTTTGTTCGGAGCATTACACCCACTCAGTTCTGGAACATCACACTCGGCACAATATGCATTGGCTGGTGTTATGAAAGCTGTTAATGATGGTGTATATAACTATCGTGAAGACGTATTGGAATATGGTCGTAAAGCTAAAATGATGAAAGACGCATTCTTGGCAAACGGTTTTGAATTTACATACGACGAAGATCTAGGCGAACCTATAGCGGACGGATTCTACTTTACATACTGTTATCCTGGTTTCACTGGACCAGACTTGTTGGAAGCGATGTTATATTATGGCATCTCCGCTATTTCATTGGATACATGCGGCAGTACACGTCAAGGTATCCGCGCTTGTACCTCATTGATACAAAGAGAAGAAATTCCGGTATTGGCAGAGAGATTACAGCGCTTCGCAGAAGACCATCCAATTAAATAATTTTTTCTATAATTCTTTTTATGATTTAAAAAAAATATTTAATTTTGTAAGTCTAGTTTGAATTAAAGAATCAACGAAATAAATAAACATTATAAGTAACTTAAAAACTAACAATTATGGCAAGTTTCAAAGGTGCTATTGTAGTTAACACAGAACGTTGTAAAGGTTGTGGCGTATGCGCTGCGAACTGTCCGGTCGGTGTTATCAGCTTGGCAAAAGAAGTAAATGGTAAAGGTTACAATTACGCTTATATGGCGGAACCTGACAAATGTATTGGTTGTGCATCATGCGGCATGGTATGTCCTGATGGCGTCATCACAGTTTATAAGGTTAAATTGTAATCTAAGTTAAATCAATGTCTAACATTTAAAATTAATAATAATGGGTGAATTAAAACTGATGAAGGGTAATGAAGCATTAGCCGAAGCAGCTATCCGCTACGGTTGTGATGCTTATTACGGATATCCTATCACTCCACAATCAGAAGTGATTGAATATCTTATGGAACAAAACCCTTATGAACGTACTGGTATGGTCGTTCTTCAAGCAGAAAGTGAAATAGCAGCTATTAACATGGTTTATGCAGCTGGTGCATCTGGCAAACGTGTGATGACATCATCATCAAGTCCTGGTGTAAGTTTGAAACAAGAAGGTATCGCTTACATTGCTGGTGCTGAAGTACCTTGCGTTTATGCAGACGTCGTTCGTGGCGGCCCGGGTTTAGGAACAATCCAACCATCACAAGCTGACTACTTCCAAGCATGTAAAGGCGGTGGTAACGGTGACTATAAAAACATCGTTTTAGCACCAGCATCGGTACAAGAAATGGCAGACTTCGTAGCATTAGGTTTCGAATTAGCATTCAAATATCGTATGGCATGCTGTATTTTGTCAGACGGTGCTATCGGTCAAATGATGGAAAAAGTTGTTCTCCCAGAACAAAGACCACGTATGACAGAAGAAGAAATCAAAGCTAACTATCCATGGGCAACAACAGGTCGTAAGAGAGGTACACAACACCGTGTTATCACATCATTAGACTTAGACTCAGTGAAGATGGAAGCTCACAACCGTCACCTCCAAGAAAAATACAGAATGGTTGAGGAAAACGAAGTACGTTTCGAAGAAATCGATTGCGAAGATGCAGAATATGTATTCGTAGCTTATGGTTCAAGTGCTCGTATCGCTCAAAAATCTGTACAATTGGCTCGCGCTGAAGGCTTGAAAGTCGGTTTGTTACGTCCTATCACATTGTTCCCATTCCCAACAAAAGCTATCCAAAACCTCATCGACAGAGGTGCTAAAGGCTTCTTAGCAGTTGAGTTAAGTTGTGGACAAATGATTGAAGACGTTAAATTAGCTGTCAACGGTCGTGTAAAAGCAGAACACTTCGGTCGCGTAGGAGGTATCATCCACACTCCAGAAGAAGTTCTCGAAGCAATGAAAAAACAAATTATAGGAGAATAATAAGATGACAATAGAAGATATCATTAAACCTGAAAACTTAGTCTATCAAAAATCTAAGTTATTGACCGAAAAACCATTCCACTATTGTCCTGGTTGCGGTCACGGTACAACACACCGTATCATCGCTGAAGTTTTGGAAGAACTTGGCGTTGACGAAGATACAATCGGCGTAGCTCCTGTAGGTTGTTCAGTTATGGCTTACGACTACTTCGATGTTGACTTCCAAGAAGCAGCTCACGGCCGTGCTCCAGCATTGGCAACAGGTCTAAAACGTGTATGGCCAAACAAAGTTATCTTCACATATCAAGGTGACGGCGACTTGGCAGCTATCGGTACAGCAGAAACAATCCACGCTTGTAACCGCGGTGAAAACATTACAATGATTTTCGTTAATAACGGTATCTACGGTATGACTGGTGGTCAAATGGCTCCAACAACATTGGAAGGCATGAAGACAGCTACAACACCTTACGGACGTAAAGCTACTTTGCCAGCAGGCGCAGGATTCGACGGTATCCCATGCAATGGTTATCCATTAAGAATAACAGAACTTATTGCTCAACTTCCTGGTACAAAATACGTAACACGTCAAGCTGTCTATAATCCAGCATGCGTACGTAAAGCAAAAGCAGCTATCAAGAAGGCTTTTGAAAACCAAATTAACGGTAAGAGCGGTGTCAATTTCGTTGAAATCGTTTCTAACTGTAACTCTAACTGGAAAATGGAACCAGTTGCAGCTAATAAATGGTTAGTCGAAAACATGCTTCCATTCTATCCTCTCGGTGACATTAAAGTTGACGGAAAGCTTGTTGAAAAATAAAAAAATTAAAGCAATGACAGAAGAAATTATTATTGCCGGTTTCGGCGGACAAGGAGTCTTGTCAATGGGTAAGATCCTTGCATATAGTGGTATCATGGAAGGCAAAGAAGTAAGCTGGATGCCATCATACGGTCCTGAAATGCGTGGTGGTACTGCTAACGTGACTGTCATCATCAGCGATGATCGCGTATGCTCACCAATCCTCAACGCTTTCGATACAGCTGTGATTCTTAACCAACAATCACTTGATAAATTTGAAGCAAAAGTAAAACCAGGCGGCGTTCTCCTTTACGATCCAAACGGTATTACTCATAAACCAACACGTACTGACATTAAGATTTACACCATCGAAGGCGCACAATTAGCATCAGACATGGGTAACGCTAAAGTGTTCAACATGATTATCCTCGGTGCTTATCTCAAATTGAAACCTATCATTTCAATGGATAAGGTTAAAGAAGGTCTCGAACACTCACTTCCAGAACGTGCTCATAAACTTATTCCATTAAACATGCAGGCTGTTGAAGTCGGTATGAATAATGTGAAAGAACAATAATAAACTGGTTTAAAGTTTAAGGTTTAATGTTTAAGGCAGAGATGTCTTAACTTTAAACCTTAATTTTTATAGGTTATTAAATTAAAATTATTGCCTATGATGAGATAAGCGTTTCATTACGCACACTTTAAAGACATATTGAAAAAAGCGTTTTATGCTATAGTCTTGAATCTTAAACCTTCGACAAGTTTAAATCCACCAAGAGTAAAGCAGAGAACGCCCATGCGTTATGCGTGGGCTTTACTCGTATAATTTGGTGGATAGGTAAGTCGAAGGACCTTAGATTCAGATTAGGCGGTAAGCACCACGCTTTTTTTTGTGCGTAAAATTGATTAATGATGGTGCTTTTATAATTAACAATGTAGAGACGCATCAATGATACCTGCAAAAATTAATAACATTGATACGTCTAAATAAATTAAAATTAACAAATTAAACATTAAGAAAAATGAAGACATTAAAAGTAACCTTATTATTAGCAGTAGCTATTATGATGGCATCATGTTCACAACCATCTTATCTTACATATTATAGATATGACGAAAGCACAGCACGTTATATGAATCCTGCGATGTTGCCAGGATATATCACGCCGACAATTGCTGATTTAGAAGTCTCCAAAACAAAAATTTCAGAGACTGAAACATACAAGAACACACTTACTTCAAGAGATATGAATAGTGCAGAAAACTCCCCTACCATTGAATATCTCAAAAACTACACCGTATCACAAGCCGTAAAGAAACATAATGCTGATGTTATTGTAGCCCCAATCTTCGACATCAAAACAAGTGATGATTATAAAACAATTGAAGTTACAATTAGCGGTTATCCTGCCAATTATGTCAATTTCAGAAATGTAAAGGCAACAGACACAATAACACTGAGAATGTATGAAATAGAAGTAGCACAACCAAAACAATAAGATTATGAGAATTAAAATACTGACATTATTAACCGGACTATTTCTTTTCAGCAATCTTACATTCGCCCAATCTGTTGGAGAATATCGTGTAAGAAAAACAGAAACCGTTACAAGGAAAATAGAAAAACCGAAGAAACCTAAAGTGGTAAGAGAAAATAATCCAGAAAGGGAAGGGTTTTATGCTAAATGTGAAGCTTCTGCAACATTTCCGCTGCCTAATACAGAACTATCTATAGGATATGAATTTAACAATTATTTTGCAATAGGTATTGGTGGAGGTATAGGATTTCCTGTATATTCAGGAGTATGTGGACTTATATCTTTAGACATTAACGGTGACTTATCAAATCGTAAGATAATAAATAATTTTACATTGTGCTACAGTATAGAACCAATGATAATTTTTAACAGATGGGACGCTCAGTTTTATTTAGAGCCTAAAATAGGTTTAAGATCTGATAATAATTATGCCATATATCTAACAATATTTGGATTTAGTTTCAATTATAAAATAAAATTGTAAGTACAAAACTTAAAATCTAAACAAAGGCAGTTAAGATAGAATCTCTTACATAACTAATATGTAACAGAACGAACCCTAGGATAAAATAATCTTAGGGTTCTTTTTGGTATAAATATGTTTCATATTATTTTTCCAGTCACACGTCCGTATGACTCTACGGGAGATAACATCGTCTTTTGTAGAGACATACGGGCATGCGTATTAGGATAAAATAATTTTAGGCTTCTTTTGGCATATTTCAAGATTCCAGTTTTTTAGTAATATTCTTTATTTCCATATCAAAGTCGGAAATAATCTTTTGCGATTTATTAAACTCATCATATTCTGCTTCAGCCTTATTTTCAGCCTGAATGCGAGAAATACGACCTTTATCTTTCAATATATCATATCTTCTGAACGATAGAAATTCATTAACACTATCAGCAAACTCTTTCATATTAAATGTATTTTCACGTTCTATCAGATCTTCTATATAATCGAAGTATCCTGTTACTGCACGTTCCAACTGTCTTATTTCTTTTTCTTCCAGATAGTTCTTTGCCACAACAACGTCCGATTTTAATATACGTCCGTCCGGAGCATATTTCCAAGTCGTCAATCCCATATTGTCCTTAGTATGGTCGGCTTTATTATAGATTATCTCAGCAGCTGTCTGTCCTGTAATGGCGTAATGAAACTTATTCTGCACCATTGCATAAAATTCTTTGGTAACAGCAGAATTTCTATCATAGTCGATGCTACATTCCGCAAAAATATCAGTAATCTGCTGCCAAATTCTGCGCTCACTTGCACGAATAGAACGGACTCTTTCTAACAATTCTCTAAAGTAGTCTTTCCCAAAGGCCGTCTTACCTTGTTTCAAGCGTTCATCATCAAGGACAAAACCTTTCTGAATAAACTCTTTCAACACCTTCGTTGCCCAGATACGGAAATGCGTTGCTTTAGCAGAATTCACACGATAACCAACTGAAATAATAGCATCAAGGTTATAAAATTGCGTCTCGTTCTGCTGTGTTTTATCCTTTATTGCTCCATGCTGAGTGGTTATTTCCATTTTGGAAATAACCACTGATTCTTCAAGTTCACCTTCTTCAAAAATGTTTTTAAGATGCTTACTAATTGCAGGCACTTTTACTCCAAACAACTCTGCCATGGCTTTCTGTGTAAGCCACAAAGTCTCATCTTTTACAACAGCTTCTATCTTAACATCCTCCTTCGGTGTGCTGTAAATCAAAAATTGAATTTCTTTCATAAGATTACTTTTTACGATTTATAAATTTTGGTTCCATATCTCAAAATCTCACACATCCATATTTTTAAGTATATCAGTTTCCATATTTTGATTATTTGGTAATTACATATTTATTTTTACCTACAAAAATACAATAGAATGTAACATTATGCAAGAGAAAAAAACATAAAAATCATTAACATTTAACATAAAAAAAGCGTTCATTTATACAATCACATCTTTCATTGAATCACTCACAATAAAAGCATTATGTTTATGTTATCAAAAAAAAGTTTAACCCTAAAATAACCAACATGAGTGCAATTGAATTAAGAAATCGTGGCGACAGAAAAAAGATGATGAGCCACGTCCGTAACTTGGTAGCATTGGCATACGCCGACGGCAAATTCTCCGACGAAGAAAGACAATATGTAGCTAACGTCGCAACGGAAGTAGGGATGACAGCCGATGAGATGAAACAGATTATCAACGATCCTGACGGCATCAGATTCATCATGCCAGAAAACGACATCGAGAAAATCGAGCAGCTTTACGACCTCATCTTACTTATGATGATTGATGGCGACCTCAACGAAAACGAGATGATATTCTGCCGAGCCATGGCGATAAAGATGAAGATTCCGTATCAGGTTGTCGATGAGATGGTGGCAAAGGTAATCAACTTCATCACCGACAATTTCTATGTAGAAGATGTCGTCAATGAACTTGCAGAGATGATGGAGAAGAAAGATTAAAGCTTTAAACAAGAAAAGCACTCAGCTGAGAACTTGAGTGCTTTTCGATCATTTGAGAAAATTGAAATGTATAACCAAAACCATACATTATACAATCTTATACATATTTTTGTTCAAATAATTTTTATTTTACCTAAAATTATATGAACTCGATATTATTTTCAGTTGTGTATTTTTCGCAATAATGACATCTGAGTTTTACCTTGCCGTCTTCGTCTTTTAATACTGTGAATTTTGTTGGAACACTTTCTTTGTTTGTCACGCAGTTAGGATTGAAGCACTTGACGATAGTGTCGATATGATCTGGAGCTTCGATGCTGTGTTTTGTGACAACTTCATAATTTTTAATCTCGATGAGAGATGCTTTTGGGGCAACTAAGGCTATCTTATTGATGTCTTCAGGAGCAAAATATTTGTCGCTAATCTTGATGATACCTTTTTTGCCGTATTTTTTGCTGTCTAAGTTGGTGCCGAAATATACAGAATTCTTTGAATGTTCAAGGTCTAAAATCTTAATTACCTCAAATACCTTATCTGCTGGAATATGGTCGATAACAGTTCCGTTTTCAATTGCCGATACTATAAGTTCTTTTCTTTTATCCATGATTATTAAAGTCTAAAAATGTTATTAAATTATCTCTTTGATTAGTTCTGTTGTCTTATTATTTATTTAAGACCAAGTATTGCTGCAATCAAAGCTTGACGAACGAATAAACCGTTTTGTGCCTGTTGGAAATAATAAGCTTTTGGATTAGCATCAACGTCAGTGTGGATTTCATTGACACGTGGTAGTGGGTGGAGAATGCGGCAGTTTGGTTTAGAATTATCCAACATGTCGTTACGTAGAATATAAGAGTTCTTTACCTTTTCGTATTCCAATGGATCAGGGAAACGCTCACGTTGAACTCTAGTCATATAAATAATGTCAGAGTGAGGAATTACTTCTTCAAGTTCTGTATATTCATGATATTCAAGACCTGCATTTTTAATGTATTGAATTATGGTTGAAGGCATCTTTAATTCTGCAGGCGATACGAAGTTGAACTTAGCGTTGAAGTTGCACATTGCCTGAACAAGACTATGAACTGTACGTCCGTATTTTAAGTCACCTACCATTGTAATTTCAAGGTTTTCTAAGGTGCCTTGAGTTTTCCTGATTGAATAAAGGTCGAGCAAACATTGTGTTGGATGTTGGTTCGAACCATCGCCGGCGTTGATGATAGGCACATTTGAAACTTCTGAAGCATAACGTGCCGAACCGTCGACAGGGTTACGCATTACGATGAGGTCAGCATAACTTGCAACCATCATAATGGTGTCTTTCAAAGATTCGCCTTTTTGAAGACTCGTGCCTGCTGTGCTGCTGAATCCGATAACATTTCCACCTAAAAGTTGGATGGCTGTCTCAAAACTAAGTCTTGTCCTTGTTGAAGGTTCAAAGAACAAAGAAGCGATGACTCTGCCGTTTAACAAGTTTTGAAGACGGTTCTTTTCGAAGTCTTCTGCTATGTCAAGGATATGACAAATTTCTTCCGGAGTGTAGTCGTAAATAGAAATCAGGCTACGGTTTTTAAGTGAAATAGACATTGTTGTTTATGATTTAGAGTTAAATAATAATTAATATTTCTTAACAAAATGCACAAAAAAAGACGATTTATAAAAACCGTCTGCAAATAAAATGAAACATAAATCAGATTTACTACTTTGTAAACCTTTGTCTTTTAAGTTCCATGATATTGTTTTCTTATGTGTCATCATATTGCAAAAATATGAATTTTTTTTAAGAAACGACAAAAAAATAATAATTTTTTTTTCTTTAAAAAATACTTGACAATGGGATTATTTGATATTATATTTGCAATGTTGAAACCTTAATAAAATAAAGCAGAAAGGAGGTGTTGTATATGATTGTAAAGCGATAGAGATTGTGATGTAGTTTATAGAGAATTTAACCTTAATTAACCAAAATTTATTATTTATGAAACGTCATTTTTTTAATCAATTATTTTTAATTGCCGTAGGATTCTTTTTGTCGATCTCTTCTTTTGTATCATGTAAAAAAGATAAACTGACAGAACCACCTCGTATTAATAATATAGAATGTTACGACTCTAAAACAAATCTTGTAATACAACAAATAAAAAGATTTGACAATCAATTAAAAGAGGTAAAAAACGGTACGAATAGGTCTGACACTTATCTGGATGTGGATAGTGTAATGTGGAATATTGAATCTCTTTTTAATGTTACGTATTCATTTCCTGAGAAAAAATATGTTGAAAAGGCAATTCATGAATTGACATTTAATATTGATACAGATAATAATATGATGTCGATGAGTGATGTAAGTTTGTTGTATGATGAGATTGTTTCATCTGTTAGAGAAGTATATCGTGACGATGGATTTATAACAAATAAAGGTCTTATGTCGATTTTTCTTGAGAAAGAAGAATCTCGAACAGGAACTTTGGCTGTTAAAGTCATTGTCGTTACAGGGAGAACAGCAGATTATCAAGAAGATCACGAATTTATTTTATATGGTCCATTTGATAAAGATGCTTGTTGGTATTATGGAGAATATGGTGGATCTTGTGATGATCCAACAATTCTTACTGATGCGGCGGAACTTTTGGAAGATACTATTAATTATATTCATGGATATAAGCCAGGAGGTAATGACTATAGAAATATATATGTAAACTTGTTGAGTGTATATTTACAAGGTAATGAGTATAAAAATCCTTCCGGAACGGATTATTATCTTTTTTATAAAGAAAATTGCACCATGGATGATTTATATTTAGATGCCAATGATCTTAATAAATATTATTATGCTGAAGTAGATGTAATAAAAAATCGTATTCCTAACGATCCAAATTATTCTTCAAATATGCCAGATGATTGGGTTTTTATGGAAGTGAATATTGATGGATTGAGTGCATATATTGATAATAATACACAGACGTTTATGCATAATAATTATATATTCTATGGTTCTAAGTATTCGGTTAAAAAAGATGAATTCGGAACACGGAAAAATTTGTTGTATAACTAGATGAAAATTAAAGTGTCATGAGACGTATAATTACATTGTTATTGGTTTTTTTGACGTATGTTGCTAAAACACAGCAATGGAGCATTAGGTATGAACCTGATGAGTATGATGATTTTATATTTACTGCAGGAGATAACTCTGGAAATTATGATTATTTCGTTGGATTTTGTAGTGATAATATCACAGGTGTACATGTAAGTGTTGCTTTATGTGCCGATGAAAATGGAAATTATAAGGATAGAGTGTTTTGGCAGGATGGTAAGAAATCTAAGTTTACACATGTGTTAGGTTTGGATGATGGTAATGCTTTTGTGTCATCTTTATATAGTGATGAAGAATCGTCAGATTTGTATGAAAAGTTATGGGTCGCGATTTTAAATCCAGAACTTGATATTGTTAAAGAAAGATATATAGATTTAGATGAACCTTATATTACATATATAGGTAAGACATATACTTTAAGGAATGATGATAATGAGATAGTACTTCTGACACGAGTTGCAGATTACGAATCGTATAATGTTAATGACATGTTTGATTATGTGTTTTATGTTTTTGACGATTCTTGTAATTTGATGAGACAGTCTTATCTTGAGAATGAAACGCATAGAAGTGATATTACGGATTTTACGTTAGTTCCTAATACTGATAGTTATGCGATTTTTGGGAATGGTATGCATGTTTCTGGTATGAGTAACGTGATTTTTGTTGATGAAGATTTCAATTGTTTGAAAATGAAGTTTTTTGATGACATGAATGATTACCCTGATTTAATGCTCCCTATTAGAATGTGTGTAGATTATTGGTATGATGAAAGTCATTTCTTGGTGTCGGCGCAGACTACGATGACAAGTGGCATCAATGATTGGTCTCCTCTTCTCGCTAAAATAGATACGGCAATGAATGTGGTGAAGACTTTGGATTTGGAAAGGGTGGATACAACAGATTATGTTTTTGAATTTAAAAGTATGGAATATGTTGCTCCTGATAAAATTTATGTCGCTACTTTTTGGGAACGAAGGGATTTGCCTAATGAATTGAATATTTATTTGATAAACGATGATTTGGAATTACTTGGAAGAAAGAGTATGGATACAGAAGATTGTTTCTTTGGTTTGCATATTCATTCGACTAAAGATGGAGGATGCGTGATAGTTGGTAAGGAAACAATACCAGATTCGGAGAATCCGATAATATATAAATTTGCGACTGATGAATTTGGAATAGATGTAGACGTATTGAAAATGAATCCTTGTTATGAGACTGTTTGTTATCCTAATCCTGTATCTTCTGTCCTTAATATCAATGTTGGATATATTGCTGATGAGAAAGTGGGAATATCTGTCATCGATGTGTTGGGAAGAAGATACTTGGATAAGGAAATATTCTTAGACGGGAATATGTTGTTGTTAGATATTTCTTCTTTAGAAAGTGGAACATATTTCTATGAAATTACCAAAGACAAAAAAAGTATTATGAAAAATAGATTTGTAAAACAATAGAACCTTAAAAAATAAAATTTATGAAACCTAATAAAATATTATTTATGATGCTCTTAATAATGTTTGGCATCAATGCAACTATGATTAATGCACAAGAAAAAGGTGGTTGTGATTTGTGTGGACCAGCATCAGGCGCGTCACAAAACATAGTGACTGGAAATTATTCAGCTACAATTGGTGTAGCTTGCGAGGCGACTGGATCATATTCTTTTGCAAGTGGATTTTATGCGAAGGCAAATGCATCATCAACATTATCTTTGGGAAAATTTGTAAAAGCAAGGGCGACGAATGCGATGGTAATCGGAACAGGGTCGAGTAATACAGATTCAAAAATGTTGACTAATAATATTCCTAATAGTTTGATGATTGGGTTTAGTAGTAGTGTGCCGACATTATTCGTTGGCAATTCATCTGGATTTAATACTACCGGTAAAATAGGTATAGGTTGTGTAACGTCACCTCAGTCAAAACTACATATTAGATCAGATGCCAATGAAGATGCCGGTATAATTTTGGAACCTACCAGTAAAATGAATAAGGCATATTTTCAGATTTATGATACTAATCATAAGATTATTGTGGAGAAAGATAAAGGTATGACGCTAATTTCTCAAAATGATAAGATGGTGTTTGATGCAAATAATATCGCAATGAATGCAAAGGTGTCAATTAATACATCTAATAGATTTGCCGATGGATATGAATATGCATTGGCGGTTTCTGGTGGAATATTGACAACAACTGTGTTGGTGAAAGAGGTAACAGAGTGGTATGACTTTGTATTTGATGATAATTATAAACTTCAAACATTAACAGATTTAGAAACCTTTATCGACTCAAATGGACATCTTCCAGACATGCCGTCAGAAAAGGACGTGCTTAATAAAGGATATGATATGGTAGAAATGGATGGACTTCTTTTAAAAAAGATAGAAGAACTTACATTATATACTATAGAATTGAATAAGTTGATTGCTGAACAACAGAGAATCATAGAGAGTCTACAATCTAAATAATAACATTTAAATCTTAATAATATGGAATGGAAATATAAACTGATATTTCTACTGGTATTATTATGTCTTGCTCGTATAGAAAAATCTTATTCACAGAATTGTATCACAATGCAATATGATAATAACGGGAATCGTGTTTCAATGCTTGTGCATGAATGTGGATGTGAGTATAAGTCACGTGGAACGAGTGATATAATGAATAATGAAATATCTCAAGATGATAATAACCGTGAATTGATGATATATCCTAATCCCAATGACGGAGTTTTTAACATAACGATATCTGATGATAATGAAAATCCGATTGCCATTCATCTATATAACATTAATGGTGTGATGGTTATGAATGGAAATTTGTCTGATAATAAAATGATAGATATAACATATATGCCGTCTGGTGTATACTTGTTGAGAATAATTCAAGGAGAAAGTGTGTGTAGTAAAATTGTGGTGAAACTTTAATTTATTGAACTATGGAAAAGAAATTTTTTCTGATGATAATTCTGCTGATATCGTATAATCTGTTTTCTCAATCTGTTTATCAGCAGACTAATCTGGAGTTGAATGAAGAGATGAATTCAGGTGAATCGTATCAGTGTCTGGCAACGACATCAATAAAATTGAATCCGGGATTTTGTTATATGCCTGATAAAGGTAATGATTTGTCGCTAGAAATAGATAGATATTCTGTGTTGCCTCCTATGGAAGGTTACCATGGTGGTGTCGGCTCTGGTGATAATGGTGTGGTTGGTGCTTTGCCTGGAACATTTGGTGTGAGTAATATAGGTGCGGCAGTTTATTCTATAAAGATAGAAACACCACCTGCTATAGGAAATATGAAACCGGAGTTGTCTTTAGTGTATAATAATCAGTCTGCAAATGGAATAATGGGATGGGCTTGGAGTCTTTGTGGATTGTCGTCGATAACAAGAACCGGTCAAACCTTATATCATGATGATAATGTGACAAAAGTCGATTTTGTTAAAGATAGGTATGTTATGGATGGACAGCGTCTTATGATGGTTAAGGGATCTGAGTACGGGGGAAATGAAACTGAATATAAGACGGAGATTGATAATATGGATAAAATTGTGTCATACACCACTAATGATAAAAGTCCAGAATATTTTGTTGTTTGGAAAAGTGATGGAACGATATGGGAGTATGGTACAACGACTGATTCCAGGGTTGAAACTAAGAGAGATAATAAGATAATCCTTAAGTGGATGTTGGCTAGAATCTATGATAGAAATGGTAATGCGATGATTTTTACTTATGATAAAAATGTAGATCAGGGTGAAGCATATATCGATAATATTCAGTACACATCTAACGAAGATGTAGGAGTTAAACCATCTTATAAAGTGTCATTTATTTATACAACTAAGCAGTATGATGGTTCTTTTGGTTATGTTAATGGTAATATGGTTGCTAATGATAGGTTGTTGAAAAATATTCAGATATGTAATAATCAGACAGGTAAGAAACTATTTGATTATTCTTTGGAATACTATCCCCCTGGAATGTATGGTGATAATAAATTTATCTACCATAGACTGAAATCGATAGGGCTGACTGTAGAAGATGATAAAATAAATCCAACTAAAGTCATTTGGAATGCGGAGAAGAAACATTATAATGATAAATTTAAGAAGTATCAACTTAATGAGTCGGTGTTTGATGATAAGGTTCCGTTTGTCGGTGATTTTAATGGAGATGGATACTCGGATGTTTTTCTAGTACCATATAAAATTCAGAATACTTATTTAACTGATGTGAAAGGATTAGTATATTTGAATAATAGAAATGGCGGATTTTACGATACACCTAGTATTACACTTAATCTGTCAAAAAATCTTGAATGGGTTTATGTGCTTGATATGAATGATGATGGCCTCGATGATATTGTGCTATATGATTATGATTATAAAGCAGAAAACATGGAGGATATCGTTACCTTACATTTTTATACCACAGAAAATGATAAGTTTGTCAAAAAAGCAACATATACATATGATTATGGTGTGGCTTTGATTCCTGGAAAATTTATGGCTAAAGATGATGCAGCGGTTCTTGTAGTGGAAAATTATAATGGAAGTAATGAAGAGAGAAATGTGGATTATATTCGTATGGTGAACGATGTGTTGGAGAAAAACAGCGTCTATAATGTGGGAGATATCAATTCTGATATGGAATATTATGCGTTTGATATTTCAGGGGATGGAGTATGTGAATTGATAGCATTGTGTGATGATGGATATAAATTGTTTAAAATGAGGTTTGTTGATAATTATAGTCTAATCATGTTCGTATACGGAACATCTGTAGTCAAGGATGATTTTTTGTTTCCGAATGATTATAATGGTGATGGTAAGACTGACTTGCTTTATTATGAGACATCGCGACAATGGAATATTGCTTTTTCTAAAGGTGATGTGTTTTCAAAACCATTCTCTTGTACTAATACGGAATTGCTCAGAACGGTAGTGATGAATGCAAAAGATAAATATAAATATTCTCTGATGGAATTGCAGAATCCTTCTGTGGCGATACGTACAGGCGACTTTGATGGAGATGGTGTGGCAGATGTGGGCGTGTTTAAAGCAAAGGCTGGAAATTATTATCTTACTATTGGTTTTAAACCATATGTTAAATCGGATAATACTTGCGCTTTCGCAAAAGAAAAGAGATATTATATGCCAATTAATTATTCTCATCAGACAATTCGTGTAGGAAGGTTTCTTCCTCAAGAGAATGTTTCTATTCTGTCAGCACTGCCATATGATCATTCGATTTATGAGAAGGCGTATATTACATCATTATATTCTCAATCATCATATTATGGCGTGGAACGAATAGTTGACGGAATGGGTAATGTTAGGGGATTTTCGTACGATTATCTTATGAATAAAGATGTTGCACAAGATGGTTTTTATACTTGTCCGAATGATATTATATACAATGATATAAGAAGAATATCAGTTCCAATAGCAGCATTGAAGTCAGATACATTGTTTAATGTCAACGGACGACCTGTGGTGACGAAATATGAATATTGTAATGCATTGGTTCATTCTGATGGTCATGGATTTATGGGATTTGAGAAAATGTTTGCAAGGACATATGTAAATGGAAGTATTCTGAAGAAGAAAGAACAGGGATTTGAGATTAATACATTGAAGGATAATCGTGTTGTCTTACCTTTATATGTTAGAGAGTATAATGGGGAAAAACAATTGCTAAAAGATAAGTCCATGATATACGAAAAATATTCATGTAGATTTAATGACAAAGTTATAATGCCATTGCAGATGTTCAGTTATGAGTATATTTATAATCCGGATAAAACAAATGATAGAATAAAATGCAATATTGTTAAAAATGGTTATATATCTGATGTTGATGCGGTTGGTCTGTATGATAATGTGGTAAGTCGTGCTTTTACAGCTATGGGATTTGATGAAGATTTTGTTACAGATGATGTAGATGAGTGTAAGTATATGGAAAAAGAAGCATATACATATAAAAATAATGTTGAAGATTGGATTGTTAATAGACCATCTGTAATATGTAAATATAGAAAAGAATTGCAAGGTGAAAAAATAGGCGTAATAAAAAACTATGTCTATGATGATAAGGTGCCAACACGCGTTATCATGGAAACAAATGTTCCTAATTGTCAAAATGATGTTACAGATCCATTGACGACAACCATTGAATATAAGTATGATAAAGTGGGTAATGTTGTTGAGCAGTCAGTCGCATCTCCATCTGTTGAATATAAAAAAGTGTTGAGATGTGAGTTCGGAGAATCCTATAATTATATGTATAAAACAAAATCATTTGATGAGCATGGTCGCGAGATAAAAAGTGATTATGATATGGATTATGGTGATCTTGTTTCGACAACAGATTTTAATGGTTTTACTACATTAAATGAAAAGGATCCTTTGGGAATCAATGATGTTATTACATTGCCAGATGGTGTGGTGAAAGCAAAGGTGATACGTTGGTCTAAAAATAATGAACATAAGCCGCAAGGAGCAACCTATTATACATGGGAGAAAAGTACTGGTATGGCGGAGACTATGGTATTCTATCACAAGTCGGGTCTGGAGTTGAGGAGTGTTTCTTTTGATATAAATGGAAATGCTATTTATGTGGATAAAAAATATGATGACTATGGAAACCTGATGTATGAGAGCCTGCCTTATTTTAAAGGTGATAATATTTATTATGTGTCAACTATTTATGATAAGTATAACAGACTTGTTGAAAAGAAACTTCCCAATGGTGTGGTGTGCAACTTGAAATATGATGGAAATACTGTAATTACTGAATATTCATCTACTGATGGGAAACAACAGATTAAGAAAGAAACGTATAATTTGATGGGGTGGTTGGTTGCTACAGAAGATGTCGGTGGAAATGAGGTGCTTTATGATTATTATGGTGATGGTATGATAAAGTCGGCTGTAATTGCTAGAAATCCGAATACGAAGATGACTGTTACCTATGATAATTTAGGAAATCGAAAAACTTTATATGATCCTAATTATGGATATGTTTCGTACGAATATAATGCATTGGGAAATTTAATGAAGGTTAAGAATCCCAATGGAGAAATGGTTGAGTTTAAG
Source organism: Bacteroidales bacterium (assembly GCA_045606705.1). GTDB lineage: Bacteria > Bacteroidota > Bacteroidia > Bacteroidales > F082 > Limimorpha. The sequence continues at coordinate 47,895 of JAZUSL010000039.1, forward strand.
TATGATGAGTCGGGGAGAATGTTGAGTAGAAATGAGAAAAAATCGAAGGATGCGAAGGTCGCTACAACACAATGGGTGTATGATGATGATAAAGGAAAAAGTGGAATGTTAAAGAAAGTTATTTCGGATAATCATCAGATTGATTATGTATATGATAGTGATCTAAGACTGGTATGCACTAATGAATATATAAAAGGTGTGGAATATAAAACTTCATATCAATATGACCTCGCAGGCAGAATCTCGACCATAACATATCCGACAGGACTTCGCTTGTATAAAGTGTTTTCCAATTCTGGTTACGAGAAAGAAATTTATGATGATGAGGTGATGCTCTGGAAAACAAATGAGACGATGCCTGATGGTATGGTAACAGCTTATCAATTGGGTAATGGTATGATGACAAGTGTTTCTTGTAATACTCAAACATATTTAATTGAAGGTATACAAACATCAGATAAAAATGGATGTATACAACATCTGACGTATGACTATGATGATTGGGGAAATGTCTTGTCAAGAGAACAGTTGATGAATGTTAAATTATATGAAGAGTTTGAATATGATGAACAGGATAGACTTGTCTCGATAAAACTTAATGGTAAAAATATTTCTAATATGTATTATGATTATCAAGGAAATATTGTTGGTAAGAATGAGCGAGGAGTGAATCTGTTATATTCTACACTTTATGATAAATCACGACCTAATGCTATTATAAAAGCTAAGACTGATGATGAAAAAATGCAGGTCGGTTTTATGAGAGATGTGAAGTTCTCTACATTTGATAATCTGGTTTCTGTGTCTCAGGGTGATAATTTGTTGGAAATGGAATATGGATGCGATAATCAAAGAATATATATGAACTCCATAGTGAATGGTATGAATAACTCTAAAACGTATGTTGGCGATTGTGAATTTGTGGAGGAGAATGGTCGAAGTTTGATGCTTACTTATATCAATGGCCCGACTGGTGTTTTTGCAGTTTGCACAATTGATGATAAAGGGAACAAAAAAATGAATTATATTCATAAAGATAATCTTGGTTCATGGAATATCATTACTGATGAGAATGGAGATGTGCTTCAAAATGTTGCATTTGATGCTTGGGGAAATGTTAGAAATGGGGAAGACTGGTCGTTGGATGATACGTATGTTTTGATGTATGATAGGGGTTTTACAGGTCATGAACATCTTGATGGTTTTGGATTGATTAATATGAATGGAAGGATGTATGATCCGTTATTGTCGATGATGTTAAGTCCTGATAATAATATTCAGCTTCCTCAAATGTCACAGAATTTTAATAGATATAGCTACTGCTTGAATAATCCGTTGAAATATACAGACCCTACGGGAGAATGGGTTGAAAGTGTTGTTTTTGGTGTGGCTGGTGGCTTGGTAAATCTCATGGCTAATGCTCATAATATTGATAACTTTAGAGAAGGTGCATTGGCTTTTGGAGTCGGTTTCGTAAAAGGTGCTTTGGCAGAGTATATGATGGGACAATCATGGTTTGTTCAGGTAGGTGTTAATACGTTGATGTCTGGTATTTCTTCTGGCGTTAATCAGATGATATCCTTAGGCGATGGTTCGTTTAAGTTTAGCGGAGATGATTGGAATAGTATCAAAGTTGCCGCACATTATAGTTTAGGAAATTCTTTAGTTAATAATGTTATGTTTACGTATATGACGCAACCTACTGCTGATCAATATGGCGAGAGTTTCTTTGAAATGTGTTATAATAAAGAGTTTGCTTATGCAATCACATCTGTTACCGCCCATGGCGTGGGGTGCTGGTTTAGTGGACAACCATTTTTATCTTCAATGAAATTTAAGGATGTGGGATTCGATTTGAAGATGTTGGGCATTGTAGCTAAACAATTGCTTGTCTCTTATATCAATAAAACGGATTTTGGAGACGAGGCTATGACTCAGAGAACTAGTGAGATCAAAGAATCGTTGATGAGTGAAATATTGTCTGAAGATCCGGATTATCCTGATTTTAAATGTTATTATGAACTGAAAGGTGTATGTATTGATAAGACAAGGTTGTATGTAGTCGGTAATGTGTTTGCGCTTCTTCCAGGTGAAATGTTGGAAATATATCCTAAGCCGTACCTAGAAGAAATTGTTTCATTCCCATTTAGCTATAGTTTGTTCAAATCATTATTTTTTAACAGTAATGATTGATTAAGATAAGGTGTTTTTTGTTATCTTTGTGCCTTAAAATTAAATGAGATAAATATGTTAGAAGAAATCTTGAGACAGCTTTTTGTAAATGCATTTACAAAACTTTATGGACAGGAACCTCCTGTTCAACAGGTTAATTTTCAAAAGACTCGCCCTGAGTTCGAAGGCGATGTTACTATAGTGGTATTCCCTTTCGTTAAGATTTCAAAAAAATCACCTGAAGTAATGGCTGACGAAATCGGTCGTGAAATTGTATCTGAAAGTGATATCGTATCTAAATATAATGTGGTTAAAGGATTTCTTAACTTGCTTGTGTCAGACAGATACTGGCTTTCATTCTTTGCGGATAATCATAAAAATGAATTGTTCGGAAGAAAAGAAATTACAGGTAAGTCTATAGTCGTTGAATATTCTTCTCCAAATACTAATAAACCATTGCACTTAGGTCATATCCGTAACAACCTGTTGGGTTGGAGTGTTTCTGAGATTTTGAGAGCTAATGGTGAGAATGTGGTGCGTGTAAATCTAGTTAACGATAGGGGAATTCACATCTGTAAAAGTATGATTGCATGGCAGAAGTGGGGCAATGGTTGTACTCCGGAGTCGACAGGAAAGAAAGGTGACCATCTCATCGGTGACTTCTATGTTTTATTCGACAAACATTATAAGGAAGAGGTGAAGCAGTTGTTGCCGGCAAATTACGATGAACTCAGTGATGATGAAAAAGATAAGGCAAAGGCAGCAGCTGAAGAGAACTCGACATTGATGCAAGAAACACGTGAGATGCTTAGAAAATGGGAAGCTGGCGATAAGGACATTCGTCAGTTGTGGGAAACCATGAATCAATGGGTTTACGATGGTTTTGATGTTACATACGAACGTCTTGGCGTATCTTTCGAAAAGATTTATTATGAATCACAAACGTATCTTCTAGGCAAAGAACTCGTTAACGAGGGATTGACTAATGGAGTTTTATACAGAAGAGATGATGGTTCTGTATGGTGTGACTTGAGAGATGAAGGCCTTGACGAGAAACTGTTGCTTCGTAGAGACGGCACATCTGTATATATGACTCAGGATCTGGGAACAGCACAACTGCGTTATGAAGAGTATCAACCTAAGAAACTGATTTATGTTGTAGGTAATGAACAGAACTATCATTTCGATGTGTTGAAACGTGTTCTCGTAAGACTTGGTCGTGAATGGGGTAATGATATAGAACATCTTTCTTACGGTATGGTGGAATTGCCTAATGGTAAGATGAAGTCTCGTGAAGGTACTGTCGTAGATGCCGATGATTTGATGGACGAAATGGTCGCAACGGCAAAGAACGTTTCAGAAGAACTTGGTAAAGCTCACGGTCTTAGCGAGGAAGAGTCTGTAAGATTGTTCGATATGCTTGGTATAGGTGCTTTGAAATATTTTATTCTCAAAGTTGACCCTAAGAAAACTATGCTTTTCGATCCTAAAGAGTCGATTGACTTTAATGGAAATACGGCATCGTTCATTCAATATACTCACGCACGTATCTGCTCTGTAATTCGTAAAGCTAATGATAATGGAATTACTTTCGGTGATGATATACCTGTCGGCGATATGCAACCAAAAGAAAAGATGCTCTTGGTTAATATATATAACTGGCCGTCTGTATTGGAGCAAGCTGCTATCAACAGAAGTCCGGCTATGATTGCTAACTATATCTATGAGCTGGCTAAAGACTTCAACCAATTCTATCAGGAATGTAGTATTATGAAAGAAGACGATGCTAAACGTAGAGAGTTTAGACTTCAATTAGCGGATATGACAGCAAAATTGCTTCGTAATGCTTCAAGTCTGTTGGGTATTTCAATGCCAGAAAAAATGTAAAATATCATAAAGATGAATGTCTTTTATCTGCCAACGGCACAAATAGGAACAATCTCCTTCCCGGAAGAGGAGTCGAAACATATTGTTAAAGTTCTTCGTATGAAGGAAGGAGATTGTTTTTGTGTCACTGACGGCAATGGTTCTTTGTTTGACGCTGAATTAATTGATGCACATCCGAAGAGAGCCATGGCAAATCTGTCTAATCAAAGACAAGGCTATGATGTTAGAGATTTTAAGGTCTCAATAGCGATTGCTCCTACTAAACTGAACGAGAGAACGGAGTGGTTTCTTGAAAAAGCTACAGAAATAGGAATTGATGAGGTGAAACTATTTGCCTCATATCATTCCGAACGTAGAGTGGCAAATGTTGATAGATTCAAAAAAATCTTCGTGTCCGCAATGAAACAGTCTGTGAAATCAAAAATGCCAGTTGTCGAAGATATGGTTTCATTTGATAAATTAGTGAAACAGAATTTTGAAGGTCAAAAATTTATAGCTTGGATTGATGATGATGTGACAGATCAATTATGCGATCTTTATAAAAAAAATGAGAATGTACTTGTTTTGATAGGACCTGAAGGTGACTTTAGTAAAGAAGAAGTTGAATTGGCAAAAGAGAATGGATTTGTACCAGTGAGTCTGGGCAAGGCTCGGTTAAGAACGGAAACAGCAGCTGTTGTGGCATGCCATACAATACAACTAATTAACCAAATGAAATAATTATGAAACTATAACAAACCAAAAGATATGAAAAAACTTATTTTTATATTATTGTTGGCGTCGTCTTTTAATATTTTTGCGCAAAAGACGCAAATCGCATTGCTTAAATATAGGGGAGGTGGTGATTGGTATTCTAATCCTACATCCTTGCCTAATTTGGTGAAATTCTGCAATCAGTCAATAATGACGAATATCGATACGGATATCGCAACCGTTGATGCTGCAAACCCTGATATTTTTAATTATCCGTTTGTTCATGCTACTGGTCATGGTAATATTGTGTTTAATGATGTAGAAACAGAAAATATTAGAAATTATCTTTTGGCTGGAGGATTTCTCCATATTGATGATAATTATGGTATTAAGGATTATGCTATGAGTCAGATGCAGAAAGTGTTCCCGGAATTACAATGGACGGAACTGCCTTATTCCCATCCGATATTTAAAGAACCATATCAGTTCCCTGATGGATTGCCAAAGATACATGAACATGATAATAAATCACCACAAGCTTTTGCGTTGATATATGAGGGTAGAATGGTATGTTTGTTAACTTACGAATGCGATCTCGGAGATGGTTGGGAAGATCAGCGTGTTCATTATGATTCGGAAGAAACAAGAATGAAAGCATTGAAGATGGGCGCTAATATCATACAATATGTCTTCTCGAACTAGTATTCAAAGATGTTGTAGATTTTGTGGTGCGGAACTTTATGGACGTTCCGACAAGAAGTTTTGCGATGATAATTGTCGAAATAATTATCATTATAAGACAAAATGTAAAGAAGATGATGGTGTGGTCAAGACGGTAAATGTTGCGTTGTCGAGCAATAGGGAAATATTGAAGTCGCTGTGCGGTGGGTCTAAGGCGATAGTTAAAAAGAAACTTCTTGATGATCAAGACTTCGATTATGAATTGATAACAAACATATATAAAGCAAAATCAGAGTCGGAGTATCGTATCGTGTATGACTATGCGTATAAAATGTTAAATGATGATGATGTCAAAATTTTGAGATTCGTAAAATAGTTAGTCATGAAAAAAATGAATGGAAATAAGTTAATGAAATTTACACCTATTGCGGTCGCCTCAGTTTCGTTAATATCATGCATGCCGACAATTGCAACGATAACTTTTATAGAGACTTATGAACATCAACATGATAAAAATCCTAATATAATCTTTATCTTGGCAGATGATTTGGGATATGCAGATTTGTCGTGTATGGGACAAACCAAATTCTCGACACCTAATATAGATAGTCTTGCTTCAAAAGGAATCACCTTTACGCAACATTATTCTGGTTCTTCTGTCAGTGCTCCTTCAAGAAGTTGCTTGATAACTGGACAACATACAGGTCATACAGTCATACGCGGTAATAAGGAACTGCCGATTGAAGGTCAGCATCCTTTGCCCCAAGATACTTATACAATTTTCAAAATGCTGAAAGATAATGGATATAAGACATCGGTGTTTGGTAAATGGGGACTTGGCGCTCCTAATACAGAAGGCGCTCCTGAGAACCAAAGTGTGGATGAATTCTTTGGATATAATTGCCAACGCCTGGCACATAGTTATTTCCCATATCATCTTTGGCATAATTCGGAGAAAGTAATGCTTGAAGGAAATGAAGGTAAGAATGAGAATGATTATGCTCCTTATCTTATTCATAATGAGGCTCTGGATTTTATCAGAGATAATAAAGATACTACTTTCTTTATGTGGTATACTTCGGTAATCCCTCATGCAGAACTTAAAGTGCCAGAAAAAGAACTTGAAAACTTTGTGGGAAATCCTGAGTTCGAGGTGGAAAAAGCATATGCAGGATGTGATGATGGAGAGTGCTATAAAAATGCAGGGTATGGTTCTCAACAATATACGCATGCTACATTTGCAGCGATGGTGTCGATTCTTGATAGACAAGTAGGTGAGATTTGTAAAGTGGTAGATAGTCTCGGAATTGCCGATAATACGATAATTGTATTTACTTCAGACAATGGTCCGCATATGGAAGGCGGAGCAGACCCTGATTTCTTCAATAGCAATGGCGAATTGCGTGGGTATAAACGTGACCTTTATGAAGCTGGAATAAGAGTACCTTTCATAGTGAGATGGGATAATGTAATTGAAGAAAACATAAAGTCGGATCATATCTCGGCATTTTGGGATTTTATGCCTACGATGGCAGAACTCATAAATGCAGATTTGCCAGATAATATTGATGGGATTTCATATCTGCCAACACTTAAATCCCATGAAAATCAGAAAGAACATGATTATCTTTATTGGGAATTCCATGAAAATAATGGCAGACAGGCAATAAGAAAAGGTGACTGGAAAGCGGTAAAATATGATGTTCATAATGATGGAGAGATAGAATTATATAATCTAAAATCTGATGTGTCTGAGAAATTTAATCTTGCAGATGCTTATCCTGATAAAGTCGCAGAGTTTGATTCTTTGATGAAAGTATCTCGTACAGAATCAGAATTGTTTAAGTTTGAATAGCGATGTCTGTACTGAAAAATACATTGACGTTAAACGATGCGTTGAGGATCTCTAAACCATTGAGGTTTAATATGATGTTTAAACCAATCGGTTCGATATGTAATCTTAATTGCAATTATTGTTATTATCTGGATAAGGCGAAAATGTATTCAGATAATTCTGTGATGTCATTGGGTTTGATAGAGAAAATAATAAAAGAATATATTCAAATAAACGATAACGAACAGATAGTCTTCGACTGGCATGGTGGTGAACCTCTTTTGTTAGGACTGGATTATTTTAAAAAGATAGTAGAACTTCAGAATAGATTTAAAGCTAATAAACAGATATTTAATACAATCCAAACTAATGCGACACTTCTGAATGATGACTTCGCTCAATTCTTTAAGGATAATAATTTCCTTGTCGGTGTGTCTATAGATGGACCACAAGATATTCACGATAAGTATAGGAAAGATAAAGGTAAACAACCAACATTCTTGAAAGTGATAAGAGGCATTGAGATATTATATCGTCATGGAGTGGATTTCAATACATTGACAACTATAAGCAAGGCAGGCGAGGGTCGAGGTTTGGAAGTTTATATGTTTATGAAAAGTATATGTAGTCGATTTATGCAATTTATGCCTGTACTCGAATATGTTAATCCATTGAGTAAAAATATTGTTCCTCCTGACGAAGATGAAAAAATACCGACTTCATGGTCAGTCGATTCTCTTGAATATGGAAAATTCATGTGCGATATCTTTGATTATTGGGTTAAACATGATGTGGGTAATTATTTTGTGAATCTCTTTGATTCAACTCTTGCTAATTATTGCGGACTTAATCCTGGAACTTGTGTGTATTCTGAGACTTGCGGGGCAAACGCCGTCGTCGAACATAATGGTGATGTGTATCCATGCGACCATTTCGTGTATAAGAAATATAAGTTGGGAAATCTTAATGATTCTTCATTGCAAGAAATAATGTCTTCTGAAAATATTACCAGATTCGGTATAAATAAAAGGAATTCACTTCCGGTGAAATGTCTTAAATGCAAGTATTTCAATGCGTGCCATGGAGAATGTCCGAAACATAGATTTGCTGAATCTGGATTGAATTCGTTGTGTGAAGGATTGTATTATTTTTATTCCCATGTTGAACCATATATGCTTAGGATGAAAGAACTGATTTTGGAAGGAAAAGAGGCGCGACATATAATGGAATAATGTATCTTTGCATTCGTTTTTTTGTAAATAATTTAATAAATAATATGATGAAAATAGCTGTTCCAACAAAAGATGAACGTGTTGATGATCATTTCGGACATTGTGACCATTACACAATTTTTACTATTGAAGATAATAAGATTGTTAATCGTGAGACAATGGAGTCACCGCAAGGTTGTGGTTGTAAATCAGGAATCGCGGCCGATTTGCAAAAGATGGGAGTGGTGATGATGCTCGCCGGTAATATGGGAGAAGGAGCTAAAAATAAACTTAATGCTCATAATATCGACGTGATTCGTGGTTGCTCTGGCAATGTGGATGAACTTGTCGAATCTTATTTGGAAGGTAAGATTGTTGATTCTGGATTGGGTTGCTCAGAACATGAATGTGGCGATCATCATAATCATGAAGGGATAAAGTTGTTCCATAAGGATTGATTATTAAAGGCTAAGGACTAATAAAAGACTTTAGCCTTTAATAATTTTAATACGCCAATCTTCGAATTCAATAATATCGCCTGATATTAATTTGGCACGTTTGCGTAATTCAATATCACCGTTGCGGCGGACCAATCCGGCGGTGACGACTTCTTGTGCCATGCTGCCAGACTCAACGACGCCGACAGCTTTTAATAAAGCAATCAATGGTATAAACTCTTCGCCTTCTCTTAATTCAAAAGTTATCAGTTGCATAATCTTTCATTGTTAATTGTATATTGTTAATTGTAAATCAAATGATTATTTCTAATCCGTCGTATGCTAACATCATGTTTTCGGGAAGTGATGGGTTGATGTCTGCGGCTTTACCCATGTCGTGACTGATATGAGTGAACCATACCTTCTTGGCTCCGACTCTTTGGGCAATGTCTATGGCTTCTTTAAGACATATATGAGAATAGTGAGGCTCATGTCTCAAAGCTTCAATGATGAGATATTCAACGCCTTTTAATTTGTTGTATCCTTTGGGAGATAACTCGCTTAAGTCGGTTACGTATGCGAAATTACCAATCCTGAATGCGTATGATGTTAGAATGTAGTGCTTAAGTTTTATTGGTTCAATTGTTAACTCGTTTATTTTTATTGAATGACTGTTTATTTCTCTCAGGTCAAATACTGGCACACCGGGATATCTTTCGTCTTGTTTGGCAAATGCATAAGAATATTCTAGCTTTATTTCTTTTTGTGCCTCTTTTGAAGCATAAACTGTCATCGGTTTTTGTTGCTTGAATATGAAAGGTCTAACGTCGTCTAAACCTCCAATATGGTCTTTGTGCTCATGACTTATTAAAATGGCGTCTAACTTGGTGACATTGGCACGTATCATCTGGTAACGGAAATCTGGTCCGGCATCAATACAGATGGTAGTCTCGTCTGTTTCAATCAAAACTGAAGTCCTTAATCTCTTGTCTTTTGGATCGTTGGAACGACAGACTTCGCAATCGCATGTGATGATTGGAACACCTTGTGATGTGCCACTACCTAATATTGTAATCTTCATGTTTTAAACATCTAAATTTGTTACAAATATAAAAATTATTAGTGAAAAATCTTAAAATATTTCATATTAATAATGTATATTTGCAAGTTAATATGCAGACAAATGTTAAAGTCGATAATACTATTTTTTAGGAAACGAAGAATCATAAAGAATCTCCAGCATAAAATAATGCTGCAATTCCCTGATTTGCAAAAATATCCTACAATAACAATTCTTATTGATGACAATCAAAAAAAATCTGTTAAAGAAATGGAGTGTTTTGTCAAGGAAAGTTTCAAACCTAAAAGAATGCGTTTCATTATCATGACTAATTCGTTGCAGGAAGATCTCCTTCAAAGTGATTCGATGTTTTTTATAGATAATAAAGATTTTAATAAATTAGGACTTCTTAAGAAAGAAAAAGAAATCATATTGAAATCACTCTTTGATGAAATATTTATTAATTTGTCTGATAATAACGAAAATCTTTTGAACGATTATCTCGTGTCTTGCATAAATTCAACTTTCAAAATTGGTCACCCAAAAACAAATATGAATCTTCATGATCTCATTATTGATTATGGTATCGAGAAAAATGATGTGGAACGTTTGAAAATTATATATAAATATTTAATGATGTTATCAGGAAATAAAAATGAAAAATAATCCTTTTGTTGGTACAGGAGTCGCTCTCATAACTCCTTTTAATGAAGACTTCTCCGTTGACTATAAGTCACTTGAGAATATAGTAGAATTTACCTTGTCAAACGGAGCGGACTTTCTCGTAGCTCTCGGAACAACTTCAGAAGCTCCGACACTTACACAAGAAGAAAAAGACAATGTCTTGAAAACCATAATTGAAACCACAAATAAACGCTGTCCTATAATGCTCGGTATGGGTGGAAATAACACAATATCATTGTTAAATTCTATTAAGAATCAGGATTTTACTGGAGTCGATGGCATATTGAGCGTCGTGCCTTATTACAATAAACCTAATCAACGTGGCATGAAAACTCATTTTGAAATGGTGGCAGATAATTCTCCAGTTCCTGTCGTTTTATACAATGTCCCTGGTAGGGTAGGAGTGAACCTCCAAGCATCTACATGTGTAGAACTTGCTCAACATCCTAATATCGTGGCTGTTAAAGAGGCTTCAGGAAATCTTCAACAAATTATGGAAATTTTACGTGACAAACCATCTGACTTCGATGTTCTTTCTGGTGATGATGGTATCACACAGCCGATGATGGCATTAGGAGCAAATGGTGTTATTTCTGTAGCCGCAAATGGTTATCCGGAACTTTTCTGCAAAATGGTGAAAAATATGAAGCAGTCGCACGAACGTACGTCTCTACATGAGGCATTGGATATTCATTATAAGATATTGAAGATGAATAATCTTATCTTTGCCGATGGTAATCCTGCTGGAATAAAATGTCTTATGGCTCACCGAAACTTGTGTAAAAATGTTCTCCGACTTCCGCTCGTAACAGTAAATGCTAACGTTGAAAATGATTTGATAAACGAATTTAATGTAATGTATAACAAATAATAATTATAGCCATGAAAAAAATATTTACTTTATTATTTTTGTTGATAATATCATTTAATATCTTCGCACAAAAAGAAGATTTACGTTCGATGATGAAAGAACGTAACGAGTTTTATTTCAATTTTGAAATTGACGATATTCAACAACTTAACAAGATCGCTAATATAATTTCTATCGATAACGTTGATGGAAATAAAATAACGGCATACGCTAATAATAAACAATACGAAAGATTCTTGACATTAGGAATAGAGACGACGCTGCTTACACCTCCGTCAATGTTGGAAAATCATAAGATGTTCGACGGAAGAACACGCGCTGAATATGACTGGGATGAATATCCGACTTACGAGGCATACGAGGCTATGATGGAAGAATTTGCTGAGGATTATTCAGAATATTGTACCTTGATAGATTTAGGCACTCTTAATAGCGGACGTAAGTTATTGGTCGCCAGAATTAATAATGGAGAGACAGAAGGTAAACCAAAATTCTTCTACTCTTCAACAATTCATGGTGACGAAACAACAGGTTTTATTATGATGCTTCGTCTCATCGAGACACTTCTCACTCAGCAAGATCTGCCGGAAGTGAAAAATGTCTTGGATAACATCGACTTATTCATCGCTCCAAATACAAATCCAGATGGAACATATCATGGCGGTAATCATACTGTGAATGGCGCAACACGTTCAAATGCATACGGAGTGGATATGAATCGTAACTATCCAGATCCTGTTGATGGCGCGCATCCTGACGGAGAAGCTTATGCGATGGAAACTGAAATAATGATGCAGTTTGCAGAAGATTATCAGTTTACAATGGCTGCTAACTATCACGGCGGTGCTGAGGTGATGAACTATCCTTGGGATAACAATTACGAACGTCACGCTGATGACGCTTGGTGGCAATTGATAAGTCGCGAATATGCCGACTTATGTCAAGACGCAGCTCAATCGACAGACCCTTATTATATGACAGATGAAGAAAACGGTATTACTAACGGTGCCGATTGGTACAGAATCGGCGGTGGTCGTCAGGACTATATGAACTATTATCAACAATGTCGTGAAATAACTATCGAATGTTCAACAACAAAATGTCCATCCGCATCGCAACTGCCTACGTTCTGGGAGTATAACTATAATTCAATCTTCGCATATATGAATCAGGTTCTCTACGGTATTCAAGGTACTGTTAAAGATGCTGCTACAAAAGAACCTTTGAAAGCTACGATAGAAATCCTCAACCATGATCAGGATTATTCAATAGTTGAGTCGCAACTTCCAATGGGTAACTTCCATCGTCCTATAAATGCAGGAACTTATACAATTGAAATTAAAGCTAATGGATACCTGCCAATACAGAAGACTGTTACAGTTGTTGATGGTGAAGCTACAATTTTAGATGTTGAACTCGAAGAAGGCGAAGGCTTGATACCTGATTTCTCGGCTTCGGCAACTGATGTAGCTCTCGGTTCGGAAGTTCAGTTCACCGATGAGACATGGGGAGCAAATGTGGTGAGCTGGTGCTGGAGATTCGAAGGTGCTGAACCAGAGAGTTCTATCATCCAGAATCCTACGGTGAAGTATAACGAAGTCGGTAGTTATGACGTGACACTCACCGTGACAAATACAGATGGCGACAGTCAGAGCATTACAAAACAAAGATATATCAACGTGACAGAATCGTATAATATGGATGATGTTACCATAACAACTTGCAACGCGTTATTCTACGACTATGGCGGACCAAACAATAACTATCCTGACAACGATGTTCACGTGATGACATTCAAGCCAGCGACTGAAGGTGCGATGATTCAAGTTGAGTTTTTAGAATTTAATACAGAAGAGAATTACGATATATTAAGGATCTATAACGGAACTGGAGTTGGAAACAATCCTTGTTTGGCAGAACTCAGCGGATCATCATTGCCTGGTAAATATACAGCGAGCAATACTGAAGGAACATTGACTTTTAGGTTCTTGTCAGATTATTCATACAATAATCCTGGATGGAAAGCCGTGATAAGATGCATCGGCGGTGAGATGTCGGTTAGCGCGGATGCAAGTCAAGATACGATTTGCATTGGTGAGACTGTGAATTTGTTGTCATACGTTGAGGGCGGTTCTGGCGAATATACGTATTCATGGGCGCCTGCCGAATTGTTAGATGATCCTAACGCACAGAATCCTGTCGCAACACCGACAGAAGAAGGCGAAATTGTCTTTACGGTAGAGATTAGCGACGGAACAAATACTAAAAATGCTGAAGTCGTTGTCTTTGTTGAGAATTGTGTTGATGTGAAAGAATATACCGTCAATGAAGTGCTGATTTATCCTAATCCGGCTAAAGATGTTGTTTATGTCACGTTGGATGGAAATTCAGAAAATATCAGTTGGACCTTGGTTAATATGCAGGGACAAGTGGTCAGAATGTCGGACGATGTCTATGGTGATTTTGAAATATTACTTGATGGTGTCAATAAAGGGATTTACTTCTTGAATGTGACTGCTGGCGAGAAACTAATCGTCAAGAAAATTGTTGTTGAATAGTGATAATATTTTATTAAAAAAGACGTTTTTTGAAAGATAAAAAAATGTATTTTTGCACTATGCGTGAGAATAGATTCTTAATATTAGTAGAACTTGTTATTTTGCTGGCTTTTGTATCGTGCAATAGTCATAACAAATTATTGAAAAGCACTGATAATGAGTTGAAATATAATACGGCGATGTCGCTTTTTGAAAAGAAGGATTATAATAGAGCATTACAGTTGTTTGATGTTTTACAACCTGCATATAGAGGTAAACCGGAAGGTGAGCAAATAGCATATTATACGGCTGAATGCTACTATAAAATGAAGGACTATGAAATAGCAAGCCATTATTACAAAAGATATGTTGTAAATTATCCTTTTGCGAATAATGCGGAATCAGCATTGTTCAGAAGTGCTTGTTGCTATTATCTTGAATCACCAAAAATGTCACTCGACCAAACAGAATCATATACAGCAATCAGTGAGTTTCAGAATTTCATAGATATATATCCGAGTAGTGTTTACGTAGATAGTGCTAATCAACTGATAGATACACTTAGATATAAGATAGCGGAAAAAGACTTTAATACTTGTATGTTATATTATAAGATGGAAGAGTATCAGGCTGCGATAACTAGTTTTGAAAATTTTATCAAGGATAATCCTATAACTCATCATCGTGAGGAGATAATCAATTATATGGTTTTGACCTATTATAACTATGCAGAAAATAGTGTAGAGGAAAAACAGAGAGAACGTTATGAACTCGCATTGGAGAAATATAATACTCTGATTTACATGTATCCGGAAAGCAAATACATCGCTGAGTTGGAACCGACTATTAAGAAAATACAAACAGAATTATCAAATATAAAAACTAAATAAATGGATTTCAAGAAAGTTAATACCGAAACAACTTGTGTTACACGTCAAAAAGACCAATTTTATGTAGGCACAGGTAACATCTATGAAACAGTTGCTATTATGGCAAAAAGATCAGACCAAATAGCTGCTGAAATGAAAAGTGAACTCAATAAAAAAATTGAAGAGTACACAACAAACAATGATACTCTCGAGGAAGTTTTTGAAAATAAAGAACAAATCGAAGTGGCAAAATATTATGAAAGATTGCCTAAATCAACATTGATAGCAGTCAATGAATTTTTAAACGATCGTATATACTATCGTAATCCTAACAAGGAAAACGGAGGAGACTTTTAATATAAGGAGTAACAATGCTAACCGGCAAGAAAATTCTTTTAGGAATTACAGGTAGCATTGCCGCCTATAAGATTCCTCTCCTGGTGCGTCTGTTGAAAAAAGACGGCGCCGATGTAAGAGTCGTGATGACACCTTCAGCAAAGGATTTCGTCACGCCTCTTACTTTGTCTACACTAAGTGGAAATCCGGTGATCTCTCATGGCTTCGATGAGAAAACCGGTAAATGGGACAGTCATGTTGAACTAGGTCTTTGGGCTGACCTCTTCGTGGTGGCACCAGCAACGGCAAACACTATGGCGAAGATGGCTAACGGAATAGCGGATAATTATTTCCTTACTGTATGTCTTTCCGCAAAATGCCCAATAATGTTCGCTCCAGCAATGGACCTTGATATGTATAAACACCAAGCTACCCAACAAAATATCAAAACCTTAATTGAAAGAGGTTGCATATTCGTCGCTCCGTCATCGGGAGAATTAGCTAGCGGATTATGCGGCGAAGGAAGAATGGAAGAACCTCAAAAGATTTATGAAAAGATAAAACTTTTCTTTCAGACCAAACGTAACTTCTCAGGAAAAAAAATACTCATCACCGCAGGACCTACTTATGAAGCGATAGATCCGGTACGATTCATAGGTAATCATAGCTCTGGTTTGATGGGCGTGGAAATAGCTCGTGCTTTCGCAGATCAAGGTGCAGAGGTGACATTGGTGTTAGGTCCGTCAAATATATCTCCAAATAGAAAGAATATCAATGTTATGCCTGTTACGTCAGCAAAAGAAATGTATGACGCAGTGATGACATTCTTCCCTAAAACAGATATAGCAGTGCTTAGCGCTGCAGTGGCCGACTTCCGCCCTGAAATAGTGGCTGACCAAAAGATTAAAAAAAATCCTGATACAGATACTATAACATTAAAACTTGTTAAGACTGAAGATATACTTAAAACGGTAGGAAGTCAAAAGAAAGATAATCAGATTGTTGTAGGATTTGCCTTGGAAACGGAAAACGGAATTTCCAATGCCAAGAAAAAACTGCATACCAAAAACATCGACTTCATCGTTCTTAATGAGATGAACGAATCAGGTGTGGGATTTAAGACCAAAACAAATAAAATAACCATCATAAATAAAAATGATGAGATTGTTGAATTTGATCTGAAACCTAAATCGGAAGTCGCATTAGATGTGTTAAATACTATTTATCAATATATTAAATGATATGACTAAGAAAATTTCATTTTTATTAATATTACTTTGTTCTTTGCTGGGATTACAATCTGTTCAAGCACAGGAATTTAAATTTGATGTGTCAGTATCGACAGCCCGCGTTGAAGGAACAGACCAACGTGCGTTCGAATCTTTGAAAGAAGGTATAATCAATTTCATGAACAACAGAGTATGGACCAATATCGAATTTAAACCAGAAGAACGTATTGAGGGTGCGATGGTTGTTAATGTCAAGAAGAAAGAAGGCAATATTATCGAGGCAGAATTAAATATCGCTTTACGACGTCCAACTTATAAGACGAACTTCAATACACCTTTATTTAATTATGTTGATGATGATTTTACGTTCGAATATATCGAATCACAACCACTCGATTTCGCAGAAAATACTTATATGTCTAATCTTACTTCTACGTTAGCATTCTACGCATATTACTGTCTTGGCTTATATTTCGATAGCTTTGGACTTTACGGTGGCGAAGAATTCTTCAAGGCGGCAGAGCGTGTTGTTGATGCGGCACAAAATGCCAATGAATCAGGATGGAAGGCATTTGATGACAAGAGAAACCGTTACTGGCTTTGTGAGAATATGATGAACGCATCATATAAACCACTTCGTCAATATATGTATGAATACCACCGCCTTGGTATGGATAATATGTCGACAAAACCAGAAGAAGGTAGAACTGCAATAACAAAATCGTTGGAATATCTGAAACAGATGTATAACGAAAGACCGAATTTACTTAGTGTACAGGTAATCAACGATACCAAACGTGGAGAATGGAAAAGTGTTTATTCTGAAGGTACACAACAAGAAAAGACAAAGGCAGTCAATATTTTAAGAGAGATTGACCCTTCTCATGCTTCGGAATATGAAGAAATATTGACGAGTAAAAAGTAATGCTACATAAATTATCAATAAGCAACTATGCATTAATAGCATCATTATCAGTTGATTTTGATAATGGGTTCTCTGTTATTACTGGCGAAACAGGCGCTGGTAAGTCAATATTATTAGGAGCGTTGGGTTTCCTTCTCGGTAATCGCGCAGATACAAGCATCCTCTTCGATGACACAAAGAAATGCGTCGTGGAGGGTGTTTTCGTTTTAGAAGGAGAGAGGTTGAAGTCGTTTTTTGAAGAGAATGATATCGATTATGAAGATGAATGTATAATCAGACGTGAACTTAATCCTCAAAAAAAATCAAGAGCCTTTGTTAATGATACTCCTGTATCTCTACAGACTCTTAAAGAGTTGGGATCTCATTTGGTTGATATTCATTCTCAACATGATTCTTTGTTGCTTTGCAATCCTGATTTTCAATTAACGCTTTTAGACGACGCTGCTGATAATAATACTCTTTTAATAGAATATAGGAATTCGTATCGCAATTATTTGTCCGCAAAAAATGAGTTGAATATACTTCGTCAAAAATCAGTAAATAATTTAGACGAGAATGATTACCTGAAATTCCAACTAGATGAACTTCTTAAAGCCGAACTTCTGGATGGAGAATATGATGAATTAATTCAACGTATTGAATTTCTTGAAAATCAAGAGGAAATAAATCGACTTCTTGCTGAGTCGACTAATGTTTTAGAAAACGAAGAACAATCACTTCTTGATGGAATAAATACCTTGTTATATAATGTGGAAAAACTGAGACGTTATATGCCAGACCTTGATTCGATGCTGGAACGTCTTAATTCAGCTAAAATTGAACTTAAAGATATTTGTTCCGACTTGAATGCTCTACAAGATGATTCTCATGATATTTCTTCATTGGAGATCCTTCAGGAACGTTTTGATCTAATTCAACGGTTTATGATGAAACATCATCTTAACGATTATTCACAATTGCTGCAGTTGAGAGAAGAAATAAGACGTAAGGTTGATGAGTTTTCTAATATTGATGAGATAGTTGCCGACAAAGAAAAGGAAGTTGATAGGTTAGAGAATGATTTATTTGTTAAGGCAAAAGAATTGAATAAACGTCGTCAGAAAGCTAAACTCATTTTTGAAAATGATGTCACATCGGTGATACGTCAGCTGGCAATGCCTCATGGAGTTTTCGAAATCAAATTAGAAAATACAGAGGGACTTACGTCAAACGGAGTAGATGCTGTAGTGTTTATGTTCTCGGCAAACAAAGGCCATGCACCTGAAAATATGGCGAAAGCTGCGTCAGGTGGGGAATTGTCTCGTTTGATGTTGGCAATAAAAAGTATTGCTGCAAGAAATAATTATATCCCTACATTGATATTTGATGAAATTGACACAGGCGTTTCTGGAGAGGTCGCGTCAAAACTAGGCGATATCATGAAGAATATGGGAATGACTTTACAACTTATAAGTATAACGCATTTGCCGCAAATAGCAAGTAAGGCTAAAAATCATTTCTTCGTATATAAAACTATTGTTGAAGAAAAGACACATTCTAATATAAAGGTTTTAAATCAGGAAGAACGAGTTACTGAAATAGCAAAAATGCTTTCCAATGCAGAGGTGACTGCGGAAGCGATTAAAGCAGCAGAGGTTCTGCTACAAACTTGTTAATCGTTTGTTTTTCTGACCATTCTTAATGCAATAAATCCAAGTATTATTGAATAAATAGTCCAGAGGATTATTGTTTTTGGATAATTGACATGATCTAATCTTTGTTTGACGATAATGTTGTTTTCGTGACGTGTTATAGGATTGAGATATAATGTTGTGCCGTCTTTGAACCTTAATTCGGCTCTTACGTAATTGTCATCAGGTTGAATTGCGTAGCATGCTACTTTGGTGTTTTTTTGTGTGTCGAGTTCCTTTCCGTCCTGTCCGATGAATCTGATTTTTGAAATGTTTTTGTCAGCAGCAATAAATAGAGTATCACCTTTTAATTCTACTTGGGTAATATAAGGAAGATTCTTTTTTAATCGTTTAATCTTTTGTTCTAAAGTCTCTTTACGGTCAATAGGGAAGTCGACTGCGTAAGCATTGCCATTTTCTAAAGATGTAAGTAGTTGTTCCGCTTCATTTTCGGGAGAATTGATCATTGTGAAACGTGTTGCTACGTCAGTAATGTCTGTTACGTCGTGAGAGTCATCGTTGCCAATGAGATATACAAGATGTCCGTTTGAAAGTGCGGTGTCCCAGTGGGCAGTTGAAATTCTAAATCCGTTCAATACTTCCATTAACTTATAGTTGCTGAGATATTTCATATCTTCAACAAGGTAACCTTTTTTTACAAATGAAGGATGAGCGGGTATTGCGAGGCGTGTCTGTTTCTCGAGACGGTTTAATGTGTGCTGTTTCATGCTAAGATTCTGAAATGCAAAGAAATCTAGACAACGTACTTTTTCTGCACCGATGCATAACTGATGTATCTTGAATATTCCGTAACCATGTTCGTATGCAGGTATATAACTTGGATTTGCAGAATCGTAATAATTTATTTTATTATAATCTGAAAGTCCGACATGGTCAAATCCTAGTGATGTGTAAACACTGTCAACCATTTCGTTTGTGTTGGCGCGACCGTTTGTGAGACCTCCGAACTGACGAGTGTGAGCATGGAAATTTGCTTGAATCCAATGGTCGGGATTCATGTCTTGATATGGATTGTGAAGATAACTTCCATGAAATGGTTCTGGTTCATCAAAAGAGTAGGATGGTACGAATATGCTGGTAAGAGTTACTAGAGCAACGAAACCTAATATTATATATAGTAGAGATTTTAATGTTGTTTTTATCATAGTTAATGTTTGATATTCATAGACTTTGGTCTTATGTTTTAATCATTTATTCATCTTTACAAAGATACAAAAAAAAGAGACGCATAAAGCATCTCTCGTTTATATATTCATAAGAATAATTATCTTTCGTTTTCGTCTATGATATTAAATAATTCTTTCACGGTTTCATAATTACTCAAATCTTCATTTTGGTATTTTGAATATAGAGTTGCGTCAATCAAAACTACTTTGAATGTCAGGTTAGTGTTGTAGAAATTACATGGGTTTTGATGTTTTTGCAAGTCTGAATTTGTCCAGAATATTGTTAAACCGTAATCGTAGTAAACTGTTTCTAAGGTAGATGAATATTGGTCTGTTGGGTATAAAGTGAGGGGTAATTGATGCCATCCGTAAAATTCTCCTGGATTTTCCATATAAACCAGAACTGCTCCATAGTCAACCATGTCTAAGTCTATCGCATCCCAATCAAGGTCGAGATACCAGTTTAATGCGTTTTCGTCCCACCCCCAGTCGACATTTTTTGTTTCTATCGTAGCAGACTGGACATTGGCGTTGCCATCGTGGCCAGGAGGACCAGGAACACCTTGAGGACCTTGACATGAAACTATTGTAAATAATGAAATTACAAAGAATAAAGCAAAAGATTTTAAAGTTTTCATAGTGTTGTGTTTTTATTATTGTTTATAAATAATTAACGGGCGTTTTTGTTCAAATATTATGCCATATAAAGTGTAAACTACTATAAACTCTATGCTCTGAACTCTACACTATTTTTACTATTTTTGCATCATGAAAAACAATAATTTTATAGTGCATATCAGTGGTGTTGTCGCCATGGTGTTTTGGGGGTTGTCGTTCATTTGGTCGACGCAGGTTTTCAATTACTTAAATCCAACAACAACGATATTTTTCAGACTCATTATTTCGTGTGTTTTCTTAGGGGTTTTGTTGTTTTCTTTCGGGTTATTTGAGAAAGTGCATAAAAAAGATTTGAAGTTGTTCGCATTGGCTGCACTCTTCGAACCATTCCTGTATTTTATTTTCGAGAGCTACGGATTGTTGAATTCCGCACCTGTTGTCAGTTCCGCAATTATTGCAACCATACCATTATTTACACCTATTGCAGCCTTCTTTTTTCTTAAAGAACGACTTACGCCATGGAATATAGCTGGTTTCATAATATCATTCTTCGGTGTTATTTTTATGCTTCTTAATAAAAATTTAGAATTGACAGTATCGGTGAAAGGCATTGTGTTTTTATTCAGTGCCGTCTTTGTCGCTGTGGCATATTCTATCGCTTTAAGAAAGTTGACAATGCTATATAAACCATTGACAATTACATTTGTGCAAAATATCTTAGGGATGATTTATTTTATACCGATGTTTTTTGTTATGGAGAAAGTTACACCGTCACAGATCGCACAAATTGGTGGTTATATCTTGCCATTATTATCATTAGGTGTTTTCGCTAGTTCGGTGGCATATACATTATGGGCATACGCTTTTAGTAAATTGGGCGCTGCTAAGGCTAATATTTATAGTAATTTGATTCCTGTGTTTACTGCAATTTTTAGTTGTATTATCATAGGTGAGATGATTAATATTCAGAAAATTATAGGAATATTATTAGTCATCGGAGGACTTATTTTATCACAGTTAAAATTTAATAAGAAATGATTACAAGCAAGACAAATCCAAAGATAAAGAATGTCGTTAAATTGCAGAAGTCATCAGTACGACGCGAACAAAATAGAATTATCATTGAAGGCAAACGTGAAATTGAACGTGCTGTCGCATGTGGTTTTGTGGTCGATACTTTGTTTGTTTGCAACGAGATATTGAAGGAAAGTATTGATATCAAAGCGAGTCTTGTTGAAGAGGTAAGTCTTGAAGTCTTTGAAAAGATTGCATATCGTGAAGGTAGTGACGGATTATTAGCTGTGGCAATTCCTAAATATGCTGATTTGAAAGATTTTAAACCTAAAAAGAATCCGTTGATAATAGTTTTGGAAACCGTTGAGAAACCTGGTAATTTAGGAGCTATAATGCGTACGGCGGATGCTGCTGGAGTGGATGCCGTGATTATTGCGGATCCTCGTACAGATTTGTTCAATCCTAATGCTATAAGGGCAAGTATCGGAACTATTTTTAGTGTTCCTTTGTTTGCTTGTTCATCTGAAGAATGTATAGAGTGGCTGAAATCTAACAACATAAAGATTTATTGTACTTATTTAAAAGCATCTATAGATTATTTGGAAGCTGATTTTAGAAAAGGTTCTGCAATCGTGATGGGAACAGAAGCAACAGGAATATCTGATATTTGGGTAGAAGCCGCTGATCAAAATCTCATCATTCCAATGAATGGCATCGCCGATTCTTTAAATGTTTCTGTTACAACAGCTATTGTAGTGTTTGAGGCGATACGTCAAAGAAGAATATAAAAATAGAATATAAATTCCTTAAAAATTTTATATTCTCGGTTTAAAAGAAATCAGTGTTGAGATTTTTTGTATATTTGCAAATTGAGCAAAAAATTATTTTAAGTGAATAACACCATATCTGAAATAAACGGAGTGCAATTGTATAATGGCTTCATAGCAGGAGCTCAAAAGATTTTTGAAAATCAAGCACTTCTTAATAATATAAACTTTTATCCAGTACCTGATGCTGATACTGGAACTAATTTGGCATCGACAATGCACAGTATCGTCAGTACTGTACAACCTCAAGAAAATGTTAAAGAAACAGCGTTGGCGTTGGCTGATGCGGCTCTTGTTGGAGCAAGAGGAAATTCCGGTATTATCTTCGCACAATTCCTATACGGATTTAGTAAAGATATGAAAGATCAGCAAACTATGAATATAAAAGAGTTTGCTGAATATATGCGAACTGCTTCGGAATGTGCTTATTATGCTCTGGCAAAACCTAAAGAAGGAACAATCATAACGGTTATAAAAGATTGGTCTAATTTCCTCAGTGAAGAATGTGATAAATCTGATGACTTGACCACATTGCTTCTCAATGCATTGACTGTTGCAATGGAATCTTTGAAAGGTACAGGAAAATTTATCGCAGCAAAAGCAAAAACAATAGTTGATGCTGGTGCTAAAGGATTTGTCGTTTTCTTGGAAGGTATGTGCGAGTATTTCCACAATGGTGAACAATCCGTAAATGTCGCTAATGCTGAAGTCATCGATTCGGAATGGATGGGAGAAGATAATCATGAAGAAATAACATTCCGTTATTGTACTGAAGCGCTCCTTATAGGTGAAGACCTTCAAAAAGATAAACTTTCTTCCTTGATAGAGACAATGGGCGATTGCCTGGTAATTGCAGGCTCTAATAAAAAAATGAGACTTCATATCCATACCGATGAACCGTGGGTTGTTCTGGAAAAAGTTCAGACTGTTGGAAGTGTCGTTTATCAGAAAGTGGAAGATATGGTGATGCAGAACGATTTGGTTACTAATCGTAAAAGCAAAATCGGTATCTTGTCAGACAGCGCCTGTGATATTCCTAAAGAATTGTTGGAAAAATATCAGATACAAACAGTTCCTCTTACTGTAAGTTTCGGTGAAGAATTTTATCTCGACCAGCTGACTATAAAACCAAAACAATTTATAGATAAATTAGTTAAATCAACAGAAATTCCAAAGTCGTCACAGCCAAGTTTGATGGACTTTACTAATAGATATAATTACCTTACAACACATTACGATTCCATAGTCAGTGTTCATCTTAATGGTAAGTTTAGCGGTATGATAAATAGCAGTAGAAAAGCTGCCGCTGCGGTAAGTAGTAAGTCTGGTAAAAAAATAGATGTCGTCGATAGTCATAATGCTACAGGCGCGTTGGGATTGACGGTTTTAAGAACAGCGCAATCAGCCATCGACGGAATGCAGCACGATGAATTGGTAGCAAAAGCATCGGAATGGGCTGATAAAACAAAATTGTTTGTGTCGTGCGTCAATACCAATTATCTGATAAACAGTGGACGTTTAAGTCCATTTAAGGCAATGATGCTTAAACTCTTCAAGATAAAACCATTGTTTACTATCGATACAGAAGGTGAGTTGAAACTCAAAACGTTTTCTTTCAGAACAAAAGATAATTTCAAGAAAATTCTTGGTTTGATGAAAGAAAATTATGAGCATAAGAAAATATGGAATTATTGTATTATGCATGTCGATAATCTTTCAGCAGCACAATATCTCAGTGAGGTTATTGAAAAACTTACAGGAAGAAAACCTCTTTATATAGAAGACGCATGCCCGATGCTCGCCGGTAAGGTCGGTCCTAAAGCTGTGGCAGTCGCAGTGATGGAAGATTAATACATTAACTATTGACTATGGCGATGGCTAATATGTCAATAACAAAGATTATAATAAATTAATGGAGGCGGGACCTTCGTTGAAAAGAAGATCTACAACAGATAAATTAGAGATGAAACCATGACGGTCGGCAAAGACCTGATAATATGGTTCCATCTCTGTTTTATTTGCATCACTCTTCGATAATGAAATCCTATAATCGTTATTGTCATTAATCTTTTCAAAATCTTCTGTGTAAGAATATTCTTTCTTAACCTTAATTAATTTTAAGATTATTTTCAGACAATAATCATTTAATTCTATCAAAGTGTTGAACCTTTGTTTGTATATCTTTTCAAAGTAAGGAAAGTAATAATCGAAGTAGGCTGACTTCCTGTATGCTGATTCCAAACAGCGGAGATGAACCTGTTGCCACGATTCCTTGTAACTTATCTCGATGTCTTTTGTCAATGTATGATTGCCGTTGACTTTAATCACAGGAACTGTCAATGTCTGAATTCCGTTTGCGGTCATGACATTGGTTCTCGTACGGCACGACTGTTTTTGATAAGTCTCGAATAATTCGATGGTTGCGCCTTCTGCTTTTAGGAATAAGGAGACGTATTGAATCGATGGCAGATATGCTGTTGGAAAAATCTGTGACATTATTTGACGAGGTATCTGTTGATAATACTAACATATTCTTCCTTGCTCAAAGCACCGATTTGTGATAACGGCTGTCCTTCTTGAGGTAAGAAGAACACTGTCGGAATGCTGCTTACCCTGAAAATTGTCGGTAACTTGAGATCTTTGTCAACGTTGACTTTATAGACTAAAATCTTGCCTTCATATTCTTTAGCGATTTCTTCCATTATTGGTGCGACTTTTCTACATGGTCCGCACCAGTCGGCGTAAAAATCTATCACGCAAGGAAGTTTTGCCTCGTAAGCGAAAGAATCCGGATATTTCTCCAAATCCCAGATGTTCTTTATGAAAAATTTATAGTCGATGCTTTTAACCAAACTATTGTCTTCGGCTTTTACTTCTTGAGCGACTTCTTGTTCTTTGTTTTCTTTGTTCTCCTTCTTGGAATCTCCGCAAGACACTAATAATAATGCAGATAAGATTGTGACTAATATCTTCTTCATGTTGGTTAATTTTAAAGTTAATGAAAAAATATTTTTTTGTAAAGATACGATTAATTATTTATCTAACCCGAAAAATATGATTTTGTTTTGTTTGTAATTGTAAATAATAAAATGTATCTTTGCACCACAAATAAAGAGTTTCAAATTAAAATTTAATAACAATGGAAAAAAAAGATTTATTGAAGGATGTTATTAAACACATCGACATAAAAAGTTACGATTCAACACAATTGATTGATGCAATGCGTAACATGTCATTCACATCACGCGATACAGCTCGCGCAGCCGACATATTGATGATGATGTGCAAAGAAAAAGAATGTACAAACATCTTGACATTAGCAGGTTCAACATCAGCAGCAGGTTGTATGCAAGTTTATGTTGACATGGTTCGTAACAAAATGATCGACGTTGTTGTAGCAACTGGCGCTTCTATTATTGACATGGACTTGTTTGAAGCTCTCGGTTACAAACATTACATCGGCGAAAAAGAAAACGTTATTCCAGATACAACGTTACGTGACCTTTATATCGACCGTATCTATGATACATATATCGATGAAGAAGAACTTCAAGCATGCGACCACTCAACATACGAACTCGCTAACATGCTCGAAGCTCGTCCTTACTCATCACGCGAATTCATCTATGAAATCGGAAAATGGTTACACAATGGCAAAGCCGTTAAGAAAGACAGCTTGATTCAAACATGTTACGAATGTGGCGTGCCAATCTTCGTTCCTGCATTCAGCGACTCATCAGCAGGTTTCGGTATCGGTAAACACCAATGGGAAAGAATGCAAAAAGGCGAGAAATATTTGTCAATAGACTCAGTAAAAGATTTCGTAGAGTTGACACAAATCAAGATGCAGGCTCCTGAAACAGGTTTGTTCATGATCGGTGGAGGCACTCCAAAGAACTTCGCACAAGATACAGTAGTTTGCGCTGAAATTCTCGGTTATGAAGTCCCAATGCATAAATACGCTATCCAAATCACAGTTGCTGACGTTCGCGATGGCGCTTGTTCATCATCAACATTACTCGAAGCTGGTTCATGGGGCAAGGTAAGTCACCAACTCCAACAAATGGTTTACGCAGAAGGTACAACAGTCATTCCTTTGATTGCTTCTTACGTATATCACAACGGACCATGGCAAGAAAGAGAATATAAAAATTGGCAAAAGATTTATCAATAAAACTGAAAATCTGAAAAACTGAAAAACTGAAAAGTTTTTTATAAAAACATATAAGAGACGTCGTTTGATTAAATGACGTCTCTTTTTTATGTTTGAGAATATTTATTGATTTATCTTAAAAAAAATCTTCGGTCTTTCGCCTTTTGTCATTAGTCTTTTATTATTTTTGTAATTCGTAAAGTTTACAATCATGATAAAAGAAAATCTCAATAACGTAAGGTCGACAATACCTGAAAACGTAACTCTTATTGCAGTTTCAAAAACGAAACCTGTATCTGATCTTCAGGAGGCTTATGATGCAGGTCAGCGTATCTTCGGCGAGAATAAAGCTCTCGAAATGCGCGACAAATATCAGGAACTACCGAAAGACATACAGTGGCATTTTATAGGTCATCTTCAGACTAACAAGATAAAATACATAGCTCCTTTTGTGACGTTGATACATTCAATCGACAGCACTTCTTTGCTCGAAGCAGTCAATAAGGAAGCTGCTAAAAATAATCGCGTCATCGACTGCTTGCTTCAGTTTCATATAGCTCAAGAAGAAACAAAATTCGGTCTTGATATGGAAGAAGCAAAAACTATGATAGAATCTGATAACTTCAAAAACTTGAATAATGTCCGTATCGTGGGGGTTATGGGAATGGCGACTTTCACCGACGATGAGAATCAGGTGAGAAATGAATTCAAGACTTTGAAAAACATATTCGATACTTTGAAGGAAAATTATTTCAAAGATGATTCTTTCAAGGAAATATCTATGGGAATGTCTGACGATTACCCGATTGCGATAGAAGAAGGTGCTACAATGGTAAGAGTCGGAAGTAAAATCTTCGGTGCGAGAAATTATACGAATATTTAAAACTGAGAATTTGAGAATCTGAAAATCTAATGTGTCGAATTCTTAGTTTTTTGATTTTTCAAGTTTTCAGATTAAAAAAATCCGATGTGTATATAAAATAAGATGAAAAAGTATTGGATAACATTATTGAAGATGTTTGTTTTCTTGTTGGTGCTTTTCGCAACGATGAGAATTGTTTTTTTGATTAAATATTGGTCTCTTGTCATGTTGGGCGAAATCCCTTTTGGTGAGATTATTAAAGGTTTTTGGGCGGCATTGCCACTTGATGTTGCGACGGCAAGTTTTATGCTTGCGATACCGGCAATATATATGTTTGTTGCTCTTCTTGTTGATAAGGATACGTTATTCGCTCCTTTGCGATGGTATTTTTATTTAATAGTAGCTGTTTATAATCTTGCAGCCTTCGGCGATATCGGTATCTATGGAGAATGGCGCACAAAACTATCCTACAGAGCGTTGATGTATTTGCAGAATCCATCTGAAGTTATAAATACCGCTGAGACTGAACAGACATTATTGCTGATAGTTTTATGGACATTCTTTACGATATTGTTCTGTTGGTTATATACAAAATTTGTCGAACCTAAAGAATTGGCACTAAATAGAGAAGAGAGTAGACCTAACAAATTGATACTCTTTGGTAGTTTTGTTCTTGTTGTCGGTATTCTCTTTTTGGGAATGCGCGGAGGCTTAAACGAGATACCAATAACATCAAGCAAAGTCTATTATAGCAGTCATAAGTTCGCTAATGAAATGAGCGTCAATCCGGCTTATTATCTTGTTGAGAATATCTTGAATTCGAAGAAGGTTGAATCGCGAGCTCATTTCAACTATATGGATTTTGAATCTGCAAAGCAAAGAACGGAAAATTTACATGCGGTAACATGCGATTCGACGACTTCTATTTTGAAAATGGAAAAACCAAATATAATTGTTATTCTCTTGGAAAGTTGGTCGGCCGATTTGATAGAGTCGCTTGGCGGCGAACCTGGTATTACTCCTAACTTCCATGAATTGGAAAAAGACGGACTTTTATTTACAAATATTTACGCGAGTGCAAATCGTTCCCAGCATGCGATGTCGTCTTTGTTCGGTGGTCTGCCAGGAATGCCTGTTACGACAATCACAAATCATCCTGATAAGTATTATGCCGTTCCTTCCCTGATAAGAAGAATGGATTCAATTGGTTATTACAATAGTTTCTATTTTGGAGGAGAATTGAATTATGGAAATATTTTGTCGTATCTGCGCTATAATGAGTTCGACAAGATTATTGAAGGCAGAGATGTCAATGAGGGATTCGTTAAAGGCAAACTTGGATACCATGACACAGATATAATGCCTTGGTATATAGAACAATTAGCAGACCATCCTCAACCATTTTTCAGCACTCTCTTCACTCAAAGTACGCACTCGCCATATGACTATCCTAAAATATTTGATGAATTAGAATGGCCGGTTATTGAAAAACCGTATGTCAACTCCGGACATTATACAGATATTGCGATCGGTTTGCTAATGGAAAAAGCACGCCAACAAGAATGGTACGACAGCACTTTGTTTATCTTTGTCGCTGACCATAGTCATACCTCATATAAGAATCATAGAATGGAATCTTTTGACCATCATAAAATCCCTATGCTGATTTATGGTGAACCTTTGCAAGATTCATTGAAAGGAACAACATTCGACAAAATATGTGGTAATACCGATTTGCCAGCCATGATTTTGGCTCAACTAGGGCTGTCGCATAATGAATTCATATGGAGTAAGGATGTGTTCAATTTGTGTTATAGACCATTCGCATTTTTTGAACTGAATAATGGATTGGGGTGGAAAACTCCTGAAGGAGAATTTGTTTATTCTAACGCTGGTGGTTTTATTAAGAATACATTGCCAGAAAATATAAGCGATAGTGTAACCTTAGATGGTAAGGCTTATATGCAATATCACTTCGATTTGTTTAATTCGTATTAAGTCTAAAAAACTATTGTTATTTACTGAAAAAATAATTACTTTTGCAAACAAAATAAGTATAATATGTTTGAAGGATTAAGTGAGAAACTAGAACGTTCGTTTAAGATATTAAAAGGCCAAGGCCAGATTACAGAAATAAATGTCGCGGAAACATTAAAAGAAGTTCGTAAGGCTCTTTTAGATGCTGACGTTAGTTATAAGATAGCAAAAGATGTCACTAATACTATTAAGGAAAAAGCCTTAGGTCAGAAAATTTTGACATCCGTGTCTCCAAGTCAACTCATGGTTAAGATTGTTCATGATGAACTCGCAGAACTGATGGGTGGTGACCATACTGAAATAAATATAAAAGCAAATCCTGCCATCGTACTGATGTCAGGTCTTCAAGGTTCTGGTAAAACAACCTTCTCTGCAAAATTGGCAAACTTCTTAAAAAGCAAGAGAGGTAAGAGTGTTTTGCTCGTGGCTTGTGACGTTTATCGTCCTGCGGCTATCGACCAATTGAAAGTCTTGGGAGAACAAGTCGGTGTTGAAGTCTATTCTGAAATTGAAAGTAAAGACCCTGTGAGCATTGCTGCTAATGCTGTACAATATGCAAAAGATCACAATAAAAACGTAGTCATTATAGATACCGCAGGTCGTCTTGCTATTGATGAGCAAATGATGAATGAGATTGCTGCTGTCAAAGCAAAAGTTAATCCTCATGAAACATTATTCGTTGTCGACTCAATGACAGGTCAGGATGCCGTTAATACAGCAAAGGCATTTAATGATCGTCTCGACTTTGATGGCGTGGTGCTCACCAAATTAGATGGTGATACACGTGGCGGTGCTGCTCTTACTATTCGTTCCGTTGTAGATAAACCAATAAAATTCGTCGGTCTCGGCGAAAAAATGGATGCCCTCGACATCTTCTATCCTAAACGTATGGCTGACCGTATTCTAGGTATGGGCGACATCGTTACTCTCGTAGAAAAGGCACAAGAACAATTCGACGCGGAAGAGGCTGCCAAATTAAAAAAGAAACTCGCTAAAAACGAGTTTAATTTCAATGACTTCCTTAAACAAATCCAACAAATCAAACGTATGGGTAACATCAAAGACCTCGCTGCGATGATACCTGGAATGAACAAAATCAGTGATGAAGACATTGATGAAGATGCATTCAAGAGCATTGAAGCTATCATTGGCTCTATGACACCTGCAGAACGCGAAAACCCAAAAATCTTGAACGGAAGCCGCCGTAAGAGAATAGCAATGGGTAGTGGTACCAATATCGTTGAAGTCAACAGACTTATAAAACAATTTGAAGAGACTTCAAAGATGATGAGAATGATGACGACAGGCGGTGCAAAGAAAATGATGCAAATGATGTCTCAAATGAGAAACAGAAAATAAATCATAATAAAAAATTAATATTATGGCTGATAATAAAATCATCGATGGCAAACTTATTGCCCAAACAATGAAAAAAGAAATAGCTGCTGAAGTGGCCGACATGATAGATAAAGGTCTAGGTGCTCCTCATCTGGCAGCTGTTATAGTTGGAGATGATGGTGCTAGTCTTACTTATGTGACTTCTAAAGAAAAAGCTTGTCAGAGTGTTGGTATGGTCTCTTCTGTATATAGACTTAATGAGAAATCTACAGAAGAAGATGTGCTTAACACTATAAACTTCCTAAATAATGACCCGGAAATCGATGGTTTTATCGTCCAACTGCCATTGCCAAGTCATATCAATGAAACGAAAGTTATCCAATCAATAAATCCTAACAAAGATGTTGATGGATTTACGTTATATAATATCGGTCTGATGCAACTCGGTGAACCTTGTTCCTTGCCGGCAACACCTTTTGGAATATTGGAACTGCTGAAACGTAGCAATGTGGAAATTGCCGGTAAGCATGTCGTAGTGATGGGACGTTCCAATATAGTCGGTTCTCCTATCAGTGTGATGCTTTCAAGAAAAGGTATAGATGCTACGGTAACAATATGTCACTCTAAGACACAAAACATCAAAGAAATAACAAGTCAAGCTGATATACTTATAGTGGCAATCGGAGATCCTGAATTTGTTAAAGCAGATATGGTTAAAGAAGGTGCTGTTGTTATTGATGTAGGTATCCACCGTATCAAAGATAACTCAGAAAAGGGTTATCATATTATTGGTGACGTCGATTTCGATGATGTATACCCGAAAGCTTCTAAGATAACACCTGTCCCCGGCGGTGTCGGACCTATGACAATAGTATCATTGCTCTATAATACATTAATGGCAGCAAAGAAAAACAGATGACAATTATTCTTAAATAATAATAACAAGACGTCACATTGTGGCGTCTTTGTTTTTGTATATGAAGACCAATATCTTTAAAATATTAAAATCATTGATACTGACGATTATTGTCATTTCGTCAAATATTGTCTTTGCGCAGTCTTACAATACTTCCTCAAAAAAAGCTATTAAATATTTTCAAAAAGCACATAAAGAATTCCTTAATAAAAATTATCATCAGTCGTTACTTCTTTTAGATGAAGCATTGGATAAAGATGATGAATTTACAGACGCTCTTTTACTTAAAGCAGAGATTTGTATGGAATTAAAAGATGATACATTGGCGATTAATTCTTATGAACGTTTTCTGGAAATCGATTCAATGTATTATCCTCAAAGCGTAATATCTCTGTCAAAACTTTATGCAAAATATTTTCAGTTTGAAAAGGCATTCAAGCTGTTATATTGGTATCTGTCATTGGAAAATCAAAAGGAAAATGTCCGAGAATTGGCAAAAAAACAATTGTTATTAACAGAGTATCAAAAATTTTTGGTGGAGAATCCCGTAGATTATAATCCCGTGAATATTGGTGATATTGTGAATACTTCAGACGATGAATATGTTAATCAATATTATGTTAATGAAAATAAACTTGTATTTACAAAACGATATAAGACTGATATAGATGGGTTGTATGAAGAGAATGTTTTTGTGACTGTAAAGTATGATTCAGTATGGACAATTCCTTATCCTTTGTTAAAAGATATTAATAACATCGGAGCCGCATGTGTTTCATCGGATGGTAATACCATCTTCTTTTCCGGATGTGGTTGGGAAAATGGCTTCGGAAGTTGTGATATATATTACATTGAGTCTGAAAATGGATCTTGGTCTGAACCTGAAAACATAAAATCTATTAACACATCTGATTGGGAATCGCAACCTTGTGTGAGTTACGATGGTAAGGAATTATACTTTGTTAAAAGGAATAAGCGATTGGGAACTTCTGATATTTGGTTTTCTCAAAAGGATAATAAAGGTAATTGGTTGAAACCTACGATGCTCAGCGGTAATATAAACACAGAAGGTAATGAAATGGCTCCTTTTATGCATCATGATGGAAAAACATTAT
The DNA here is from genome assembly GCA_045606705.1 of Bacteroidales bacterium. Classification (GTDB taxonomy): domain Bacteria; phylum Bacteroidota; class Bacteroidia; order Bacteroidales; family F082; genus Limimorpha. Next base: position 81,058 of record JAZUSL010000039.1, read on the forward strand.
ATTTCTCTTCTGATGGACATATGGGAATGGGAGGGTACGACTTGTTTGTTTCTCGTCTTGATATGAACGGAGAATGGACAAAACCTGTTAACTTGGGTTATCCTCTTAATACATCAGAGGACGAAATTAATATTGTTATTTCTAATGATGCTAAGAAAGCTTTTATATCTGTCTTAAATGCAGAATCTACGGTTGTATCTTACGATATTTTTGAATTTGATATAGATGATAAATTTAGACCAGAATTGATTGAAATAGAAGTTCCTTCAGATGAAGAATATTATGCCAATGTAACCAAAAGGGGAGAACCTGTAATTTTAAAAAACATATACTTTGAGTTTGATAGTGCGGAACTTACGGAAAATTCTGAAGAAGGAATAAATGTCATCTTAAATTTTCTTAACAATAATCCTAGCGTAAATATCTTACTGGAAGGCCACACCGACGATGTAGGAGAAGAAGAATACAATATGGTATTGTCGGAAAGGAGAGCTGAAACGGTGAAGAACGCTTTGATTGATAGAGGCGTTTCCGCTGAGCGTATAAAAGCAAAAGGCTGCGGATCAACGCAACCTTTGCTACCTAATAAACTTGATGATGAACTGAATTTTCTTAATAGAAGAGTGACGATGTCTGTCCTCCGTTAATCTTTATACATAATTTCAATGAGATCTTTGTATCTCTCCTTGACTACGTTTCTCTTAACCTTTAATGTTGGAGTTAAGATTCCGTTGTTTACGCTCCATTCGTCAGCGATTAACTCATAACGTTTGATCTTTTCAGTATCGCCGAAGTTTTGGTTTATCTTCTTGATTTCTTCAGCATAACGTTTCTTAACGTCAGGATTCTTAATCATCTCTTGTGGTGTGGTGTATTTTATTTCATGTTTTTGGCACCATGTCTTCAAGAATGCGAAATCTGGAACAATGATAGCACCTGCATATTTTTGGTTTTCTCCAAGAACTACTATATTCTCTATAAATCCAGATTCGGAGAACTTGCCTTCAATTACGTCAGGATTAATGTATTTGCCCAATGATGTCTTGAATAGGTTCTTTAATCTGCCGGTAATTCTTACTTGTCCATATTCGTTGATTTCGCCGAGGTCGCCAGTGTGCATCCAGCCATCTTCATCGATGACTTCTCTTGTCAATTCAGGTTGGTTGTAATAACCCATCATGACGTTATGTCCTCGACAAATGATTTCTTTGTTTTCTGCGATTTTTACTTCAACACCAGGAAGAGCAAATCCTACTGTTCCTATCTCGCGTCCGTGAGGCAATCTGCATGATACGGCGATAACAGGTGAGCATTCTGTCATTCCATATCCTTCGTAGATAGGCATTCTGATTGCTGAGAAGAAAGATGCTATATTGGGTTGGATACTAGCTGCTCCTGAAACAACGATATCGAAATTTTCTGCTCCGAGAGTCTGACGTATTTTTTTGTATACCAAAGCGTCAGCTATTTTTAGTTTTTGATTATAGAACCAAGTGCGGTTACAAGGATCTATTCTGTATTTTTCTGCTAGAGCAAAAGCCCATAAGAATATCATTCTCTTTATTCCTTTATTCTTTTTACCGGATTCTTTCACTTTGAGATAAATCTTTTCCAAAAGACGTGGTACAGCACTCATCATTGTTGGTTGAACGTCTTTTAAGTCTGATGCTATTGTTGCAAGACTTTCAGCGTAATAGACTGACATACCGAGATATTGATATAAGAATACCAACATTCTCTCATAAGCATGGCAAATAGGTAAGAAACTAAAAGCTTTCTTTGACCATGTTGATGGTGTTTGTTTTAGATTGTGGAGCTGACTCATGATATTGTAGTGAGAAAGCATTACTCCTTTAGGATTTCCTGTCGTACCTGAAGTGTAGATGATTGTTGCGCAGTCTTTTTCGTCAACGCTGTCTTCTCTATTCTTTAACTCTTCTGGATTAGGATTGTTTTTGCCTATTTCAACTAATTGCTCAAAACTAGGATGCTCGCTCTTTGTTCCTATGGTATAGATCGCTGTAAGACTTGGAGTGTTTGCTTTTACGCTTTCTATCTTTTGCAAAACTGCTTGTCCTTCTAAAACAACGAGTTTTACACTGCAATCATTTATAATATAATTATAATCTTCTTTACTAATTGTAGGGTAAATAGGAACTGTAATAGCGCCAACTTGCATGATTGCCATGTCAAGCATATTCCATTCTGGACGGTTATTACATATGATGCCAACTTTATCGTCTTTTTTGATGCCTAATTCGATTAATGCGTAACTGATATTGTTAGTGATTTCAACATATTCTTGAATGCTGAACTTTCTCCAATTTCCACTTTCTTTTTTTGCTAAAGCAATTTCTTGATTCGGATATTTTGCAATGTATAATTTCAAAATATCAAACAATCTTTTTTCTTCCATTTTTACTATCACTTTATTTTTTACAAAAATAAAAAAATATTCGTGATTTTGTTTTTAAAATCCGTTGAATAGGGGTGAATAGTTGCTGAATATATGCTTTTGGGATATAATTTTAAATTATGGTTTTTTTATTGTGCGCATAATTTGTTTGATTGTGGTAAAAATGGTGTTTTTGGGGAAGAAAAATACACCGTTTTATGTTGTAATTATTGGTGTTTGCGAAATAATATCATAAGAGACGCCTTGTATGACGTCTCTATGTTTTGTGTGAATTTGTATCCGCTTCTATAATTTTAATATTTTTTGCACGAAATTTTTCTGTGAACCTTGTTCTGATATCTGAATAATATAGATACCTTTTGAATTGCGTATATGGAAATTTTCATCTCCTATTATGTTTCTTTCATCGATAACGACACCATTAATGTTCATGATTTTCACGTTGGCGGAAGTATTGTTTTTGTTTTTTATCCATACGCTGTCGTTATTTGGATTGCTGATTATTTCAAAGTTTTGGTTATATATTTTTTTGTTAATATATGTAGTGTCGATATCAATGTTTGTTGTGTCGATGTTTGTTGTATCAGATACTAAATCGAAATTCCATTTTTCCAGGTTGTTGAAGAAGACACTATCAGCGACAGTTTGTAGAAACTCGGCTTTGCTTTTATCTATGTATGTGCTATCGTAATATCTTCCTATTGGGCTTTCATTCCAAAATACAGAGTGGAAGACACATGCTGTTAGGTAAGATCCGTCATAAGAAGGATGACTCTCGTCAGGACCATGAAGTTCAATTTTTGGATTTTGAGATAAAGCTTCTTTCCATGCGTCACCAGCAGGTGCTACATACGAATTTGTTGCATAAGCATTTTCACAATATGCGATGCTCATGGTATCTTGCATGTGATTGAAGTCGACAAAATCGGCACTGCAATATAAACCCTCGCCGAAATTGACGCATTGTTGTCCGCCAAATTTGCGTCCCCATGTCATATATCCAATAACTTTAGCGTTTGGATTGTATAACATTATGGTATCGTAAAGAGACTGATAGGCAGGGCGCATTGCGTTGTGGCGATAATAATCAATAGAAGGTAATTGACTTTGTTCTTGTAAAACTACATAATCCCAGCACCCTTTTCTGATTGCATTTAATGATGTCGTACTTGCTACATGTTGGAATAAAGTACAACCACCAGGACAAATTGATTCAGAAGTTACGATTTTGTCTGTTCCTAATGAAAGTTCATTGACTATTTCTGGTAAATTGTTGACGAATGTATAACTGTTTCCTAACCATAGCACTTTTATTTCTTCCTGTGAAAAAGAAGTTCTGAATAATGCTAATAGGAGTAATAATAAATATGTCTTTTTCATGATTGTTTATAAAGCAATGAGGCGTACTATATTGCACGCCTCATTATTGTTACTTTGATTGTTTGCATTATTTTGCGAGGAATGGATATCCATATTCAGTTGCTGGAACGAAAGTTTCTTTTATTGAGCGAGGGTTAGTCCAACGGATGAGATTCCATAAACCGCCTGCTTTGTCGTTTGTTCCTGATGCACGTGAACCGCCAAATGGTTGGCAACCAACAACAGCACCTGTTGGTTTGTCGTTGATGTAGAAGTTTCCTGCTGCATATCTTAACTTGTCGTTTGCTATTCTCAATGCTTTCAAATCGTAGGAGAATACTGCACCTGTTAATGCGTAAGGTGAAGTGCTGTCGCAGAGTTCAAGTGTTTCGACGTAATTCTTATCTTCGTAGACATATATTGTGATGATAGGTCCGAAGATTTCTTCTGCCATTGATTCATACTTAGGATTTGTTGTCAAGATGACTGTTGGTTCAACGAAGTAACCTATTGATTTATCGCAGTTGCCACCAAAGATTACTTCAGCGTCTGTTGCAGCTTTTGCTCTGTCGATATAACCTTTGCAGTTGTCGAATGAAGCTTCGTCGATGACGGCGTTTACGAAGTTAGTAAAGTCTGTTACGTCACCCATCTTGATTGTGCTGAGCATTTCACCGACATATTGTTTGACATCATTCCATAATGATGCAGGTATGTATGCGCGTGATGCTGCTGAACATTTCTGTCCTTGGAATTCGAATGCTCCACGTACTATTGCTGTTGCAACTTCGCGAGGATTTGCTGAGCTATGTGCGAAGATGAAGTCCTTGCCGCCTGTTTCGCCGACTAATCTTGGATATGATTTATAGTTACTGATGTTTGCTCCGACACCTTTCCATAATCCTTGGAATGTTGCAGTAGAACCTGTAAAGTGGATACCAGCAAGATTTGGGTTGTTTAATGCTATGTTGCCGATAAGAGAACCTTTGCCAGGTAAGAAGTTGATTACGCCTTCAGGAAGACCTGCTTCCATGAAAATCTGCATCAAATGATAGTTAGATAACAAAGCTGTTGTTGATGGTTTCCAAATTGTTGTGTTACCCATCAAGACTGGTGTCATGTTAAGATTAGATGCGATTGATGTGAAGTTGAATGGTGTTACTGCCATCACGAAACCTTCCAATGGGCGATATTCTGATCTGTTTAGTTGATCTGGCGATGATGATGGTTGTTCTGAATACAAGTTGCCAGCGTAATAGTTGTTGAAACGGAAGAAGTCGATTGTTTCACATGCTGAGTCTATTTCGGCTTGGAAAGCGTTCTTGCTTTGTCCGAGCATACATGATGCGTTGACTCTTGCACGATATTTTGTTGCGATAAGCTGACCTATACGAGCTAAGATTGAAGCGCGTTCAACCCATGGAATATTTTCCCATTCTTTTTTGGCGTTTAAAGCAGCTTCGATAGCCATGTTGACTTCCTTTTCGCCAACTTTATGATATTTTGCAACAACGTGCTTGTGGTTGTGAGGCATTACTACTTCGCCCATGTCACCGGTACGAATCTCTTTGCCTCCAATAATAATAGGTATTTCAACAACTTCGTTTGATTGTCTTTCAAGTTCTTTTTCTAATGCTATACGTTCAGGACTACCAGGTCTGTATTCTTTTACTGGTTCGTTTGCTGGTTTTGCAAATTGAAATAAAGCGTTGTTCATGATATTACGTTTTTAGTTATAAATATATCAGTTTAATGGGTACAAATATAAAATTTTATTTTAATAAATCAAAATCTTTTTGCCATATATCTTATCATCACAGTATATATTTATGAGGTATAATCCTGCTGGCAGATTATTTATATCAATCTTATCGTTGTACTTTTGCTCGTAAACACATAATCCGACGTTGTTGTATATCGCAATATGTTTGGCATTAACAGATTCATCATTAATTACAATGTTAATGAAATCTTTTGTTGGATTAGGGTAAATCACGACATTCTCATCGATAGTCTCTTCGACAGTCGTGAAACTCGAACAAGGAAATATGATGTCGTCAACCCATACGCAGTCGCTGCCTTCCGAAACCATAAAATCTTTCTGATATATCCATGTGTAAGTGTGTGTTCCCTTAGAGATTAAATATTCTGCATACTTCCAGCCAGTCTCTCCTGTTGCTGCAATCTTCTGTTCACCATCGATATAGAAATAGAAATAATCCCAGCCATTTTCCGAAGAAACTTTGTAATAGAATGAGAAAACCTGTTCTGAAAATGTCTCTAACGTAATGCTTATTTGAGTGTTAGAATCATCTCCGATGTTCCCGGATCGCAAACTAAAATCTCCTCCGTGTGCTTCGTTACTATCGATATACCAAGGATTATTGAAATCGTTTTGCCATAAATCATTTTCTAAGACACCAAATTCAAAGTTTTCTGCAAGTGCTCCTAACAATTTTTCGAAATCATGTCTTATTATACTACCTTCAATGTCGAATTCTAAAGTTAGAGGAACCGGTTCCGGATTTATATTCCATTCGATGTAAAACTCAAATTCTATATCTGTTTTTTCTCCGATATTTAACGAAGGAATGTCGATATCCTCAGAAACCACTTTGATAAAGTTAGTGTTGCTAATTAGGTTTGCGACAATGTTTTCCATCTTATAATTGCAGTTGTTTTCTACAGATAATACAAATTTTGCGTACTCGCCAGGATCGATAAATCCATTGCCGTCACCTTCGGTCTCTTCTGCCTTTATGTTGATGATTTCAAAATTATATGAATTGACAAAAACCTCGAAAAGTTCTTCGTTGCTTGTCCCGCCGTTTTCTATGTTCAATGTAAAAGTTATTCCTGATCCATTAGGAATTTCATCAATAATATCAAGAAAGAATGCGTCTTCAACATCAACTACTTCGTATGCGCCAATATTTTCAATGATGTTATTGTTATTTGTTATGTTTATCAAATCAGAGTCGCAACTTAACGACAAATTAATTGAAGAAGCATTTTCTTTACCGATGTTCTTTAATTTTAAGTCTAAATATGTATCTTGATTTAGCATAATCTCTTGACTGTCATCATAAAGATTGAAGTCGTACATCATTATAAATGCTTCGTCAGTTGAAATGACAACAGATTCCTCGTAACGAAGATGATTCGGTTTAGTGACTGTTACATAAAGATTGTTTCCAGGAATCACATCGTTAGGGATATTGACAGACTGATTGTTTCCAGTACCTTCGGCGATGGCTAATGTCTTGATTTTGCCTGAGTTTTCTGTTGAAATGCATATCGTGGAACCAAGAGGTGCTTTGATATTGAAAGTGTTGCTTTCATTATAGTAGATGTCGTCATGTGCGATGTCCATCTCTTGAGGAACTTCAGAATAAAGTCTTAAAAAAGCATCGCAATGGGCGTGGAACAGATTGCTCGTAAGTTTTCTCGTATTCTGATAAGTATTGGGGAAGTTTTGTTGATATATGAAATGCTTGGCTGATGCATTGGCGAAAGCTGGCATATAATTGTTGTTGTTTTCAACAGAAGTCCCGTAATCTGGAAGGAAATCATTCTCGAAGAAATCCCAAACTCCCCAAAGATAAGAGTCGTTGGTGTAAGTATGTGATTCAAATGTCGGTGCTATAACGCCAACCGACCCGGCATTTTCTAATTTCATAAAAGCTTCCGTTAAACAATTATCTTGATTGAAGGCTCCTGAGGCACAGTTTATTGAAAGTACAAAAGGTAGTTTGTCGTAATTTGTCATAGTTCTTATACCGCTGGAAGTTAGGTTAGGACAACTCCATAAAGAATACCATCCGTGATCTCTGTTTAGAAGTATGTATCCTGGATTCTGACTGATGGTGCTTGGTAAGGTCTCGGAGTCTTCATATTCTATGAAACCTCCCATTTCTCCTGGTGTCGCCGGCATATATCCTAATCCGTTTGGTCCAAAATAATTTACAACCTGATCCGAATTGTCGGCCGACGACCATGTATCCTCATTATAATTACCATCGTAGCAATAAATCATGCTGATAGTATTAGGATTCTTGCCAAGAGTTTGTAAATGTCCTTTTAAACATGCTGCACTTATCTGAAACCATTTCGATTGCTGATATGCTGATGTTAAAAGTGGCCTGTCATAGAATTCTTCATCCATGACGGGGTGCAGAAATTCATAATTGATCTGTTTGTCAACCATGATTCTGGCTTCTTCCGCATTTTCAGCACTTAATCTCGAAAATGCAATTTCTGGTATAATATCATCGTCAATGTCAGAATATGGTCTGTCTGAAATGTATTTCACATCATATTCGTTGAAATCGAAAATAAATGCAGGAATGCCTTGTTTGACGTAGATATTGTAGTCTCCTAAAAGACAAACCGCCACCGGAGCTATTTCCCAATTGTTATACGCATCAACGAACCAGTCTCTTATCTCTTCATGAGAATGTGCATTCATCTCGTTGAGCGAATATACTTTTGTTATGATGCCTTGCTTGCTTCTGTAATCTGCAAGTCGTTGGGCATCTTCTCTGAAGGATTCGTCATCGGGAATTATGATGAGATATTCGGCTCCTTCGGTATCGTCAGCAATCCATTGTTGAAATCTTTCAGAATAATTTATTTCTGGAAGGCTATTGTAGTTCAAAATGTTATGCTGAAGAATCGGATCCCAATGCATAGAACGTAGTCTGTCGTCACCGAATTTGGAATCGCCGCCTTCATATTCAATGGATAATTCAATTTCTGTATAAACGATAAGTTCTTTTCTTACCGGATTATATTGAATAGGGGAGATGTTGAGTCCTATAGCTTCAACTCCACGCAGATTAATATCTTCTGTTATCGAAACGATATTAGCCGGAAACAATTCGTCTTTCGAATAAATGTCAGAATCTTTTATGTAATCGCTGTTCGTAGTGTCGTATTCTGATACTATACCTCTCGACGGCGCGATGTTAATGTTTTTTAAGATTTCTTTCTTGTAATTGTTAACCACGACTTTAGCTTTAGCGTTATTAGGAACCGCGATGAAACGACTCACGGAAGGAAGATTTGGTTTGCCTTTGTCGTTAGGAATCGTGATGCTGCTCAACACTACTTCATGCAGAATCTCTTTTCCGTCATTGATTTCCTTGATGTCGTAATCGTCGATTTTTAGTTCTAAAGATAAAGTCGATTTGCTCTGGTCTGTTATGGTAAGTTTCTGAGCGTT
>JAZUSL010000040.1:0-30945 GCA_045606705.1 Bacteroidales bacterium
GAGGATTTCAAGACCAAAAAAGAAGTCGAGGAACTTGATATTTTTGACTTTGACAACATTCCGATGTCGGAGTTGGACAAAGCGTATATTGATTACGAACCGTTGTATGATACGGTGGATTTGTTTTCCGTTGATGAGGACTATTTATATGAGGAAAGGGAAAACGGATGTTTAGCTTTAAACCATGAAGAACCACAAATGAATACCGATTTAATAACAGAAATGGCTCATATAAATACAGATGAGTCAAATCTATTCCATCATAATTCGTATGAAATTCAAATATGGAGTAATGACCATATGCCACCTCATTTTCATATATTAAAGGATGGATGGGATGTTTCTTTTTTAATTGAAAACGGTGAGTTGTATAAAATAAACAAAGAAGGAAAAAACAAAAAAATATATAAATATATGTTAGCAAATATAGGAAAATGGTTATCTGCAAATTGTGCAGTATTGCCAATAGCAACCAATAAACAAAATGCTAATGCTATATGGAAACAGATTCATACTATGAATGATGATTTTTCATCAAAACATAGAATTGAGGAAATGGCAACAATTTCTCGTCCGGCGGATAATTTCCCAAGACAATCAAAGGTAATTGTGTATGGCGAAAACGATGAACAAGGAACAAACACACCCCATTTTCATGTCCAAATAGACAATGGTGATATAGAATTAGAGATTAAGTTTGAACATATTAAGAATATGGAAATCTGGAGAACCAAAAATAACTACCCTAAAAGTTGGGATGGTATTACCCATGTTAGCGATAGAATCATAGAGTGGTTTGACGAAGTATCAGAGAAAAATTTAGGAGTTAGTAATCTAAAAAGAATGATAATGGCGTGGAATGATGGTAATCCAACAAAGGAAGTTGACGAACACTTTACCGAGTAATTTACAAGACTAAAAGGGGAAAAAATTACAAAAAAGATATGAACCAACGAATACACCATACAGTAATCGCAAGTTCAAAGTATATAATTCCGTAGAATAATTAGCTAATGAAAAACTATTTTAAACAAGAAGGATTGAAGGAATCCTTGCTTCGACAAGAGATTATTGATCCTACCCAACAAACTACACTTACATTCTCTGCTCCTGATAGCATTTGTGGCGATTTCCCATCGGGAAAGTTAAGCAACTATGCCAGTGGCTTTCCATTCAAATTGTTCGACTATATGTGGGAATCAAGTGCGCTGATTTATCTACTCGGCAAGTGGAGTGATTTATATAAGCATCCCGAAAAACGTAACATTCAAGAAGATGTATTGACAGCCAAGATCGAATATGGCGACATACATTTCAAGGATAAGTATGACTGTTTCTGCCGTCCCGACTTTGTTGATTGGCAGCATGAGTGGATGACATTTGTGGTATGGAAAAAGTGTGTAGGCAACGCCGACTTTCGCGAACTTCTCCTATCTACTGGAGATGTTATGATTGTTGAGGTAGCGGAAAATGATTCCGTATGGGCAGCGCAGTATAACGGCGAAGGACTATTGCAGGGAGCTAATGCGATGGGCAAGATATTGATGCTGTGCCGCGATGCATTGCGAACAGGTATAGAACCGCAATTTGAAGTAGATAAGTGGATCAACAAAGCTGATGTACGAATCTTAGATGCACGATTGTTATACCGTCATTTCTATGACCATCGCAAGTCAATGTGCAACTCCATAGAAGAACTTAAATCATATTGCCGTGAGCCGAGATGGGATACCCAAGATTGGATAGTTGAAGGACAGTTGTACAATAAATTAGTGATTTCTGAGCCAATCCCTATATTAGAACCTATGGAAGCTTATTTGGATGATTGCTGTTGGGATATGACCGAGATCTGTGACGATTATTGGTCTGTTGAACTGAACCATGCAATTGTAAACGACTTGGAGTTTATCGCAGACTATCTGCATGTAAAGTATGACTGGGATACCTTGCGCCAACACATATCTTCTGGCGGATGGTACGCACTATTTTATCTATTTTAGACTTGGTTTTTTCACAAAAAAAATATAAATACACCAATGCCAGATTATACTAATATGAATATATTGACTAACGACGAATTTATTGAAGACCAGAATTACGAAACAATGGATGAACTATTGCAGACCGTCTATACTGATGAAATGTTATTGGAAATGGCTAACATTTCACAGAATAACACGGGCTTGGATGTTATTGTTTGGGTGCAAACTATCAATACACAATCTACTGGAAAACATAATCTACCACGGATAAAATTCCAGAACAACACGTCAACAAAAATCCAAATCAATGAGTTGATTCCAATTTCCATATCGGACAATCCCAAGATATTGTTGAAAAACAATGATTTGAATAAAATAAAAATCAGTCAAGCGCAAATAAATGTGATAAAACAGTGGATTATAAAAAACAAGGAAATATTGATTGATTATTGGGAAGAGAAAATAACAACAGATGAATTGTTTCAAAAACTAAAAAAGTAGGTTTGTTGCAATGAGCATTTTGCCCACAGCACATGGCTCGTAGCTTACGGCAAAGTCTAAAATAAATAGGATTTTAATATGAATAATTACGAATTAATAGAATCTTACGCAAAGAAGGGTGAAAGCCGCAACATCATGTCAGCTCTTACATTACTTACAAAAGCTTACATCGATCAGTGTGGTGTCAGTCTAGGTTATAGGACTGTGATATATACCGCGGCTGAACAATGGCTCGAACGACTCGCTTGGCTCGACTTGCCGCTTTCCGAAATGGCGAGAAAAGAGGCTTTAGTGACAGTGATGCCTCATATTACAAGTGATTATGATCCAGAGGAATATGACGATTACGACATCGCTGGCATGAATAAAGAAGAACTTATGGATGGATGTGTGGAAATGATACGAAGCGGTGAATACGATGAAGTTACAAACGAATTGTTGTGCTGGGGCATACTGAAAGCAGTTAATGAAGAACTGGTAATCCATAAGGAAATTGAAACCGTCGCTCCTGATGGAACGCTCCTTAAAGGTGTTCTGACGAATCAGTCACGCGCATGGACTAGCATCAGAATGGAATCTCCTTATGGTAAAGTGTCTTTGGGTAAACCAGAACTGATACGCGATGCCGAAGCGTTTATGATTCAAGGTTATGAGGACTGTAAGCGAATTAAAAGATTGGAATCTGAAATACGTGCGTTATATCCTAAGTATCAAGAAAAACTGAGTAAGTTGGATGGCGAGAGCAATTGGAAAAAACGGAGAATTTTCAAAATGGTATATGGTGAAATACTTGGAGATACTGTCATTTGTTCACCAGAAATGTTGTTCAATAAATGCATTTTGCACCAAACCGTATATGATGAACTTAAAACATACGAACCGTTGTATGATACGGTGGATTTGTTTTCCGTTGATGAGGACTAAGGAAACCAATGAGAAAATAACCCAAAATCCCCTAATAATTCCTGATAGATTCCCCGATAAATTCCCCTAAATATTTTTTTATTGTTATCTATCAAATAGTTAGATGATTAATTTATACCCTGCGCGAAAAAAAGTAGCGCAGGTTTTTTTATTCCCCCATCTTTGCACTGTAAAATTAAGTTTAATAATAAAATAAATAAATAATAGCTATGGAAAAATTGACTGTATATGGCGAATTATGTCTTGATGAGTATGGAGTAGAATGGAATACGTCTAATTGGCAATAAAACAATATATAAAATATGATAGACAATTCTTTGGTACCTGCAAATGAGATATGGTACACCACAATAGATGATGAACCAATAAAATTGATTGGTCGAATCAATAAAAAAATAGTTTCTAATACCTATAAGGAAGGAAAAGGAGTTATAGTATTTAAAGAACCTGTTGTTGAGATTAGAGAACGTGATTTTGGAAGTTGCAAAAGTTTGCGAGAGATTGCTATCCCATCAAGTGTTACTTCAATCAGGGTACCTACCTTTAGTGGTTGCTCAAATTTAACCGAAATAACAGTTAAAGAAAGCAATCCAAAATATGATTCACGCGAAGGATGTAATGCAATTATATTCAAAGAAGCAAATTGCCTTATAGCCGGCTGTAGGAATACTGTTATCCCATCAAGTATTACTTATATCGGCAGGTCCGCTTTTGGCGATTGTACTGGATTGCACGAGATAGTTATTCCATCAAGTGTTATTAAGATTTGTGACGATGCTTTTAGCTGTTGCACTGGGTTACACAAGATAGTTATCCCATCAAGTGTTACAGAGATTGGAAAGGGAGCTTTTGAGGGTTGCGAAATGCTAAACTCCATCACATTTCAAGGCTCTATAGCGCAATGGGAAGAAATAGAGTTAGGTAATTTATGGAATCACGAGGTTCTTGCCAAAGTTGTCCATTGCACCGATGGAGATGTGGAAATATAAGGGATGCCGCTGTGCGAGTTTCTGAATAATTTTTAGGATGGCAAATTATTAACTTAAATGCTGGAAAACAAACAATTATGAGAGGATGTTTATCGTACGTAATCAGTATAGCAGCAATAGCACTTCTGATATGTATTGTGTGTTGGATGTTCGCAACGGAAATACGCTCTGTCTATGTGGAACGACAACAACATGGACAGTACGCAAGTGTATGAAACATCGGAAGTGTTGGAATACACGAAATTACAAATTCAAAGTAGATAATTCCGAAAAATATTAAAAAACGTTTGGGATTTTGAAATTAAATTATCAACTTTGCGAAACATAAAAAAAATGAGAATCTTCAATCATGGGAATAATGCGGTTCTGCCCATGATTAAGGGGAAAAATTAATAAAGAGAACCTGACTAGTTTTATTCAAATTTTTATGAAAATAACTAAAATGTCCTGGGAGGATGCAATTGTCAAGGTATTGGAAGAAGAGGGAAGACCAATGTCCCATGTAGAAATTACAGATATGATTATCAATAGAGGATATTACAATGCTACTAAACATTCGAAACAAACAGTGGCTGGTATTTTGTCGAAAAATAAGAAAGGTCTGTTTATACATATACCTGAAGGCAATAAAATGAAAGGTGGTTACACGTTGGTAGGGACATCTGTAGCTGCCCCTCCTTCTTCTACAGCAGGTTTAACACCAGGTCGAACAGTTCCGGTAGTTGTAAAACCTTCTACTGCATATGACCCTAGTGATCGTAAATACAAACAGGCATCAGATTTCATCACTCCAGAAGATCTGTCTACAGTTCTGTCTGATAAAGAGGCGAAACTTCTTGAGTTGATTGTGAATTTCCGACTGAACGACAAGGTGTGCTTTGCAGATATTGTGGATGATCTAGAAGTAGAGTTCAGCGATAAAATTGATAATGATGCGATTCGTCATCAGTCTATAGATAGGACCCTTCTTGAAAAGAAACTTGATGAACTCAACAAGCAGATTGAGAAGATTCAAAACAATCCTCAGCTTAGAAATAAGTATGATATTGAGAGTATGATGTTAGCCGCTCAAAAGGCTGGACAACTCCTTGATAATGATGAAGATAATGTGGAGTTTGGTGTTTCGCGTTTGGGAAGGTTTGTTCCTGGAAATAACCCCAAGGTCGTTATATATTATAAGAACATTGAGAATAACCTTAGGAGTAATGAGGATCGTTGGCAGGTTATGGTAGGGGTCTTTGTCCATGAGATGTTCCATGCTTGGAATTATTTCAATGCATGGGAAAAGTCAAGGTCCGTTGTTTTGGCAATTGACGAGCCGATGGTGGAGTTTGAGACCCTTTACTTTTTGAAAGAACTGGAAGTTTATACAGGTTCTAAAATAGTGTTAAGTGCGAGAGTGAATAGGGAATTACGAGTCAAAAATAAGCAGCTGGCAATAGGTGATGTTGCCGCTTATGGTTTCGGATATTATCTGTTTAAGGAACTGATTAAGATGGATGGTGAGTCAATAAAATGGATAGAAGCTTATTCTAAAAAGTCAGCTTCTATAAAAAAAGTGAATAAGGTAGAAGATGCCCTGATACCTATATATCCGTTCATGTTAGAGGCTGAGGTAATGCAATGGTTCAAGAAGATCATTTTTGATAGATATACGACTTCTGTGACTGCAGGAAAGTCCGCTGCGGCTAAAGCCGGTTCACATGTTTCGTTGCGTGATTTGGTGCTTGCATGTATAGAAACGATTGGTCGTAAATACTTTGAGGCGAAGGAACTCTATGCATTTGCACCTATATTTAAGTTGTGTGCCGCAGTGTCAGGTAATCTGGAGGATACGTTGAAACAGCAACTTGATGAACTGGTTAAGGATGGTGTTCTTGAAGTCCTTTCAGATGGCTGTTATAGTAGGAAATTGGCAGGTGTTGAGGATAAGCCTATTTCAAAGGTGAAAACTCCTGCAAAATCTAAGGGTGGTTATACTAGAGGGTCTAGTATTCCATTTGCTGTGGAATTTCCTGATGGTGTTATATTTGATGACAACAAGGCGGTTAAGACGTTTATTAAGTCATTACAAAAAATAGGTCTCAGTAATGTTCAACATGTAGGTATAATGATTCAAGGGTATAATTTGGTGTCTGACGTTGAGCGTCCAAGTGATGGAAAAAACAAGTGGCAAGATTATGTAGATAATAAATATATTTACACAAAACTTGCTAACTCGTCAAAAATCAAATACCTATATCAAATAGCGAATGAATTAGGGATTAGCATAAAAATTTACGACATCTAAAATTAAGGAATGATATACAATGTTACACCAAAAATAATCTAAATGTCTGAAGTCCATGCTGAAAAGTGTGGACTTTTTATATTAATTTTACAAAATTTTTAGTAAAATTAAACGAAATCAAATTCGTATTATTATGGATGGTAATAATTGTAATTTTGTTATAAAATAAACAAAGACAACTATTAATGAAAGAATTAAAAGTAATGGAGATATATCTGTTGTTAAGGCAAGTGATATGAGATACTACATATATAATGAGAATACAAATCCTTTTGTCGAAGACTACAGTCAACAGTCCTACGGTTTGAATTTAATGTTTTATGCCACGAGTTTTTTTGACCAAATCTCAAATCTCACGGCTCACAGCAAAAAAATATGGACAAAGTCTGTTGTCTTTAAATCCCCTGTAACATTTTCCTTCCTTTAAGTATATAATATAGAGCAATGAGCATTTTTTGCCCACAGCACCAAGCTCGTAGCTCACGGCAAAGTCTAAAGTAGATAATTCCGTAAAAAATATTAAAAAACGATTGGTTTTTTGAATTTATATTATGAACTTTGCGGAAAGGAAATCAAAAAAAATCTTTAATCATGGGAATAAAATTGGTTCTGCCTATGATTAAGGATAAAAAGTTAATAAATAGAACCAACCTGTATTGAATAGTTCTATGATAAAGATTATATTCAATCCGTTTTATGGGAACCATGTTTATGTGGATTTTGACAAGAGAAATTCGGTGATAGGAGAGAAACACGTCAATGCTTCTGAACTGATAAATGAATTGCAGCTTCGTGCTGGTTTGACGTCTGTTATCGCTGATGATATGGAACGTACGGCTCGATACATGAAAGCTATAAGTTCTGCTTTGAATGATGCTGCTAATCCTCATGTGAAGATTTTCCGTTCGTCTTTCGATAACGACAGACTTGGTGTGGCGACGACACTTTTGGGATGGAGAGATACGTTGATTAAGATGGCTTGGTCTCCGGCAAAATATACTAAGTCGCCTAAACTCAATGCTCTTATAGATATTGAAAAGTATTTCGATTGTCCAGGTCTTGCGGATTGTAGAAAAGAACTGCTCGAAAAAATGGAGTCTATGCAAGTCTCTCTTGAAGACTTGTCTATAGAGTCGATTCTGCCGAATGATAAGTTGCCTTATTATTTCTCGCGCCTGCTTAATGCTGCTGCTGACTGCGGAGCGACTGTCACTTATTCGGATAGACCATTGCCTGCTGCATCTGAAGGAACAGCTTTGAGATTGCTTCAAGAATATTTGTTGGAAGGAAAAAAGGTGAATCTGTCGGATATGAATGATGATGATAGCATAAAGCTATATCGTTTGCATAATGCTGATGATGCGTTGAGGTATGCGGCATTATCGCAGCCTGATGTTATCTCGGCAAAAGATTCAGTATTGATTCGTGAAGTGTTCCGTGCAAAGAATCTTCCTCTGACTCGTACTACGGATTCTTCTGTGCCTCAAGTTGTAAGACTGCTTCCATTGGCATTGTCGCTTAGAAAAAGATATGTTGATGTAAATAGTCTGCTCGCATTCCTGTCGATAGAACCTAATCCTCTTTCTTCTTTGAAAGTGAAGGTAACCTCTTCTGATAAAGAATCCTTTGTCTCTGTTAACAGATTGTTGCGCGAGCATTTGTTATCTAAAGGCGGATTTGGAGAAGAATGGTATGATATCTTGAATGGTGAGATGTATGACTGGGAAGGACAGCCTGTCAAAAAAACAAATAAGATTCTGGAACTGATTGCCAAGATGGGAACTTATGACGGCACTATGACAAAGGAAGAATTGGATACTATTCTGAAACAGCTCATGTCATGGTCAACAAAGGATATGGATTCAAGAGGCGCGTTGTTGCGTTATTGTCGTTTTGTGAAATGTTTGATTGAAGATGATGAGAACATAGAAGTCGATTCTCTCATCCGCTGGCTGTCGTCAGTCGCTGCACCTGCAGCAAATTCTATTCAGCCAGCGGAAGTCGGTTCTTGCGATATGATAGAAACACCTTCTTCGCTGACAGATCAAGTCGACTGTATGTGCTGGGCAGACTGCTGGCATAATGGGAAAACAACAAACGAACTTGATTTTTTATCACCTATTGACATTGAAGAAATGGGAGTTGCTATCGACAGTGCGCAAAAATTGTATGAGTCCCAAAGGATGGCAATAGCATACGGACTTTCAAAAGTGAAATCGAGACTTGTTATTCTTACTTGCAACAAAGTCGATGGGGAATTGGCACAAGAACATCCGCTTATGATAGAATTGAAGACTCTTTGTGGTTTGAAGGAAGACAGTTGTTCTGATGAAGAGTTTACTTCTTTATTTGACATTAACGGGAAACCTGAGCGTAAGATGGAACATAAAGTGAATGAAGAGCATTTTAAGAATTTGCGTAAATCTATAGAAGATGGAGGACTGAGAAGAAAGTGTGAGAGTTATTCCAGTTTGGACAAACTTATCAATTTTCCTTTCGATTATGTGATGGACTATCTGCTGCATTGGAATGCTTATGGTGTTGATGCCATGCCTGATATTGCAATGGTTAAAGGTAAGGTTGCTCATAGATATATAGAACTTCTTTTGAAAGATAGCAAATATGACTTGGTAAAGGCAAATGATATTCATGAGAATAATTTCGATGAAAGGGTGAAGTCGTGTATAGAAGAGAATGGTCTTGTCTTGAATCTTGACGAGAACCGTCTGGCATGCTCATCTTACCTCACCGCTCTTAAATCGGTCGTTACTTCTTTGTTGAGATTTATTGAAGATAATAAACTTACGGTTGTAAGTATGGAAGAAAAGATTGATACAAAATTTGAAGTAATTGGTGATTTTACTGGAAGTATTGACTTGCTTTTGTCAAATAGTAAAGGTGATTTGGTCGTTGTGGATATGAAGTGGAGTGAAAGTGAAACATATAAAAAACGTTTGGAAAAAGGTGATATTCTGCAGTTGGCTTTATATAGAAAAGCCCTTGAGTTAAAGGGACATAAAGTCGTAGGTGTGGGATATTTCGTATTGCCGCAAAGGAAGTTCTTTACGTCAAGCGACAGTTTCACTTCATCTGACATTGTGGAACTTGTTGAAGGAATTAATTTGGGAGATCATTTTGAATTGGCTTGTAATTCCTATGAATATAGGATGAAACAGATAGAGCAAGGTGTTATTGAAGACGCAGAAGGCGCAGCTCTAGCTGACATACAATATCATAACGATATGCATGCTGAAAATTTGTATCCTCTTAAAACGGATTATAATGATCAAACAATAAAAGGTTCTCCTTATGCCAAATCTAATCTTATTTTGAAAGGAGGAATTGAATAATGAAGAATGTTACTTATTATAATGCTGGTGCAGGTTCTGGCAAGACATATAAACTTACAGAGAAACTGATAGAAATCTTCAAAAATGAAGATGTCAAACCTGAGAATGTTATCCTAACTACTTTTACTAGAGAAGCTGCCGCAGATTTCAAGAAAAAGACTCGCGAGAAACTTCTTGATAGGGGAATGTTGACAGAAGTGTCCAGTCTTGAAGATGCTAAAATAGGAACGGTACATTCAGTAGGTCTCTATTATATCCGTAAATATTGGTACATTCTCGGACGTAGTTCTACCTTCACTGAGTTGGATGATGATGCTAAAGCTAAATATATTTCTAGCACGCTTTCAGAGGTGGCTAAAAATGATGATATAGAACTGTTCAACAAATATGTCAGAGGTAGGGACTTGAAAGAGAGAGGTAGATATCGCTATGATTTCTGGAAAAAAGATCTTGCCGATATAATAGAATATTGCGACAGCTTTGGTATAGATTTAAAACCTTGTATGGAAAAATCATTGAAACATATAGAAACAATGTATCCAGACGGAAACGTAAAAGATGTAAAAGAGGTTGCAGAAAGAATCTTCTCTCTTGCTGAGAAATGGAGAAAGGACTTCAATGATTTTAAGGCTAAAAATAATCTGCTGTCTTTCAGTGATATGGAAAAGCTCTTTTTAGAGTTGCTAGATAATGATATTGTGAAGGAAGATATCAGGAACACTATCAAGTATGTGTTTGTAGATGAGTTTCAAGACTCTAATCAGGTACAGCTTAAGATATTTGACAAATTATCTGACCTGGTGTGCAGAAGCTTCTGGGTAGGTGACCCGAAACAGGCGATATATCGTTTCAGGGGTTGCGATACAGAACTTGTGACAGCCATAATGAATTGTTTGAAAAATGACGAAGAAAATGGCCATAAATATAGCCAAGAACTTGATAAGTCTTGGCGTTCATTGGAACCTCTGGTAAATCTTTCAAATTCAGTATTCGTTCCGTTGTTTAACGACATTCTTGATGAAAAGGATATAATATTACAGCCTAAGAGGAAAGAATCTATGGATGCTCCTGTTATATATAATTGGAATATTGCTTCTAGAATTACTGAAGGTAAACAAAAAGCTACTGCAAACAGAGGCATGCTTGTTGACGCAACGGCTTCTAAGGTAAGAGATGTTCTGAATGGTAGTCATCACATTAAATATGTTAATGATAAAGAGACTGGTAAACTAAGGGAAATACGTCCTTCTGATATTGCGATCTTGATGTTTAAAAATGATCATGTAGATGAACAGATAAGAGCATTGAGGAAGTATGGTGTGCCTGTTGATGCTGTTGAGACATACTCTGATGAAAGGGCAGAGATTCGTCTTGTCAAATGCCTTCTTTCATATATCGTAAATCCAACTCCGCCTCTTTTGAAAGCTGAGATAATCAGTCTTATGTATGGAAAGACATTGGATGAACTTATGTCTCAAGATTATAATTATGATATTTTCACAAATCTTGATGAAATTCGTTCGGATTATAATAAATCATCTGTGTCTAACCTTGTTGTCCGTATAATACACGGACTTAATCTCTCAAAACATTGCGGTCGTTGGGGAGAATCTGAATCAAGGAGTAAAGTCTTAGACGCTATAGTTCGTTTGGCAAGAGAATATGATGAATCAGCTGATGCTACTTTAGATGGATTTTTGTCTTCCTTTCCAAAAAAAATAGAAATAAATACTAATCCAGAAGGGGTGAAGGTTAAGACTTATTATAAATCAAAAGGT
Organism: Bacteroidales bacterium; assembly: GCA_045606705.1. Lineage (GTDB taxonomy): Bacteria > Bacteroidota > Bacteroidia > Bacteroidales > F082 > Limimorpha. Next base: position 11,815 of record JAZUSL010000040.1, read on the forward strand.
CTTGAATGGCCTATGGTGATATTGGACCTGCCTTCGCGTGAAAATGAGAACTCGGCACTTAGAAAATTCTGTTTCGGCGTAACTGTCTATAGAGATAATAAACCTACATCAGATTGTCTATACTCTGATTTCAGTCTTCGTTATTGTCCTAGTATGCTGAAATCGTCACGTTCTAATGTTGATGATGGTGTAAAAGAAAGAGTAAAAGATATTTTCAATGAATATTATAGAGACATAGTTTCAGACCATCGTCGTCTTCTTTATGTCGGTATGACAAGAGCCAGAGATTATCTGGTTACTCTTTCTCAGGATGGAAAAGCAGAATTTTTAGCAGAATGTGGTCTCGATATAAAGTTTAAGAAAAAAGTTAGTGGTAGACAGCAGGATATGTACGAAGATCAAACTTATGTCTGTTTGTGGAGCGATGCTGCGCCTCAGGTGTTTTTTGAAAAGATTCATGATGAACAGGAAGTTGTTGAAATAGAAAAACCGAAAGAATATAAAGCAATTGAACCATCATCTGAAGAATATGTACATTTATTGAAATATCTTTCGCCAAGTACAATGGAAGGGGATAAGTCGGTGGTAGTAGAACATGTGGCAGACATATCGACACGTATAAATGTTAATAATTGTCCTAAAGATGATTATGCTATATTGGGTACATGTCTGCATAATATGTTTGCAGTATATGATCCAGAACAGGATGAAAATATAACAGCAAAAGTGTTCTCTCGTATTGCAGAATCGTATGGCATGAATGAAGTCTTGAATAATATTCAGTCTATAATAACATCTATAAGTAATCTGTATAAATTCCTTGTGGAGAAATATGGAAAAGGTAGCGCATATAAAGAATATCCTTTTAAGTATCGTAATGCAAATGGACAGATAGTAGGAGGTTCGATAGACCTGTTATGGAGAACTGATTCTGGTGTCGTTGTTATAGATTACAAAAATTATCCTGGATATGATGATGTGACTAATCCTGAAAGCGAATTCTACGCTGGTAAATATGGCCCGCAATTATCTGCTTATAGAGATGTTGCAAATATGATGTCTGAAGGAAATGTAAAAGATGTTCTCATATATTATTCTGTGCAGGGACGACTCGTTAGAACTAAATAAATTGGGTTTTTACACTAACCTAAGGTTTGGAAATATTTCTTAAGTTTGTGAATAATATTTTTCAGGTGATTGAGTATAAGATATAAAAGACATAATAAATATGAAGATAATAGCTACCAGCGACTGGCACATTGGCAACCTTTTCCACGGTTATGACCGGCTGCCTGAACACAAACATTTCATGAACTGGCTTTTGGATAAGCTACAGGTTGAGCAACCTGATGCTCTGCTGATTGCCGGGGATATCTTTGACAACGTGAATCCATCGGCTGCTGCACAGTCGGCGTACTACGAATTCCTGGCAGATGCCACCGAAAAGTGCGGTAGGATGAACATCATTATCACGGCAGGAAACCACGACTCTGCCTCGCGCCTGGAAGCGCCGCGTCCGATGCTTGCAAAACACAACGTGCATATAAGGGGCAATGTACGCAGGACATGGGTCGACGGTTCATGGATAAACGACTATGATGATCTGATCATTCCTATCGAAAATGCAGAAGGTGAAAAGGTTGTAATCCTGGCGGTGCCATATCTGCGCACAGATGGCATCTGCGGAAGCAACTATTCTAAGGGCGTTAATGAATTTCTGCATGCACTGACCTCTAGAGCCAGGGAACTGTATCCAGGATGTACTCTGGTGATGATGGCCCATATGTATGCGAAAGGATCAGAAATAGCTACGAAGGATGCAAGCGAGAAGATTGTCATCGGAGGTCAGGAGGAAGTGAACATGGAAGGATGGACTGACCATCCTGACTATATGACATGCGGACATATCCACAAGCGCCAGCATATCTGGAACACAGACTGGGCACGTTATACCGGCAGCATCCTGCCGATGTCTTTTGCAGAGGTGGATTATAAGCATGGAGTGGACGTGATTACATTCGACGGCAGCGGCAAAAGAACAGTGAATTTTCTGGAGTATACACCTCAGCACAAATTACGCATCTTGCCAGAGACTGACGAGGAACTTACAGAAGCAAAACTCAAGAAACTCATAGATAAAAGTCTGAAAGACCGCGGCACCGACGGCAAACTGACCGATTCATTCGAATATGTGGTCATTAGGGTAAAGCAGGAGAAGGTTAATAACGACCAGGTCAATGAACTTGAGGCATTGGTGAATTCGAAGGATGCTGTACTTTGCAGGATTCAGAAAATCATCCCAGGTCTGTCTCTCACCACAGTTGTGGGCAACAAGTGTATTGTCAGCATTGATGACATTCTCGACAGAGATCCGATGGAGACTCTGAGCGAGGCATTTGTCCTCAAGCACCAGAGCGAAATGAGCGAGCGTCAGAGCAACATGCTTAAGGACATTATCACCAGTATAAGAAACGAACATAAATAGTAAGATATGAAACTTCTGAAACTTGAAATACTCAACCTTGCATCACTTGATCGTCCGGAAGGCGAGGTTATAGACTTTGAAAAAGGCGCTTTAAAGGAAAGCACCATATTCACTATCGTAGGCACTACTGGCAGCGGAAAGTCAACGATTCTGGACGCTATATGTCTTGCTCTTTATGGCCGCGCACCTCGTTACCCTAGAAAGAAAGGAGATAGAAATCAGAACATAGAAATCTATGGTGAAACTGACGAACAGGAAAAGCATAGACTCGCTCCGACAGACCCTCGCAACATCCTGACACACGGCAAAAAGCATGGATACAGCAAGCTGACCTTCCTGTCCAACAACGGCATATTATACCGCGCCGAATGGCATGTGGAATTTAAGGCCAAGAGATACGGAGATGCGAATACTGCGCTGTATGCCGTCGATCCGACTACCGGAAATGAAACTATAGCGAAATGGGCTGATTTGCCACAGATAGTAGGTCTGGAATATGAGCAGTTCCTACGCACCGTTCTCATTGCACAGGGATCATTCGCTAACTTCCTGAATTCCAATGAGCAGGAGAGGAGCGAACTGTTGGAAAAACTCATCGGAAACAAAGACATGTACATCGGTATCGTTGAGAAAATAAAGAGTAAAAAGGATGAAGCATCTGAGGCCTACAAAGGACTCTCTTCCGACACAAAGGCTTATGCTAAGGACATGATCGAAAACCAGGATGAACTGGAGGAACTGAAAAGCAAGATCAACATGCTTGAGGAGGAATACGAAAATGACAAGAAGGAACTTGCAGCTGTAATAGAGGCACTTGGCTGGTATACGGCCGAGCGGAAGCATGTGGAGAATATAGAAGCTTTCAGAATAGCATTAGTTTCCGCAATCAGCAATGTCGAAATGCATAAGGAAAGCGCACGGAAACTCAAGCTTCATGATGTCACCCAGCCGGCGGTAAGTATATATAGTGAACAGATGACTGCCGAAAACAACGTCATAAAACATAATGAAAAGCTGGAGCGGCTGAAGAGCTCCCGTGAAAAGTATATTAATGAACTCAAAACGGCTACTGATTTGGTCAATACATTGAAGGAGGCATACGAAGCAGTTGTCCGGATTCAAGAGGAGCAGAAACCGCACATCAAACAGGCAATAAAGATAAAAGGTGAGCTTAATGAAATCATCAAGTCTCTAAATGAGAAACAGCAGGCTGCAGCTGAGACCGCGAAAGCCTTGGACGATGCCCGTAAAGCTGTGGCGAAGAACGAGGCAGAGATAGCATCGAAAGAGCAGGAGTTTAAGAAAAGTCAGAACGAACTCGAAGACCTCAGAAAGCGTGTGGAGGAAGAATCGAAGAAACTTCAGAATGACTTGCAGGTCGCTGAAGCCAATTTTAAGACTGAAGAACTTAAGATTAAGGATGTTGATCCGGAAATGCTGCAGGCGGAAAAGCGTATGCATGACAGTATGCTCGCTGACATCAATGACGGCATAAGGATATGCACACAGATACAGGAGAAGTCAAATACCCTTAAATCGAATAAGGATGAGTCCGCGAAACTCCAAAAGCGCAATGTAGCGATAGATGTGGAGTTGGGACAACTTATTATCAGACAGCTCACAACAGATATTGACACCCTTAAACAGACCTATACACTGATGACCAGTGAAAACTGGCGTGAGCATCGTAGTATGCTCAAGAACCATGAACCTTGTCCGCTCTGCGGATCAACAGAGCATCCTTACTCTGCAGATATCGATCTTGAACCGCTGGTAGATGAAATGAGAGCTATTATTTCTCGTAAGCAGGATGAATTACATCAGCAGAACGAGTGCAGCAAGACTCTCAACACCGAAAAAATCAGAACGAAGGCAAACTTCAGCATCTGTCCAAGAGCATTCAGTCTCTGGAGGAAGAACTGAAGAAACTGGAATTAGAGTGGAATATGCTGACAGAGAATCACCTTGAGTGGAAAATGGACCTTGATGCTCTTCATGAGTCCAAGGCCATCACAGAACATTCTTGCAAAATTGCAGATGATGCCGTTACTAATTACAACAAGACAAAAAAAACAGTGGACGAGTTTCGTGAGAAGAAAGATGACTCACAAAAAAAGTTGGATAAGTTCAAGGAGTCCTCTGCCAACACTGCTAAGGTTGCTCTGGATAAGGTTACTGAAGCTAATCTTGCTCTCAATGCAGAAGTTGGTAAAAAGGATACGCTTTGCGCACAGATGAATAAATGTGACGAGGCGAATAAGAAAGCTCAAACTGCATTGAAGGAATCCCAAGATGCAAAGATGGAGAAGGAAAAGGAGTTGAAGGACGAGATTGGCAACAAGGATCCGGAGGAATATGAAAAGAGTCTGGATGAAGCTGTCAAGAGTGCGGCTGAATCGGTTGAAGATAAGTGCAGAGAGACTGAAGGTATACGTGCTAAGATCAAGGAGAAGGATGGAATGATCAAAGCGACTGAGGATGCACTGGTTGCAGAGAAAGAGAATGTTGCAAAGAAGACTCATGACCTCCAGGATTGGCTTTGTGCATATAACGACGGCAGAGAAGAAGGTGTTCTTCGGGTAGATGACATCATCATGATGCATGACGTCACAGATAACTGGGAGGGCATAAGGGACATGCTTAAGAATCTGGAGTACGATCTTACTTCTAAAAAGACCACTCTTAAAAACGAAGAAGATCAGCACCTCAAGCACCAGGAGAAGAAACCGGAGAAGTCCAGGGAGGAACTTGACTCGCAAAAAGCAGCTCTCGAGAGTAAGTCAAATGACGAGCTGGTCAACTCAAAGGCACGTCTGAAGAATCATGAGAATGCAGTGGAGATGGTAGGAAAGCTGGCGGATAAAGTACGTGATGCCAAACAGACTATGATGGATTGGGAGCAGATTACCGATGCTATCGGAACTGACGGAAAGACACTGAGGAATATCGCACAGTGCTATACCTTGAGGTTCTTGGTAGAGCACGCCAACGACGAGATTCGTAAGTTCGACAGCCGCTATGAAATCATGCAGGTGAAGAACTCGCTTGGTATCAGGATCATCGACCATGACCGTGCTGATAATGTACGAGACACCACGTCGCTCTCCGGAGGTGAGACCTTCATTGTGTCACTCGGACTTGCGCTGGGTCTTTCGTCACTTTCGTCCCGCAATGTCTCTTTTGAGAACCTATTCATCGATGAAGGATTCGGAACGCTGGATCCGGAAACATTAGACACAGTGATCGATTCACTTTCTGTTCTTCAGTCATCGCAGGGCAAGAAGGTGGGAGTGATAAGCCACACGAGCAGCATGGATCGTATCACCACTAAAATCTGTGTCAAGAAGAAAGGAAACTCAGGCAGCAGCTACATCGAGATCACGCCTCAATCGTGATAATGGATGCAGAAGAGGATGGAATTCATTTTTCTTGTAACATTTAAAACGACATCTGGTATATATAAGTGTGATTGTTAAAAAATCATAAATGTTTTCCTCCTTTAATTGTTAATATACCCTTTTGTTTACTAAGGCGCAGTCTTCGGATTGCGCTTTTTTTAGTAGGAGGGGAGATGTTGAAGAAAACAACGAAATGTTGTAACATTATAAATTACTTTGAGTATATATAAATAGTAACCTTAAATAATAAGATCATGGAGAATAAAGAAGAAAAGAAGCCAAAGGCGACAAAAGAATTAGCTGAAAGATTAGACAACCTCAATGCCGAGATGGAAAAGCTTAAAAACAATACCGATCAAGAGTCGGAATGGAGATTCATGGAATTAGGACAGGAACATTGTGACCTTATATCGAGTTATGACTGGTATGACGAAAAGTTTGAGGAAAACGGCAAGAAAGGTCTGAAAAATGTCAAAGGCGAGATTGTCGTTCCAGCTATTTATGACGACTTCGGAATGCCGGGTTCGTATTATATGAATACTTCCTGCGTGCCAGCTCAGCTCGATGGCAAGATGGCGCTCGTGAAGCGTGACGGCAAGGGACTTCCTACGACTGAATTCAGTTATCATTATATAGAACCTATTCCGTATTCGATGTTTTATGCCGTATGGCAGGCCGACGATATGAAACACTTCGCTTTGATGGTAGGCGGTGAGGTGATTACTCCATACGAGATTGAAAACTATGGATGTCCTTGCAATGACGCGATACCGCTTTATGCTGACGGCAAAAGTGGATTGCTCGCCTACGGATGTGGAATAGTGTATGTGAAACCAGAATATGACGAAGTCTATGACGAAGGTTTCGACAGCGATTTTATCTTCGTCAAAGACGGCAAGAAAGGCAGAATCACCCTTGAAGACCATCGATACATCACCGATGAGGAATTCTTCAGTCTCAGCGAAGACGAACAAGACGCACTCCACGACGCAGGCTTCGTCTGCTCCTACGACGATTGATGATGATTTGGTTATGAAGACACGAACCGCAGGAAGAAAACTGATTCATGGGGAACTGTACTCGATGTCGCGACAAACGAATACCACGGCAAAAACATCATGGGACGCCTCCTGATGGAACAAGCGAGAGAGAAAGAAGTTGGAATACGAGAATTTTGAATTTTAAGGAGTTACAGCAAATGTTTTGTTACGTATTATTAGGATGTCTATATAATTTAGAGTAAATAAAATATATGATTGATATATAAAGGATATTATATTTTTAAAACTAATAAAAATGATGCTTTATTTTCATATATTTGCATTTAATTTGAATATTATTATATAAACATGAAATGATAACAGAAGATAAAATGTTGATTGGATTGGTTGATGCAGATTTGTTAAATGGTGGTACGCGACATCCTAATTTGGTGTTGTTAAAATTAGCAGGATATTTAATGGACAACCAAATACCATTTCACTTAATCACGGATGAGGATGAGGATGTTTCACAATATACAATAATTTATATATCAAAAGTATTTTCCTTCACACCAGATCCAATGTTTTATCGGAAAGCAAAGGGAACGATAAACGAAAGAAAGTTTAAGGTAGGAGGTACTGGTGAGTATGCGATAGAGAAAAATATAAAGAATTTTAAAAATTATCGTATATATGATATGAATAAGTTAGAGAATGACGAATTCCTTTGTAAATTTCAAAACAGAAGAGGTGGTGATAAGATCTATGGTATAGATATGCGTAGACAAATGCCATATTATCATCTTTATGATAAATATGTCCAAACAAAAATTAATGAAGGACGTTCAAAAACATATTTTGATGACTATTTGCATTATTCTATCGGTTTTTTAACCCGTGGATGTATTAGGCATTGTCCTTTTTGTGTTAATAAACTTGAAAATGAAGTTTATCTATATTCTGAATTGGAATGGTTTTTAGATGAAGAAAGAGATGAGAAAGGTCATTTGGTTAGACCTTATATTTATTTATGGGATGATAATTTTTTAGCGGCACCTAAAAGCGTATGGCGACCTTTGTTGCAAAAATTAATAGATTCAAAACGAGCTTTTCAGTTTCGTCAAGGACTTGATGAAAGGATATTAGCAGAAAGCGAAAACGGTGAAGAAATAGCAGAACTTTTATCAAAGTGTAATTACCATGGTGATTTTATTTTTGCATTTGACAATTGGCGTGATAAAGAAAAAATAATAAAAGCATTAAAGATATGGAAACGATACAATCCTAAAAAAGGAACAAAATTTTATTTGTTTTGTGGATATACATTACATGATGGAGGTGATGAAAAACTTTATAATGATATAAAGATCTTATTTGAAAGAATTAAGATCTTAATGCAGTATGGATGTTTCGGTTATGTTATGCGTCATGTGGATTATCTTAATCATGAATTGTCAAATATTTATGTACAGATAGCTCGATGGTGTAATCAACCTCAATTCTATCGTTATATGTCATTTTGGGAGTATTGTTATAGGAATCAATCATATTGGGAACAAAAAACAAAAAAATTAGAGGTCCCCAATCAGATAACATATGAAGAATTTGAAGAACGATTGAAAAATGGATATTACGAAAATAATGGTCTTCGTTTGTGTAAAACTATGCAGACATTGGTTGATTTTATGAATAGATTTCCATTGTATAAGGATGAAATATTACAAATGTTTAATTATAAATTGAAGGATTTAACAAATCCTAAATTATGGGAAGGATAATATGAGAGTATGATTATAGACCACACAAACAAGGATTTATCTAGATTAGAATGTCTTATAACCAAAAATGATGGAACACCGTTACAAGGTGAAATAGATATGTATAGACGGATTATTCGCGATTGTGAAAAAAGTAATATCGTATGGCATTTTTGGCATGATGTAAATCTTCATATTCCATCAGGAAAATCGAGTGAAATTCAAATAGATTTTTTGCTTGTTTCAAAAATTGGAGCTTTAGTTATTGAAGTAAAAGGAGGTGCGATACAGATTGAGGCTGGTAAATATTTTTACCAAAATAAGGGTATATTGACACAGATGAACCGTTCTCCTTTTAAACAAGCCGAAGATTATCAGTGGTCTATAATAAATAACAAGGTTATTAATGGGGAAGAAGTGTTTGTGGATTATATATGTGCATTTCCTCATTCTAGTTTAGAATACACCAATAATAGTGACGTTCAGGGGCTATCATATAAAATGTGGAATAAATATAATCAAGATTCCGAAGACTCGTTTGCTGACTTTTGCGTAAATGTCGTAGATAAAGATAAACGGAAAAGACATTGGTATAATGGGGATTTGTCTGAAAATGTATTAGAATTAATTGTAAGTAATTTTGCACCTACTATTAGAGATCCTGGTAGATATAATCAGTCTTCTTTAAAAGATATACTTAATTGGTTAAATATATCTAATTCTGATACATTAGAAAGTCTAAAAAGGAATCATAGAATAATGATTGAAGGAGGTCCTGGAACTGGCAAAACAACTATTGCAAAGGCATATATTAAAAAAAATAAAGGATTACACGGTTTGTACCTATGCTGGACAAAGTTGCTTGCTGCTCAGGTAAAGTTTATTCTACAATCGGAAGGATTGTACAATTGTGATGTTGAAAGTTATGCCACATATATTTATAAAATCACAAATGGGGAAATAACCATAAATGAATTAAACATCACACAAATATCGCAAAAGTATGAATCAATTATAACAAAATGTACAAAAGAGCATTTTTATGATTATGTCATAATTGACGAAGCTCAAGATGTAGCAGACAAAGGAATGTTCTCCATACTTAATAATCTTACATCCTTGCAACACACAGGAGTCAATACTGGAAGATTTCTCCTTTTATATGACATAGAACAGGGATATAATAGTGGTATTCGTGGATTGGATTCTTCAATCAATGAAATAATTCATACTTCAGCGCACTATATTATCAATGGAAATAAGCGCGTTCCAACAAATATAGAAATCGTAAAATATGCTGATGAAGTTTTAAATACGAAAATAGATAAATTACTATCTTTTTGGAATACAATTAAAAACGAAGAAAACGCATGTAAAGTACATATTGTCGATGATTCTAAAACTCTAACAAGATTGATAAAACAAAAAAGGAAGGAAATTACATTATGTTGCCCTTCTTTAAAAAACACCACATTGTTAATTCATTCAGATTTGACAAATCCATTACAACGAGAATCAGACTCTATATATGATAAACTATCATATTCTGATTCGGTACTAGAACTGGATTCGGATAATATCTGTAATTTACCAGAACGTTCTATTGGACTTTCTTCAATATTAAAATACAAAGGACTGGAAAATGATAATATAATTTTAGTTATTCCACTGATACCAATAAAGAGCTCATATGAAAATTTCTTGTTTGAAATTTATGTTGGAATGACACGTGCGATCATGAATATTGATATATATATCATTAATAACAAATTATTATGATAGACAAACATTTCAAAGAACACTGTGAATACCATGATCCAGATCTGGATCTTCTCATTGATGCAATGCTTCATCCGCAAAAGGAAAGCGCCAAAAGATTTTTATCAATGATTAATGATGTTATGAATTACTATATGTGTAGAACGGATGAAGAAGTTCGTTATCCTTTACTATATATACCGGCATCAGAAACATGGGCGCAGGAAGTATGTATTGAGTTTATAACTTTGAAACTATCATTACTATATAATAATTTTGTTCAAAATAGATTATATCAAGAAATAAAGGTTCGTAATTCCATATATTACCCAGAAAGGTGTTCAAGGAAAGAACGTGAACATATTGATGGATCATATAGGTATAGAAAGGGGATATTCAATTTGATAGAAAATAAGAATATACCGGATTTTAATGAAAACAAGAACCTTATTGTATGTAAACATTTTAATGTATCTACTCCACAAAATCCATATCTTATAGATATATGCGGAGATGAAAATACAATAGGTAATTATTTGTATCCAATATCAAGAGCTGATATACATGTGGATAAATTGGATAAACCAATAGAGGATATGGAGGATATATGTAATATAGAAAATATATTTGTTTTTTTGTCTAGAACTGCAAATGGTCGTTTTTCTGAGGCATATTCATTTCAAAAACCAAGAATTACAAGACTTAATAAAAAAAATGCAGGCATTAAAAATGTATTTTATTTTTATTTTTCAACAAAACCATACAAACTGCATAGACAATTAACGTGGAAATACAAAAATGCTGTAGATATTTTGCATGAAGATGTTAAAGATATGAAGGATTTTATTTCGTTGTCTTCGTATGAGTCTGATTATATTTTTGGCAGAGAGTGCAGACAAAAAAAACTCATGATAAATTCAAATAAAGAACTTGATGAATTTAGGATACTGGTAAATGATGCGTTATGTGATTGTGAATATAATGTCCAAATTAGAAATGTTTTAGCCATATGTCACAACAAAGAATCTCAGGATATATTTAGAGAAGAGTATGGGGGAATTATTGAGGATGTTGATAAGCAATATTTCGAAATATTTTTAAAAAATATAAGTGATATTTGGACGAATGCCATACTTCCTGAAATTATGTCATTTATGGATGGTCATAAAAAAGTATGTCTTATAATAGATGATTATTTTATTAACAAAACTTATATTGCCAATATTGTTTCTTTATTTGCATCAATAGGAATAGAAGCATGTGTTGATTCCTATTATTCGTTAAGATATAGGCGCGTTGAGGTAAAGGGTGAATTGTACAATAGGATAATATTGTTGTCATATCAGGGACACTATACTGGTAAACCTTATAATCATTATCCTAACTCTTTTGACCCTATCTATTTGAAGGATGGACAAAAACTGCTAAACATCATTAATACCTTTGTTTTAGAACCCTATTACTCGGTACATAATTATGAATATATGAAAACGCTTAAAAATGTATTATATTCTGATTATAAAAATAACTTTGTTAAGTGTAGTGTTCTTCTTCCGTCAAAGCCTAAATTTAAAATAGAGGATAGTAACGATATAAGTATAACATATCCGAGTAATCGTAGTATCGGAACTAATAATAGTTACACCAGGTTTAGGGCAAAAACTATTAGCGGCAAAACTATAAGATTGACGGAATCTGATTATGTTTTATGTAAAGAAAATAATGAATTTGCAGAAGAACAAATAATGACAATATCTTCGCTTAATTCTTTAATGACAGAATGCGATCAAGAATATTTGATGTATCCGTTGAGCAATCTTCAAAAAAAATTAGAACAGATAATAGAAAATTCTGAAACGGAAATAAGAGAGGGTGAAATGTATATTAGAAGAGCGCCTGCATATTCATTGACGGAAGATGAAATTATATCTGAAAGTGAACTTTGGGAAATATTGTTAAGGAAAAAAGTTGAAGAAAAAGGTGCAGATATAGTCTATAAAGAATTGATGGATAAAATTCCTTATTCAGAGCAAATAAAACCTCAGTCATTTGATCGCTGGTATGCTCTTGATAATGATATGATATTGCCAAGAAGTCGTCGTATGCAAGATGTTTTGTTTAAGTATTTATCTCTTTCTCCACCATATGATAAGATAATAAGGCGAAAGAAATCACAAAAAAGTACAAAAACAGAAATGAAAAATTCAATGTTAAAGTCATTTTTGTGTAATAATTTATTATCAGAAGATTTTAAGCAATCATTCGAACAACTTGGTGATAGCATTAAAGATATGTTGTGTCTTGAGAATGATAAAGATTTGGAAAGTCTGATAGAATTACTTAGAAAAGAAATAGAATATTATATAATTAACTCTGTATCGCAATATGATAAAAAATAAACGTACATCATTAGAACAATTTATAAAAGAACAACTGATTGGTCCTGGGGGATGTAAAGACTTATATTCTATAAAGGAAAGTCCTTGTGAAGAAAATAACGAACCTTTGGGTGAGGTGCTTAATACTACACCTGGTTCCATATATAGTTCTGCAATTTTGTTTCCAGTAAGAAAAGAGAATAATTCATCTCAACAGTTAGAGCGTCGTGAAAATATAGATGTTGTTGAAATATCCGATGATGCTCTTGAGCAGGAAAATGAATTGGAGGAAATTAGTGATTTTTCGGATGATGAAGACGAAGACATCAATTCTTTAAACAGAAGATTCCCAACAACAATTGGTATATCTTGTTGCTTAAACACGGAATTCATAAATAATAATGATTTAAAAATTGTGATATCTGGAAGATATTACACAAAAATAAATAAGCATTCATTATTAGAAGTTATAGTTGAAGATGTTGAAGAATTCAAAAAGTTCTTTAATGATAACGCATCTTTATTTGGTGAATATTTTGTTTTGGATGAGAATAAAGTATCCTTGAGACATTCAATACCGCAAAAAAGTATATCATCGTATAAAGAAAAATTACGCAACCTAAATGTAACAATAACAGCATTTATTGCTAAAAATCAAAATAAAAGCATTGATCCTATTTTTATGGGTCTCGGTGAAAAATATAGATTTCTTAGTTCATACAAAGAACGATTGTTCAAAAAATTATCTTCAATAAAAGACGGTGATTATCTAACAACGGATGAGGTTGATATTATAAGAAAAAGAATTGAGAAGATTGAACAATATGAAACATTCTTTGCATATATTGAAGACCTTGTATCAATATGTGACGATCGTAATTTTGGATATTGGGTGGAACATCCATTTGTAAAAGAAGTAGATTTAAGCACTTTAAAATTAGATATAAACACTGAAGATGGCAAAGTTATTTATACCCCACAGAAATATACTTGTTTAAAGGACTTTTTTAAGGTACAAATAACTGATACAATAGCAATATCATTATCAGCATGGTTGCAACTTATTAGGACAAAGAATAATAAAATTTATTTGAAAATATTAATTAATAACTCATCAACCGAGGTCGTTACTGATAATCAAAGATATTATTCTATAGTTTCTGAAATAGTAAATGAAAGATGCTTTTTTGGTGTAACAATAGATGTAAGTAGTAAATATTTATGTCAATATAAAGATATTCAATCAAGTAATCTTGATGATGATGAGGCTGAAAAACTAAGATTTTTATATCGTAAAGTAGAGGATTTTGGAGTGGGACATTTTTGCTCTGTTGATTGGATGAAGGATGAATATGGGATTATGCATGTGCATTCTGAATTTATGCCAAAAGTGGAAACTCCAGATATAGAACCAATCCCAAGAGATAAAAATAATAATATAGATTCAAATGGAATAGTGGTACCGAAACCATATTTACAGGATTCTCAATGTCTTCAATTTAAATGGTTGTCATTTTTTTCATCGGCATCTGATAAAGACGTTGTGAAAGCTTTACTTGAATTTGTTGAATTATATAAAAAGTGGATAGAATCTCAACGAAATAATATCAATGATATAGATAATAATGAAATTGCCACCCAAAACATTAAAGCATGCGAAAAAGACTATGAACGTATGAGGGATAATATCAACGAGTTCTTGTCAGACAATGATAAAATGAGAGTTTTCAGGGCAATGAATGCGGCGATGTTTATGCAATTGTGGCATAATAAAAAAGATAATCAAAAAAAGGTTAGAGATGAAAAAATAAAGTTAACTTTAGATTTTTATAGAGGAGTAACGGATGATATATTCCCTGGAGTGAAACATACTGCGTGGAGACCGTTTCAGTTGGCATTTATAATACTTAATCTTGATGGTATTTTTAAAAGCAAAAGAGATCCATCATGGTCCAAACGTAATGAGTTGGTTGATTTAGTTTGGTTTCCTACTGGTGGAGGTAAAACAGAAGCGTATTTAGGGATAATTGCTCTCGCTATTATCCATCGCAGATTGGCAAAAGGAGAAAATGGATATGGAGTTACTGCGATTATGAGGTATACTCTTCGATTATTGGCTACACAGCAATTCCAAAGAGCATTGAGACTTATTCTTGCAATAGAACAAATCAGACTATGGAAGTTAGACCAGTATAATTTAGGCAATGAACAGATTAGTATAGGTTTATTCGTTGGAGAACAATCTTTGCCAAATGAATTAACGGGATTACAAGATCAAGCCCGGATATGGGCCTTGCGTGGAGATGGGAATAATAATAGCAAAATACCTTTGGATGTGTGTCCGTGGTGTGGAACAAAATTGGTACACGTATCCGAAAGAAAAAGTGGTGTTAAATTCTATTGTGAAAATATAAATTGTACTTTTGATATTCATAATGCAATTATTCCAGTAAGATTATGTGATGACGATATATATAAATATCCACCTACACTATTATTTGGTACAGTTGATAAATTTGCACAACTTGCGCATAGAGTAAATGTAAATACACCACAAAAAGATTCACGTAGATTATTTGGACGTGGAAATGGATGGAACAAATTAACTCCAGATTTAATTATTCAAGATGAGTTACATTTGTTTATGGGACCATTGGGTTCTGCTGTAAGCTTGTATGAATGTGCAATTGATATATTATGCACAAGAGAAGAAGATGGTAAAATTGTTAAACCTAAAATAATATCATCTACAGCAACTACTCGAAATACAGGATTACAAGTACGAGCTTTATATGATAGAGATGTGAGTATATTCCCTAAAAATGGTATTGATTACGATGATTCATTTTTTGCGTTTTATAAACGAAGTAAAGATCTCAAAAAAGATGAATGGTCTTTTGAATCAAAACGTAAGTATATAGGAATTATGCCAACCGGTAGGACTCAAATGACGACACAAATGAGAATTGCTGCTATACTATTTGTCCATCGTGCCATTTATGAAAAGGAAAATATTTCTTTATTGTATGATGATAAATTTATTAAATCTGCAGATTACTATTATACAACCATTTCTTATTTTAATAGTTTAAAGGAGGTTGGTAAGACAGATGCACAATTCTATATGGAATTTACCAAATATACACGTCGTTTGTTTAAACGTGTTATGCGTTATTCAAATATGTTAGAATGCTTGTATGCTTACAATGAAAGATTCTCTAAATCTGAGCTGACAGGACGATTGTTGGGAAATGAGGCAATCGCAGCATTAAACAATGTCCAATTTTTGACATGGGATCCAAGACGTCGTTTCCCTTACCAAGATCAGGGTACTTGGTGTAGGGCAATTAAGCCAGATGACCTTATTCTTGCAACTAATATGATTTCTGTTGGTTTAGATGTTTCAAGATTTAATGTAATTATAATGAATTCAATGCCTAGAAATATTGCTGAATATATTCAAGCAAGTTCTAGAGTTGCAAGAGATAAAGAAGGTCTTGTTTTAACTTTACATAATCCTTTCCGTTCTAGGGATGTTTCTCATTTTGAGAAATATAGAGAATTTCATGAAAAGTTGTATTATTATGTTGAACCTATATCGATAACACCATTTTCACAAAAATCTGTAGAAAAATATTTGCCTCTTTTACTTGGCACATGTATCAGACATCTATTTCTTGATTTAGCAGACAATAATGATGCTAACAATATTGATGAAAATTTGGTCCAAAAGATAGGTTCGTTTTTTGATATGTATTTTGAAAAGCGATATGAAAATACATCAAAACTTGATGGTTTAGAAAGAGAATTACTTACAAAGGAATTATATGACCATATAAAAGCAATGACAAAAGAAATGTTGGACGAATGGTTGAATAAAAAATTAAGTTCTCAAAATAATAGTTTGGTTTATAATACATACAATACAAGAAATGGAAGGAATAACAATGTGCCATTATATTTGTCTCCCGATGAATATGATGATAATAGACAGGGTAACAAATGGAATGTGCCTACAGCTTTAAGAATTCTAGAACCAGAAGCAGTAATACATATAATAAAATAAGATGTTATGGATATTGACAATAAAACAAAATATAATCAAGGAATTGGAAAGTATAAAATACTTTCATCTACAGCTGGAGTTGGTGCGATTGTAACTACGAAATGGGGTGGGTTTATTATGCCATCTAGTATTTCAGATTGGAAATTTATAAAATCATTGGAAGATGCTATAGATAAACCAGAGAATGCAAATCACACGTTATTACAGTTACAAGACTTAACAGGTGTTGAGATAATAGAAGATTCTAGATTCATAGAGTTTTTGCGAAAAAAGAAACATTTGCCTAAATTAAAATGTTTTGCGGCTATTCCTCATATTCAGTTAGATAAATATAATCGAATTGATATAGAAAATAATCCTGTATACAAGAAATATAAAGAAAGTCCATTAACGGTAACCGAATCTATGTTTTATATTCCTGCTATTAATTTCCCGAGATGGTTTATATCAAGTAATTTTGATATAAAGCCTATTGACGAATGGGAACAAATATGGCAAACAGAACGATGTAATGATGGAAAAATTGATTATTTTGCTCCACCAAGAGATCCGTATAAAAAAACATTCAGAACATTTAAAGATCAGAGGTTAAACGACAAAACTATATACGGATTATTAAAACCTGTACCTATGGTTTTAATTTGCCCTAATGGGCATATATCTGATATTCCTTGGGATAAATATTTCTGTGCTAAACTTGCTGGTAAGAGAATTGACAGCCCAGAAGGTTTTGATTTATTTGGATATGATGATGCAATACCTTGTCCCAAAGCACATGATGGTAAACATCAACTTCAATGGATAACAAATCGTAACCAAAGTGAATCATGGGGAACTCTCAAATGTAAAGAATGCGGACATACAGTAAGTCTTGCAGGTATTATGAATATCAAACCATTTTGTCGTGGTGAAAGACCATGGGATTCTGGAAATAGAAGGGAAATTTGCACAAATGGAGTGACAAGAACTATGATGCAGATGGCATTAGTTACAAGTAATAGTATTTATTATGCAGACTCGTTAAGTAGTCTTTATATTCCTGAGGATTATTTGGATGGGCAATTGACAGTTAATGCTAACAAAATGTTACAAAAGATTATATCTAAGATATATCCTAAATATGAAAGTCGTACCACAAATCCATCAAAAGAAGATTTTTGGAATAAAATGTTTGTTGCCAGTGATGAATTGAGAGATGCTGCTGAATATGATGATATAGAATTGTCGGATAATGAGTGGAATGTCATAAAACAATCTTTTGTTTATCCAGATGAAAATGAAGATGTTGATATTATGACTACATATAAATATAATGAATTTCAAGTTTTTTCTAAAAACACATCAACACCAGGAAACAAAATGGGATTAAGTTTTGAAGATATATTATTGCCAAAAAGTCTTAAAAATTATTTCTCTAAAATACAAAAGGTTGATACACTCGCTTTAACAATGACACAACTAGGATTTAGTAGAGTCTCTTTGCCATCTCCTAGGATTGTTGAAGGTAAGGTCGTATATCCAGAAGATCAAATACAACCGATATATACATGCAATAGAGAAGATGTACTGGTTTTACCTGCAAACCAATTGTATGGTGAAGGACTATTCTTTAAGTTTGATGAGAGAAATATAGACGGATGGGTCCGTGATCATAATTTAGACGAATATTATCAATGTGAACTTGAAAAAGATGATATGGGGAAATTTATATCTGACAATATGAATCAATATGGCAGGGCTAAATTTTACCTGCTGCATACATTCTCTCATATTATAATGAAAGAGTTGGAGTTTTCTTGTGGGTACCCAACAGCAAGTCTATGTGAACGTTTATATTATTCAGATAAAATGTGTGGTGTGCTTATCTATACAGCTGATGGCGCAGAAGGTAGTATGGGTGGACTTGTGTGGCAAGGACAACCTCGTTTAATTGAAAGAATAATTAAAACAGCGATGAATAGAGCGCTAAATTGTTCTTCCGATCCTATGTGTTGGGAAAATAAGGACGGCTTAAATTATTCTTCTTGCTTCTCTTGTACAATGGTATCTGAAACTTCTTGTGAATATCGTAACTTAGGATTAGATCGTAGAGTGCTTATAGATAAGAAGTTCGGATTTTTTAAGGATTTGTTAGATTAGAAAATAATCCATATAAATGTTAACCTCAACAAAAAAGAGGCTGTCTAACAAGTTTAGGCAGTCTCTTTTTTTGTATAATTATGTAATGTTGCCAAAGACAGTTTGGCGATAAGCTTGTAAATAAATGACAGTTAATGATATGGATATACTTTGATGGAATGTCTCCG
>JAZUSL010000041.1:0-72985 GCA_045606705.1 Bacteroidales bacterium
TATGAAATCTGAATTATTATATTTGCAGAAGTTTTCTGATATGGATGATTTTAAAAAACAATTAAAAAAATATATTCATTATTACAATAACGAACGTATTAAATTAAGATTAAACGGAAAGAGTCCGGTGAAATACCGAACTCTTTGTATGTAAATATTTTATTAACCTGTCCAACTTTTTGGGGTCAGATCAACATTGAAGCGTCTCAATTGAATGGAAAATTAGCTGTCAGCCATCAGCTATCAGCAGTCAGCTCATAGCTCACAGCAAAAAAAATAAATGTTTAACAAAAATTTTTTTATTATGAATAAATATAGATTGTTCGTATGTTTATTAACTCTGCTTTTATCTAGAGTTAACATGCTCTTTTCTCAGGAATGGGAATATTCATTAGAATATGGTCCTTACGATAACGAGATGTTGAAGCTTATTAACCCTTTAGAATTGTCAGATGGAAATATTGCAATAGCGTCTTTTAATCATTATAGAAGAGGAAATTCTTCATTTTTTTACTCAGCGGATCCAGCAATCGTGATTTTATCATCTGATGGCAATGAGTTGGCAAGACGGGTCTTTCATCGGGAAGGTGGTTATACATCAATTACAGGCGAGCCATATCTTTTTGAAAAAGATGGAAACCTGTTCGCTCTTTTTACGT
This sequence comes from Bacteroidales bacterium, assembly GCA_045606705.1. Taxonomy (GTDB): domain Bacteria; phylum Bacteroidota; class Bacteroidia; order Bacteroidales; family F082; genus Limimorpha. The sequence goes on from JAZUSL010000041.1 coordinate 660, forward strand.
ACAGTCCGGAACACAATTATGACAGTCCCGATTATTTTCTGAACTACGACAATCCACCATCGGATGCAATTCTATCGTTTTGTAAGTTGGATCAGGAACTTAATATAATTGACAGCTGTGAGTACAGATTTCCTATAGACACATTTGAGGATAGTGAATGGTGGCAATGGCAAAATTCCCCTAATGAATTTTCTGGTCAATTTATTATATTTTCACTTTTTGAGGATAAAGGTGACATAATAGGCGGATATATCAAGACGGTCAGTGCCGATTATGATAATCCTCGAGGCAATGATTCTCTATTTATTTTCAGGATGAATTTTGACGGTGAAATATTGAATAAAAAAGGATATGCGAAGGGTACTCATGGCATTGGATCACCCAGAGCACATTATACCGAGAATCAAATAGTGGCAACTGATTCTCATTATATCCTTTATGCTATGGGTGATCACAGCAAACATGGTAAGGTCTTATATTATGACAAGGAATTAAATCATGTAACTACAAAGTATATTATACAACCTGGTTATAATATTCCACAAATAGAGGCTGACCCTCTAAAAAACATTTCGGTAATCAAGCTAAATGACACTATAACTTATCTGACTGTCACCGCAAGTTGTATTGAAAATCCATTTAATGATTTTTATAATGATGTCAGGTTATATAAATTGAATGATAATATCGAGAACGCTTCAGATTTTCTATCAACTGACAATTATATTATCAGAGGTTATCCAGAAACATACGAGATGGCATTGTGTTATAAGGGTGTTGAAATGGCCAATGACAACACCTCAATATATTTTGCATGTAATTATAACATGTATGATACATCAATCGATCCGCCGTATAGCATGATAGAATGGCTTAATACAGATATGGATACTATTTCCACTATTTTTCTAGATAAGTCAATCGAGTCGATAATAATGATGGGTGACGGAAGTATTTTGGCAACTGGACTTTACAACATTGCTAAATTCCCCACATCAGTATTTACTGACATAGAAGAAGCTCACGCACATAATTTAAAGGTTGCTGTCGCTTATCCTAATCCGGGCGGAGACGTGATGAATATAAGGACTTCATTACGCAACTGCACCTTGCAGGTTTATGACATGCAAGGAAGAATGGTTCATCAACAGGAGATTACAGATGATGTAACGAGTGTAGATGCTTCGGGTTGGAAGAGCGGAACATACATCTGGAAATTAACAGTTAACAATGAACAATTGACAGTTGAGGAAGGGAAATGGGTTAAGTAGCCCTATATGGGCGTAAGATAATAGGCAGTGTGAAGTGCGACAGCACGGAACGCCTGCTAAAAAACAACTTTTTTGTAACAAATGTTACACTTCATTCGTTAATATTGATGTATCTTTGTAAAAAAAATTAGCTTATGAAAGTAAAAAGAAACATCATAAAAATCGATGAGGAATTATGTAACGGCTGCGGCTTATGCGCCAAAGGTTGCCATGAAGGAGCCTTACAAATCATCGACGGCAAGGCTCGTCTCATCAGTGAATTATATTGCGACGGTCTCGGTGCTTGCATCGGCGACTGCCCAATGAACGCCATCTCGATAGAAGAGAAAGAAGTAGAGGCATACGACGAAATTGCCGTGATAAAAAGGATAATCCCTAAAAGCGAAAAAGTACTGCAAGCGCACCTACAACATCTTAAAAACCACGGAGAATCAAACCTCCTCCAACAAGGAATAGATTACTTAAAAGAAAATAACATTCCAGTACCGATACTAAATCTAACTCCAACCGCCCCATCCCCCATTCTCAATTCCCCGTTCCCAGTCACCCGCTCTCCATTCTCAGTTCCCAGCTCTCCGTCCATCAACTGGCCCGTACAACTACATCTCATCAATCCTCTGTCAGGAGCTTTCAACAACGCTGATGTCTTGTTAGCAGCCGACTGCACAGCATTCGCTAATCCTAAGTTATACACGGAATTACTACAAGGAAAGACATTGGCGATAGCTTGTCCTAAGTTAGACGTCAACAAAGAATTCTATGTCAACAAACTGATACAGATGATTGATGTCGCTAAGATAAAATCTCTGACAGTCGCCATCATGGAAGTGCCATGCTGCGGAGGCTTGATAAGACTTGTCGAAATGGCTCTTGAAAAATCTGAACGTAAGATTCCATTTACGAAAACCGTTGTGAGAATTAAGAATTAGGAGTTATTTTTTGTCTAATGTCTAAAAACTAAAGTTAAAAGGAAATAAAAACAAAAGCTCACAACTCACAGCAAAAAAAACTTTCGTCTTTAGCCTTTTGTCTTTAGCCTTTTTATTAACTTTGCATATCTAAACAAAAGCATTTTCAATCATGAAAGAAACCCCAATTTTACTCCTTACCGGTTATCTCGGAAGCGGAAAAACAACATTAGTAAACAACATCTTAACAAATAAAAAAGGTATCAAATTCGCTGTAGTCGTCAACGACATTGGCGAAGTAAATATCGATGCTGCTCTCATTCAGAAAGGCGGCGTCGTTGACCAAAAAGACGACAGTCTCGTGGCTCTTCAAAACGGCTGCATCTGTTGTTCTCTTCAATTCGACATGGTGGAACAACTCGCCGACCTCGTGAAAAGCAATAAGTTCGACTATATCGTCATCGAGGCAAGCGGCATCTGCGAACCGGAACCTATAGCTCGTACCATCGCTTCTATCCCTAATATGGACGAGAAATACAGCATACACGGTCTTCCAAAATTGGATTGCATAGTGACAGTGGTCGATGCTCTGAGAATGAAACACGAATTCGAATGCGGCAATAAGTTAGACAAGAATACCGTCGAAGAAGAAGACATCGCCAACTTAGTGATACAACAAATTGAGTTTTGCAACATCGTACTTCTCAACAAAGCTTCGGAGGTAAGCCGCGAAGATTTGAATCGCATAAAATCAATTATCAACAACTTACAACCCGGCGTTGAAATCATCGAATGCGATTATACAAATATAGATTTAGAAAAAATCATCAACACACATAAATTCGATTATTATAAGGTAGCAGGCGCAGCAGGTTGGATTAAGCACATAGAAGAGCCGTCAGCTGTCAGCGATCAGCATTCAGCAAATCATCATGAACATCACCATGAACATGAACATCATCATCACGATGGAGAAGAATGTCACGATGAAAATTGTCCTTGTCATCATCACCATCATCATGGTCACAGTCACGGCGATGAATATGGCATCAGCACCTTCGTATATTATAGACGTCAGTCGTTCGACACCAATAAGTTCGACAGATATGTGACATCGAAATGGCCTGAGAATGTGATAAGAGCGAAAGGCATCTGCTATTTCAGCGACAATCCCGACATGACATATTTATTTGAACAAGCCGGCGTTCAGAAGAAACTCACCGAAGCGGGATTATGGTTCGCCACAGCTCCGCAAGACGAATTAGAAGAACTCATGCGCAACGACCCAAGCATCATGAACGACTGGGACGAGAGATACGGCGACAGAATGGCTAAGATTGTCTTCATCGGACAACACTTAGATACAGAGAAGATAAGCAAGGAATTAGACGAATGCCTTGTGGAGATATTTTAAAACTTGAGAATCTGAAAAACTGAGAATCTGAAAAACTGAGAATCTGAGAATTTTACATCAACGAAGTCATAACTTTCTCAGATTTTCAAGTTCTCAGATTCTCAGATTCAAATCATTGATTTCCAATCTTCGCGTCGTCGAAATTATGTTTCCAGCGGCGGTGACTCCAAAGCCAATAAGGAGGATTTGATTTTATTGTCTCTTCCAATAATTCGGTATAACGTTGCATGATGGCGCCGTCAGGCAGTTCGCTCGGCTTTTCGCAGATAACTTCCACATCGATACGATAATGTCCCCATCTTTCTTTTATCACCTTATAATATAATACAGGAAGATCGTATTTTCTGGCGAAACCTTCAGAGCCACGTATGAAACCAGTTTTCTGATTCAAGAAATTCGCCACATAACAACGTTTCGGGTTACTTGGATTCTGGTCAGCGAGAATCATATATGCAGCAGGAATATGATTGTCTTCATGGTAAGCCATCACCTCACGTACATTATCATGGAAAACGACTTGAGTCCCGTAACGCGTTCTCGCACGATTGATAAGTTTCTCGAACACCTTATTAGTGTTGTGCGCCCCCACTCCTATCCCGTGATGTTTGAATTGCATATCCAAACTCAAAACCATCCATTCCCAATTATTATAATGACTGGAAGTCAGAACCACGCTTTTGCCTTCATCAAAAAATCTATTAACAACTTCCGGATTGGAACAATGATAACGACGCATCACATTTTTACGCGACATCGAGATCATCTTCAGCATTTCCATTCCTAACTGCGTAAGGTGCCAATAAAATTGATTCCGTATTTTTCTTATAGATTTAATATCAAGATTATTAAATGAATTCGATAAATTTTTATCAATTATTTTTTTTCTGTATCTTAGAACAAAACGAAGAATTATATAAAAAGGAAGAGAAATAAGATACAAAAAAAATATCGGTAAAACCGATAGAGGATAGAAAATCAAATAGAAAGCAATTCGTATCAGCATTTTAACGACAAAAAAAATTTCGTACAAACTTACGATTTAATTTTTAATAAATCAAGATATATTTTTTAAAATATTTTACTTTCACCTCAATAATTTAAGACTCATAATTATCTATGAATCAAAATATATTTCATACTTTTGCCAGACATATCAAACATATATAAAAATACTATTATGGCTCAAATTGAAAACATCAAACAAGCATTGATTTCTTACGGCGTTGAAGGTGTCGAGGAAGTCATCTATAATCCATCTTACGAAGAATTATTTGAAGCTGAAATGAATCCGGAACTTACCGGATACGAAAAAGGAACTCTAACAGAACTAGGCGCTGTCAACGTTATGACAGGCATTTACACAGGTCGTTCTCCTAAAGACAAATATTTTGTCATGGACGATGTTAGCCGCGACACTGTGTGGTGGACCTCAGACGAATACAAGAACGACAACAAACCTGTAACTCAAGAGGTTTGGAAAGAATTGAAACAAATAGCATTAAACGAATTATCAAATAAAAAACTCTACGTTGTTGACGGTTATGCAGGTGCCAACGAAAACACACGCATCAAGATTCGTTTCATAATGGAAGTGGCATGGCAAGCTCATTTCGTGAAGAACATGTTCATCCGTCCTACAGAAGAGGAACTCGCCAACTTCGGTGAACCTGATTTCGTAGTATATACAGCATCAAAAGGAAAAGTCGAGAACTACAAAGAATTAGGTCTCAACTCAGAGACAGCTGTCGTTTTCAACTTGACAGAAAAAGCACAAATCATTTTGAACACATGGTACGGCGGCGAAATGAAAAAAGGCATGTTCTCAATTATGAACTACTTACTGCCATTGAAAGGTATCGCTGCAATGCACTGCTCAGCAAACACAAACGAAAAAGGCGAGACTGCCATCTTCTTCGGTCTCTCGGGAACAGGTAAGACAACATTATCGACAGATCCTAAGAGAGCCTTGATTGGTGACGACGAACATGGCTGGGACGACGACGGCATCTTCAACTTCGAAGGCGGCTGCTACGCAAAAGTCATCAACCTTGACAAAGAAAGTGAACCTGACATCTACAACGCCATCAGAAGAGATGCTTTGTTAGAAAATGTCACCGTCGATGAAAACGGCAAAATCGACTTCAAAGATAAGAGCGTCACAGAAAACACACGCGTCTCCTACCCTATCTACCACATCGAAAATATCGTAAAACCTGTATCAAAAGCTCCAGACGCTAAGAAAGTAATCTTCTTGTCAGCCGACGCTTTCGGAGTATTGCCTCCAGTTTCAATCTTGACTCCAGAACAAACAAAATATTACTTCTTGTCGGGTTTCACAGCAAAATTAGCTGGCACAGAACGCGGCATCACAGAACCTACACCAACATTCTCAGCATGTTTCGGCGCAGCATTCCTTTCATTGCACCCGACAAAATACGCAGAAGAATTAGTCAAGAAAATGGAAAAAGTCGGTGCTACTGCTTACTTGGTAAACACAGGTTGGAACGGAACCGGCAAACGTATCTCCATCAAAGACACACGCGCCATCATCGACGCCATCTTGGACGGTTCAATAGAAAAAGCCGAGACAAAGAACATCCCTTACTTCGACTTCAAAGTCCCTACAGCATTGCCTGGCGTAAACCCAGACATCTTGGATCCACGCGACACTTACGCAACAGCTGAAGAATGGAATGTCAAAGCTGAAGACTTGGCAGGTCGTTTCATCAAGAACTTCGAAAAATTCACCTACAACGAAGCAGGCAAGGCTTTGGTTGACTCAGGACCGAAACTTTGAATAAAAACTGAAAACTTGAGAAATTGAAAACCTGAAAGTAAACCAACTCTCAGATTCTCAAGTTTTAAGTTTCTCAGATTTTAAAATAAAAAAGTCGTTCAGGTTTTTCTGAGCGACTTTTTATTTTTATCACCTTATTTTAAATGATTCTTATAATCTACTAAATCAAAATACATCAACCGAGTAAAAGAATCATCATCATTATTATGTAACGCTACAAAGCCATTCTTCTCATAGAAAGAAACGGCTGACTTGTAAGCATCAACAGTAATAAACCTACAACCCGTTTTATTATTGATTATAAAATAACCTTTAATAAAATCCAATAACATTGATCCAATTCCACTGCCTTGAAACTTGTTCTCTATTGCGAACCTTCCTATCTTTACAGCTGGATAACTTTGAATTCTTTTTTTATTAACAAACTTATGACTCCTAAAACGATTGAAATTTGTTTTATTATCAAATTCATGAATTGAAATCTTATCATTCAACAAACTAAAAAAAGCAACTGTATTATCATATTCTTCCATTATATAGTTTGCCGATAATAAAGATTTACAATATAACATAGATTCGTTTATTATAAAATCATCCAAATCAGCATCACCGCAACAAAATGAATTTATTGCCTCATCCTCAGTTAAACGACGAACTATCATTATCTATAACTTCGATATACTAATAATATATTCGTAATTTTTCTTTACTCTTTCTATTTCTTCCTTGGAAACAACTCTTGTCTCTTGCATACGTTCCATAAAACGTTTTGCATCTTCACCTGTTAAAATGGGTGTTTCTTTAATCTTTCTTGCCATAGTTTCATTATTTTAGATTTTGCTCACAAAAGTACAACATTATTAAATTGTTGTCAATAAAAATAAAGTTAAAGTTTTTTAACACTATTTTGTTTCAACACATTGATAAAACAACAGACTTTGTCCACATTATACAATATTAAAAAAAGTCGTTCAGGATTTTCTGAGCGACTTTTTAGTTTTTTACGAGGCAAATTACTATCTTTGAAAATATTTTACAAAAAGCAAACATTCCATGCAGCAAAATCGCAAAGTCGTCGTTAGTTAATTGAGAAATCACAAGAAAATGTCGAGATTTAAGGAATTGATATCAGGATGCAAAAGGCAGAATCAGCAGTCTATGATGGAGTTATACAACATCTGCGCACTACCTGTATATAATGCAAGTCTCCACATCGTGATGAACGAATTCGACGCAGAAGAGATAATGCAGGATTCCATCTTAAAGGCATTCGACAATATCGACAGATTTATAGGAACAGAAAAAGAGTTCGTCAACTTCGTAAAGAAAATAGCGATAAACAAAAGCATCGACCTGTTCCGCAAAAAGAATAAAACACCATTATTTACAGAAGTAGAAGATTTAGCTGACAACTATCAATCGTCAGCCATCAGTGAGGATGAAGAAGATTCCTTTTCCATAGAGATGATAAAAGAAAAGATTGAACTTCTCCCCCGCGGATATAAAATGGTGTTGTTGTTACGTCTCATCGATGAATTAGATTTCGATGAAATTGCAGAGATAATGAATATTAAGCCTTCATCGGTAAGGTCGCAATATGTAAGATCTATCAATAAACTGAAATTAATTTTGGAATCTGAAAAACTGAGAATCTGAGAATCTGAAAAAAGTAAGGACTATCATATTACACCTCAAAAAATAAACAATCTGTAATTGATGCGTCTAAATAAAAACGTAATATAATTATAATAACGATGGAAAACTTAATAAAAAATAATAAAGATAAATTCATGGCGGAATTGCCTGCCGGACATCAGGAACGTTTTGCGATGAAGATGCAAGGTCGCAAAGTCGCAAAGTCGCAAGGTCACAGGGTCACAGGGTCGCAGAGAGGAAAATATTTCTGGTTGGGTATTCCTTCCGCTGCGGCAGCGATATTATTAGTCTTAATTTTAATTAACAAACAAGACATTATACAACCATACATTTATAATTACAATGAGAACGAAAAAGTAGCGGAGATGCGTATGATTTATGAGACACAACTCAACGAGACGATAGCGTTATTGGAAAATGTCCTGGTTAATGTCGACTACTCAACGAGAAACGAGATAAACAAAGCGATAGAAAATCTCTCGTCAACAACAGAGTTACTCACCGAGATCGCGCCGCTGCCAGAAGAGAAACAACTCGCAATAACATCGCATGTTTATAATAACAATTTGCAGACATTAAATTCAATATATAGAAAAATTAATAAAAAATAAGGAGGTCTATTATGAGAACTATGACAAAAGCTAAAATGACAATGACATTACTGCTATGTTTCATCTGTTCTATTGCATTTTCAGACGAATTGAAAATCAACGACAATTCGAACGAAAATTATAAATACACAAAAAAGAGAACCATCGATGCCAACTTCGATGCGAGAAGTAACTACAAGTTAAATCTTTATGGCAGTTTCTGCGATTACAAGATTGCCACATGGAACGAAAACTACGTAAGTTTTCATGTTGAGATAACAGCAAAATCAAACAGGGAAAACGCTGCCGAAGAAATGCTCAACAACATTAACGTAGAATTCGATAATATGAAAAGTACAGAAACAATAGAAGCAAGAACAACAATCAAAACAAAGAAAACAACCAACATAAGTTTTCAGATTGACTATTACATCATGATTCCTGAAAATCTATATCTTACCATTAACAATTCTTACGGCGACATTGAAATCGATAAACTCAGAAAAGACCTTAACTTAGACCTTGACTTCGGAAGTTTCTCAATCGACAGTCTATTATCTAATATCAACAAACTTGACATAAATTATAGTGATGTCAAAATAAAATATTCAAATAAGATTGAAGGTAAAATAGGTTTTAGCGACATACGTATTAACAACAGTAAAAATGTAAACATCAATATGAAATACGGCAACGGGAAATTCGGCGATATTAAGAAACTCACCGCCACTTGTGAATTTTCAGAAATCAGTTGTAACTATGCAGACTTCGTATCGTTGGACATAAAATACACCGATACTTATTTTGAAAAAGTAAATGAAATAACCATTGACGATTCATACAGCGACGTGGAAATTGATTATCTCTTAAAAAAAATTAACTTCACATCAACCTATGGTGACATTGAGATAAACAAAATCGACAATGACTTCAAACTCATAGATATTTCATCAAGATATGGTGACGTAGACCTCATGCTCAACAAAGAACTAAATTTCTCATATTACATTTCTACAGAATACGGACAGATTGACAGCAAGTATCTCAAAGACAATGCAAGAGTTTACATATACGAAATCAACAACAAGGAAAAGATGAGCGGTAACATCGAGATGGTTGAACAAAAAATAAATATTGAAGTGAAGTACGGCGACGTAGACATAGACTTCGAATAAGATCATGATTAGAAATACAAATAAAAAATTTAGCGATATGAAAAGAATAGCATTAATCACATTATTTATGGCGTTGACATTAAACGTCACTTCACAAGAGACAAATAACGACACTATCGTAGTTAAAGGCGACAAGGTTGAAATCCTCATCAACAACAACAAGGTAAAAATCATAGATTCTCAAAATGGATTGAAGATTAACGTCTTCAGCATAACAGAAAACGGCGAGGTGGAAAAATATCCATATTATGAAAGTCGATACGAAAACAATATAGGCAGCAACACCGAGAAGAAGAACATCACCATCAATTTCCCTATAAACCCTACATTCATCAAAGATGATAAATACGTCTCTGACAATAAAGGAACAAAAATAAAGTTCCGTAGTTTTGAACCAATATATCCCAATATCTACTATGCCTATTCAGCGATGATTGGTATTCCATTCTCACATTATAGTTTGAACTTTGATTTGCAAAAAGCAAAGTCGTTTGAATGGGGCATGTACCTTTTCCAATATGACATATGTCATAATAAAAGAAAGACAATAGGTCTGACCACAGCATTAGGATTTTCGAACACTTATTTCTACAGTTCATATATTTTAGGCACAACGACTACAGATCACAGCAGCAATTACACATATTTTTATCGTCCTTCCGATTCAAGCGAAGAATGGAATCCTATCCCTGATGGTTTGTTGGGCACTAATGCACCAGAAGAATTTGATGATGGTTACTACCGTTATTGGAGTTTGCGTTTACCAATCAGCGTTCAGTTCCAATGGCGCATCGGGGGCAATAAAATGGCATTTTCATTCGGACCTGAATTTGAATGGCGTTTTGCGATGAAATCATTTACATATTTCCAAAACGATAAATTGACGGTTTCAGATAATTTGGCTTACAATCCATTTGGTGTTAATGCATTGGCAGTGCTAAACTTCAAGAGTTTTGTCATATTTGGAAGGACAGGATTGACACATTTATTCAATCAAGACAATAGTCCCATAAGAGTTACACCTGTCAATTTAGGTATTGGATTCAGTTTTTAAAATTAACAATGAACAATTTAAAATTAACAATGTTAGAGACATACGTCCGTATGCCTCTACGTGAGACCAATATTTAATAATCATACCTTGAAATACAAAAGTCGTTCAGGATTTTATGAGCGACTTTTTTTAATGTTCTGAAAAAAAATTCGCCTTACCCCCTCTCCTATCACTATTTTTCATGTGATGTATATAAAAATTAGACACTCACTGTCTAATTTTTTGACACTTTATTTTTATTGAAAAATCTTAACTTATTGATATTTAACAAATTTAATATTTTGGCACGACTTTGGCATAATATAAATTGAAAATTGATAATTGAAAGTTGAAAATTATAAATGCTAAAGCAATGAAGTCACAGAGTCGCAAGGTCGTAAGGTCACAAAGTAGAGACGCGTCAATGTTTCCTGCTATAAAACACATTGATACGTCTGGAAGTTATAAGTCACAAAGTCGCAAGGTCGCAAGGTCGCAAAGTAGAGACGTATCAATGATACCAAAAACATTAACAAACATTGATGCGTCTAATCGTCAGCAGTCAAATCTGAAAAGAACTTTTTTCGTTATACTACTGTCTAATTTTTTGACACTCTCGCTTGCCGCGCAGTCGCTGCCGATGTCATTGGACGACTGCATGGCATACGCGGTGGAACATTCTACTTCAGTCGGAAAGAAAATAAACGCCTTAGATGACGCTCAACAGCAATATAATTCTTCAGTGGCGTCTTTGTTCCCCTCACTTTCTGCAAGCGTGTCGGGCTCAACGAATTTCGGTCGTTCCATCGACCCGGAGACAAACAACTACACCAATGTCTCTACTTTTAGTAACTCATACGGAATTTCAGGATCAATGCCTTTGTTCACTGGACTACAAGGTATCAACACTATGCGCGCCGCTAAAGTCGCTCGAGAACGTGGCGTACAAGAACTTCAAATCTCTCGCGATGAAGTGGCGATGCAGACGATGCAAGCTTATATCGACGTATTATATTATATAGGTACGACAGAGATAGCGGCTCAGCAGTTGGAAGATTCTCGCCTGATGCTCAAAGAAGCGAGGAAACTCTACGAAATCGGTCGCAAGAGCGCAGCCGATGTGGCGGAAGTGGAATCACAAGAAGCCAACTACGATTATCTTCTTACAGAACAGGAAAACAATCTCGCACTTGCAAAGATTCGTCTCCGTGAGATTATGAACTTCCCTCAAGACCAAGAATTAGAATTAGTTGAAGAATTAGACATTGAATTCCTTACTATGCTTACTCCGATGGAAGAAGTCGTGAATCACGCCTTGAATAACAATGTGAAGGTCGTCTCGGCAGAACTTAACACTTCATATTCCAAGTTAAACTACAGCAGGTCAAAAGGTTATTATTATCCTTCCTTATATCTCTACGGAGGATATAACACGAGTTATTTCGTCAATATGGAAAATCAGGCGGCGTATCCGTCATTCTTGAATCAGTTTAGTAATAACATGGGTTCATACATACAGTTAGGTCTCTCGATACCAATCTTTTCCGGTTTGGAGAGAAGGTCGTCGGCGCGCATGGCGCGTAACGCATGGCGCAGTGCCGAGCTTGACGAGATTGCGGTTCGTAACGCCGTGGAGAGCGAGGTTACGACTTCATATCAGCAGATGAAAGGCTATGCGAAACAGTATGTCCTCGGACAGAAGAAGTTAGAAGCGGCGCAACTTGCATACGACGGCATCGCTGCCAAATTCGAGAAAGGACTCGTCACGGCAATAGATCTTCAGACAGCATCGACGACATTATTACAAGCGAAATCAGATTGCCTACGCTCTAAACTTCAATACGTTATAGAATACAGAATGGTGGAATATTATAATGGAAAAGATTTTTTTGGAAACTGAGAAACTGAAAAATTGAAAATCTGAGAATAAATCTCTCGCAAAGGCGCAAAGTACGCAAAGAAACAATATAACAAACTCTGCGTTCCTCTGCGTCTCTGCGAGAAAAATGAAAATGGAAAATTAAAATAAATAATTGGGTTTAAGGTTTAATGCTTAAGGTTTAAGGTTGAATTTGATAAACTTTTAATCTTAAAACTTACAACTTTAAAACTACTTTAAACTTTAAACCTTAAACTCTAAACTAAAAGAAAATATGATAACAAATTATTCATTACGGTATCTTTGGAAACATGGTAACAACTCTATCACGCGTGTCGTCTCTCTTTCGTTGGGCTTGATAGTGGCTCTTCTCATCTTTTCTTTCGTTGGATTGAAACTGTCGTACAACAGATTCTTTCCCGACAAAGAACGCATCTATCAGGTATGGACTATCTCCCCGCAATTCAGTGGCAACGAGGCTAATTCCCAGATGGTGTTGCCTTTAGCTCCTAATATGGCTAACGATATACCGCAGATTGAGGCGGCTACTCATTATACCGACGCTCTCCTTCAGATAAATCATAAGGGAAACTTATACGATGTGGGGATGCTCAATGTCAACGGCGATTTCTTCAAGGTGTTAGACTTCGGCATAATCAGCGGCGATGTTGCTCGTGTGCTTTCTCCCGAAGGTCGAGCCGCCAACGAGGTGCTTATCTCGAAACGATTAGCTGAACTGCTGTTTGATAATGACGATCCACTCGGCAAAGTGATAGAAACGTCTTCTACCTCAAAGAAGAGATATGTAGTGGCTGGAGTGTTCAAGACTCCGCCTGTCAATAATACCATCGGCAACTTCGACATGCTTCGATACATGAATTATGATACGGAATATTATATCTGGACTGGCTCAGACCTTTATCCAACCTTCATAAAAATACGTGAGGGAAACGACATCGCGGAAGTAGAGGCTCAGATGGACGAGTTCGTGAAACGTTATCCTTCATATCATGATTATGTCAAGGACTGGCAAATCAGTTTTTCCTTCGTGCCTTTGGATAAGACAACTTTCTTCAAATCTAACGTAAAACAGACTTCTTTGTTGATGGGAACCATCGGTCTCGTCGCGATGCTGATGGCGTGTCTTAACTATGTGCTGCTCACTATATCGTCTTTGTCGGAGAGAAGTAAAACCATCGCGATGCTACGTTGCAATGGTGCGAAACGTATTGATGTCTTTAAGATGCTTCTTGTCGAGACTTTATGGATTATGCTCGCGGCTTTAGTTTTGTCGGTATTCATCATCTTATGTCTCAGCAAAGAAATCTCACAGCTTTTTTATGATGTTAAGGTCTTGTTCGCTTTAGAACGTATCTGGATTCCGGCTTTGGTTTGTCTCGCTGCTTTTCTCGTTGCGGCTCTCATTCCTGCTGCGATATTTTCTTCCGTTAAGTTACAATATGCTTTTCGAGGAGGCAAGGAAAATCGTACATGGTGGAAGAAGACGCTTCTGTTTGTACAGGTGGCTTGTACTACCGGCATCGTCATTTTTCTCGGAATCACGGCGCGTCAGTCGAATTATGTCCTTACAGCAGATCATGGTTATCAATATGATAAGATTATGACAGTAGCCATTCCTGCAACTACATCGACACAGCTGACTATCCGCGAGGAACTTCTGAGGCAGACTTGCGTGGAGGATGTCGCCATCTCATTAGGATTCCCGATGTGGGGATATTCTGGCAATCCTATCTACGACGCTCAGTGGAACTTGCTTTTCTCATGCCGATGGGAGATTGCTGATGAACATTATATCCCGACGATGCAGATGAAGATTGTGGAAGGACGTAACTATCAGGCAAACGACGCCACGAATAAGGTAATCGTCAATGAGGCTTTCGTGAAGCAATATGGTTGGAACGACAGTCCTTTGGGAAAGACATTCCTTAAAGGCGATGGCGGCACGTATGAGATCGTCGGTGTGGTGGCTGACTATCAGATGGGTGACGGTTGGGTGCAGCCAATAGTGATACATCCTTTCAACGCATATCTGAGTGAAGATGCGGTCAATACATTCTGGTTTAATATCCGCATGACAGACTTCTCGCAGGAAAATATGAAGACGATAAAAGAAGTCATCGACGCATATTATACTTCCGACTGGCAATATAGCTTTTTTACATTTAGTGAAAGGATGAGAGACAATTACTATCACCTGCGTCATTTGCGTAACACGGTGTTGATAGCTGCATTGGTGACCTTGATAATATCGCTCATCGGTTTGATAGGATACATCGGCAACGAGATGCAGTCGCGACGCAAGGAAGTCGCCATTCGTAAGGTATGCGGTGCGACACCTATGGAAGTGCTTAAGATATTAAGTTTGAGACTTTCGTATGTTGTTTTGCCAGCTGTGATAGTAGGAGTGATGGCGGCAGTTGTCGGAGGACGTTATTATTTAGATATTTTGAAAACCAATTCCGATCTTACGGCGCATCTGTCGTGGTGGCTCTTTGTATCCGGCGCACTCTTGGTTATGATGATAGTCTATGGTATCAATATCATTTCATCATATAAAACCGCGAATGAGAACCCGGTGGAAGTGATAAAATAATTCATAATGTATAATTCATAATGCATAATCGTTTGGATTATGAATTGTAAAATGAAGAATGAAAAAAGAAATTTGAAAATGGAAAATTAAAATAAATAATTGGGTTTAAGGTTTAAGGCTTAAGGTTTAAGGTTGAATTAGATAAACTTTTAACTAAAAAACCATCAACTTTAAAACTACTTTAAACTTTAAACCTTAAACTTTAAACTAAAAGAAATATGTATATCAAAAACTTCATCACATTATTAAAGCGTTATACGACATCGTCATTGTTGAATGTCGTGGGAATGTCGGTGGCATTCGCTGCCATCTATCTCATTATGGTTCAGGTGAAATATGATTTCTCATACGACAAGGTGATACCTAATTCGGAAAATATCTACAGACTTGAAATACCTAATTGGTGGCAGGAAGGCAAGTATATGCACACTTGGAACAGGCAGTTACCTGATGATATATGTGCAGGTATTCCGGAGATAGAGGCGGGAGGTACGATAGAAACATACGCCTGGAGTGGTAATAACTATTCCATAAAACGTAATCATACCATCGATAATCTCAAAATTAAAACAGTCGAGGCTGAGTTGGAAGGTCTTGAAGTTTTCCATTTTGAATTTATTGAAGGCGGATTGGAAAACTTTACCATCTCATCCATGATTATCTCAGAAGAAACAGCTAAGAAATTTGATTTGAAAGTAGGCGATGTGCTTACCGTAGGTCGCGGACTTGAAGGCGACAAAACATGTGATATCGTCGGTGTTTTCAAGAATTTCCCGAAACCAAGCAATCTTGCAATATGCGAAGGCTGGGTCTGTATGGAACCTCAGGAAGATTCTGATCCGAGCGAATGGGGTTACCCTTATTATGTGAGATTAAACGAAGATGCCACACCTGTTGATATAGAATCAAAGTTAAAGAGTCAGATGGTTGAATATTTTAGAAATATGGGTAATACAGATGAAAATATAGAAAGCGATATAAAGAGATTTACTCCTCGTCTAAATCCTTTGCCTGCAATTTATTTCGATGAGCTTTCATATTCGCCCCGTCAAGGAAATCTTTCGACGACATATAGTCTGATAGCTATAGCTGTCCTTATCCTCGTAATCTCTTTCATTAATTTCATCAATTTCTTCTTCGCACTGATACCTGTTCGCATCAAAGCAATCAACACCTACAAAGTCTTCGGCGCGCCGACATCAAAGCTGCGTCTTAACATAATATTTGAAACATTGGGACTTACGTTATTATCAATCTTAGGCGCGATGGTAATTGTCTTCACTTTCGCACAAACGCCTCTGTCGGAATATATTTCAGCGTCTGTATCATTAAAAGAAAATTGGCAATTGGCACTTACGATGATTCTCTTCCTGATGATATTTGCTGCGATAATGAGTTTGTATCCTGCTTTTTATATCACCAAATTCAATCCGTCCTTGGTGTTGAAAGGTTCGTTCCATGCCACGAAATCGGGAAAGATATTACGTTATTCGTTGGTCGGAATACAGTATGTTATTTCTATCTCTTTGATAATTTGTTCTTTGTTTATTCAAAAGCAACATAAATATATGCTTCATTATGAGATGGGATTTAATGATGAGCAACTATATAGCATTAATGTTCCGAGAGCTATTTTGGGTTATGGCGGAGATTTGGATTATACAGGACGCGACGCTTTCACTGACAAATTGATGCAGAATCCGAATATAGTAGATGTGGCGTATGGCGATGGATTTATTGTAAGTCAAGGTTTTATGGGATGGAATCGTTATTATAATAATCAATCTATAACTTTTAGTGTTTTCCCTGTTTCGTGGAATTTCTTGCAGATGATGGGAATCAAGGTTGAAGATGGTCGTGACTTCATGCCGTCGGACGAACATTTGGAGGGTGGTGCTTTTATTTTTAATAGAGAAGCTGCCGATAGATTCGGAATTAATATAGACACAAAAATGGGAGGTCATGCAGATACGCCAACTCCTGTTGTCGGAATCTGTGAGAATTTTAACTTCAAACCTCTGCAATATGAGATAGAGCCTTTCGCATTCTTGGTCTTCGGCTCAAACGGATGGCGTCATCCTAACGAGGCTCACATACGAGCAGCTGCCGGCACCGACTATAAAGAACTTAACAAATATGTGAAAGGTATTATCGAAGAGTTTGCGCCTAACGCTGATATAGAGTCTTATGAACTGAAATTCATCGACGAACAACTTGCGTTGCAATATCAGATGGAAGACAAGCTTTCGACTTTAGTAACGATGTTTTCATTTCTTTCCATAATGATTTCCATCATAGGAGTCTTCGGTTTGGTGTTGTTCGAGACGCAATACAAACGTCGTGAGATAGGAATACGCCGCATACATGGAGCGTCGGCGATGGGAATATTGAAGATGTTCAACAAGAAATATCTTTACATCGTAGCGATATGTTCCGCTGTAGCGATACCGATAAGTTATTATATCATCGACAGATGGATGCAGCAGTTTGTCTATCGCACCGATATGTCGGTCTGGGTTTATGTAGTTGCTGTTCTGACAATAACGATAATAACCGTCGCCACCGTCTCGCTACGCTCGTGGAAAGCAGCGAATGAGAATCCGAGCATTTCAATTAACAATTAACAGTTTACAATTAACAATTTACAATTGGTAGAGACGCGTCAATTACACCAAAGAGAATGAAAGAGGTGTAATTGACGCGTATATTTGATTTGCAGTTAAGGTGACTGTCGGTTGTCAGTACAGTAATCCGAATGTCCATAATGGGATCTCATTTTTGTATCCGTATTCTATATTGTCTTTGACAATAAAGGCGTTTTCAACATTTTTGATCTGATTGTGTTTTTTGTCTTTGCCGCCAATCTCAAAGGTGTAATCGCCGATTCTGAAGTCGGCTTCTTTTGAAGAAGTTACCTTGTACATCGCATCCATCCATGCGAAAAAGATAGTTTCTCTAATATTGCCGATTTCAGGTTCTTTGTCCGACAGCAGATATGCTATATTTGGATTGTTCAGATAAATTTTCTCAACCTTTCCTAACAGACTTATTCCTTTTACATCGTCTCTTAATATGTTGATTAGATTCGCTCTGTCGAGCCAAATCATCAAATCTGCTACGGAATTTCTATGAATGTCCAGATCTCTCGCAATTTTGGAATAATTAGGCTTGAAAGGGACACTTTGAGCAATGATAAATAATAATGTTTTTATCTTGTTCGACATAGAGATTGATAATTCCGCAAACTTCGGAATGTCGTTTTCAAGAATTACGTTGATGGTCTTGTCTAAGCGCAGATAGTATCCTGTATTAAGAAAATATGGATAATAACCTTCTTTGAGATATTCTTTGAACAACGGCAGAGGCCTTAATTCTGAATACGGAAAATTAATGTCGTTTGCTAAAACTTGCTCTAACGTATGAGTTGGAATGTCAATCTTATGCTTTAATGAAATGTATTCCCTAAATGACAACCCATGCATTTTGTATTCTAATAATCGTCTGCTTAAATCGTATGCGCCTTTTTGCAGGTCAAGTATGGATGAGCCTGTATAACATACTCTTAACTTAGGATAAGAATCGTAGATGTTTTTTATTTCTTGCGACCAATTTTTATATTTGTGTATTTCATCGATAAACAATGCTTTACCTCCGTCTTTATAAAACTCGTCAGCTAATTCAAGAATGGTGTGGGTTGAAAACCAGATGTCGTCAGCAAAAACAAATAGAGAAGACTTTGTGTCTTCATGTAGCTTTATGTGTTGAAGGACCATAGTTGTTTTACCTACGCCACGAGATCCTATGATTGCGATCAAGCGTTCATTCCATGCAATCGTATCATGAATATTCCTGATGTATGAAATATCGGTTTCTTCCAATAACATCCTATATTTTTCCTTTAATGTTCTCATCTGTGTTTCAATTGTTTTGTTGCAAATATAATAAAATTGCTGGAAAAATATTGCAGATTCTTGAAAAAATGCTGTTTATTTTTAGCAGTTGTAAAGATGTTTATGTAATATATTGATTTATTGATGATTGATGTTGTTAGGATTTTTGATACTAAATATACTCAAACAGTCTAATTTTTTGACACTTTATTTTTAGTTTAAATTCTAAATTATTGATATTTAATGATATGAAAGTTTGGAAAGATTTTGCAATAAACAGTTAATAATTAACAATTAACGCATCTATTTGATTTGCAGTTAATGATTTGTGAAAATAAGTGAAATCTGTTTTATTTACATTTAGACATTTTAATAATGTAGTATATCAAGGTGATGAAAACTCCTAACGTTAAGAAAGTTACTGGAATTATACTTACTTTTATTCCGAATGCGTTACAAGCAAAATGATATGTGATGTATGCAATAGTTAGTGTTACTATTATTTTTATGTTTCTTAAACATTTTATTCCTAAAGTGTATAGTTGGAGATAATTCTCCTCGTTGACTTCAACAGGGTAGTTAAAGGCATGTGGATATTTCTGCAAGATACTTAATCCGATATAGACAATCAAGCCGAAAAAAGGCAATAGAGAAAAACTATCTTTATTTCCGTATCCGTCAATCTCACCGAGTATATTCATATGAGTAGGAATGATTTCAGGAAGTTTGTCATATATAACATACGGAAATATTACCATACATATTACGGTTAACAATCCTAAAAGCTCAACGATTTTCTCTCCAATAGTCGGAACGATTTTGACGACAGGTCTTTTCATAGTTAGAGATTTTAATGTGAAAACAAAGTTATAAAACTTCTCTATATCTATGTATAAAAATACAACTATTATTCAATTATGATGAGATTTAATATGCGACTGTCGGTTGTCGGTACAGTAAGTTTAAATTCTAAGTTTGAATTTAAAACAATTATTCCAATGCTAATGGCGGATTCTTCAACAAAGTATCAACAATAGGATGATAGACCTGACGGTCACTTACTTCTGAGATGGTTGTAATCTTATTCCCCGCATCCTTAGATGATGCTCCACAATGATAAATTCGTTCACTATCAGAATTATAATCTAATACAATGTATCTGTCATGATATATTCCGCAAGTATGACGTAATGAAATATTGACATTAGGATATTGCTTGCGGAAATCGTTGTATTCGCTATAATGCAAACCTCGTTTTAAATTGTCTGAGAAAATTGTTATGGGAATATGGTTTTCTATTTCTTTTAACAAAACAAGAGTTCTGATTCCGATGTAATTGTCAATCAAAAAAATACTTTGCCTGGCAGTTTTGTAAATATTGTTGTAAGCCAAGTTCGCTTCGATTTTTTCTCCGTTAAGGATCAGATATTCACTTCTAATATTGAGATCTGTGAAGTCATGAATTACTTTAGTAAGTTCATCTTTGGTAACCATGCTTTCCTTAATCTGCGCTATATCAGCTGTATTCTGTGAGTTTTGAATTGATATTTGTATAAGTTCACGATTTCCTATTAGATTATGATTGTCGATTATGAAATCCTTCATTTCTTTGAATGTTCTTATCAGAGCCTTACTTTGTTTGATGGCAAGTTCTCCTTTTAAAACAGTCATCAACATGTAGATTCCCTGCTCTGTAAAAACAAACGGAAGATATTTTGAATATTTCCCTTTCTCTAATTCTAAGGTCAAAAAATTTGACCTTAGAATTGTATCGTTTTTAGAAGTGATTGATAATAAATGATTTGTACTTGATTTTGAGGTCAAAAATTTTGACATCAAAATTTCATGATACTCTTCTTTAGTAAGTTGAAATCTAAAATCACTATCAAATTTTTCTATATTGTTTTTTACTTGTTGGTTAAATGCTTTTGTAGTATAACCGTAAATTTTAGCAAGATCTGCATCGAGCATAACCTTTACACCACGAACGGTAAAGATGAGACTTTTGAGATTATCAATAGTTTCCATATATTTCGATTATTTGGTTTTGCAAAATTACAACAATAATTTCATTAATTCAAGAGAAATAAAGTTAATAATTCTTAACACCTCATTGTCCAATTTTTTGACACTCACTGTCTAATTTTTTGACACTTTATTTTTAGTTAAATTTTTAAATAGTTGATATTTAATGATATGGAAATTTGGCACGATTTTGCAATTAACAGTTTACAATGTACAATTAACAATTAATTTAACTTAAAACATACTACAATGAAACGAATCTTTACATTATTACTAAGCATTTTAGCAATGACATCATTCGCGCAGAATGAGATGAAAGAACTGAAAGCTCGTCTTGTTGACGAGGAGAATGCGCCTGTCCAATTTGCCAACGTCTCTCTGAAGATGGCTGACAACGATAGTATTATAGCTGGTACTTCCTCTGATGAAAACGGCAACTTTATACTGGATGTTGAGGATGGCAAATATATTCTTATGACTTCTGCCATAGGTTATGAACGTCTTTCGATATATTGCCGTCCTGCCGACCTCGGAGAGTTGAAGATGCCTCGTACTTCAGAAATGTTGGATGCGGTTACGATAGAAGGTTCTCGTATTGAAGAAACACCTCAACATTATGTGATACTTCCTGATCCGACGGAAGTTGAGAGTTCTGGTAGAGGATTGAACTTCCTTAATATGCAGCAGCTTCCTGGATTGGATGTCAACGTGGCGAAAGAGACAATCACAATTGACGGCGGTACTCCTGTCTATCAAATCAACGGAAAAGAGGTTTCGTATCAGAGATTCATCAATGTCAGTTCAGATAAGATCAAGCGCATAGAATACAGCAATAATCCTGGAGTGCGTTATATGGATCGTGGAGCGTCGGGTGTTATCAATATCGTTTTGAAAGAGGTTGAAGACGGCGGTTCTATCGTCGCTAATGGCAAGACGGCTTTCACAACAGGTTTCGCCGACGGTTATGTGATGGGTACATACAACAGAGGCAAATCGGAAATCATGTTGCAATATAATATAAGTCACCGTAACTACGACGATGTTCCTTACGAGATGACAGATAAATACATCAATGAGAATAGAATGGTGGAACGTAAGCAGAGCATGAATTTCCCTTTCTATTATACGACCCACAACATCATGGCGGATTATACCTATAGAGCCAACGACAGTACGTTTCTGATTGTGTCGTTGCGTGACAACATCGACAACAATAACTGGAACGGAAACGGAATGATGATAGAAACCGACAACGGCATCACAGATACTATGAACATGAACGAAGTAAGAAAATGGAAAGGCAACATGCCATCTCTCGATTTGTATTTCAGTCGTCAGATGAAAAACTATCAGAAGATAGAATTGAATGTCGTAGGTCAATATTCGACTTCGTCATACGAAAATAAATTGACATATAATACCGACACTCTTGTTGAAGAATATCCGACATATACGGAAAATTACGGATACGCTATCAGCGGAGAAGCGATGTACACAAAGTCGTTTGACTATTCGGAATTATATCTCGGACTTCAATATCAGCATAATTTCGCTTATAACGATTATGTGGTTTATGATGAAACAACATCGATGAACAAGGATAATGTCTATGCGTATGCACAATATGTCACCATGTTAGGAAAAAGAGCAAGTCTTATTTTAGGAACTGGTGCGAAGGTGTTTGTTGTGAATGACGGCTTGAATACCTTAAGTTATGTCAGGAATTTAAGTACGCTCAGGTTAAATTACAAGATTGACAACAAGATTGTATTATCAGCATCGGCGAATTTAACTCCAAGTCTGCCATCGTTAGGTTCACTTTCAACCGTCATGCAACGTACAGACAATGTTGAAGCAAATGTCGGAAATGCAGATTTGAAACCATATAATACCTTATCTGGAAGATTGCAATTCAACTATAATACACAAAAGATTTTTTACGCCAGAGTCACGGTCGGATACACGCATTCTTTCAATCCTATAGTATATACATATCACTATAATCCAGAATTGGACTTGTTCATCAATTCGCCTCATAACAGCGATTATTACAGAAGCTTATATCTCAATGCTGAGATTGGAACGAGAAAACTGTTCAGGTTCCTTTACATATCTCTCAATGGAAATTTGAGAAGAGACGAATCTAAAGGCGTTGATTTTCATCATGAGAACGTCAATTCCTATAGTAATGTTAAAGTGCAAGCAGTTTGGAGGAATTTTAATATAGGCTGTGACTTCGATATTACTCCGCACATCTCATTATATGGTGAAAGTTTAAATTATAGCGAGATGTCGCAGGACATTTACGCGCAATACAAGTACAAGGATTTATACATAACATTGACATGGTTGTGCCCGTTCAATAAAGATGGTTTTAAATATCAAACAGAAGGGCTTTCGGAAATACATCCATATAAGCACACCAACTGGACAGCGAACAACGGTAATATGCTCTCGCTTGGTCTGTCATGGAAAATAAATTACGGAAAATCATTCAAGAAAGTTCAGAAGTCACTCAGCAACGGAGGTTATGACGACGGAATGGTTAAACCGGGAGAGTGAATAATAATTAACAATTAACAGTTTACAATTTACAATTGGTAGAGACGCGTCAATTACACCAAAGAGAATGAAAGAGGTGTAATTGACGCGTCTATTTGATTTGCAATTTAAGGAGACTGTCTGTTGTCAGTACAGTATGTTTCAATTGTTTGTTGCAAATATAATATAATTGCTGAAAAAATGTTGCAGATTTTAAAAAAAATGCTGTTTATTTTTAGCAGTTGTAAAGATATTTATGTAATATATTGATTTGTTGATGATTGATGTTGTTAGGATTTTTGATACTAAATATACTCAACTGTCCAATTTTTTGACACTTTATTTTTGCTTGAAATTTTAAATCGTTGATATTTAAGATATTTATAGTTAAATATTCTTGTTGTATTCTTCGTATTCAGAAATCCATTCTTTCAATTTTTCTTTTAAGAGTTTCTTGTCAGGAAGACATAAAGCATATTGTTGCGCATAAATGTTTGCATCTTTAGGCAAGGTTAATTTGACTAATGAATCGCTCTTTGTCTTACATAAAAGAATCCCAATTGTAGGTCTTTCGTAATCTTGCTTTATATATCTGTCGAAATAGTTTACGTACATCTGCATTTGTCCTAAATCTTGATGAGTCAATTTGTCGGTTTTTAAGTCAATTAGGCTGCTTGAAACTTGACGTTGTAGTTGTCTTACGCTCCAATTTTGGTTAAATGTCTCTATTTCGTAAAAGTGTCTTTCTTCATGATTATCGATTCTCATTAAAATAAGGTAATGAGACCATGAAAGATTAAAGTTAGGAATTGTTGGATTATTAGTAAGTGAATCCCCAATTTCGTAAACGCTGTTTACGATTTTTGAATATACACTATAAAACTTTCTGCAAAGTGTCAGAGATTCTACAGACCATCTGTTACCAAATTTATCCGTCAATTTATTTGATAGTATTTTTAGTATTTTCTTACCGTATGATGCTCTGTATTTGCCATTTAATTCATTTTCTATGATGAATTCTTAACACCTCAATGTCCAATTTTTTGACACTCACTGTCTAATTTTTTGACACTTTATTTTTGCTTGAAATTTTAAATTGTTGATATTTAATGATATGTAAATTTGGCACAATAAATGAAAGTGTAGAGTGTAGTGTTGAGGGTTTAGAGTAGTTGAAAGTATGATAGTTTATAGATTGAAGTTTATCAGAGCTACAAATTCAAAAAGTCTGTTGACTGTTGTCCGTTGTCTGTTGACTCAATAAATAAACTTAAAACTAAAAAACTCTCAACTTTAAAACTACTCTAAACACTAAACCTTAAACTCTAAACTAAAAGAAAAATGGATATCAAATTAGAAAAGAAAAAAGGATTGAAGGCTGTGTTTCAGAAGAAGAATCTGCCTTACGCTTTTGCGGCGTTGTTAGTAGTTTTTATCGTTTGGTTGCTTCTCAGAGACA
Source organism: Bacteroidales bacterium (assembly GCA_045606705.1). Lineage (GTDB taxonomy): Bacteria > Bacteroidota > Bacteroidia > Bacteroidales > F082 > Limimorpha. The sequence goes on from JAZUSL010000041.1 coordinate 25,912, forward strand.
ACTCGAGTACGTTGAGAGTCAATTCGGAGACGGTGGTGACCGCCCTTGTGGAGCGAGGAGAGTTTAATGATTATGTGCGTCTTACGGGAACGGTGCAGCCTATCACTACGGTGCAGCTCTCGCCATTGGAGTCGGGCGTGGTGGAACGTATCGTTCATGAAGAAGGCACAAAGGTAAAACGCGGCGACGTGATTCTTGAGATGTCTAACAACTCGCTCTCGATGCAGATTTTACAGTCGGAGGCAGACCTCGCCGAGAAACAGAATATCTTGCGTAACACTCTCATCTCTATGGAACAGGAACGTCTTTCCTTACGTCAGGAGAAACTGCAGCTTGACTTAGAGGTGAGCCGTCTGCAACGTACTTATCTCCATAACAAAGACCTTTACGAAAGTGACCTCATCGCTAAAGAAGATTATCTGCAGTCGAAGGAGAATTACGAACTCGCCGTGAACAAACGCGAGCTCATCTTGGAACGTCAGAAGCAGGATTCTTTATATCGCAGCTCTCAGGTGAAACAGATGGAGGAAAGTCTCAAATCGATGGAACTCAATATGCAGCTCATCCGTGAGCGTGTCGATAACCTCAAGGTGAAGGCACCTATCGACGGCGAAGTAGGAATGTTGGACGTCGTACTCGGGCAGTCGCTCTCGCAAGGGATGAACATCGGACAGATCAACGACTTATCTGCTTATAAGGTACAGGCTCAGGTCGACGAGCATTATATCGACAGAGTGATAACAGGACTGACGGCATCTTTTGAAAGACAAGATAATAAGTTTGAGATGACATTGAGAAAGGTATATCCCGAAGTACGTAACGGACAGTTCAAAGCCGACTTCCGTTTCACCGATAACGTGCCGGAAAACATACGCAGCGGTCAGACTTATTATTTAAATTTGCAGTTGGGACAGCCTACCGATGCAGCGATAATACCACGAGGATCGTTCTTCCAGAAGACGGGCGGCAGATGGATTTACGTCGTTGACGAAAGCGGGGAGAAGGCATACAGACGCGAGATTCGCATCGGACGACAAAACCCGCAATATTACGAAGTGTTGGAAGGCTTGAATCCAGGCGAGAAAGTCATTACATCATCGTATGATAATTTCGGAGAAAACGAAGTGCTGATACTTAAATAATTAGGAATTAGGAATGAGGAATTAGGAATGGATTTACAATTTACAATTGTAGAGACGCGTCAATGATTCCTGCAAAAATAAATGAACATTGACACGTCTCAGGAATTAAGAATGAATTGAAAATTGAAAATAGATAATTAAAATAAATAAATTGGTTTAAGGTTTAAGGTTGGCAGGAATGAAGGTGAGGACAAAGTCTGTTGTCTGTTGACTGTTGTCCGTTGACATAAAATAAACTTAAAACTCTCAACTTTAAAACTACTTTAAACTCTAAACCTTAAACTCTAAACTAAAGAAAATATGTATATCAAAAACTTCATCACGTTATTACGTCGCTATACGACATCTTCATTGTTGAATGTCGTTGGAATGTCGGTAGCATTCGCTGCCATCTATCTTATTATGGTTCAGGTGAGACATGACATTTCTTTCGATAGGGTTATACCAAATTCCGAAAGGATTTACAGATTAGAAAGGATTGGTAATGAAGGAATGTCGAGCTATTATATGAGCCGTAAAGAGCCTGATGAATGGTGTGCTGGCATCCCTGAAATTGAAGCTGGAGGTTCGATAGTTACTTATCCGTATCCTGAGGATTTTGTCTGGTATGATCATTCTATAAAAAGAAATAATACTATTGATAATTTCAAGATTAAGTTAGCGATGGCTGAACGAGAAGGCCTTGAAGTATTCCCTATAGAATTTATAGAAGGAGGTTTGGAAGATTTTGTCGCTACAAATGACATGGTTATATCTGAAGAAGTAGCAAGGAAATTTGATTTGAAAGTAGGTGATGTGTTATATCTTGGCAGAGGTGCTTTTGATGATAATGCAACTCGAGACATCGTCGGTATCTTCAAAAATTTTCCGGAACCAAGTAATATTGCCACATGCGAAGGATGGTTGTGTATGGAACCGCAGGAATATACTCATAACAATAATAAGAATAATCCTTATTATGTGAGATTGAAAGAAGGAGCGTCATATCTTGAAGTACAAGAGAAGATAGGGGACTATTTGTTGGAAACCTATAGAAAAGAAGGCTTGTCTGAAGAGGAAGTGCAATTGAAACCTAAACCTCGACTTAACCCTCTGCCAGAGATTTATTTCGATAAACTATCTATGTCTGAAGGTTTTAAAGGAAACCTTTCAACTACATATAGTTTGATAGCGATAGCTGCTCTCATTCTCGTAATCTCTTTCATCAACTTCATAAATTTCTTCTTCGCCTTGATACCTGTTCGCATCAAGGCTATCAACACTTATAAAGTCTTCGGCGCGCCGACATCAAAACTGCGTCTTAACATAATGTTTGAAACATTGGGACTTACATTATTATCCATCTTAGGTGCTATGGTAATTGTCTTCACTTTCGCAAATACTCCTTTGTCGGAATATATTTCAACATCGGTTGCTCTGAGAAATAATTGGGAATTAGCATTGACGATGATTGTTTTCTTGATGATATTTGCTGCGATAGTGAGTCTGTATCCTGCTTTTTATATCACAAAGTTCAATCCTGCTTTGGTGATGAAAGGCTCGTTCCAAGCCACGAAATCTGGAAAGATCATGCGATATTCGTTAGTAGGAATACAGTATATTATTTCTATCTCGTTGATAATTTGTTCTTTATTTATTCAGAAGCAACATAAATACATGCTTCATTATGAGATGGGATTTGACGAAGAACAACTTTACACGATAGAGGTTCCTTACTCGCTTGTGGGTGGAGGTGGCGAGTTGGACTATACGCAGCGTGACGCATTTACTGATGAGTTGAAAAAGAATCCTAATATCTTGGATGTGGCGTATGGTGACGATCGTTTGGTTGCCATGGCTCACATGGGGTGGTCTCGCAAGTATAAAGATCAGTGGATTAATTTTAGTACTTATCCTGTCTCATGGAATTTCTTGCAGATGATGGGAATCGGGATAGAAGAAGGCCGCGATTTCATACCGTCAGACGAGCAGTCTGAAAATGGAGTGCTTATCTTCAACAGAGAAGCTGCCGATAGATTTGGAATTGAGGTAGGAACTGAGATACAAGCTCATTTGTCAGACGGAGACGGCCTGACTCCAATTGTTGGAATTGCAGAGAATTTTAATCACCAGCCACTGCGATATGAAATAGAGCCTTTTGCTTTTATAGTTTTTGGACAATACGGATGGAGACAGCCGAATCAGGTTTACTTGAGAGTGTCGGCAGGTACAGACTTTATGGAAATAAGAAAATATATAAAAGATATTCTTGAGAAGTTCGTGCCATACATGGAGCCGCAGGAACTCAAATTCTTCGATGATGAGCTCGCAATACAGTATCAGACTGAAGACAAACTCTCCACGCTCGTGACTATGTTTTCATTTCTTTCCATAATGATTTCCATCATAGGAGTCTTCGGTTTGGTGTTGTTCGAGACGCAGTACAAACGTCGTGAGATAGGAATACGCCGCATACATGGAGCATCGGCGATGGGAATATTGAAGATGTTCAACAAGAAATATCTTTACATCGTTGCGATATGTTCAGCTGTGGCGATACCGATAAGTTATTACATCATCGACAGATGGATGCAGCAGTTTGTCTATCGCACCGAGATGTCGGTTTGGGTTTATGTCGTCGCTGTCCTGATAATAACGATAATAACCGTCGCCACCGTCTCTATACGTTCCTGGAAAGCCGCTAATGAAAATCCGAGCGATTCGATTAACAATTAACAGTTTACAATTGACAATTAACATTTGTAGGGATGTGGCTTGCTGCGTCCTCATGTAACACATGACTAAAGTTGAAAGATCGATGTTATACAAGCGATATGTGGTGATAAAAATCTTTTTACCTCTTTACGTGATTTTTGTCTTTTTTGTATATTTGCATTATAATATCACCTGTGATTCTAACATATTAGTTTGATTGCTGTTTGTGGGATATAATTAATTAAGAGATTATGGATAAAAAAACACTTGAATTTGTGACTTTTTGTATTGGTAAACTATCCTTGTTTTTGGGATTGCCGCAGCAGGATGTATACAGACGTTTGAAAGAATCTGGTATTTTGTATGAATATATTGTGCCGTCATACGATGTGCTTCACACGTTTAGTTCTCGTTATTTGTTAGAGGATTTGACTGAATATATGAAAGAGAAAGGAGTTCTGGAAACATGAGATTATTACGTTAGATAGATATTTTGCAGGAGAAATATCACAGGAAGAAGCACTCGGACTTCTTCGATTTGAAACTCCAAACATACAATATTGCATTCGTTCAGAGCAAATGTTGCAAGAAAGCCTTAAATATATTAAAAGTGAACAGATATGATAGAAGATAGCAAACAAGCAATGAAGAGTGCGCAATGCGCTAGAATTATATTATGTATTAGCGGAATGTATGGAGTGTCAATAGATGAAGCAACAGATATTTATTACAATTCAGAAACTTCTAATATGATTGAAGAAGGTGTGGCTGATTTGCATTGTAGAAGTGATAAATATCTTGCCGAAGAAGTATGGAACGAATTTAAATGTCAAATTTGAACTTCAATCATTTAATTTGCTTATAATCTTTCTCTTAAGTATAATATTACAACTTTTTTCCAATATATAATGATGGAAATTACAACATTTTTCCAATTGTTGTTAAAAAATGTACTAACTTCAAAAAGTGGATAAAGTCTGTTGCCCGTTGTCTGTTGACTTAAAAAAATCAGCATTTCGACATTTTTACAAAATAGTAAATCATGCCGAACAGAAGTCCAATGAACATGATGATGACAGGAAAGCTTGTTATTGTCAATCCTAATGCAGCAAGCGCGAACTTATATGTATAGTAAGCGAAGATGAGAACGCATGTCGTCTTGCAGAATCTGACACATTTTACGCCTAACGAATAGAGTTCGTGGTAATTATCTTCAGTGACACCAATAGGATAGTTGAAAGCATGAGGATACCTTTGCATAATGCTTAATCCTATATAAATGAGCAAACCGGAAAGTGGAAGTACATAAAAGCTGTCTTTATTGCCGTATCCGTCAAATTCACCACGGATGTTGATGTGACTCGGGATGATTTCTGGAAGTCGGTCGTAAATGATATATGGGAATATCATCATACAGACGACAATCATCAACACGAGAATCTCAACGATTTTCTCTCCAAAAGTAGGGACGATTTTCACGACAGGTCTTTTCATTATATGAAGTGTTAAATATTATTACTCAAAAATTGTATTTTTAATTCTCAATTTGTTAACATCCAATCGATTATATTAAGTTTTCTTATTCCATCATAAACTGGATTGAAATCTATGTCTGTTGTTAGAAGAAATTTAGGCGTCGAATCCTTAATTGCTTTAAGTGATGCTAATTCTCTTTCTAAAGTATCATGATTTTCTGTAGTCCAAGCTACTTGATAATAGGATGTGTAATCGTTATAATCAATTGCAACGAAATCAACCTCTAAATTATTTCGTTTGCCAATAAAAACCTCTTTGTTTCGACGTAGTAATTCTAAATAAACCATATTCTCCAACCAATGAGAACGATCTTTTAGTATCGACTTTTTAAGTCGTACTTTGGCAAAGCAAGGGTCAACAACATAATATTTGTTCAATGTCTGCAACAATCCTTTGCCTTTTATTTCAAAACGAGGAACCTTGTATATTAGATATGCTTCACATAAAGCATCTAGATACTTGGCAACTGTCTGTTTGTCAACAATAGTTCCGTTAGATCTTAATGTGTCTGAAATGGATCGAGGAGATACGTATGAACCAACTGAGTCAAGGATAAAATCAAGAATCTTATTGAAATCGTGTTTGTTGGTTATATTTAAACGTTGGAAAATATCTTTTTCAACAATTGTTTTTAAGATACTTTGAGCGAATAAATCAGCTTGTTTTTCGCTGTTATTCAATTGTTTTATGTATTCAGGAATGCCTCCGAAATGAATGTAATTCGCCAAAATTTCATTTCTTGATAAGTTTGGCGATTTTGATAATGTAAAGTGGTAATATTCAGAGAATTGTAGTGGTAAAATATTGATTTCGACATAACGTCCTGTAAGTAATGTCGCCAATTCTCCAGAAAGCATATATGCATTTGAACCAGTAATATAAACATCAACGTTGGGTTTAATGTACAAACTATCTACAAGTCGTTGAAACTTTTATAAAAAATCAAATACTTTCACTTAATTTATTTTATTAGAATATAACATGGTAAATTTAATTATTAACATTCTAAATCTTCATCTTTCAACTTCCAATTGTCTAATTTTTTGACACCCACTGTCTAATTTTTTGACACTTTGTTATTATTGTAAAAAGTTAAATTATTGATATATAATAATATCAATACTTTGGCACGAAAGTTAATTAAAAACTGAGAAATTGAAAATCTGAAAATCTGAGAAGGTAGAGGTGCGTCAATGCTTCCTGCAAAGATAAATGAACATTGACACGTCTCAGGAATTAAGAATGAATTGAAAATTGAAAATATTAGAGACAGCGCGTCAATGCTTCCTGCAAAAATAAATGAACATTGACACGTCTCAGGAATTATGAATGAATTGAAAATTAAAATAAATAACTTGGTTTAAGGTTTAATGATTAAGGTTTAAGGTTGGATTTCGATAAACTTAAAACTTAAAACTCTCAACTTTAAAACTACTTTAAACTTTAAACCTTAAACTCTAAACTAAAAAGCGTATGTTAAAAATCGAAAATTTAAAGAAGAGTTTCTTCACAGAGGAAATCGAGACCATCGCCTTGAATGGTGTGTCATTTGAAGTTAAAGAAGGTGAATTCGTAGCTGTCATGGGTCCTTCGGGATGTGGCAAATCTACATTGTTGAACATCTTAGGATTGTTGGATAATCCTTCGAGCGGCACTTACAACCTGCTCGGTCAGGAGGTCGGCGACCTTAAAGAAAAAGACAGAACAATGTTCCGTAAGGGTAACATCGGCTTTGTGTTCCAGTCGTTTAACCTTATCGACGAACTGACTGTCTCCGAGAATGTGGAGCTGCCTCTCATATATATGGGAGTGAAGTCGGACGAACGTAAGGAGCGTGTCTCCAAGATTTTAGACAGGATGAACATCTCGCATCGTTGCGACCATTTCCCACAGCAGCTCTCCGGAGGTCAGCAGCAGCGTGTAGCCATCGCAAGAGCACTCGTCTCCAACCCTAAGCTCATCCTCGCCGACGAACCTACAGGTAACTTAGACTCCAAGAACGGCATGGAGGTGATGAACCTGCTGCAGGAACTCAACAGAGAAGGCACCACCATCATCATGGTTACTCACTCTCAACATGACGCCAACTTCGCCACAAGAAGAATCTGCCTCTTCGACGGTAAGATCGTGGAAGATGTTACGAATAGACTTTAGTTTGAATCTGAAAATCTGAAAATCTGAGAATCTGAGAAGGTAGAGACGCGTCAATGCTTCCTGCAAAAATAAATGAACATTGACACGTCTCAGGAATTAAGAATGAATTGAAAAATTGTAGGGACGTGGCATGCTGCGTCCAGATAAATTGAAAATTGAAATTTGAAAATGGAAAATTAAATAAATTATTAATTTGGTTTAAGGCTTAAGGTTTAAGGGAATTAGGAATTAGAAGTTAGGAATTAGGAATGTGGACAAAGACTGTTGTCTGTTGACTGTTGTCCGTTGACCCAATAATAAAATTTAAAACTTAAAACTCTCAACTTTAAAACTACTTTAAACTTTAAACCTTAAACTTTAAACTAAACAAACTATGAAAATCAACTATTCTTTACGTTATCTACGGAGAAACAGAGGTAACTCTGTGACACGTTTGGTGTCGCTCACCTTGGGACTTGTAGTGGCTTTGCTGATATGTTCATACGTTGGTATCAATCTTTCGTATGGACGTTTCTTTCCTGATAAAGAGCGAGTGTATCAGATGTTTATGAAATCGCCACAGTTTGGCGTGAGTCAATATCAGTTGGAACCGGTGGCTTCACTACTCGCAGAGAAATTGCCTTCAATTGAAGCAGCGACAAATTTTAAAAGTAACAAGGCACAAGTTAATGTTGGAAATGATGTCGTTGATTCAAGACTTCTTAATGTGGGGTCAGATTTCTTTAATGTCTTGGACTTCGGTGTATTAAGCGGAGATGTAGAACGAATACTTTCTAATGCAAGGTCTCGCCAATAATGAAGTGATGATTTCGGAACGTCTCTCTGATAGACTCTTTGGAGAAAAATCTCCTTTAGGTGAGGTAATCGGGATTAATGGTGAAGAACATGTGGTGGCAGGTGTATTTAACACACCGCCGGTTACAAGTCCTGTCATTGATTTTGATATTGTGAAGTGGTTGAAATATGATCCTTTAGCACCAAATTGGAATAGTGGCGATAGTTATCCTACTTTTATAAAATTGCATAAAGGCTCTACAATAGCTGATATGGAGTCGCAGTTTAAGAACGAACTTGAACATAATGAGATGTTGTCGCTTCTTGTCAGGATGTGGACTACGGAATTCTTTTTTATCCCGATTGAAGATTCGTATTATGTAGTAGATGACTCTACACGTATGACACAGGTGATATACGGTGTTTTGGCTATCCTCGCACTTCTCGTGGGTACGTTCAATTATGTGTTGCTTACTCTCTCATCGCTTGCGACACGCGGTCGTACCATAGCGATGCTACGTTGTAATGGAGCGACGCGTGCAGATATATTCCGTATGCTTTTGTCTGAGACCTTAATCATGATTGTGGCTTCTGTTTTGTTATCTATTTTTGTACTTTTATGTCTCAATAAGGAGATATATCAGCTGCTTGGTTATCATCTGAAAGAACTATTCTCATTGGAGCGTCTTTGGATTCCTGTTTTGGTTTGTATTGTGTCGTTCCTCATAGCTGGCACAATACCTGCGACTCTGTATTCTCGTGTAAATCTGCAATATGCTTTCCGTCGTGGTAATGATAATAGGACATGGTGGAAACGCGTGCTACTCTTTGTTCAGGTGGCTTGTACTACGGCCATCGTATGTTTCTTGCTTGTCACAATACAGCAGTCAAAGTATGTATTGAAAGCGGACATCGGGTATAAATATGATAAAATTATTACAATGAATTATGAGGCTACAAGATCGCAGCATAATGCCATGCTTGATGAGATTCATAAACTTCCGTTTGTAGAAAAAGCCGCACTTTCATTGCAATATCCTATTGACGGTTATATCGGTAATCCTGTAATTGATGTGAACGAAGGGGATATTTTATTTTCTGGTCGTTATGAATGTTTTGATGAAAATTATATTGAAACAATGCAGATGGAGATTGTTCAAGGACGTAATTTTAATGAACAAGATGGTGTGAAGAAAGCTGTTGTGAATGAGAAATTCGTACATCAACATGGTTGGGATTTAGAGTCCTCTGTGGGTAAAAGTTTTTATCAGAATGGATGGATAGAAGTTATAGGTGTCGTGAAAGATTATTCGCAAAGTATGGGTCTTATACAACCTCTCGCTATTTATCGAACAGAGCATTATGTCCAAGATCCAAATGTGAAAGTGCCTCTTTCATACAATATTCGCCTCACTGATTTGTCGGCTGATAATATCAAAGCCTTAGATGATGTGATTAAAAAACATTATCATTCTGATTTGGAATACACTTTGCTTCCATATTCAGAGAGAGTGAAGACCTGTTTCACACATCGAGAGGAAATGCGTGATAATGTACTTGTGATCTCACTTGTGACATTGCTTATCTCTCTTATTGGTCTTGTCGGATATTTCGGTAATGAGATGTCGCGTCGTCGCAAGGAGATAGCGATACGTAAAGTATGCGGAGCTACGAGCAGTCAGGTAATGAATCTCTTGGGACTTAATATCTTATGGGTGATAGTTCCTGCCATAATGATAGGCGTCGCTGGAGCGATATGGGGCGGAATACGCTACATAGAGATGTTAGAGACTATGTGTGCTCCGTTGGCGGCATGGACTTTCTTACTCGGCTCAGGTATAGTGCTGTTTGTAGTGTATGGCATTCTTATCATACGAACATGGAAGACAGCCAACACGAACCCTATAGAGATGATAAAGATTGAATGAAACTGAAGACTCCACGTATCGCATGTATCACGGGGATTTGTTTGACGATGAAGAGATACGTGGAGTTCTGTTTTAAACCAAAATATTTTTTATATAACTATCTAAGGCGTATAATGGGATGTTTTCCATCCATTCCTGGTCGATGTATGGTTTTAAAGAAAGACGTACTGCTTTAAAGTTCTTGTCTTTAAAATCTTCATTTACAAACAGCGACAACGATTTGCTTTTGACATTAACGGATGCTTTCACTTCGATAGGGATGACTTTTTCCTCAGTCTGGATAAGGAAGTCTATCTCCATTGTGGAATTGTCTTTGGAATAATAGTAAACAGAAATGTTGTTAGTCGCCTTCAAATGCTGAAGTACGTAGTTCTCGGTAAATGCTCCTTTAAATTCAACGAAAGCATTCTCGTTAAGTAACATGCTGTTAGGATTAGCTTCCGACAAACATGCCAACAATCCGCAGTCGAGCATATATAATTTGAAGGCTGTGCTGTCAGCATAAAATTTCAAAGGAATTGTTGGCTGCTTGCATTTCTCTACTTTATGAACCAATCCTGCATCTATCAACCATTGCATTGCCATCTCATAATCTTTAGACCTGGCCCCCTTCTTAATGTCACCATAAAAAAACTTTTTGTTTTCTTTTGACAACTGAGCCGGAATATTGTTCCAAACCTGATGAATACGTTGAATCTGAGTCTTCGTATGTTTCGACATATCATAATAATAAGTGTCTAAGATTTCTCTTTGTATCATCCTTACTTGTCTGACATCTTTTGTTTCAACATACTTTAAAACAGCTTCCGGCATGCCTCCGACAAAATAGTATTGACGCAGATATTCTGTCAGCATTTCATTCATCGATGATATGGATTCCCAATCGCAGGAATCTAAAAGCTTCACTATCTTATCTCTTCCATTAGCGAGTAGAAACTCATTGAATGTCATAGGAAACATTCTCATCATGTTCACTTTCCCAACTGGAAACGACTCATCGCTGCGCAATGAAATACCTAATAATGAACCTGCAGCTACGACATGCAAAGAACGAAAATCCTCACAAAAATATTTCAATGATGCAATAGCATTCGGAATTTCTTGTATCTCATCGAAGAATATCAATGACTTACCTGCTACTATATCGGTTTCATTATAACGTTCCAATTCTGTGACAATACGTTTTACGTCAAAGTTCCTGAATAAATTCAACGCGAATGAATCTTTATGACAGTTAACATAAATCAGATTGTCAAATTCTCGATTGCCAAATTCCTTTAGTATGTAAGTCTTTCCGACCTGACGAGCACCTAACAAAATAAGAGGTTTCTTGTCGGCATTGTCTTTCCATTCCAATAAATCTTGATAAATAGTTCTTTCCATCTGATAAATATTTTTACAAAAATACATTTTTTTTGTGTAATAATTTTATAAAAACAACATTTTTTTTGTGTTATGTATTTGTATATTGTCTAATTTTTTGACACTTTGTTGTTATTGTAAAAAGTTAAGTTATTGATATACAATAACATCAACACTTTGGCACGAAAGTTAATAATCAATTAACAATTGACAATTTACAATTGTAGAGACGCGTCAATGTCTCCTGCAAAAATAAATGAACATTGACACGTCTCAGGAATTAAGAATGAATTGAAAATCTGAGAAACAGCCCTGTAAGGGCGACAAATTACAGGCAGGTGTGGACTGTGAAAGCACGAAACGACTGCTACAAAATGACAGGATCATTATCAAAGTGCCGAAGGTACGACAGAGGAAATGGAAAGTTGAAAATGGAAAATTAAATGATAGTGTAGAGTTGAGAGTTTAGAGTGTAGAGTAGTTGATAGTTTAAAAATAAACTTAAAACTCAACACCCTCAACTTTAAAACTACTCTAAACTCTACACCTTAAACTCTAAACTAAAAAAAGGTATGAAAATCGCATTTAAAAATTTCTTGATGACCTTGAAGCGGTATAAGGTGGCTTCGGTTCTTAACATCGCGGGACTTACTCTCGCTTTCGCGGCGTTTTATGTCATCGCCTCGCAGGTGTTTTATTCTCTCACTTACAACCGCTCGCTCAGAGATTCGGAGCGTACTTATTACGTCTCGGCTTTGCAGAACTGGAACAACTCATGGTCGCTGAGCTGCCCGAATCCTCTCTGCTATGAGGTGGCAGATATGATGCCGGAAGTGGAAGCCATCGCCTCGATGCAACCTTATTTATTCCCAAATAATGTGTATTCAAAAGTCAACGGATATGACTTCGAGAAATTTCCCTACGGCATTACAAACTGTAACTTTTCGATAACGGAAGTCTTTGATTTCAAGATAATATCTGGAAATATTCAGGATTTTAATGCTCCTAACGCCGTCATGATTTCTGAGTCTGTCGCCAAGATTATGAATGTGGAAGCCGGTTCTCTCATCTATACCGAAGGCGGCGATAGAATGGATAACGGGATACCGGAAAATTCTCTTAACGTGGTAGCGGTGTTTGAGGATTTCGACGACAATACTTCTCTTTCTTCTCGTCATATATTTTTAAATGATGAACGCAAAGATGGCATGACTAACAACAGCTGGAATTATCGTGTCATCGTGCGACTTACCGACGAGTCTTTTGAGGATAAGTTTGTAGATATGTGGCAAAAACAATATTTTGAATGGTGTATCGGTATGACTCGCGAATATGTCGAACGTTTCGGCACTGACGAGGAAAAGGCGTCTTTGGAAGAAACATTGGAAAAGTACACCAATAATGGAAAAGTTGTAGGTAATATGGCTCTTCCGATACGCCTCATCTCTTTTGAGGATTTGTATTATGAAACGGAAGTTAGCGGCAATAGTCTATCGCAGACTCTTGTCATGATTGCCATCGCTCTCGTGATAGTCATCGTGGCTTTCATCAACTTCGTCAATTTCTTCATGGCGCTCGTTCCTGTTAGAATGCGTGCAGTAAACATCTGTAAGGTGTTCGGGGCTGGGCAGGGGACGCTACGATGGAACTTCGTCTTCGAGGCAATAGGTCTCGTGATTATAGCTTTGATGTTTGCTTTATATCTCATCTTAGGATTGAAAGATACTTTCATCTCAAATTACGTCACTTGTTCGCTCGATTTTTCTGACAACGTAGTTACGATAATAATGGTTATCGTCATAGCCGTCGCTATTGCTGTCATTGCTGCCATCTATCCTGCCTTTTATATCACGAAGTTCAATGCGTCGATGGCTGTTAAAGGCGGTTTCGCTCAGTCGAAGTCGGGACGTAGCATTCGCTCAATACTTATTTCCACACAGTTTATAGTCTCTATGATTCTAATGATTGTGGCGAGCGTTTTCTTCCTTCAATATCGTTACATGATAAAATATGACCTCGGCGTGGATAAGGAAAACGTGCTTACTTTCTCTGCCGATATACCTGCTCATCAAGGCGAGACTTTCATTAATAAAATAGAATCACATGCTCAGATAAAGGAAGTTACGGCATCATTGAGTGCTTTCTTCGGTGAGTATTCCAGCATAAACGGACGTATCATCGGTGATGAGTCTTATATAATCAATGTGTGGTATGTGCGACATAATCTCCCTGAATTTTTCAAGATGAACATAACACATGGTGATAAGCTGAGACAACCGAATAAAGATGTGTTGATTAACTCGTATGTGAATAAAGGTGTCGGATTGAATATTGGCGATTTTATTGATGAAGGCTATGAGATAAAAGGAATCGTTGATAATATCTATAATCTGTCGTTGAAAGATGGTCATGTAAATTCTGCATATTATTGCTCTGAAAATTATAATTGGTTTTATATCCGCACGCACGAAAACGCCGATATTGAGGCGGTAAGTGATTTTATAAAAAGATCTGTCAAGGAAATCGCTCCGAATGCGTACGAACCTAAGATAGAATATCTCGACGACAATCTGAAACGTATCTATGGCGATGTCAAGAAACAGACTATTCTCATCGGTGTCTTTGCCTTGATAGCGATAGTCATCTCACTGATGGGAGTCTTCGGTATCGTTCTCTTCGAGACGCAGCATCGTCGTCGTGAGATAGGAATACGCAAGGTTTATGGAGCCACAACGGAAAATGTCATCACTATGTTTGCGAGACGTTATGCCATCATAGTAGGAATCTGTTTCGTGATTGCCGCGCCGGTGGCATGGTTCATCAGTGCGAGATGGTTGGAACAATTCGTCAACAGAATCGCGATGCCGTTGTGGGTTTATGTCTTGGTGCTGATAGTAGTGTTCGCCATCACAATGACGATAGTGGTGCTGCGTTCCTGGAAAGCCGCTAATGAAAACCCGAACATATCAATTAACAATTAACAATTGTAGAGACGCGTCAATGATTCCTGCAAAAATAAATGAACATTGACACGTCTCTGGAATTAAGAATGAATTGAAAATTATAAATCTGAGAAACAGCTACGGGTAATTATTTTATGTTATGATAATTTATTAATGAGAAATTTTTAAAAGTCATTTCCTCTTTGCCTGAATATATTATATATGAAGATGAAATATCGTCTCCAAATAATTTCTGCACGTACGATAGCGATTTCGTAAATTCTTGATTAAAACGTTCTGCCGATTTTATCTCGTATGCTTTAATCTTGTTCGCTTCTTCTTGTATCACATCAACCTCAGCAGTCTGGTCTCTGTAGAAGAACAAATTGCTTTTAAGTCCTTGATTGTATCTTTTTTTTAACATTTCGCAAACTACCATGTTTTCAAATATAGCACCTCGAAGCGGATGAGTCTTTATATGTTGCTCGTTTTTAATGCCGAGTAAATGACACACCAAACCAACATCGTAGAAATACACCTTTGGAGTTTTAGTCATTCTTTTCCCTATGTTGCGATGGAATGGTTGTAGCAAAAAAGCTGTATAGGAAGTCTCCAAAATGCTCATCCACGACTGTATCGTTTTATAGTCAACGCCTAATTCGGAAGCGATAGATGAGGCAATAAAGACGTTCCCTACTCTTGATGCGACGATTGTCAGAAATTTTTGAAACAGACTAAGATCTTTTATGTTAAGGATTTGCCTAACATCTCTCTGCAAATATGTTGATACATAACTGTCATATACATTTCCAGGATCTTTCCCATCACCCCATACGCCAGGATAAAAACCTTTCCACATCAAGGTGTTGGTATCTATATTTGCATCTTCTTTTAATTCACTTATGCTTAATGGTAATAGTCTTGTGACTGCAACTCTTCCTGCCAATGTTTGCGAGATGTTTTGCATAAGTAGGAAGTCGCTGCTTCCACTTAATATGTATCTGTAGTCTTTGTGTTCGTCAACCACGACCTGCAATGCGGAAAACAACTCAGGAAGGTTCTGTGCCTCATCTATAATCAATCCGTTAGGATATTGCAACAAAAATCCTTCGATGTCCTGTTTGACTAATGCTAATGTTGTGGCTCTTTCCAAATTAATATATTCATAATCAGGAAACGCCATCTTACATAAGGTCGTTTTTCCCGACTGACGAGGTCCTGTCACTGAAATTACAGACCATTTTTCACTTAGTTCAGTCAATAAATTTTGTAGTTCCCTTTGATACATGATTTTATGTTTTTATATTTTTTTGACAAATTAGGAGTTGTATTCCTGATTTGCAAAGATAGCTATTTGGATTGATAAAACAATCAAATATGAAATAATTTTTTCAACTGTCTAATTTTTAGACACCCGCTGTCTAATTTTTTGACACTTTATTTTTGCTTGAAATTTTAAATCGTTGATATTTAATGATATAAAATTTTGGCACGATTTTACAATTGACAATTGTAGAGACGCATCAATGAATCCTGCAAAAAAATAAAAACACATTGATACGTCTATTAAACCTCTCGCAAAGGCGCAAAGTACGCAAAGAGACAATATAACAAACTCTGCGTTCCTCTGCGTCTCTGCGAGAAAAAAGAAAATTGAAAAAATATTAATAATGTGGACAAAGTCTGTTGTCTGTTGACTGTTGTCCGTTGACTTAAAAAATAAAAATGAAAATCGCATTTAAAAATTTCTTGATGACCTTGAAGCGGTATAAGGTGGCTTCGGTTCTTAACATCGCGGGACTTACTCTCGCTTTCGCGGCATTCTACGTCATAGCCTCTCAGGTGATTTATTCTCTTACCTACAACCGCTCGCTCAAAGACTCGGAGCGCACCTTTATCGTAACGACCTACGATGAATGGGGCGATGGTGAAAGCTGGAACACTAAAAGCCCGAATCCTATCTCATACGAGATCGCTGATGCTATGCCTGAAGTGGAAGCTGTTGCTTCTATGAAAGATTATTACTTCCCTCAGGTGGTGTTCTCTAAAGTCAACGACTATCATTTTGAGAAGTTTCCATACGGAATAACAAATTGTAATTATTCAATTACCGATATCTTTGACTTTAACATCATCGCCGGTGATATCGAGGATTTTAATGTCGAGAATGCTATAATCATCTCACGTTCGGCTGCTGAAATGATGAATGTGGAAGCAGGTGGACTTATTTATACCGAAGGCGGAGAATGGTTCGATAGTGGAAAACCAGAACAGACCTTCAATATCGCAGCGATATTCGAAGACTTTGAAGAAAACACAATTCTTTCCAATCGTCATATCTTCTTGAATGATGAACGTAGAGACGGAATGCAGAATCAGAATATGAATTATTCAGTGTTCGTAAAACTCCTTGATGAATCTGATGTGGATAAGTTCAGTTCTATGTGGTATGACAATTATATTTCGTGGAATAAAAAAAGACTTGACGAATACATCGCTCATTTCGGAGAATCAGTGAATCAGAATGTTGTGGCAGGAATATCAGAGGAAATAGCCTATATGGAAAATAGCGATTATTCTAAGAAGATACGTCTTGTCTCTTTGGATGATATGTATTTCAAAGGAAAATTTGATATGTCATTTGCTGAAGAAAACGAAGGATTTGAGATGGGTTCTTTAAGCACGACTCTAATAATGATTGCCATCGCTCTCGTGATAGTCATCGTGGCTTTCATCAACTTCGTCAATTTCTTCATGGCGCTCGTCCCTGTTAGAATGCGTGCCGTCAATATCTGTAAAGTTTTCGGGGCAGGGCAGGGAACGCTGCGATGGAACTTTATCTTCGAAGCTATAGGTTTGGTTCTCATAGCCTTAATGTTGGCGTTATATATCGTCTTTGCTTTGAAAGATTCCGCCTTGTCAAATTATGTCACAAGTTCTCTCGCCTTATCAGAAAATATAACAACCATCGTAATCGTCTTGATGATAGCGGTCTGCATTGCAGTTGTCGCCGCCATCTATCCTGCTTTCTATATCACTAAGTTCAATGCTTCTATGGCTGTTAAGGGCGGTTTCGCTCAGTCGAAGTCGGGACGTAGCATTCGCTCAATACTTATTTCCACACAGTTTATAGTCTCTATGATTCTTATGATTGTGGCGAGTGTTTTCTTCCTTCAATATCGTTATATGATAAATTACGACTTGGAAATTGATGAAGATAACGTCATGGTTTTCTCTGTAGATAATATTCCTGAAGGTAAAGAAGAAACGATAGTTCAGGAATTACAGACTAACGCTAATATTGCAGATGTCACAGCATCAATGACATCATTCTTTGGCGAAAATGCTTCGGTGAACGTCCGTGATTTTAATGGTAAGAGTGTCGATTTCAACGTTTGGTATGTAAGAGGAAACATCTTTGATTTCTTTGGAATTCCGATGATTGACGGTGATGGACTTAACGCTAATTCTACAAGACGGGATTTCGTGATAAACTCGTATATGAATCAAAATACTGGTTTGAACATTGGTGACAAAATGGATACATATTATACGGTGAAAGGAATATCTCAGGATATTCATAACATGTCGTTGCGTAATGGTCATGTAAATTCAGCATATTATTGCTCTGATTCATTTAACTGGTATTATCTGCGTCTGCATGAAGGTGCTGATGTTAAGGATGTAATCAATTTTGTCAAATCAACGGTTAACGAAATCGCTCCGCTTGCCGACGAACCTGATGTAGAGTTTCTTAATGAAAACATCAAACGTATATATGGCGATGTCAAGAAACAGACTATTCTCATCGGTGTCTTTGCCTTGATAGCGATAGTCATCTCACTGATGGGAGTCTTCGGCATCGTTCTTTTCGAGACACAGCATCGTCGTCGTGAGATAGGAATACGCAAGGTTTATGGAGCCACGACAGATAATGTCATCACTATGTTTGCGAGACGTTATGCTGTCATAGTAGGAATCTGTTTCGTGATTGCCGCGCCGGTGGCATGGTTCATCAGCGCGAGATGGTTGGAACAATTCGTCAACAGAATCGCGATGCCGTTGTGGATTTACGTCTTGGTGCTGATAGTAGTGTTCGCCATCACAATGACGATAGTGGTGCTGCGTTCCTGGAAAGCCGCTAATGAAAACCCGAACATATCAATTAACAATTAACAATTGTAGAGACGCGTCAATGCTTCTTGCAAAAATAAATGAACATTGACACGTCTCAATTTTAAATTAAAATGTTATATCTTAAAAATATAAACCCTTATTTCACAATAATTTAATTTCTGTGACGTTATAAAAAAGTTATATCGCATATTTCGTCATAAAACTATTTTAAAAAAGAAAACAAATCGTTAAATTTGCAATCATAAAATAATTTATATGAAGATAAAGTCATTCTTTCCATGGGATTTTTTAATAAGCATTATAACCATAGTATTTAACGCTTTGTTTATATTTTGTGTATATGATGCTTTTCGGACAGGAGTCCTTGCTTTTGAAATTATTTCATTATGCATTATAATAATACCGATTTTATTTCTGCCAATTCGTCTCATAGTCACAGATCAAGAGCTGAGAATCATAAGATTATGCGGATGGGTTAAGATTGATGTCTCTGATATTAAGTCATGTGTGATTATAAAAGACAGCGAGGAGTTTTTCAATAATGGCGTAAGAAGATTCGGCAGCGGAGGAATGTACGGTGTTTTAGGTCATTTTAAACATGACAGGTTGGGAAAGATGAGATGTTTTGTGACTCACAGAGAACAATGTTTTCTCGTAAAAACAAAAAATGATCGTATTTTTGTGATAAGCTCTCCAAAACGTGAAGAAATAGTTTCCTTTATAAACCAAGTCGTTGACTAAAAAAATAACATTATGAAAAAACTATTTTTATTTATTGCTTTGGCATTTGTGATGCAGTCGTGTATCTGCATTCACGTCATAGGACGTAAAACTCATTTCATGAGAGATTTGACAGAAGAACAGAAAAACAATGTGTGCTGGACTTCTGACAGCATTTCGTTAATCGGCATGAAAAACGACAACCGCATATATGCCATCAATGCGCATCAGATGAAAGAGTTACTGAAGACAAATGAAAAAGCAATTATTTATCAATGGTCGCCACATTGTTCCTCTGAAAATTGCACATCTTTAGGCCTGACACAGTCATATTGTGATGAAAAAGGTATTGAATTATATGTAGTTGTTGACTATTACGCCGATGCATTTTCTCAAATTGAAAGCATTAAGAATCCGCTCCTTTCAATTAGCGAGAGATATTATAATACGGAAGTTACCGAAAAACTCCAAGAGATTTTCTACAAAGAACTCTTGGGCGACAAATACGATAAAAAGAATTATCATCGATTTTATTATTTTGAAAACGGCGAGTTCGTGAGAACGTATGATTCAGTTAACAATTTATAATTAACAATTTACAATTGTAGGGACGTGGCTTGCTGCGTCCTGCTGCGTTCAAATGAATTGAAAATTGAAAATTAGAACAAATAAAATAATAATTATGGACAAAGTCTGTTGACCGTTGACTTTTAAAAAAATCTTTGCAAAATGTATTATCGCAATAAAATATCAATCACGATACTTTTGATTTTCGTCTTATCCGTATCTTCATTTGCTCAAAGAAATGCCGACGTGAGGGGACGTGTTACGGATTCTATCACTAAATCGGGCATTCCATACGCTGCGGTGCGACTTTTCGACTCGATAGGTAATCTGCAGAACGGCTGCATAACAGACACTTTTGGATATTACTATATGAAAAAAGTACCGCAAGCAATTTATTCTCTCGATGTCTCATGTCTCGGTTATCGCACTTATCACAAAACTCTTAACGTTAATTATAGTGAGATTTATACAATGGTAGAACTTGCCATGGAGAATCAGATGCTTGACAATGTTGTTGTTCAAGGCGAACGCATCGCGATGAGAGAAGAAATCGATAAGACGATTTACCGAATCGACGACTTCACTCTTCGTAATTCAACGACGGCATTGGAAGCACTGAAAACAATTCCTGGAATAACGACAAGAAACACCGACGAGACGGTTCGTGTCAATGGCAGCACCAACGTACTCGTCTTAGTTGACGGAGCATACTCGACTCGCAGCCTGACAACGATAACTCCTGAGGACATCGAAAGTATCGAGGTGATAACCAATCCTTCCGTTGAATATGATTCAGATGTCGCCAACGTCATCAATATCGTATTAAAGGAGGAACGTAAGAAAGGTTTACGTTTGGTCACGATGGCTAACGGAACACTTCCGGATCAATCCGATTATCTGAAACTGATGGCAGATTTTGAGTTTTCCAAATTCCGTTTGTTTGCAGATTATTCGTTTAATCGTTTTGTGATTCGTCCCGAGACTTTTGTTTACGACAGTTCCTATTATTCTATAAACGATGCCGACGGCTCTCATTATGAGACATATTCTTCTGTCAAATTATTGAAATCGCCTGCCAATACAGAACATTCAATAAGATACGGATTCGATTATCGCATCAACAAAAACAACTATCTAAAATTTTCAGGAAGTTATTCATTGGATAAAAGCGAGACTTTAAGCAATTTATTTACACAATATTACGCCAATGGATTTTTATTATACGATGCTGTTGAAGATGACAAATCCAAGATGACGACACCGGAACAAAACTACACTCTTTACTACAGACATAAGTTTTCAAAGAAAGGACACGAGTTGTCGTTTAACTCCAATCTTTACACCATGAAGCGTGATAATCAGAATACTTATTCTTCTAAATTTATTTATTCGGATGGCGAAGTGCGAGATGTGGATATGCTGCGACATCTTAACAACGAGCAAACCTCATTTAACGCAAAATTAAAATATGATTTGCCGCTTACAGATAATTTCAAGATTTCTGCCGGAGCGCAATCCATCTATCGTGAGATTCATTACCGTTATGACAACAGTCTTGACAATCAATATTTCGACTATACCGATTTACGTCTTGCAGGATTTCTTCAAGCAACTTATAACATCAAAGAAAATTTATCGGTCATGGCAGGCATAAGATGCGAACAATTGGAGTTCAATATTTATGACACCATAAACAACACCAAATTGAACTATCTTCCGAATATGTCATTGCTTTACAGAGTCAACAAGAAAAATTCATTGCGTCTGAATTACAAGACATTGCTTACATATCCTTCATATCACTTCTTGACACCTTTTGTTTATAACGGGACGGATTCGCTTTCTTATTCTTACGGCAATCCGGAGTTATTACCGGCAAAGACTCAGAACATTGGTTTTCAATATACATTCAGAAATAGATACACGCAAGTTACCGCAGAGCCTTATATCTCCTTGAAGAAAGACATAATTGGAGAGACCCGTCAGATTGATGGAGCGGTGACACGGACGTTTTACGACAACATTGCGCGTTCCACGAAATACGGAGGAAGATTCAACGCAACTACTTTGTTGTTTGGTTTCCTTCAGCCGATGATAAACCTCGATTTCGGATATGTCGTTTTCAACGATAAGACTTTCAACGGCTTTGAGTTCAGTCTCGATGGAGGCTTCGTTATGGCGTTGCCTTTGGACATGGAATTAGAAACATATATCACCTATATCGGTAATCAACGCAATTATAATGGCTACTACGCAGAAAGTCCGATCATAGAAGACATTACCATCAGCAAAGACTTCTCTAATAACTTCTCCGTTTCACTTTCGTATGAAGAAGCGTTTCTTGCCACAAAATACGAGGAAGTATGTCAAGGTCCGAACTATTACCAAAGAGACTGGGGTAAGACGAAACATTCAGCATTCCGTTTGTATGTGCGCTACGTCTTCAACGCTGGAAACAAGACATTAAAAGATGCCGAAGAACTTGAATCGCTCATGGAAAGCGAGAAGAACGTAAAACAAAGGAAATAAATCAGGAAAAGTTATCTTTTCTTTGTTATAACAATGATATTGTTACACCCGATAAGGTATAATATAATTTTAATTCTAAAAAATTATACCCGAAAAGGTGTAGAATTAAAATAATTGTTATATTTGCACCCTAAAGGGTATAAATTATGGAACAAACATCATTGTCTGTATATGTAAAAGCGATGCGTAAGAAGTTTAATCTCACGCAGGTTGATTTGTCGGAGAAGTCAGGTGTCGGTTTGCGTTTCGTCAGAGAACTTGAACAAGGCAAACAGACATTGCGTCTCGACAAAGTGAACCAGATATTGAATCTTTTCGGAAGTGAAGTCGGAGTGGTACCAATGAAAAACGATAATGTATGAAAAAGGCTGTTGTATATTTACGAGATATAAAGGCTGGCATTCTTACTGAAGATGAGAATGGTTATTTGTTTGAATATGATACCGATTTTTTGAAATCATCAAATGCAGAAGCCATAAGTCTTACTTTGCCATTAAGCGACAAACCTTATCGTGATAAAGTCCTTTTTCCGTTTTTTGACGGTCTGATACCGGAAGGTTGGCTTCTCGACATCGCTGAGAAAAACTGGAAAATAGACACTCGTGACCGTATGTCGCTCTTGCTCGCATGTTGTAAAGATTGTATTGGTGCCGTCGGTGTTGAACCTATTAAAGAGGAGGAATATCATGGCTAAGTGTCTTTATTGTTACAAAGAACTGAACGATGGTGAACTTGATTTTCATAAATCGTGTTCTAAGAAAATATTCGGTACGACAATCGTTCCAGATTTGTCGTACACTCATGATAATCTTAACGACTTGGCAAAGCAGCTGATACGTAGTCAGACGACGCTTACAGGAGTGCAGGCGAAACTTTCATTGGATATAAACAAGGGAACAAAAAGCGAGGGCGTGCGTTTTACCATTGTAGGATTGTGGGGACGATATATCTTAAAGCCGCAAACTGATATGTTCTATCATCTTCCTGAGGTGGAAGATCTGACAATGCATCTTGCTGAGATAGCAAAAATAAACGTTGTTCCTCATAGCCTTATACGTTTTGCGGACGGAGAATTATGTTATATCACCCGACGTATCGACCGTACAGACAAAGGTGAAAAATTACCTATGGAAGATATGTGTCAACTTACGGAACGACTAACAGAACATAAATATAAAGGCTCATACGAGCAGATTGCCAAAGCTATACAGAAGTTCTCTTCCGTCCCTAAATTGGATTTGGTCAATTATTGGGAGCAGGTCGTGTTTTCTTGGGTGACGGGTAATGCCGATATGCATCTCAAGAATTTCTCTTTGTTCTGTAAAGAAAATGGTAATTACACCTTGACACCTGCTTACGATATGTTATCAACAGCATTGGTGATGCCAGAAGATATTGAAGAATTAGCGCTGACACTTAATGCCAAGAAACGTAAAATTCGCAAAGACGACTTCGTCAAATCAATGCAGATGTCGGGTCTTGGTAATAAGATTATTGATAATATATTTTCCAAATTCTTCAAGATAAAAGACAAATGGTTTGAATTTATAGATATTTCATTCTTGCCAGACGAGATGAAAAACGATTATAAAACGATTATCGATAATAGGTTGAATACATTATGAGAATAGATTCTGCTTTGTTTTGTAATGTAATAAGAATATTATCTTTATTACTAACTTTTCTCTTGTTCGGATGTCAGTCTGCTTCGCATGATGTCAGGCAGATTGGACGCGAGGCTTTGACGGAAGCTTATATCCAATTAGATTCGAGTAACAAGACAGAAGCAATCAGACTGTTTAAGGAGGCGGAGCATTATGGTTTATTGGCGGATGATACTCTGACGGTAGCTCATGCAAGATATAATATCGCTCTTAATCTTGGCTATCATGCCGACAAAGAACAAACAGTGTCATTGTTAAAAGCTGCGGTAAAAGGCTTTGGAGATGATTATGTATATTGTGCCAAAGCACTAATGACATTGGGCGATTTCTATCAGTTTCATAGAAAGATAGATAGTGCTGAAATATATATGAACCAAGCTCTTACGTATGCCACGTCGAGTAACTCTTCAAAGGAAAAAGGCAATGTGTTGTCGGCGTTTTATTCCATGTATTTTAATGCGGGAGAATATGAAAAGGCAGCCTATTATCTACATCAAACAATGCAAGCATACTCCTTTGATACTAACGATAATCTATTGATGTATTATTATCATGGCATGGGTAATATTTTTTATGAGAACGAAGAATTGGATTCAGCGTTTTATTATTACAGAAAATTAGAAGAGCTTGTCACTCAATCGGAATATCAGGAAGACAAATGGTTTTATTATACAGCACTTGCTAACTTCGCGAAAAAATGTGGCGATTATGAGACTGCTTACAAATACATGTTTCAATACGAAAAAGGCAGTATTCATAACGATAGAATACGTCGAGAGAATAATCTTGAACTCGTCAACCAGAAATATAACGACATGATGATTCAGAATAAACTGAGTGAGAAGATTATTCATAAACAGCGTATTATCATTTTCATCAGTGCGATAGCATCTTTATTTTTGGCGGCTTTATCTATTTCACTAATCAGATTGTCACGTCAGCGGAAACGTGAGGCTGAAATCAACGCACAACTTTTCCATTTTAAACAGCAGAACAATACTTTAACCTATATTAATACTCGGCACGAACAAATTAGACAAGATTATGCCGACCGCTTATCTGATGCTCTCACAAAAGAACAGCGTGTCATGCTTCTGCTTGACATCTATCTTAAAAATAACAAAAAAGCTAACCTCCTCAACGAATTAGAAACCTTCGTCTATGACGGTAAAGATCACTGGAATGCTATGCTCACTATAGTTGAACAAATGTATCCTGACATGTTAACGACTTTACAACAAAAACATCCCGACTTAGATGAAGATGAAAGAAAATCCTACATACTGTCGTTCTTCAAACTATCTCGACAAGAGGAAGCTGATTATCTCGGAACAACAGTCAATATGGTTGATAAACTACGTGGCAAACGACGAAAGAAAATGGAAAAAGACTAAGATATTTGTATTCTTTGTTTGAAAAGTTTGGAATATATCTTTGTATATATTTTTGATATTCAATATCTTGTGCTTTGTATAACTTGTGATAGTTTGGAATGTGTTTTTTACAATATGAGAAATGAGATATTTTTGTTTTCGAAATCTATAATCACATTGATATATGAAAACAAAAATTATTATCGTGGCTTTTCTGTTTGTTGCCAATATCGCTTTCTCACAAGAAAAATATCTCTGGCCAATCCCGGAGAAACAAGCAGGTGATGACATTCTCTATCGTCCGCAAGATTATATAGGAGTAACCGACATGCAGTCAAATGCCGAGTTGGTTTTTAGTGATTTAATTATCGGAGCGGGATTTGGAACGCCTGTCGTTTCTCCTGTTGATGGCACTATATCATTTGCATCATTGAATTATCACGACAGCTATCTATGTTCGGTTCAAATCTTTAGACAGCAAACGGGTAATTATGAACAGGATTCCCTGCTTTTCCTTGGAAAGAGAAATATGACTCCAGAAAAAATACATAATTTATGTTTGAGTGTCTCTATTGTGACTCCTGATGGAGAGAAAGTCAGTATTGACGGAATGCGCCCTATTCGTCTGATAAAGACCGGCGAGAAAATACATCGTGGCGACACCTTGGGCACAGTCGGTTATCTTTACAGAAAAATCAAACAACCTTGTATTGGTGTAAGCATCTCTAAAAACTCGAATAGTCTTGACCCGATGACGCCTTTTGGATTGGAAACGACTTTTATCCTTCCAAAGATAAATGATAAACAATATCTTAATGACGAAGAAGTCCAAAACGACATTAACGGCATGATGGCTGCCTTGAATGAATCTTTCCCTGGATTATATGACTACACTCCGAAAGAGGAGTTCGATAGATATATAAAAAATCAGATGTCTTCAATAAATGACTCCATTTCTATAAGTGACTTTGAGATATTGATTACCAAGATAATCGGTAAGGTGCGAGATAGTCACACGACTATCATTTCGGAATCGAAGATAAAGGAAACTGCTGATAAAAGGTATCCTTCTGTATGTATAGGTTGGTTTAACGACACTCTGAAGGTGTGGCGTGCCGTTTCCCGATATAAAGACTATCTTGGAAAGGAAGTCATTTCTGTGAATGGCATTCATGCCGACTCGCTGAAAAATATCTTGTTGGAATATGTCGCCTTCGCCGATGGATTTGTCAAGAGCTATGGCGATTATATGTTGCTGAATAGCATGGATACCTATTATTGTGGTCTTATTGCTAAGGATTATAATCTGACGTTAACTTTTGCCGACGGCGAGACGAAACTCATAGAGCAGATGACCCCAAATGATACGGCACGCGAACCTAAATGGATTGAATATCAATATCAGCATTTACACATAAATGAAAAAGCCAATTTTGAATTTGAGATGATTTCCGACACGGTGGCTTATATTGCGCTTCATACATTTGAATTGAACGACATAGAACAAGAGCAGATAGCGGAAATATTCTCTAAACTCACCGTTGACAACATTTCACATCTGATTTTCGACATTCGCTACAATCGCGGAGGACCGTCGGCGATAGCGGAAGATATTTATTCATATCTCGCACAAAAACCTTTCTGCACAAGTCTTCGTAAATTCATCAATAACAAATCGGTTCAATGCTATGGCAACTGTCCTATCGATACCAATCCTGATGATTTATTTCCTGACTACGAAGCACTTCCTGATGGCGGCGGTTTTGTGAATGACAATCCGAGATGGATAGAACCAGACACTTTGGTTAACTACAAAGGACGATTATATGTTCTCACCAATGAGAGTTCGTTCTCTGCATCCACATGCTTGGCAGGTTGGGTCAAGAAAGAGAACAGAGGTGTCATCGTAGGACGAGAGACAGGTTCCACGTATCATTTTATGAAAGCAATAAATTTCACTCAGTATCATCTGCCGAATTCTCATATCACCATACAAATCCCGATAATCAAGGTGGTGTTTGACACAGTTGTTGATGAACGTTTTCCATACGGTCGTGGTGTTATGCCTGATTATCACGTCAACTTCACACCAGAGGAACTATCATTTTCCAACGGTGACGCCATCTTAAATTACACTCTTCAACTTATTCGTGACGGAAAATATATTTATTATAAAGAAGCTGATGTGAGATGATCAATTGTCTTTGTTTATCAAATTAACAACAACTTTAACCATCACGTCTTTTTCTTCAGGACGACTTTCAGCAATCATCAGAGTCAGTGCGACCAATGCTCCGTTGCTGATTCTTTTTGAACCGTCGGGATTATATAAGATGCCGTTGTTTTGCATAAACCAAAGGAACAAAGTCGCCGCAATTCTTTTGTTGCCGTCACTGAACGAATGGTTTTTAGTTACCAAATAAAGTAACATAGCTGCTTTTTCCTCAACAGAAGGATAAAGGTCGATGCCGTCAAAGGTCTGATAAATCTGTCCGATAGAAGATTTGAAAGAATCGTCTTTCTCATTGCCGAACAACCAACTGCCACCGAACTTCTTCTTAAGATTCAGAATCGTCTCCATCGCATTTTCGTATGTCGCTTGGAATTTGTTTTCTGATGTAGTCTTGTCAATTTTTAACTCCTGATAATCATATCTGTCAAGAGTGTCTAAAGCGTAAGTGTAATCTGTCACAACATTAACAAGATCCAAATTTTCTTGGTTTGACAATTCTTGTTGAGAATTGATTGTACGTCCCAAGATATGAACCAATTGCGACAACTCATTGTATTTCTTTTGAGTGATTTTGTCGTTGATGGCATAACCTTTAATCAGATAATCTTTAAGAACCTTGTTTGCCCATCGTCTAAATTCTACACCTCTTTTAGATTTGACTCTGTAACCCACAGAAATAATCACATCCAAATTAAAGTAACTTACATCATGAACTTGACTTTTACCTTTGATTGCTCCATGTTGAGTGGCGGTCGCAAATTTTGCGACAACCACAGAATCGCTTAATTCCTCTTTGATGGCATTATTAATATGCTTTCTAATCGTTTTTTCATCGCGACCAAACAGTAATGCCATCTGGTTCGCTGACAACCACACCGTTTCACCTTCTAATCTTACATCGATAGAAGTCTCTCCATCTATAGTCTGATAGATGACGATTTTTTCATTTGTTTCCATACCAACTCTCCTTTCAACAATTAAATGAAAATTTAATAATTTGGTTTAAGGCTTAAAGTTTAATGTTTAAGGTTGGATTTCAATAAACTTAAAAACTTAAAACCCTCAACTTTAAAACTACTCTAAACCCTAAACTCTAAACTCTAAACTAAAAAGTGGTGAAAGTCCTTTGACTTATTAGGTTGCAAAGATAATGTGAAATTAAGGAAAAGTCAAGAGTTTTTATGTTAAAAATCATTAAGTTAGAGTTAAAAATTCTTAAGAAAAATAGTTCTAGGATTTAATTGAAAAAACTATAAAACATTATGGCATCATAAAATAAAAAATATTATCTTTGTTGCTGAACTCTAAAATCAGAATAAGTATGGAAAATTTAGTGGATAAGGCTCTTAAGGAAATGATTTCTAATACATTATTAGAACTCGAAAGAATAACTGATACTGATGTGTTGTGTTATTCGGGTCCAATTGTTGATGGGAACGAAAATATTTTTCTTGATATAATTGAGGAATTGGCAAATGATCCTGATAAAAGAGATACTTTAAGTGTTGTGATTACAACTACAGGAGGTAGCGCGATGGCAGTCGAGCGTTATGTGAACATAATTCGAAAACATTACAAAAAAGTGTCATTTATTGTTCCAGATTACGCATATAGTGCTGGTACTATTTTTTGTATGAGCGGTGATGAGATATGGATGGATTTTTTTTCTGTATTGGGACCGATAGATCCACAGGTTAAAAATAAGGAAGGCAAATTCGTACCTGCATTAGGTTATTTGGATAAGGTAAATAGTTTGATTGAAAAAGCAAAAAATGGTACTTTGACAAATGCTGAATTCTTAATCCTTAAAGATTTTGACTTGGCTGAATTAAGAGCATATGAGCAAGCTAAAGAATTGACAATAACATTGTTGAAAAAATGGCTTGTTAAATATAAGTTTAAAAACTGGAATAAACATAGTAATGGGGATCCTGTTACAAAAAAAGAGAAAGAAGACAGAGCAGAAGAAATTGCAGATAGACTCGGCGACAATAATATTTGGAAATCACATGGAAGACCTATATGTATAGAAGAATTGGAAAACCTAAAATTGAAAATAGAGGATTTTAGCGACAAAGAAGATCTTAGAAGAATAATTCGTAGATATTATAATTTATCGAAAGATATGATAAACAAATACGGATTAAACATTTTTATACAAACAAGAAAGTATCTGTAAAATGGAAGATAAAATAAATGATGTTTTGGAAAACTATAAGTTCTCTCAAAATGATGTTGAAACGATAAAAAGATATGAAAAATCGGTTGAAGATTTTGAGAAAATGATTGATAGAGGAATGGCAAAATCACGAGGGTATAATTTGCTAACAATAGAAGATGTTTCAAATAGTATCCAAAATAATTATATTATCAATTAGAAAATGTTATGTCCAAAAAAGGTAAACTCCTTATCGTTGATGATAACAAAAATATATTGTCGGCTGTCAAGATGCTGACAGAGAATTATTTCGAGAAAGTAATTACTCTTCCGTCTCCCGCTTCGCTCATATCCACAATACAGACAGATAATCCTGATGTGCTGCTTCTCGATATGAATTTCCACGCTGGGATAAATACGGGCAACGAAGGTATTTTCTGGCTCAACGAAGTGAACTCAAAATTCCCGAAACTGAAAGTCGTGCTCTTCACCGCTTACGCTGATGTGGATCTTGCAGTGCGTGCCATGAAAGACGGTGCCTTCGACTTCATAGTGAAACCTTGGAACAACGAGAAACTTATCGAAACTCTACTCAACGCATATAACGAAGGTAAAGGCAAGAAGTTACGTAAAGACGTCACTCCTGCGGCATCTCAGATGTTCTGGGGTAACTCTCCAGAGATGATGCGTGTCAGAAATATCGTGGAACGTGTCGCTGCTACCGATGCTAATATCTTGATTACCGGTGAGAACGGTACCGGCAAGGAGGTGCTCGCTCGTGAGATTCACTCTCTTTCAACTCGTTGTGGCAGAGAGATGATAAGTCTCGATATGGGCGCGATTCCTGATACTTTGTTCGAGAGCGAGCTCTTCGGTCATAAGAAAGGTGCTTTCACCGACGCTCACTCCGACAGAGAAGGTAAGATGGAAGCCGCCAACAACTCAACGCTCTTCATGGATGAAATAGCCAATATGCCTCTGCATCTGCAAGCTAAACTTCTGACGGCTTTGCAAAATAGAAGCATTACTCGTCTCGGAACTAATAATCCTGTCAATATCGACATTCGTCTTATCACCGCTACAAACCGCGACCTTTTCGAGATGTCGGAAAAAGGTGATTTCCGTCAGGATCTGTTGTTTAGAATCAATACTATACATATCAATATTCCGCCTTTACGCAATAGAAAGGAAGATATTATTCCTCTTGCGGAGATGTTCCTGAAACGTTATTCTGAGAAATATAAGAAGGATAATCTTGCTATCTCAGATTCTGCAAAAGAAAGTCTCGTCTCGCATTCATGGGACGGCAACATCAGAGAGCTTCAACATACGATGGAAAAAGCCGTGATTATGTGCGACGACAATGTCATAAAACCTGAACATCTCGGATTGTATTCTACAACGAAAGTCGCATCTTCTAACAAAGATATGACACTCGAAGAAGTTGAACGTAAGGCTATTTCCGACGCGATGAATTCTTGCGACGGCAATCTGTCTATTGTAGCTCAGAAACTTGGCATCACTCGTCAGACACTTTACAATAAGATCAAACGTTTCGGCTTATGAAAAAACGTAAGGTCTCATATCGCCGAATAAACTGGTTTATCTTTTTGCTGATTGCGACGAGTATCGCGGCAGGAATATTTATCGCATTGAAATTGTGGTTCGTGCTGATTTTCATCTTACCTTTGATGATGATGTCAATCTCACGTTTATTGTCAGTCTATTCCGGTATCATCGACCGACTTGGTTTCATCATAAGAGCTGTCAGAAATGACGATTATTCTTTTCGTTTTACCATCAATCCGAATCATACGGAAAACGCTTTTGTGAATCAGTCGCTTAACGAGATTAAAGAAGTGATGGACGAGAAGAAGCGTCTCATCAGGGAAGACGAGAAGAATTTCGAGCTTATAATGGAATGTGCCAATATCGGAATCATGCTTCTTATGGAAAACGGCACTGTGGTTCATGCTAATTCTAAAGTTTTGGAAACATTCTCTCTACCGATGATAAGTCATGTCGGATATTTGAAATCACAGTCGGAAGAATTAGTCGAAATCTTAAATAATATTAAGCCGTCAGAACAGAAGAGTGTCAAATATTATACGGAGATAGGAGAGACGAATCTCGTTTTAAGTTGCTCTGCAATAAAATATAAGGAGAAGAATTTACGTGTCGTTACGATAGGAAACATCAACAAGGAACTCGACAATCAGGAAGCTGAAGTCTGGGAGAAACTTACCCGCATTCTCACTCACGAAATCATGAATTCTTTAGCTCCGATAACTTCGATAAGTAATACCCTGATAAACAACATCGATGACAAAAAGAAAGTGACAGAAGGATTAGATGTTATTCACACAACCGGTGATAGACTTATGCAATTCGTCAACTCATTCCGTCAGGTAACTCGTATTCCGCCACCACAGAAAGCGCCTTTCTATTTAAAAGAATTGCTTTCTAATGCTGTATCTTTAATAAACTCAGGTAAGATAAAAATCAACATCAACATCAATCCTGACGACATTATGCTTTACGCTGACAGAGCTCAAATTTCGCAAGTTATTGTCAATCTTTTGAAAAACGCTGTGGAATCATGCGAAAACAATAATGACGATAAGGAATATTTCATCGAGATACATTCGCACTTAGATTCGGAAGAACGTATTTATATCGAGATAAGCAATAACGGCGGAAAGATTTCTGATGAGATTGCCGACAATATCTTCACGCCATTCTTCACCACAAAACAGGACGGATCCGGGATAGGATTGGCGTTGTCGCGACAGATAATTCGTCTGCACGGCGGAACCATCCATCTATCGAGAAACACCGACGAGAAAGTAGCTTTCTTGATAGTAATTGATTGAAACAAAACAACAATTTACAATTCCTCAATAATTATCTTAACAGAACTCTTGAAATCTATTTTCCTGAAATAACTTTCTATAACATCTGATGTCACTTTATATTTTCTTGAATAAATGGAAATGTTTTTCATACTTTTATCAGATAATATTAATATTCCGTTTTCTTCATCAAACAACAAAACTTTAAATTTCTTCCTGAAAATAAAATTACTTACAATCAAATAATTGTAACTGCTTTTCTCAATAATTCGTAACGACATTTTTCTTAAAATCTTGCATCTGTCTTCTTTTACTCCTACATAAAGTAAATCAAGAGGACTATTGTTTGTTGGTCGTTGGTCGTTGACAGAAAGATAAATAAATATTTCAGCGAACTTCAATTCACGGCTGTGGAAATCTCTGGTAAGTTTATACCATTTCCCTGTCAATTGGGATTTTACAATTGATTTCATGGTTAAATAAATTTAGGATTGATACAATATGTCAACAGTCAACAGACAACGGACAACAGATCTATATAGAATTAGCTCAACTGTGTATTAGTTAAACTGCAACTGTTAAATAAAATTTCTGATTATTATAGGGATTACAATACCCTCTTGTTTCATGCTGCAAAAATACAATTATCAATTGTAAAATGTCAAGTGATTTTATGATTATTTTTCTCTTTTTAACACTTATTAACATTTTAACGCAGATAATTTTCCGATTTAGTTAATTTTTGTTAAGGATTAAATTTTCTCCGTTCTCAATCACTTCGACAGGCTCAGTGCCACTCCTTCCACACCCTATCCCCTACCCTTCGTCCTCTCTTTAAAAAAAGTTCATCGTTCATAGTTCATAGTTCATAGTTTATTATTATCTTTGCGTTTTCACATTTAATTAATGAAGTTATGACATTAAATTCTCTTACAGCAATTTCTCCAGTTGATGGCAGATACCGTTCTAAGGCAGCTGGACTTGATGAATATTTTTCAGAATTTGCGTTGATTCGTTATCGCGTTAAAGTTGAAGTAGAATATTTTATCGCTTTGTGTGAACTACCTCTTCCTCAACTTGTTGACTTCGATCATAAATATTTCCCGACATTACGTTCTTTCTACGAGAACTTTACAATAGAAAACGCTCAGGAAATCAAAGATATAGAAAAAGTTACAAACCATGACGTTAAAGCAGTTGAATATTTCCTTAAACGTCGTTTCGATGAACTTGACCTTAAAAGATTTAAAGAATTTATTCACTTTGGATTGACATCACAGGATATTAATAACGTGGCTGTCCCTATGACTTTGAGAGATGCTAACGCTAATATTTATCTTCCTGCAATGCAAGAACTTAGAGACAAACTCTTCACAATGGCAGAAGAATGGAAAGATGTCCCGATGTTGGCTCATACTCACGGACAACCGGCAAGTCCAACGCATCTTGGCAAAGAAATATACGTCTTTGTGGAACGTATCGACAATCAAATCAATAATCTTAAAAACATTCCATTCTGCGCTAAATTTGGTGGTGCTACAGGTAACATGAACGCTCATAAAATAGCTTATCCACAAATTGAATGGAAAAACTTCGCTAACAATTACATCAATAATAATTTAGGTCTTACAAGACTTCAAACCACCACACAGATTGAACATTACGATTTTATGGCAGCTTATTTCGACGCCGTAAAACGTATCAATACAATTCTCATCGACCTCGCCCGTGACGTTTGGCAATATGTCTCGATGGAATATTTCAAACAAAAAATTAAAGCCGGCGAAGTAGGTTCTTCAGCAATGCCTCACAAGGTAAATCCTATCGACTTTGAAAACGCGGAAGGTAACCTCGGCCTCGCAAACTCAATCTTCGAACATCTTAGTGCGAAACTTCCAATCAGCCGTATGCAGAGAGACTTGACAGACTCAACAGTGACAAGAAACGTCGGTGTGCCATTGGCTCATACAATGATTGCAATTTCATCATTGCTTAAAGGTCTTGACAAACTTATCCTTAACGAAGAAAGACTCAGCGCAGACTTGCTGAATAATTACGCTGTTGTTGCTGAAGCCATCCAGACAATTCTCCGTCGCGAAGAAGTAGAAGGCGCATACGAATTGTTGAAAGGTTTGACTCGCACAAACGAGAAAGTAACTCGCGAATCAATAGACAGATTTATTGATGAGTTACCAGTTAGCGACGAAGTGAAAGCGGAAATGCATGTGATTACACCTGAAAATTATACAGGCTATAGTTTTTGACTTAAAATAAATTAACAAATAGGGGGATTGTAAAATTCCCCTTAAATTTTTATTAATGATGAAAATCAATAAGTTCAATAGAGTTCTAGGTTATATAAAACCTTATTGGGGAAGCGTAACATTAAATATTGTCTTCGTAATTCTTTCGACAATTTTTTCTTTGTTCTCGTTTTCAATGGTAGTTCCCTTCTTGAACCTTTTGTTCAACCCGAACAATTTGATCACTGTCAAACCTGAATTTTCCTTGAGTTCCGACATACTTATCGAAACGATGAATTATTACATCAGTGCGATAATCATAGCAAAAGGACAATCAACGGCATTGATATTCATTTGCGCTCTCTTGGTTTTCGCTTTCTTCTTGAGAAACTTAACTACTTATATGGCGAGTTTCTACATGGCATCGGTGAGAGTCAACTCGATAAAGGATCTTCGTAAGGATGTATACAATAAGATTTTGGTTCTTCCATTATCGTTTTACAGCAGACAGAAAAAAGGAGATATCATCGCGAGAATAACTACTGACTTACAAGAGATTGAAGTCTCTATAATGAACTATTTGGATGTCTTCATCAAATCTCCGATAACGATAATCGCTTATTTCGCTTATATGTTGGGCGTCAGTTGGCAACTAACATTATTTG
Organism: Bacteroidales bacterium; assembly: GCA_045606705.1. GTDB lineage: Bacteria > Bacteroidota > Bacteroidia > Bacteroidales > F082 > Limimorpha. The sequence continues at coordinate 61,585 of JAZUSL010000041.1, forward strand.
TCTTGTGCGTGTTACCTATTGGTGGAGTCATCATTGGCAAGATTGGAAAATCACTTAAGAAAGATTCTAAAGAAGGACAGACACGCCTTGCCAATATGATCGCAAATATTGAAGAAACAATATCCGGCTTACGTATCATTAAGGCTTTCAACGCTATAAATTATACTAACAAGAAATTCGAAGAACAAAACGAAGGATATTCAAAATTATTAAGATTTGTTCATAGAAAAAGAGACCTCAGTTCACCAATGAGTGAATTGCTCTCAGCCATAGTAATTTCTATCGTTTTATGGTTTGGTTCAACATTGATTTTGTCTGGCGACACCACAATTACAGCCGCTAATTTCATCGCTTATATCGTTGTATTCTCACAAATCATTCCTCCAGCAAAATCATTCTCCAATGGTTTTTATAATTTGCAAAAAGGCATGGCTTCCGCTGAACGTGTGTTTGAAATCCTTGATGCAGATGAAGTTATTATGCAAAAAGACAACGCTTTAAATCTTAACGAATTTAAAGATTCTATCAAATATAACAATGTTACTTTCCGTTATGGCAAAGATGATGTCTTAAAAAATATTAACCTTAATATTGAAAAAGGAAAGATGATCGCATTGGTTGGTGAGAGTGGCGGTGGTAAATCTACCATGGTGGATTTGTTGCCTCGTTTCTATGACGTATGCGAAGGTTCGATAACAATAGACGGAATCGACATAAGAGATTGTAAGATTAACGACCTCCGAGATTTGATGGGAATTGTAAGCCAAGAAAGTATCTTGTTTAACGATACCGTCCATAACAATATCGCTTTCGGTATGCAAAACGCAAGCAGAGAAGATGTTATAGAAGCTGCTAAAGTCGCTAACGCTCACGATTTTATCATGCAACTTGAAAACGGCTACGACACTTTCATCGGCGATCGAGGTATGAATCTCTCAGGTGGTCAACGTCAACGTTTGAGTATCGCTCGCGCCGTCCTTAAAAATCCTCCGATTTTAATCCTCGACGAAGCTACATCTTCGTTAGATACAGAATCTGAAAGACTTGTACAAGATGCTCTTGCTAAGGTGATGAGCAACAGAACTTCTGTAGTCATCGCTCATAGACTTTCAACAATACAAGATGCTGATGAGATTGTGGTTTTAGCAAAAGGAAATATCGTTGAACAAGGTAAACACGATGAGCTTATCGCCAAAAACGGAGTTTATAAGAGATTGACGGATTTACAATCGTTTAATTAAATGTTGGAAAATTTTAACATATTTCTATTGATAATGTCTATAATTGCTGTAGTAGTTTTTATAGCATTATATTTTGTTACAGCAGGTTACGGCGTATTTTATAATAAGAAATGGGGATTTGCGATACCTAACAAAATTGGCTGGATTCTTATGGAATCTCCGGTTTTTATAGTAATGCTTTTACTTGCTATCTTCTCTGATAGAAATACCAATCCCGTATGTCTCATTTTCTTGATTTTATTTGAGATACATTATTTTCAGCGTTCTTTTATTTTTCCTTTCTTGATAAGAGGAAAAAGTGTGATGCCATTATCTGTAATCATAATGGGCGTTGTTTTCAATACTCTAAATGCTTTTATGCAAGGCGGATGGATTTTTCATGTATCGCCGGAAAATATGTATGAAATTTCATGGCTTACGACACCGCAGTTTGTTATCGGTACGATCATCTTCCTTTCTGGAATGATAATTAATATTCATTCTGACTACATTATCAGGCATTTACGTAAACCAGGCGATACACGACATTATCTTCCTAAAAAAGGTATGTTCAGATATGTGACATCTGCAAATTATTTCGGAGAGTTTGTTGAATGGGTTGGTTTTGCGATACTTACCTGGTCGCTCTCTGGCGCGGTGTTCGCATTGTGGACATTCGCGAATCTCGCTCCCCGCGCAGCTAAAATATACTCGAATTATAAAAAAGAATTCGGCGACGAATTAGATACTAAAAAAGTCAAAAGGATTATACCTTTTGTATATTAATATTAACAATTAAAAAACGGAAAATTATGCAACCTTCAAACTCATTGATTTTCACTCCTTGTAAGATAGGACCTGTGGAATTAAGAAACAGAACAATACGCTCTGCTGCTTTCGAAAACATGTGTAAGGATAATTATCCTACACAGCAACTTTTTGATTATCATACTGCAGTTGCTCGTGGTGGTATAGGAATGACAACGATAGCATACGCTTCTGTAAATCGTAGCGGTGTCTCTTTCGACGGACAACTATGGATGCGTAAGGAGATAGTGCCTGAACTTAAGAAACTTACCGATGCCATTCATAAAGAAGGTGCTAAGGCTGCTATTCAACTCGGACATTGCGGCAATATGACACACAGAAGTACATGCGGTTGTAAACCTATGGGGGCTTCTTCAGGATTTAACCTCTATTCTCCGACTTTCGTGAGAGGTATGGAAGAATATGAGATACTTGATATTGTGAGAGATTTCGGCAAGGCGGTAAATCTCGCCCGCGAGGCAGGCTTCGATTGTGTTGAAATTCACGCCGGTCATGGTTATCTTATAAGTCAGTTCCTTTCTCCTTATACAAATCATCGTCATGATATCTGGGGCGGCAATCTGGAAAACAGAATGCGTTTCATGAAGTTCGTTATCAGAGAAGTGATGGACGCAGCTTTGGACGACATTGCTGTAGTGGTGAAAATCAATATGTTCGATGGCGTAAAATCGGGAATACAAGTAGATGAGGCGATATTGATTGCTAAGGAACTCGAAAAACTCGGCGTTCATGCTCTCGTACTTTCCGCAGGATTCGTCAGCAAGGCTCCGATGGAAGTGATGCGAGGCGCAATGCCAATAAAGACAATGGCTTACTACATGAATATGTGGAAGTTCTGGTGGTTAAAAGCTGGTTTGCGTCTTGTCGGCAAACTTATGGTTCCGACAGTTCCTTATAAAGACGCGTATTTCTATGAAACAGCGATGAAATTCCGTGAAAACCTCAATATTCCTCTTATTTATGTCGGCGGAATGGTCGCGAAAGACGATATGGAAAAAGTCTTAAACTCTGGTTTCGTGGCGTTTCAGATGGCTCGTGCTCTTATCAATGATACTGATTTCGTTAACAAATTACAAAAAGGCGAATTGACTAAAAGTCCGTGTAAACATTCAAACTATTGTATAGCAAGAATGTATAGTGAAGATATGCGTTGCCATCATTGTGTCGATGAAATGCCTGAACGTCTGAAAAATGAAATTGAGAAATTAGAGAATCAATGATTTATGATTTCTTTTAAGAAGAAAATAGATAAACTGAAGTTACAACATAATCGAGAAATAACAGCATTAATTACAGGAGCGAGTTCGGGAATGGGACTTCTGTATGCGACGCATCTCGCGGAAGCTGGTTGTAATCTCTTGATAGTTAGTAATCAGGAAAAAGAACTGAATGAAGTGGCGGAGAATCTTCATAAAGATTTCAACGTTGCCGTGATTGCTCGTTATCAGGATTTGTCGCAAGATGATGCGGCTCAACAATTATTTGATTATTGTAAAAAAGAGAGTATTGTTATTGATATTTTAATCAATAATGCAGGAATGTTTTTCTTCCATGAGCTTGATGATGAATATGATTCCAAAATGGAGCTGATGCTGAAACTTCATATTATGACTCCTGTAAGAATGTGTCGTCTCTTCGGTGATGATATGAAAAAACGTGGCTTCGGATTTATAATTCTCGTCTCTTCTATGGCGGCGCGACTTCCTTTCCCTGGAATTACAACGTATTCTGCGACAAAGGCTTATCTTAAAAGTTTCGGTAAATCGTTTTATTATGAGATGCGCGATTATGGTGTCGGCGTAACTACGGTTTGTCCCGGCGCTATTGCTACTCCTTTATATAAATTGAATCCTAAATTATTGAAACTCGGTGTTAAAGTCGGACTTATCGGAACACCGCAATGGCTTGTGAAAAAGGCACTTAAAGGAATGTTTAGAAAAAAGATGGTCGTGGCACCTGGTGCGATGAATGTCTATCTTCCACCATTGCTTGCATTATTGCCAAAAAGTTTAGTGAATCTTATATGGAGAAAAATCAAATAATAGTGACTGGAGCGACGGGAAGCATCGGACTTGCTGCGACTAAGTCGTTGCTGAGCAAGGATTTCCCTGTGATAATGGCGTGCCGTAACATCAAGAAAGCTAATTCTCAAAGAGATATATTAATAAAGGAGTTTCCGCATTCAGAGATTGATGTTTTGGAATTGGATTTGAACTCTCTTTCTTCGATAAGAATGTTTGCGGAAAATATCAAGAATCAAGGTTTTAAGGTAGATAGAGTTCTTAACAACGCAGGAATCATCTGCCGCGACTTTACTGTCAACGATGATGGTTTTGAAACGACGTTAGCTGTCAATTATCTCGGACCTTTATATCTTACAAAACTGATGATTCCTTTGATGAGTGATGATTTCAATATTGTCAATACAGTTTCTGTAACACGCGGAGTCTCAAAGCTTGACAAGCATTTCTTTGACTTGGATAAGAAACGGTTTTCACAATTGGGAACTTACGGTAAAGCGAAGTACGCCTTGTTTTTGTCGTCATTGACTTTGGCAGAAAAGATTAAAAACGGAAGAGTGAATCTGACCGATCCCGGTGTCGTCGACAGCAATATGATTTCGATGCATCGTTGGTTCGACCCGCTCGCCGATGTCTTGTTCCGACCTTTCTGTAAATCACCGGAGAAAGGAGCGATGCCGGCGGTTAATGCGCTTTTGATGACAACAGACAACGGTCAACGAACAACAGACTTTGTCCACAATGAAGTGAGACTTTTTTCTGGAAATAAAAGCAAAGTCATTTCTCAGAAGTATTATGATGAGGAGATAAGAGAGTGGTTGTGGGAAGAGACGAATATAAAATTGAAAGTTGAGAATTAAGGTAGAGACGTTCGTTTTTTCACGCAGGGTCGCAGTGCATCGCGACGTTATTCTGCGACCTTTGCGTCTTTGCGAAAATATGACATTGATGCGTCTCAAATTGAATTGACATGGCATCAGAATATTGCCTTTTTTTTCTGTTTGATTTTCTTATTACGAATGTAACATCCAATGACTGAAGTTCTTTTTATTATTTAACTAATTAACAATCATAATTTTACCCCCCCCGATTTTTTTTATAAAAAATTAAAAAAACTTGTTTTTTTGAAAAATAATTATAAACTTTGTACCCAAGTTAACGTAAAAAATATTTGCTATGAAAAGAATTACATTACTTCTCTTGATGATTCTTGTCGGAACAACATTAGTTAGTGCCCAGGATGATATTCTTGGCGTAACAAACCTGAAAGGTAATTATATCGATGATAACAAAGTTCGTCTGACTTGGATGAACAAAGATGCCAATCCTTATTGGAGTCCTCAATGTGACATCGTTACCGGTGATAATTTCTTTTATAAGAGTAATGGTTGGTATGTCAGTGCTTTGCACAGCGGACTCGGTTCATTGGGTTTCAATGCTGACAAAGACGCCGGATTTAAGATCATGGATAAATTCACTTCGTATGAAGTGTTCACTCTCAGGTTCTATCTTTACGAAGGCGCGACTCCTTTCTCAACAATCGACGGTGCTTATCTTACAATTTATGACGGTGACCCGTTAGAAGGTGGTAATGTAATAGCAGGTGGCAATGGCGAGAACCGTCTTGAGAAAACCGGCAGCACAAACATATACAGAACAAAAGAAAATGACGTTATGGATGTAAGTCGTCCTGTTTTCTATGTCGATGTTTATGCGGTAGAATTGGGCGATAATTATGAAGAGAAGACATTCTGGTTTGAGGTGTCGTTTACCGGAACTTTAAATGATGACGTTCATATTGTACCAAGAACAGTTTTAGGTGAAACCACAACAGGCGAAGCTCGTATCTTTACGGAAGAGACAGGATGGCAGCCAATGTTAGATGAAAACACACAGACTCAACAAGGCGTAGCTTTGGAGACATTAGGTTATGGAGATTCCGGTGGAGTTATTATGGAAGTAGATACATGTAATATTTATTGTAACGGAGAACTCGTATATAAAATCGCTCCGGAAAAATCATTCGTTACTTTCATCGATGAGAATGCCCCAGATGGAGATAATACATACGGCATACAAAATGTGTTTAATACAGAATTCGAAGGAATGTCTTCTATTTATTATACAGAAGTCCGTAAGTCGTTCCCTCCAAAGAATTTCGAATATAATTCGGAAGAAGTTGAAGATGACATGATTGTAAATCATCTGACTTGGGAAAGAGAAGATGATATGGAAAGTGAAAATATAAAGACTTTCTACGAGATATATCGTAAGAAAATTTCAGAAGATGAATATGTACTGATAAAAAGCATTGAGAAAGTCGATGGACAGGATACATATCAATATGACGATGTGATCGATAATGCTACTTACGAATATAAGATAAATACATATAATGTTTATCAGACAGGTTCTTCCGAAAGTCAGTCTGTTGTTGCAGAAGAAACGACTTCAGTTAAAGAAATTGAATCTGAGAGTATCAATGTCATCCCAACAATTTTCTCAAACAGCGAAAGCGTTTCTATCGAATCTGATTCTGGTATAAAAGACGTTAAGATGATTGATATGCTCGGCAGAAATGTTAATGTTTCAAAGAATCAGACAAACGGCACTTCTTGCGAAATAAGCATAAATCAAAGATATAATTCCGGAGTTTATTTGATTGTCGTTGAAACAGAAAATGGAAGTTATTACGAGAAGGTGATCTTGCGTTAGAATCAAGATATAATCAGATAGCAGATGATTTTCAGAAAGAAGGAACGATGTTATTCGCGTCGCTCCTTCTTTTATTTAGGTTAATGAATTATTGTTTAAAAAATCTTTTGTCTTTCGTTCTTTGCCTTTTGACTTTTTATTATCTTTGCGCAAATTATTTTAGAAAATTATTTATTTAAATAGAAAAACGAAATGGATTTAAGTAAAGTTGTAGCTATCTCAGGTAAACCAGGTTTGTTCTTAGTTTCAGGTCAAGGTACAGGGAAATTGGTTGTTGAGTCATTACTCGATGGAAAACGCACACCTGCTTTCGCTAATGATAGAATCAGTTCTTTGGAAGAAATTAGTATTTATACAACAGGTGAAGACAAACCTCTCAAAGAAGTATTCATGAGTATTCATGAAAAATTGGGCGACAATATCGGCTTCGACCCAAAGAAAGCTTCTCCAGTAGAACTTAAAGAAAAATTTGAATTGGTACTTCCTGAATATGATGAAGAATCAGTATATCAATCAGATATGAAGAAAGTTTTCCAATGGTATCAACTTCTTAACGACAAAGGTCTCTTGGATTTTACCGTAGAGGAAGAGACTGAAAACACAGAAGAAACAAAATAAGACATTAACATAGGTCGTCTGGTTGACGACCTTTTTTATATATAAACTATGAAAAAAATTACAGACTTCCGCTTGATAGAGAAAAAAGAATGGGCAAAATCGACTTATCTTTTGCTCCAGTCTGACGAGTCTCTCGAAGAGATTAAGGCAGGTCAGTTCGTGCAGGTACGCGTCGATGACGCTCAGCATACTTATCTCCGCCGTCCGATATCCATTCACGACGTGGATTATCAGAATCGCACTATAACATTGTTGGTACAAAGAGTGGGCGAAGGTTCCAACAAAATAGCCGACACAGAAATCAACGATACATTGAATATTATATATCCTCTCGGAAATGGTTTTACTATTCCTGAAAACAAAAACGGCAACTTCATCCTCGTCGGTGGCGGCATCGGAATAGCACCGCTTTATTATCTAGGCAAGATGTTGAAAGAAAAAGGCATCGAACCTCAGTTCTTGCTCGGCGGTCGTTCAAAGTCGGATCTGATAATGTTGGAAGATTTTGAAAAAGTCGGTAAGGTTTATATCACCACCAACGACGGAACTCTCGGCGAACAAGGTTTCGTTACTCAGCATTCCATTTGGAAGGAAAAGAAATTCGACATGATTTATACCTGCGGTCCTAAACCGATGATGATGGCTGTGACTAAGATCGCGAGAGAGAACAACATCGAATGTGAGGTCTCGTTAGAAAACCTCATGGCATGCGGTCTCGGCGCTTGTCTCTGCTGCGTGGAAAACACCATCGAAGGCAACGTATGTGTTTGTAAAGAAGGTCCTGTAATGAATATAAATAAATTGTTATGGTAAACGAAACAATACAACTCGGCAAAGGTCTCACACTGAAGAATCCTGTGATGACAGCGTCAGGAACTTTCGGCTATGGCGAAGAATATGCCGACTTCATAGACCTGACAAAAATAGGTGGAATACTCGTCAAAGGAACGACTCTTAATCATCGTGAAGGCAACCCTTATCCAAGAATGGCTGAGACACCTTCAGGAATGTTGAACGCCGTAGGTCTCCAGAATAAAGGTATCGACTATTTCGTTGAGACAATTTATCCGAGAATTAAAGACATAGATACAAATATAATTGTCAACGTCTCCGGCTCGACGATAGATGACTATTGCGCCGTGGCAGAGAAAGTCAATGCGTTGGATAACATTCCTGCCATAGAGTTGAACGTCTCTTGTCCTAACGTGAAACAAGGCGGCATGGCATTCGGCGTGACATGTGCCGGCATTGAACAAGTCGTTTCAGCAGTGAGAAAAGTCTACGACAAACATCTCATCGTGAAACTCTCTCCAAACGTAACCAACATCGCTGAATTGGCATTGTCGGCAGAAGCATCGGGAGCTGATTCTGTTTCTTTGATAAACACCATGCTGGGAATGGCAATCGATGCTGAGACGAGAAGACCAAAGTTATCGACTATAACAGGCGGTCTTTCTGGAGCATGTGTAAAACCTGTCGCGTTGAGAATGGTATGGCAAGTATCAAAAGCCGTTAAGATTCCTGTAATCGGTTTAGGTGGAATATCGTCAGCGACAGACGCCATCGAGTTTATGTTGGCAGGAGCGTCGGCGATAGAGATTGGTACAGCCAACTTCATCGACCCAGCTATCACCGTGAAGGTAGCACAAGGCATAGTGGAATATTGCGAACGTCACGGCTTCAAGAACGTCAGCGATTTAAAGGGAGCGATGATAGTTGAAAGTTGAAAATTGAAAATTGAAAGTTAAAAGTTAAAGTAGAGACGTATCATAATTCGACGCAAGGAGAATTTGATACGTCTCACGCATTTGATTCATGATAAATTTAAGTCCCATTAGGGACGACAGAATAATAGGCAGGTATGAAGAGCGGAGCTCGTAATGCCTGCCTGAAATATAATCGTATTATCAGCAGAGTGCCGTGGGCACGACAGAATGAAACCGTCATCACGATAATGAACTCTGTCGCGCCTACAGCGCTTTGGTTGGTCGTGGTTTATTTTTTGGCAGAGGTTCCGCACTGCGTGCTTCACCGTCTGCCTATTGTCTTTCGCTCCTCTGGAGCTGTTTTTAAATCTGAGAATCTGAGAAACTGAGAAACTGAGAATCTGAAAGTTGAGAAATTTGTGAACATCAGTGAGATTTGTGGGACTTTGACTTAGCACATCTCACGCATTTGATTCATGATAAATTTAAGTCCTGTAAGGACGAAAGAAAAGTAGGCAGGTATGAAGAGCGGAGCTCGTAATGCCTGCCTGATGCGTTAGGGATTGGAGCGGCATCCTTTTGGAGCGTCAGCGGAAAAAGATATAGCGGAAAGCCCGACGGCTTCGCCGGAACGCCCAAATCAATTAACAATTAACAATTAACAATTAATAGTTGACAGTTAACAATTGAAAATGTAGGGACGTTGCCGCGTCCTTTTTTGTATTATGATGGATACATTCTATGTGTTGGTAAGGATTTAGAGGTATATAGTTAAGTTAGTGTCGAAGTCGGAATTAAAAATTTTTATCTGAAATTACAGTATTATTTAGATTAAAAATTGTAGCTTTGCAATACGGTGGTTTGTAGAAAATCCCAAACGTTCATTGAAGATAGATTAGTTATTAATGTTGAAAAATTGGAGGAGAATTAAAGATGAAGAATGAAGAAATTATGCAGAATGTATCAAGTCAGGCGTTTGTAAACGAAGTGTGTGAGATAATAGAACGAGGGCGTAAGCAGGCGTATGATGCAGTGAATGGATCAATGATTGAAACTTATTGGAAAATAGGTAGGAGAATTGTTGAAGAGGAACAATGTGGAAATGAAAGGGCGGAGTATGGCAAGCATGTAATTGAACATTTATCACGGGAATTAACAATGCGTTATGGAAAGGGATTTAGTAAAAGGTATCTCGCTTATTTTAGAAAATTCTATCTTACGATAGATGATTTACAAATTTTGCAAACACGTTTGCAAAATCTTACTTGGTCGCATATATTGACAGCTTTAAGGGTTGATACAGAAGTTGCAATCCGTTGGTATTTGGAGACAGCATCGAGAGAGATGTGGAGTGTGAGGACGCTTGATGGAAATATCAGCACTCAATATTTTGAGCGGCATTTTGTTCAACCAGAATTGCCGATGAAAGAGGAACAACCAAATAAGTTGGAACTTTTGAAAAATCCTATCGTTGCAGAATTTCTTGGATTTAAGCAGGATAACACTTATTCGGAACAGGAATTGGAGACAGCCATCATTGATCATCTTCAGGATTTTATAATGGAGTTAGGAAGAGGATTCGCATTTGTGAAACGTCAGCAACTGATTAGAACAGAATCGCAGGATTATTTTGTGGATTTGGTGTTTTATAATGTGATTCTCAAATGTTATGTGCTTATAGACTTGAAGATAGGAAAGATAACTCATCAAGACATCGGTCAGATGGATATGTATCGCAGAATGTATGATGATTTAAAGATAACCGATGGCGACAATCCTACGATAGGAATAGTGTTATGTTCTGATACGGATAAAGACATTGCTAAGTATTCTGTCTTAAATGGAAATGAACAATTGTTCGCTGCGAAATATCTTCCGCTGCTTCCTACAGAAGAGGAATTACGTCGCGAGATTGAGAGACAAAAGGAAATCTTTATACTGCAACGACAAAACAATTAACAATTAACAATCACTAGTGTTCCGTTCGTTTATAAAAATGTTCTTTGAAATAATTGTAATACAATAAATTATAGCTGATTTTTGATTCTGCACTTTTGAAATCATATCTTTGTGTGAAATTTATAAGTTGCTATGAATCAAGGAAAATATGTTTTTGCCCAGTTGGTTGATTTTTTACCTAAGGCTCAGTTTAATTACATCGTGAAAAAATACGGTGCCAACAAAGGAATACGTTCTTTCACTTATTGGAATCAGATGTTGGTAATGCTGTTCGGGCAACTCTCCGCGAGAGAAAGCATGCGCGACACGATATCCTCTTTAGAACCGCATCGTC